>NZ_JBQEOR010000032.1:0-527 GCF_052045285.1 Acinetobacter sp. 22301 | reverse complement strand
TCACTTACAGTACCGGTTAACGCAGGTGTGCTGTCATTGGTCAATACATCATCAAGTGCGACTGTCGGTGCAACTGCATCCACCACAGCTGTTGCTGGACCTGAGGTATTGCCCGCAGGATCTTCTGTTACTGCTGTTACCGTGTCACCATCATTTAAGCCCGGGTTTGGCACAGTCCAACTACCATCCGGTCCTGCTACAACACTTGCCGTACTACCATCTGGATATGTCACAGTCACAGTTGAACCAGGTTCTGCTGTACCTGTAATTGGATCTGTCCCGTTAACCGGGTCAATCACTGGTGCTGCTGGTGCTGTTGTATCAACTGTCACTACTGCTGTATCGGTACCCGCATTACCTGCTGCATCTGTTGCCGTCACGGTAATGGTGTGTGGGCCATCAGTTAATGCAGGAAGTGTATTGTCTGCAAGCGTCCAGGTGCCGTCACCATTGTTCACTGCCGGATAGTCAGTGCCATCCACATTGACAACTACAGTTGCTGTTGGGTCACTTACAGTACCTGTTAA
>NZ_JBQEOR010000031.1:0-539 GCF_052045285.1 Acinetobacter sp. 22301 | reverse complement strand
TCTGGTCCCAACGCCACTTGTGCATTGAAGGTACCGTCTGTGCCTAGCTCGTCTGCATTCAAGATACCGTCGCCATTTAAGTCTTCAGGAATCGTGATCGCACCGATCAGGTCTGCAGGTACTGTATCAATAGTAAGCGTAGCTGTATCTGTAGCAGTATTTCCAGCTGGATCAGTTGCAGTTACAGTTACAGTATGAGGACCATCTATTAAAGCAGGCAAAGTATTGTCTGCAAGAGTCCAAGTACCATCACCGTTATTCACTGCTGGATAGTCAACGCCATCCACATTCACAACCACAGTTGCTGTTGGGTCATTAATTACCCCTGTTAAAGCAGGAGTTGTGTCATTAGTAGTTAAGTCATCTAAAGATACAACTGGAACGCTAGTATCAATTGTCACCACTGCTGTATCTGTACCCGCATTGCCTGCTGCATCTGTTGCAGTCACGGTAATGGTGTGTGGACCATCAGTTAATGCAGGAAGTGTATTGTCTGCAAGCGTCCAGGTGCCGTCACCATTGTTCACTGCCGGATAGTC
>NZ_JBQEOR010000030.1:0-557 GCF_052045285.1 Acinetobacter sp. 22301 | reverse complement strand
CGGATGATGTAATCAAACGCTGAGAGTGATGCTTTAGCACCTTCACCTGTAGCAATAATGATTTGCTTGTAAGGTACAGTCGTACAGTCACCCGCAGCAAATACACCTTGTACATTGGTTTCGTTGCGGTCATTGACAATGATCTCGCCACGGTTGGTTAACTCAACTTCACTGTCTTTCAAGAAGTCAGTGTTTGGCAGTAAACCAATTTGTACAAAGATCCCTGCAAGCTCGACCACATGCTCTTCATCGGTCGCACGGTCTTTATATTTCAAACCGGTCACTTGTGAACCATCGCCTAACACTTCTGTACTTAAGGCATTCATAATCACCGTTGTGTTTGGCAAGCTATGCAATTTATTTTGCAACACTTGGTCAGCACGAAGTTTGGTATCGAACTCAACTAAAGTGACATGCTCAACAATCCCTGCAAGGTCAATTGCTGCTTCAACACCTGAGTTACCGCCACCAATCACGGCAACACGTTTACCTTTGAACAAAGGACCATCACAGTGTGGGCAGTACGCAACACCACGGGTACGGTATTCTTGCTCACC
>NZ_JBQEOR010000029.1:0-596 GCF_052045285.1 Acinetobacter sp. 22301 | reverse complement strand
GTATCAACTGTCACAACACCTGTATCTGTACCTACGTTACCTGCTGCATCGGTTGCAGTCACGGTAATGGTGTGTGGGCCATCAGTTAATGCAGGCAGTGTATTGTCTGCAAGCGTCCATGTGCCGTCACCATTGTTCACTGCCGGATAGTCAACACCATCCACATTTACAACCACAGTGGCTGTCTGATCGTTCACTGTACCGGTTAACGCAGGTGTACTGTCATTCGTTAATAAATCAGTTATAACAACTGCTGGTGCAACTGCATCAACAGTAGCTGTACCTGGCAAAGATGGGTTGCCTGCTGGATCAGTAGCAATTGCCTCAACTTTATCACCATCATTTAAGCCTGGGTTTGGTACAGTCCAAGTACCATCCGGTCCGGCTACAACTGTTGCTGTGTCACCATTAGGATAGGTTACTGTTACTGTTGAACCAGGTTCTGCTGTACCTGTAATTGGGTCTGTCCCGTTAACAGGGTCAATCACTGGCGCTGAAGGAGCAGCTGTATCCAGTGTATAAGTTTGTGTATCGTTAACTGTGCTGCTATTACCTGCTGCATCAGTGAAAGTTACTTTAGCATCAATCGTTTTATC
>NZ_JBQEOR010000028.1:0-642 GCF_052045285.1 Acinetobacter sp. 22301 | reverse complement strand
TTATGCAGTTACTTTCGCAACAACACCAGCACCTACAGTACGACCACCTTCACGGATCGCAAAACGTAGACCTGGGTCCATTGCGATTGGGTGGATTAATTCTACTGACATTTCAACGTTGTCGCCTGGCATAACCATTTCAACGCCGTCTTGTAATTGGATTGCACCAGTTACGTCAGTTGTACGGAAGTAGAACTGTGGACGGTAACCATTTAAGAATGGAGTGTGACGACCACCTTCTTCTTTAGAAAGTACGTATACTTCTGCGTCGAATTTAGTGTGCGGCTTGATTGTACCTGGTTTAGCAAGTACTTGACCACGTTGTACGTCTTCACGCTTAGTACCACGAAGTAAGATACCACAGTTCTCACCTGCACGGCCTTCGTCAAGAAGTTTACGGAACATTTCTACGCCAGTTACAGTTGTTTTAACTGTATCTTTAATACCAACGATCTCTACTTCTTCACCAACTTTAACGATACCAGCTTCTACACGGCCTGTTACTACAGTACCACGACCAGAAATTGAGAATACGTCTTCGATTGGCATTAAGAATGCTTTGTCGATAGCACGTTCTGGTTCTGGGATGTAAGAGTCAAGCGCTTCAACAAGAGCAAGAACTGAAGACTCACCATATTGACC
>NZ_JBQEOR010000027.1:0-804 GCF_052045285.1 Acinetobacter sp. 22301 | reverse complement strand
CTGAACTGCACCCCATAAGTTAGACTTTTAAAACTTATGAGGTGTGCTCTATGCCAATTCCGAAGCATTCAAAAGAGTTAAAATTAAAAGTCATTCAAGCTTATTTAGAGGGAAGTAAAGGATATAAAATCCTTTCACAAGAATTTAATGTAGATCTCCAAACCATCCGCTTATGGATTGAAAACTATAAGGCACAAGGTGAAGATGGCCTGAATGTTAAAACTAAAAAAACCTACTACTCTTCCGAATTTAAAATCAAGGCTGTACAAATGCTTCTTGATAAGATACCGGTAAGAGAAGTTAGAAGACGGTTAAATCTGAGCGGGACGTCAATTTTAAGAAGGTGGCTAGCTCAGTATCATAAAGAAGGGATTGCTGGGTTTAATACCACGAGGATTTATACCAATATGCTTAAACAAGATAAAACTAAAATAACCAAGTCTGTAAAAGATGACAAAGATAAATCTCAGCAGGAGCTCATTGATGAAGTGACCGCTTTACGAGCAGAGGTTGCCTTTTTAAAAAAGCTAAAAGCCTTAAAACTGAAGCAACGTACCTAAATTCAATTTCTACTGCAGACAGTGTTCAAGTTATTTCAGAATTAAGGCAAATTTATCCATTAAAGCTCTTACTCAGTATTGCCAAGATCGCTCGTAGTACTTATTTCTATCACATGAAAGCTGTACGCTCTAAGGATAAATATACTGAGTTAAAACAGCAGATCAAGTCCATATATCACAAGCATAAGGGATGCTATGGCTATCGTAGAATTACTCTTGCTCTGAAAAGTACAGGAATAATAAT
>NZ_JBQEOR010000026.1:0-1175 GCF_052045285.1 Acinetobacter sp. 22301 | reverse complement strand
TCTGTTGCAGTCACGGTAATGGTGTGTGGACCATCAGTTAATGCAGGAAGTGTATTGTCTGCAAGCGTCCAGGTGCCGTCACCATTGTTCACTGCCGGATAGTCAACACCATCCACATTCACAACCACTGTTGCTGTCGGATCGTTCACTGTACCGGTTAACTCAGGTGTGCTGTCATTGGTCAATACATCGTTAAGCACTACTGTCGGTGCAACTGCATCAACCACAGCTGTTGCTGGGCCTGATGTATTGCCAGCAGGATCTTCTGTTACTGCTGTTACCGTGTCACCATCATTAAGACCAGGGTTTGGCACAGTCCACGTACCGTCCGGTCCTGCTACAACACTTGCTGTACTACCGTCCGGATAAGTCACAGTCACTGTTGAATCAGGTTCTGCTGTACCTGTAATCGGGTCTGTCCCGTTAACAGGGTCAATTACTGGTGCTGAAGGAGCAGCTGTATCAACTGTCACAACACCTGTATCTGTACCTACGTTACCTGCTGCATCGGTTGCAGTCACGGTAATGGTGTGTGGGCCATCAGTTAATGCAGGCAGTGTATTGTCTGCAAGCGTCCAGGTGCCGTCACCATTGTTCACTGCCGGATAGTCAACACCATCCACATTGACAACTACAGTTGCTGTTGGGTCACTTACAGTACCTGTTAATGCAGGTGTGCTATCGTTAGTGAGTACATCATTAAGTGCTACTGTCGGCGCAACCGCATCCACCACAGCTGTTGCTGGGCCTGATGTATTGCCAGCAGGATCTTCTGTTACTGCCGTTACTGTATCGCCATCATTTAAGCCTGGGTTTGGCACAGTCCAAGTACCATCCGGTCCTGCTACAACACTTGCTGTACTACCGTCCGGATATGTCACAGTCACTGTTGAACCAGGTTCTGCCGTACCTGTAATTGGGTCTGTCCCGTTAACTGGGTCGATCACTGGCGCGTTCGGTGCAGCTGTATCAACTGTCACAACACCTGTATCTGTACCTGCATTGCCTGCTGCATCTGTTGCCGTCACGGTAATCGTATGTGGACCATCAGTTAACGCAGGAAGTGTATTGTCTGCAAGCGTCCAGGTGCCGTCACCATTGTTCACTGCCGGATAGTCAGTGCCATCCACATTGACAACTACAGTTGCTGTTGGGTCACTTACAGTACCTGTTAA
>NZ_JBQEOR010000025.1:0-1424 GCF_052045285.1 Acinetobacter sp. 22301 | reverse complement strand
ACTACAGCCGTTACAGTTGTTATTAATGGGGTAACTTATACTGCAACTGTAGACAGTGCAGCAGGTACATGGACAGTAAGTGTGCCTGGTAGTGGTTTAACAGCGGATGCAGATAAAACAATTGATGCCAAAGTAACCTTCACTGATGCAGTAGGTAATAGCAGCACTGTTAACGATACACAAACATATACAATCGATACCACTGCACCTGATGCTCCAGTAATTAACCCTGTTAACGGGACAGACCCAATTACAGGTATAGCAGAAGCGGGTTCTACAGTGACAGTCAGCTTCCCTGACGGTACGACTGCAACAGTCGTGGCAGGCACAGATGGCAGCTGGTCAGTACCAAACCCGGGTAACCTGGTGGATGGCGATACAGTGACTGCAACAGCGACTGACCCTGCAGGCAATACTTCATTGCCAGGTACAGGCACAGTCTCTGCAGACATCACACCGCCGGTGGTTGTACTTGATGATGTGTTGACGAATGACAGCACACCTGCACTCACTGGTACAGTGAACGATCCGACAGCAACAGTGGTTGTGAACGTGGATGGTGTTGACTATCCGGCAGTGAACAATGGTGACGGCACCTGGACGCTTGCAGACAATACACTTCCTGCGTTAACTGATGGTCCACACACCATTACCGTGACTGCAACAGATGCAGCAGGCAATGCAGGTACCGATACAGCAGTGGTGACGATTGATACCACAGCACCAAATGCACCTGTACTTGATCCAATCAATGCGACTGACCCAGTGAGCGGTACAGCAGAAGCTGGTTCTACAGTGACAGTCAGCTTCCCTGACGGCACCACTGCAACAGTCGTGGCAGGCACAGATGGCAGCTGGTCAGTACCAAACCCGGGTAACCTGGTGGATGGCGATACAGTGACTGCAACAGCGACTGACCCTGCGGGCAATACCTCAGGTCCAGCAACAGCTGTGGTGGATGCAGTTGCACCGACAGTCGCACTTGATGATGTATTGACCAATGACAGCACACCTGCGTTAACCGGTACTGTAAGTGACCCGACAGCAACCGTAGTTGTGAACGTGGATGGTGTGGATTATCCGGCAGTGAACAATGGTGATGGCACCTGGACGCTTGCAGACAATACACTGCCTGCGTTAACTGATGGTCCACATACCATTACCGTGACGGCAACTGATGCTGCAGGTAATGCGGGTACCGATACAGCAGTGGTGACAGTTGATACAACAGCACCAGCAGCACCAGTGATTGACCCGGTTAACGGGACAGATCCAATTACAGGTACAGCAGAACCTGGTTCAACTGTGACTGTGACATATCCGGACGGTAGTACAGCAAGTGTTGTAGCAGGACCGGATGGTACTTGGACTGTGCCAAACCCAGGCTTAAATGATGGCGATACAGTAACGGCAGTAACAGAAGA
>NZ_JBQEOR010000024.1:0-1625 GCF_052045285.1 Acinetobacter sp. 22301 | reverse complement strand
ATCCACTGTTTCTGCTTCAACTGTTAACTCGCCATCAGCAAAGCCTGCCGGTACTTCTGCTGTATAGCTGCCATCCGGTTGAACTGTTGCCGTCACTTGTTGCTCAAGTGGATTACCTGACTGGTCTTGACCGGTAATCGTCAAGATCACTTCACTACCCGGTGCAACATCAGTCGTTCCACCTGTGATATGACCTTGGTTATCCACATCAACAGAAATCGTGCCATCAACTCGATCTAATCCACCTTGATCCGGTGTAGATGGATCATTGTCATGATCGGTCTTCACAAGGCTATCTTCAGCATTGACTGGTGTACCGTTACGATCCTCTGTTTCTGCTTCAACTGTTAACTCACCATCAGCAAAGCCTGCCGGTACTTCTGCTGTATAGCTGCCATCCGGTTGAACTGTTGCCGTCACTTGTTGCTCAAGTGGATTACCTGCCTGGTCTTGACCGGTAATCGTCAAGATCACTTCACTACCCGGTGCAACATCTGTGGTACCGCCTGTGATATGACCCGTGTTGTCTACATCAACTGTAATCGTGCCATCAACCCGGTCTAGACCATCTTGACCTGACAGATTGTCTTCAGCATTAAGTGGTGTACCGTTACGATCCACTGTTTCTGCTTCAACTGTTAACTCGCCATCAGCAAAGCCTGCCGGTACTTCTGCTGTATAACTGCCATCCGGTTGAACTGTTGCCGTCACTTGTTGCTCAAGTGGATTACCTGCCTGGTCTTGACCGGTAATCGTCAAGATCACTTCACTACCCGGTGCAACATCTGTGGTACCGCCTGTGATATGACCCGTGTTGTCTACATCAACTGTAATCGTGCCATCAACCCGGTCTAGACCATCTTGACCTGACAGATTGTCTTCAGCATTAAGCGGTGTACCGTTACGATCCACTGTTTCTGCTTCAACTGTTAACTCGCCATCAGCAAAGCCTGCCGGTACTTCTGCTGTATAGCTACCATCCGGTTGAACTGTTGCCGTCACTTGTTGCTCAAGTGGATTACCTGACTGGTCTTGACCGGTAATCGTCAAGATCACTTCACTACCCGGTGCAACATCTGTGGTACCGCCTGTGATATGACCCGTGTTGTCTACATCAACAGAAATCGTGCCATCAACTCGGTCTAATCCACCTTGATCCGGTGTAGATGGATCATTGTCATGATCGGTCTTCACAAGGCTGTCTTCAGCATTAAGTGGTGTACCGTTACGATCCACTGTTTCTGCTTCAACTGTTAATTCGCCATCAGCAAAGCCTGCAGGTACTTCTGCTGTATAGCTGCCATCCGGTTGAACTGTTGCTGTCACTTGTTGCTCAAGTGGATTACCTGCCTGATCCTGACCTGTGATGGTTAATGTGACTTCGCTGCCCGGTGCAACATCAGTCGTTCCACCTGTGATATGACCTTGGTTATCCACATCAACTGTAATGGTGCCATCAACTCGATCTAGACCATCTTGACCTGACAGATTGTCTTCAGCATTAAGTGGTGTACCGTTACGATCCACTGTTTCTGCTTCAACTGTTAACTCGCCATCAGCAAAGCCTGCCGGTACTTCTGCTGTATAGCTGCCATCCGGTTGAACTGTTGCCGTCACTTGTTGCT
>NZ_JBQEOR010000023.1:0-5542 GCF_052045285.1 Acinetobacter sp. 22301 | reverse complement strand
GGGGGTGTTTAGAATAATGAGCTGGCGATGACTTACTCTCACATGGGTAACCCCACACTACCATCAGCGCTAAGAGGTTTCACTTCTGAGTTCGGGAAGGGATCAGGTGGTTCACTCTTGCTATGGTCGCCAGCACAACTGGTATGGATACTTGCTTCGTTTTATTCACTGTGTGATACGTTGCGTTTTCCAAATCTTTACAGATGGGCTGATTGGTCTGATTTTTCGTTGTTCATTTTAGCTAGTAGTATAACTAAATCAAGTTGCTTTGCATGTTTATGAATCGATTGATGCTTCATATACAACTGCTTGGGTGTTGTATAGTCAAGCCTCACGAGCAATTAGTATTGGTCAGCTTCACATATCACTATGCTTCCACATCCAACCTATCAACGTCCTAGTCTCGAACGGCTCTTTAGAGGAATAAATTCCTAGGGAAATCTTATCTTGAGGTAGGCTTCCCGCTTAGATGCTTTCAGCGGTTATCCCTTCCGAACATAGCTACCCGGCGATGCGACTGGCGTCACAACCGGTACACCAGAGGTTCGTCCACTCTGGTCCTCTCGTACTAGGAGCAGATCCTCTCAAATTTCCAGCGCCCACGGTAGATAGGGACCGAACTGTCTCACGACGTTCTAAACCCAGCTCGCGTACCTCTTTAAATGGCGAACAGCCATACCCTTGGGACCTGCTTCAGCCCCAGGATGAGATGAGCCGACATCGAGGTGCCAAACACCGCCGTCGATATGAACTCTTGGGCGGTATCAGCCTGTTATCCCCAGAGTACCTTTTATCCGTTGAGCGATGGCCCTTCCATACAGAACCACCGGATCACTAAGACCTACTTTCGTACCTGCTCGACTTGTGGGTCTCGCAGTTAAGCGCGCTTTTGCCTTTATACTCTACGCGTGATTTCCGACCACGCTGAGCGCACCTTCGTACTCCTCCGTTACTCTTTAGGAGGAGACCGCCCCAGTCAAACTACCCACCAGACACGGTCCTCGTCCCGGATAACGGGACAGAGTTAGAACCTCAACATTACCAGGGTGGTATTTCAAGGACGGCTCCATTGGAACTAGCGTTCCAACTTCAAAGCCTCCCACCTATCCTACACAAGTAAGGTCAAAGTTCAGTGTCAAGCTGCAGTAAAGGTTCACGGGGTCTTTCCGTCTAGCCGCGGGTACACTGCATCTTCACAGCGATTTCGATTTCACTGAGCCTCTGCTGGAGACAGCGCCGCCATCATTATGCCATTCGTGCAGGTCGGAACTTACCCGACAAGGAATTTCGCTACCTTAGGACCGTTATAGTTACGGCCGCCGTTTACTGGGGCTTCGATCAAGAGCTTCGCTTACGCTAACCCCATCAATTAACCTTCCAGCACCGGGCAGGCATCACACCCTATACGTCCACTTTCGTGTTTGCAGAGTGCTATGTTTTTAATAAACAGTTGCAGCGGCCTGGTTTCTGCGGCTGTCGTCAGCTCAGGAAGCAAGTTCCATCACCAACAACAGCGTACCTTCTCCCGAAGTTACGGTACCATTTTGCCTAGTTCCTTCAGCAGAGTTCTCTCAAGCGCCTTGGTCTACTCGACCTGACCACCTGTGTCGGTTTCGGGTACGATTCCTGTGTAACTGAAGCTTAGAGACTTTTCCTGGAAGCATGGTATCAGCCACTTCACTGTACAAGTACAGCTTGCTATCGGATCTCAGTATAGAGTACCCCGGATTTGCCTAAGATACATACCTACATCCTTTCACCTGGACAACCAACGCCAGGCTGACTTAACCTTCTCCGTCCTCTCATCGCATTACACAGAAGTATTGGAATATTAACCAATTTCCCATCGACTACGCCTTTCGGCCTCGCCTTAGGGGTCGACTCACCCAGCCCCGATTAACGTTGGACTGGAACCCTTGGTCTTTCGGCGAACGGGTTTTTCACCCGTTTTGTCGTTACTCACGTCAGCATTCGCACTTCTGATACCTCCAGCATACTTCTCAATACACCTTCATCGGCTTACAGAACGCTCCCCTACCACTTGACTAATGTCAAATCCGCAGCTTCGGCACATAGTTTTAGCCCCGTTACATCTTCCGCGCAGGCCGACTCGACTAGTGAGCTATTACGCTTTCTTTAAAGGGTGGCTGCTTCTAAGCCAACCTCCTAGCTGTCTATGCCTTCCCACATCGTTTCCCACTTAACTATGATTTTGGGGCCTTAGCTGGCGGTCTGGATTGTTTTCCTCTTGACTACGGACGTTAGCACCCGCAGTCTGTCTCCCGGATAGTACTCATAGGTATTCGGAGTTTGCATCGGTTTGGTAAGTCGGGATGACCCCCTAGCCGAAACAGTGCTCTACCCCCTATGGTATTCGTCCGAGGCGCTACCTAAATAGCTTTCGGGGAGAACCAGCTATCACCAGGCTTGATTAGCCTTTCACCCCTATCCACAAGTCATCCCCTGGCTTTTCAACGACAGTGGGTTCGGTCCTCCAGTTAGTGTTACCCAACCTTCAACCTGCTCATGGATAGATCGCCTGGTTTCGGGTCTATACCCAGCAACTAAACGCCCTATTAAGACTCGGTTTCCCTACGGCTCCCCTATACGGTTAACCTTGCTACTGAATATAAGTCGCTGACCCATTATACAAAAGGTACGCAGTCACACCACGAAGGTGCTCCCACTGCTTGTATGCATGCGGTTTCAGGATCTATTTCACTCCCCTCACAGGGGTTCTTTTCGCCTTTCCCTCACGGTACTGGTTCACTATCGGTCAGTCAGGAGTATTTAGCCTTGGAGGATGGTCCCCCCATATTCAGACAAGGTTTCACGTGCCTCGCCCTACTCGTCATCATTATGTGTGCCCTTTCGTGTACGGGAATATCACCCTCTACGTTCGCACTTCCCAGAGCGTTCCACTAAAACACACATAACTTAATGGGCTGATCCCCGTTCGCTCGCCGCTACTGAGGGAATCTCAATTGATTTCTTTTCCTAAGGGTACTGAGATGTTTCACTTCCCCTCGTTCGCCTTGCAACACTATGTATTCATGTTGCAATACCTACCTTAAAGTAGGTGGGTTCCCCCATTCAGAAATCTCCGGATCAAAGGATATTTGCCGCCTCCCCGGAGCTTTTCGCAGGCTATCACGTCTTTCATCGCCTCTGACTGCCAAGGCATCCACCACATGCACTTAATTACTTGACTATACAACCCCAAACAGTCGTCAACACCTACAAGTGAGTGTTGTCCGTGCGATTCTTCATCGCTACTATCTGTTGTCTGTGTACTTAAACACTGTACAGCTTCAATCTAAATTCATATACCAAAACGCTTGATTCAGTTAATTTGCTAGTTCTCAATTCATCTAGATTAATTACTTAATCTAAACTCTTGAGTGAACAATTTATTTCAGACTCAATTTTGCCAATCTGTTAATGAATAAACATGCCTTCGTCAGGTCATGCTTAATACCGTGATACTTAAATCACAGAAGTTAATAAACCAAGACCGAAATCTCTATTTACTAATTTCTGTAATCCGAACTTCTCTTAAGTTCTGGTGGAGACTAGGAGAGTCGAACTCCTGACCTCCTGCGTGCAAAGCAGGCGCTCTACCAACTAAGCTAAGTCCCCAGCTTACATCATCAGTCATGTATCTTTTATCTATAACTTCAACCAGTCAAAGTCATGGTGGGTCTGACAAGACTTGAACTTGTGACCCCACGCTTATCAAGCGTGTGCTCTAACCAACTGAGCTACAGACCCTCAGATACATCTATGAAGAACAACTTGTTGTGGATTCTTACCAATCGTCAATCTTTCGTTAAGGAGGTGATCCAGCCGCAGGTTCCCCTACGGCTACCTTGTTACGACTTCACCCCAGTCATCGGCCACACCGTGGTAACCGCCCTCTTTGCAGTTAGGCTAGCTACTTCTGGTGCAACAAACTCCCATGGTGTGACGGGCGGTGTGTACAAGGCCCGGGAACGTATTCACCGCGGCATTCTGATCCGCGATTACTAGCGATTCCGACTTCATGGAGTCGAGTTGCAGACTCCAATCCGGACTACGATCGGCTTTTTGAGATTAGCATCCTATCGCTAGGTAGCAACCCTTTGTACCGACCATTGTAGCACGTGTGTAGCCCTGGCCGTAAGGGCCATGATGACTTGACGTCGTCCCCGCCTTCCTCCAGTTTGTCACTGGCAGTATCCTTAAAGTTCCCGACATTACTCGCTGGCAAATAAGGAAAAGGGTTGCGCTCGTTGCGGGACTTAACCCAACATCTCACGACACGAGCTGACGACAGCCATGCAGCACCTGTATGTAAGTTCCCGAAGGCACCAATCCATCTCTGGAAAGTTCTTACTATGTCAAGGCCAGGTAAGGTTCTTCGCGTTGCATCGAATTAAACCACATGCTCCACCGCTTGTGCGGGCCCCCGTCAATTCATTTGAGTTTTAGTCTTGCGACCGTACTCCCCAGGCGGTCTACTTATCGCGTTAGCTGCGCCACTAAAGCCTCAAAGGCCCCAACGGCTAGTAGACATCGTTTACGGCATGGACTACCAGGGTATCTAATCCTGTTTGCTCCCCATGCTTTCGCACCTCAGCGTCAGTGTTAGGCCAGATGGCTGCCTTCGCCATCGGTATTCCTCCAGATCTCTACGCATTTCACCGCTACACCTGGAATTCTACCATCCTCTCCCACACTCTAGCTAACCAGTATCGAATGCAATTCCCAAGTTAAGCTCGGGGATTTCACATTTGACTTAATTAGCCGCCTACGCGCGCTTTACGCCCAGTAAATCCGATTAACGCTTGCACCCTCTGTATTACCGCGGCTGCTGGCACAGAGTTAGCCGGTGCTTATTCTGCGAGTAACGTCCACTATCTCTAGGTATTAACTAAAGTAGCCTCCTCCTCGCTTAAAGTGCTTTACAACCATAAGGCCTTCTTCACACACGCGGCATGGCTGGATCAGGCTTGCGCCCATTGTCCAATATTCCCCACTGCTGCCTCCCGTAGGAGTCTGGGCCGTGTCTCAGTCCCAGTGTGGCGGATCATCCTCTCAGACCCGCTACAGATCGTCGCCTTGGTAGGCCTTTACCCCACCAACTAGCTAATCCGACTTAGGCTCATCTATTAGCGCAAGGTCCGAAGATCCCCTGCTTTCTCCCGTAGGACGTATGCGGTATTAGCATTCCTTTCGAAATGTTGTCCCCCACTAATAGGCAGATTCCTAAGCATTACTCACCCGTCCGCCGCTAAGATCAGTAGCAAGCTACCTCTCTCCGCTCGACTTGCATGTGTTAAGCCTGCCGCCAGCGTTCAATCTGAGCCATGATCAAACTCTTCAGTTAAAATCATTTTGCACCTTATTTAAAGACAAGGTGCCAATTCTGGCTCATCAATTACTGACTTAAATTTCGCTCAAATAAACTTCGAGTAATTTAAACCAATCAATCAATGAAAATTATTTCGATTAATCAATCAGTAAAAATCCACACAAGTTGTTCTTCAATTCTCTTAATGAT
>NZ_JBQEOR010000022.1:0-7959 GCF_052045285.1 Acinetobacter sp. 22301 | reverse complement strand
GACGCAGATTGACGGAGTTGATGTTAAGACAGTCAATAAAGATGACAACAAGGTTAACTTTGTGACTGGAGACAATGTTGAGTTAATAGCGAATGCGGATGGCAGTATCACGGTGGGTACAGCAGCAGATGTGACATTCAATACAGTGAACACGACGAACCTGACTGCGACAGGAGAAACCAAGCTAGGCGATAGCTTCACGGTGAATAATGGAGGCAGCTACTACACAGGTCCAATTACCGAAGGAAACCATATTACCAATAAAACCTATGTAGACCAGGCAACAGCAGCATCAAGAACGGAGGTTGAACAAGGGAAAAATATTACTGTTACTTCAAGCACTGGTGTGGATGGACAAAATATATACACTGTTGCTACAGCAGATGAGGTTGATTTTAATAAGGTCACAGTTGGCGATACCACAATTACAACAGACGGTATTGTTATCGCTAATGGCCCAAGCATAACAAAAGATGGTATTAGTGCAGGTGATAAAAAAGTAACTGATGTTGCAGATGGTCTTATTAGTGCAGATTCTAAAGATGCCATCAATGGTAGTCAGCTTTTTGGCTTAGGTAATAACTTGACTCAACTGTTTGGTGGTAATGCTCTTTATACTAATAATCAGATTACTTGGAGCAATATTGGTGGCACTGGGCAAAACACCATCGATGATGCAATTAAACATGTAAATGATCAGGCTGCAAATGCAAACCAAGGTTGGAATGTAAGTACTGATTCAGGTTCGAATGCGACAAGCACAGTAAAACCAGGTCAAACTGTAAATATTAATGGTGACTCTGATAATGGTGTACTAGTAACGAATTCTGGTAATGACATTAAAGTGGGCTTAGCTGATCAAATTAAAATTGGAGCAGGAGATAATGCAGTATCAATTGATGGTAATTCTGGAACAATTCAAGCTGGAGATGTTTTGATTGATGGATCAAAAGGCAATATCTCTGCTGGAAAAGTTACTGTTAATGGTGAGGCTGGTACAGTTAATGGATTAACAAATACGACTTGGAATCCTAACAATATTGTTTCAGGACAAGCTGCTACTGAAGATCAACTACAACAGGTTGCTCAAAATGCAACTGCGGCTGCGACAGCTGCTAAAACAACAGTATCGGCTGGTGAGAATATTACGGTTTCAAGTAGTAAAAATGCCGATGGTAGTACGAACTATCAAGTGGCAACCAGTAAAGATGTGAAGTTTGATACAGTTACTTCTGGTTCGATTACTACAGATAAAGTTTCTGTAGGAAATATCACAATTGATCAAACAGGTATAAATGCTGGTGCAAGTAAAGTTACAAATGTAGCGGAGGGCACAATTAACTCTACATCGAAAGATGCGATTAATGGATCTCAGTTACATGCGAGCAACACCAATATTTATAACTACTTAGGTGGTGGTGCCAATTATGAAACCAATACAGGCCCTACTTATAATGTGGGTGGAGGCTCTTACAATAATGTTGGAGATGCACTGAATTCCTTAGATCAACAAGTCACTAATGTAAGTAATCAATTAGAACAAGCATTCTATACAACAAATAAACGTATCGATGATTTAGAAGATCATGCCAATGGAGGTATTGCTCAAGCAATGGCAACCGCGGGATTACCACAAGCTTACATTCCAGGTAAAAGTATGATGGCAATCAGCGGTGGTACGTACCGAGGTGAATCTGGTTATGCAATAGGTATGTCATCGATTTCAGATAATGGAAAATGGGTCTTTAAAATGTCTGGAAGTGGTAATTCCCGTGGTGATTTTGGAGGAACTGTAGGCGCCGGTATCCAATGGTAAGCCTTTAGTGATTATTAGGCACATTGAATATTTCAGTGTGTCTAATATAAAGACTACTTAAAATTAAATTATCGAATACAAAATTTATACGGGAATTCAGATATGAAAAATTTATTTATCATGTGTTTAGCAGTGGGAATTTTTAGTGGGTGTTCAACTGGTACGTTAATTACAAAAGAGGGTATGACTGACAATCCTAAATGGCATAAAGCTAATGATGTTATTTTTAATAAGGAGTTAGGAACATTTCCAAATTTACAAAGTTTAAGCCAAGTTCGTTCAGGTATGACAAAAGATCAGTTATATGAATTAATTGGACGACCACAATATGATGATGGGTGGAGACCAAGAGAATGGAATTATTTATTTCACTTTAATACACCTGGCAAAGGTGAAAATGGCATAACTACTTGCCAATATAAGATTTTATTTGATCAAAATATGATTGCAAGCAGTTTTTATTGGAATCCGATTGATCCGGAAAATGCTGCTTGTCCTCCATCATTCAATCCACCAAAGAAAGAAGAGCCTAAACAGCAAGTATCAATCAAACGTTATACACTAGGCGCAGATGCATTATTTGCTTTTGATAAAAGTGATCTGAATCATATAAATCTAAAAGGAAGGGAGGATTTAGATCGTTTGGTTGCAGAACTTCATAAATTTAAAGAAATTAGAACAATTCGGATTTTGGGATATACAGATTACTTAGGACGGGAGGTTTATAACTTAACGTTATCTCAAAAAAGAGCAGAAACGATAAAACAATATTTTTTGAATAATCAAATCAACGCCCAAGTTCTTATTGCACAAGGTCTAGGCGAGCAGGATCCTGTAAAACACTGTGCAGATGGTCTTTCAAAAAATCTATTAGTGAAATGTCTAGAACCCAATAGGCGCGTAGTAATAGATGTTGATGGTATCATTGAGTAAAAAAATTCATATATTATTTCTATAAAAGGCTTATTCATATTGAATGAAGAATAAGCCTATTTTTTTACAGAATTAAATTTTTCAAATCGTTATTGATAATCAAAATAGTTTTTTGTATAAATTTTTGTTTTTATTTGAAATATTTTAATAATTTAATTTCTTTTAATATTGTTTTTTTTATATTTTTAGACATATCTTAGTGTTATAAGAAACTTAATAATTCTCTTTTTAACATCAACACAGCTTGTAGAGAATGAACCAAGTGTACGAAATAGTCCGTTAGTTTATAAAAAAAAGCCTACATTTTTTTAAAAAAAAGCCTACAATTTATTAGGTTGAAAAAGTATAATTTTATTAAATTAAAATGTTTTTTAACTTTCTAACTACTATTGATTTGGGGAAGTCTATTTCATCTCACACTGGAGTATGCATGGGTAAAGAGACATCGGCTTTGGTAACTTCTAAAGACATGATGTTGTCTCATGACACTGAAACGACATTAGAACATGCTATCAGTATTATGCCTGAGTTGGTTCGTTGGCTTATTAAAACTGGTATTGGTTACAATGAGTTTTCTACCGCCCTAAAGTCGGTATTTTATAATGAAGCCATTAAAGAGCTAGACTCTATTAAACAAAAAAAAACAGACTCTGCTGTTAGCTTATTATCTGGTTTAGGGCGACGTGATGTCAGAAGTTTTTGTCAGACCTATGGTGAGTATAGATTAATTAATCAGTTTAATCAGCAATTACCTATTAGTGTACCTGCTCGTGTAATAGGTTTATGGATAGGACAAAAACTGCCAACCCAAATTCCTTTTAATGGGGAGGAACCAAGTTTTGAGGGCTTGGTTAAGCAGATATCTTCTGAAAAGCATCCAAAATCAATATTACTCGAACTTAAACGATTGGGGTTGGTCATAGAAGAAAATAATCAAATTATTTTGCAGAATTCCAGTTTTACTCCAGATCCACAAATGGATGAAAGTAAGCAACTATTTACTCAAAATATTTCAGATCATCTTGCAGCCGGGATTAGTAATCTAACGCAAAAAACCAATTTTTTAGAACAAGCTATTTTTGCAGACGAGTTAAGTCCTGAATCTGTAGAAAAGCTTAAAAAATTAAGTCTTGATATGTGGAATTTGATGTCTAAGGCTATCCTTTCTTCGGCAATAGAATATTGTAAAAACGATGAAAGATCCCCTGACGCGAATAAACAGTTTCGTCTGGGTATTTTCCAATATGATAAATAAATATTGATTCACTCTCGACTTTTAAATTTATTTTTCCACCCAATTTTTTTTAAGCCTCTCCATAGAATAGAATATGAGACTTTATAACCAAATCTATGTTCAAAAGGGTCTATTAATTCTCTGATTTTAGAGAAGGGTGTAGATTTTACAAAATCTTCAAAGCTTTTTAAGTCATAAATAGAAAAGGGTCTGCCAGTACGAGTAAGTGGTAGTGGTTTTAAATCTTGTGTTGTTTCTTCAAGAGCAATCCATTCATCCAGTGTTGATCTGGCAATCTTAAACTGTTTACAGACTTTTGACTTATGTTGCGTTTGTTTGTAAGCAGCCATTACATTCTGGCGAAAGTCTAAAGAATACGCACGCATTGAATTTAACTCATTTCCCTAGTGTCAACTGTTTAATAAAAACTTACTGTTTGAGCTATCGTAATTTTTTCTATTCAAATGTTACAGTTCTATCTCCTTTTGTTTAGAGTCACTCAAAGGAAATGTACCATTATTTAAAAAATATGTACATATTGCACATATTATTATTTTTTTAAAATTTTATTTCCCTCTCACATAATTTTTTTTATGAAAAATGGTTTAATTGCACATTTTTGTTTGTCAAAAAGTATGTTTATTGTTAAATTATATTAGGTTTTAATAAGACCGGAGTTCCAGACATCATAGGATTGTAAAAGAATATATTTATTTCTGAATACCTAGATTTTTGTTAGCTACTTGAATTCTATAAAATTTAAATTTTATAGTGATTGAATAATTCCAAGTATTTAAGTTTCCTATAAAATATTTCATGAAAAAACAGGTTTAAAGGAATTTTCTGTTTTTTAGTTCTTACAATATTTATTGAGATAACTCATATGCCTCATTCGCGTCTTACACTACCATTAGTATCTGTAGGTTTATTTATGCTCTCGGGTTGTACTGGAGAGGATGGCGGATTTAATGTTGGAGTGACTTTAGGGGGAACTGGTACGGGCGAAATGACAGTTGGTACTGAAAACCCTGTTACTAATCCTCGACCAAATCCAGGTTCTAATCAAATGGAAGATGATGGTGAGTATGCTGTTGCTTATCCAAATCCTGTAACACAATATTGTGGCGGTGTAGAACGAACAATTCAATTTGTTAGACACTATGCTCCATTTATCCCTATGAAAATGGGGGATCGGATGGATCTTTTAGGAATAAATAGTGGATTAAAGGTAAGGTATAAATTACAAGTCATTGTGAAAAATACGACATCAGAACCGATCTATGAGTACATCAACAGTTGTAAAGCTGCTATACAATTAACGGGTTCTAAAACAGAAAAAGAAACAGAAACGAATTATTGTTTAAATGATGAAACTGTTAATACTTATCAACCCAATGAAGAAAAAACATATTACTATACTTTTAATTTACCTAATATCTTGCAGAATTGGACTGTAAGTTATACTTCACAATATTCTAAACAATTATATCCAACAATGTACGATGATGATAATGAGAGCCTAAGAACTCATTGTGCTGCGCTAAGTACAATATTATTAATGGATGATTATCCATCAAGTAAAGATGGAGCTCCTCCACAAACATCTGAACAAGAAAATGGTTCTAACTCGTTGGAAGGAAACTCAAATAATGATGATAGTACGACAGAAGAGCCCCCAATCTTCGGTGGGTTTGATTTATAAGTTTAAATTTAAAGTAGACTAAATTTAACTTAATTTTTTCTTTTAAACTGCTCTTCATCTAAGCCATCTACTTAAGTATGGCTTTTTTTATCTCTTATTCTCTTATAGAAATTATTTACTTTAACCGCATAAAACGCTACTGAGCTTACAGTCACGCAGTCACAAATTTTCTATGTTAAAAATGCACATAATTGGTTGTAGATAAAAAATAACAATTTTTTATTAAAAAAATAAATTAAAAAAAATATTAAATATTAATTATATAAGATAATTTTTTGAAACTATTTTTATTTTTAATATAAAAAGCATAGTTTGAAATTAAATAAAAATGTGTAAAATGAACATAAATCATGATGTGAATTTGATAACTTCACTTTGCATATATGAGAACTGCTTCACAAATATAGAGATAACAATGGTTTTTACTTTTAACGTTTAGGGAATGCTATATGTATAAATTGCGATTGTTAGTAATAGCTGTGTCAATTGGACTGTCTGCCTGTGCAGCCAACAATTATTCCCAGCCTTCAGGTTTACGGTTTCAAGAAGGGGGTAACGATAAGGCTCAAGTAATAAACGTAAAACGAGATGATAAATTATGTGCAGAAGATGCTCCGGAAAAGCAAAACTGTCCTATTAATTTCTATATAGACAACATTCAATCGGGTAGCTTCTATATTAATAATGCAGCGCAGTACCGTTTGAAGCCTGAAATTTACAATTTCAAAGTTAAAAATTGTACTTCTCAAGAGTGTCAATCATGTGATGTAGACCTTCAAACCAATCAGTTATCCGACAATAATTTGACCCTTTCCATAGATAAGAATGGCAATCCTTATATTTTAAATAATGGAAAAGAACTTGTTTGCTCAAAAAAAGAAGCAACTCCAACTATTGAACACACTTCAGTAATCCAATTATCAGCAGATACTTTATTCAAATTTGATGGTTCTACACTTAATGACTTGCTGCCAAAAGGGCGCCAAGAAGTAATGGATTTAGCTTCTAAAATTTCGCAGGGATACGTCTCGGTAAGTGCAATTAAATTGACTGGTCATACAGACCGATTAGGCAATGACAATTATAACCAAAAGCTGGCGCAAAGCCGGGCGGATACTGTACGGAATCTTCTAATCCAAAATGGGTTGTCTGATAGCGTTATCAGTACAACAAGCAGGGGAGAAGCTCAACCTGTAACTGATGGATGTCCTAACGTTAAATCACAAGAAGCCTTAAAAGCCTGCTTGCAACCAGATCGTCGTGTAACTGTCGAAATTACTGGGATTTCTAAGTAATTACCAATTTATGGAATAAGAAGTTTAGGTGAAATATGACTAATTTTATCGTAATAGAAAAAGATTCATTAGAGAAATCAATAGTTAATTCGAATCAGATTACTTTAACAGAAGCATCAATCGTTCATACGAAAATGCATCGTGATGATGTTGAGGAATTTATCCGTGACGGTAATAACTTATTACTTAAATTGAAAAATGGAGAAGTAATAGTTATTGAAAATTTCTTTACTGCTTATGATGAAGTAATTTCTGACTTAGTATTTGAAGAAGATGGATGTGTTCTTTATTGGTTCGATGGGGTTTCTGACTTTAAAGGTATTCCTGGGTTAGAAGTATTACTACCAGAAGCAGGGAGTCAACTTGTTAGCCTTTTACCTTGGTTAGCTGGTCTGGGTGCTGTTGGGGGTGTAATTGCTGCCACCCATAATGATGATGATAATTCACCAAGTACACCTAATGGTACGAATAGTATCCAAGTTGCAAGTAGTGGGCTTATAACGGGTAAGACTGAAAATATTCCTGATGGTAGTAAAGTGAATGTTACCATTACGGGTGAAGATAAAGATGGCAATTTAATTAGCCGGGAAATTGAAACTACTGTTAATCCTGATGGTAGCTATACAGTAGAAGTGCCAAATGACTTTGCTGATGGGGATTTGAAGGTAGAGTCTGAGGTTGTAGATCAAAATGGTAATGTTGTAAAAGCTGAAGACAATCTGTCAGGTCAAGACGGTCTAGACCGGGTTGATGGCACCATTACAGTTGATGTGGATAACCAAGGTCATATCACAGGCGGTACCACAGATGTTGCACCGGGTAGTGAAGTGATCTTGACGATTACCGGTCAAGACCAGGCGGGTAATCCACTTGAGCAACAAGTGACGGCAACAGTTCAACCGGATGGTAGCTATACAGCAGAAGTACCGGCAGGCTTTGCTGATGGCGAGTTAACAGTTGAAGCAGAAACAGTGGATCG
>NZ_JBQEOR010000021.1:0-18759 GCF_052045285.1 Acinetobacter sp. 22301 | reverse complement strand
AAGCTTGAATGACTTTTAATTTTAACTCTTTTGAATGCTTCGGAATTGGCATAGAGCACACCTCATAAGTTTTAAAAGTCTAACTTATGGGGTGCAGTTCAGAACGGGAGGGGGACACCTTCGGGTGTGCTGGCTCTATGACCAGTCCGTCAACCCTCTTTCGTTCTGCCACCATAAATTTAATGTCTGGCAGAGCTCCCAATAAAAAGGAGTTGGCTTTGCACATCCATTATTTCTTGGCAGCCCTTGCCATAAGCTATTACGACACAGCTTAAACGTTTAAAGCAGTTTGATTGCCCTAAGGTTTTCAGGCTTTAAATCGTCACGACCAAAAACTTACTCAACAATAAAACTTGAGATGTGCCAAGCACAGTCTTTATAGGCTTTGCTGTGCCTTTTTTTCTCCCAAAAAGGGCACAGGTTTTTTATCTCATTTATATACAACAAGAATTTTTATAACGGTAAAACTATGCCAAAGTTAGTTCTCTCAACACGTGCTATTCAAGTTATTAATACGTCGATTGACTTACTTCACCATCACGGCTTTCATACGGTTGGGGTCGACAGAATTGTGAAAGAGTCAAAAATTACTAAAGCGACTTTTTATAACTTCTTTCATTCAAAAGAGCGGTTTATTGAAATCTGTTTAATCGTACAAAAAGAACGTTTAAAAGAAAAAGTGGTTTCAATTGTTGAATACGACCAAGGTTCAAGCGTGAAGGAAAAACTTAAGAAACTTTATTTCTTACATACCGATTTAGAGGGACTGTACTATTTATTGTTTAAAGCCATGTTTGAAACAAAACTGACCCATCCAAAAGCCTATCAAACCGCGGTGAGATATAGAACATGGCTCATTAATGAAATCTATAGCCAGCTTAGAGCACTCAAAAGGGATGCGACTTTTCAGGACGCCAAGCTATTTCTATATATGATTGAGGGTGCAATTATTCAGCTTTTAAGTTCAGAACAGAAAGATGAGAGAGAAAGGGTGTTAGATTGTTTTCTCATCTCTATGATCAATCATCACTAGTTAACGAGCTCGCTTTTAAAAAGATCACCTCTTCGGACTCTTTCGGTCAATGTGGGAGCTTCTAGATTCTTCGTTCCCATGCTTTATTTATCTCCATTCAAATGTTAATAAGATTAATACTAACCCCGAGGTGCGTACCTTATATGATCAGGAAATAAATATTATATTAAGGCTTATCTCTATTGGATCCAGAACTTTCGGGATTTTATTTACTCAGCTAATTTTGAACGTGATTCCATCAATGTAAGTAAGTCTCTTTTGACATGATCAAACTCTTTTTTAGGGATGCAGCCATACAATTTACACAGGATAAAGAATGAATAATTTGAATTTTAAAACTCTAAAGAAGTATTGGCTGCGATTCGTGGGTATTGCTGTAATCGCGGGCTCTTTAGTATTGGCATTTGCTTGGGTCGCTGGTCTATTTGGACATCGCACCACAAGCAAAACTTTTTTGGGAGACTCATTAAATAACTTTGATCCCGGATATCGACGTGCACACGGTAAGGGTATTTGTTTTGATGGCACTTACCACAGTAATGGTGCGGCGGCGGCACTCTCTAAAGCCACTGTATTTGCCAAGTCTGATATACCAGCGATTGGCCGTTTTTCTATTGGAAGTGGTAACCCGCATGCAGCAGATAATTCGACAGCAACCGTAAGTATGGCTTTATTACTTTCCGCAGCTGATCATTCACAATGGCGCATGAAATTAAACAACTTTCCCTATTTCCCTACACGAAATGCTGAAGGTTTTTTGGCGCAGCAAAAAGCATTTAAACCAGTTCCAGCTACTGGCAAACCCGATCCAGCCCTTGTTGAGGCTTTCTTAAAAGAATATCCAGAAGCACGTAAGTCTATTGAGCAAAAGGCGAAGATGCCATTAACCGGTAGTTTCAGTGGCGCAGAATTTTATGTCGTAAATGCTTTTATATTGCGGGCTGCCAATGGACAAGAACAGCCAGTCCGTTGGTCTATGCGTCCTCATTCAAAATTTATTAGTCTGACGAAAGAACAACGTGATCAAGCTGGCCATGATTTTTTATTTAAAGACATCAAAAAACGTTTAGCTGAAGGGCCGCTATATTGGGATTTAGTTTTGCAACTTGCCGAGCCGGGAGACCCAGTGAATGACCCGTCTCAACCTTGGCCAAAAGAACGCAAAGAAGTGATAGCAGGAACATTGGAAGTCAAAAATGTAACTGAACAGGTAAATGGCGTTTGCCGTGACATTAATTTTGATCCAACACTAGTTCCACCGGGAATTGAGTTATCAGATGATCCGGTACTCGCCGCACGAGCAGGCATCTATTCACAATCTTACAATGCTCGCTTACGTGAAATTGGATTTGGCAAAGCAACGGATGCCGTGGGCAAATAGGAGAGATCAGCCATGCAAAACAAATCTAAAAATAATGCTCCACGTCATTTTAATTTGACTGCTCGAATTCTACATTGGCTTATGGCGGTAGCGATTTTGGCCATGCTATTTATTGGTGTTGGAATGACAACCTCAATCACTTGGCGTCCGTGGTTAATCGATATCCATCGTCCTTTAGGAATCGCAATCTTATTATTGGTCATCATTAGA
This sequence comes from Acinetobacter sp. 22301, assembly GCF_052045285.1. Lineage (NCBI taxonomy): Bacteria > Pseudomonadati > Pseudomonadota > Gammaproteobacteria > Moraxellales > Moraxellaceae > Acinetobacter > Acinetobacter sp. 22301. The sequence continues at coordinate 16,135 of NZ_JBQEOR010000021.1, read as the reverse complement.
TTAATAAATCGACTCTATTTTCCAATTCCACCTTTGCCGCCGACTGTACCGCGCTGGCAGGCATTTATGGCCCATGCATCACATTGGCTGCTTTATCTTTTGATGTTTAGTTTGCCATTGCTCGGATGGGCTACGCTATCGGCAGGTAATTGGCCTGTAACTTTATTTCCGGGTTGGGACCTTCCACCTATAGCACCCACCAACTCTACGCTTTATGCTTGGTTCCGTACTCTACACGGAATTTTGGCTTGGCTACTATTTGCTGTGGTTATTGGTCATTTGTCTGCTGCGTTATTACATGCATGGATTTATCGCGATGGCGTATTCTCAAGTATGGCTTTGGGTTCTTCTGAACCATCAAGTAAAGGGTCTTCTGCTGAAAAGGAGAATGTTGATTGAGGGGAATTATTTAACTCAGATCAGGCGGATGAGAGGGAAAAGCTTTGGAGTGCTTTTTAAATCATCTGTTTGAATCTAAAAATAATTTAAATAATAGGATGTATGGTTTGCTTGTTTTTTGTTAGATGAGCAGACCATAGCCCCTGTGCAATAAGATGAAATCATTACTCAGCTAGAATCAAATCACCTGATCTAACTTTTTGTTTATATTATAAAAAAATAATATTTTGACTTTATTGGCATATTATTGCTATTTTATTTTACGTTAATCGTAAATTGATTACGTATTGAATAATTAAAATGAATTAATTTAAAGCATGTCATGGAGAAGGGAATACCATGAAAGAAGTTGCATTAAGTGATCTGATCAATCAGCAGAAAGTTGGACGCTATCAAAAATTTATTCTGATCACCTGTTTATTACTGATGATTATGGATGGCTATGACATCCAGTCTATGGCTTACGCAGCCCCAATGATTATAGAAGAATGGGGCGTTCAAAAATCCATGCTAGGAATTGTGTTTAGCGCCAGCTTATTTGGTTTGTTTGTTGGATCATTTTTATTAAGTTCACTCTCTGATCGTTTTGGCCGCCGTCCCATCTTACTGATCTCGACTTTTATGTTCTCGGTGTTGATGCTGGTGACGCCACATGTGGGCAATATTGAGCAATTGACTGCAATCCGCTTTGTTACAGGAATTTTTTTAGGAGGTATCATGCCAAATGTTATGGCTTATAGCTCCGAAATTGTTCCATTCAAATCTCGTATTTTTACCATGATGGTCATTTCTTGTGGCTATACGGTAGGGGCAATGTTAGGGGGCGGTATATCCGCCTTACTAGTTCCTTGGGGAGGCTGGCAGGCAATTTTCTATTTTGGCGGTATTGTTCCTTTAATTATTTTCTTTATCACATACTTTAAGATGCCAGAATCTTTATATTTTTTGAGTGAAGATAATAAAAATACTCCTAAAATTTTATTTTGGTTAAAGAAGTTTTATCCCGCATTAACATTCAATTCAGAAATAAAAATTATTAATAACACTGAGGTTGAGGTTAAAAAATCACCGCTTGAGTTGTTTAAAAATCAGCGCGCGTTTTTTACCTATTCCATCTGGATCATTAGTATTTTAAATATGATCAGTCTATATTTTCTGGCAAACTGGCTTCCGACTTTGGCCAAAGAGTCAGGACTTTCATTAAATCAGGCATTGTTGATCGGTTCCACTCTACAATTAGGCGGTACGGTTGGTAGTGTTGTGATGGGCCTTAAAATCGATAAGACAGGATTTTATAAAGTATTAATTCCTGTTTTTTTGGTTGCAGTGATTAGTGTTGCTTTAATTGGCTATGTTGTTAGCCATATTGTTTTATTATTTATTATCATTTTTATTGCTGGCTTTGCCATTGTTGGTGGGCAACCTGCCATTAATGCACTGTCTGCCAGTTATTACCCAGTTTCACTTCGTACTACAGGCGTGGGCTGGAGTATCGGAATTGCCCGTTTGGGTTCGGTTATTGGGCCGCTATTTGGTGGCTACCTTTCCCAATTTCTGGTCATTACCCATTTATTCGTGATTGCTGCAATACCTTCGCTACTCGTCATTATTATGCTGATGATTCAAGCTAAGTACCGATCATAAAAACTATTACATCCATCATGCACATACTGACTGTAATTATGATCGGTAAGTAGTTACAAAGAGTTGGTTACTGTTACTTCATGAGCTATTTAACTCGATACCACGTTTGATTTCGACCAATTGCAGAGATACCAATATATCCACGCGCAGTAAGTTTTTCACCATCTGGTGATACTGTTAGGCTAAAGCGATAGGTTTTATCAGACTGTGGGTCGAGGATAGATCCCTTGTCATATTTATTTTGACCGACACTTTTTAAATTTTTGACGATGGTTAAGCCAATCAAAGATTTGTTTTTGTAGGTACCTTCACACATCGTACATTTGTTAGCCTCACTTGGAACAAGTATTTTTTCGATGTTTGCAGAGAGGTTGCCATTTTTATCTTGGTTAAATCTTACCAGCGCCCTAGGCTGATTGGTTGCATCATCAATGGTTTTCCAAACACTGCCATGTAATTTGTCCGATGCAAATGAATGAACCGAATAAAAGCTAAGTAAAAGTAAGAGTAAATATTTTTTCATATCAATGTTTTCTCGAATTAAAAATAAATGGTTTTAAAGGCCAGAATTATTCATTTTAAATTTAACTTCACAATTTTCTTAGTATTGAATCTATAAGCTAAATAATATGCAAAGTTATAATCTATTTGTTTGGATATTATTTTGATCGGTTTTTTTATGCAATTGCGAGAATGGACAGAATTGTTAAACTTTTAAAAATTACTATTGAGTGGGGAGAAGAGAAGGAAAAATACTAATTAGGAAAGTTATATAGAATATAGAATTTTATGAATAATTTTTATTTCTTAAAGTATTATATTTTAAATTTATCTATATTTTTATTTAAATTATTAAATGATTCTAGTTGGCTTTGTTAAATAATTAAATATGATTCTATTTAATATTTTAATATGGCTAGGCTATTATATTTATGAGGTGAAATTAATTATAATAAAATTTTTTAAATCTAAACTATCTTTGATTATCCTACTCAAAAAATAAACTAAGTAGAGTTTTATATAGAATACAGCAAAAGTTAAGTTTCTATGCTTGAATTGAAGTGAAAATTGTACTAATTAGCGTAGAGTGGAAGAGTTGGGGGTTTTGATTATTTTATTAGCTTGTTTTATTATTTGTAGGATGATAGAAATGCATAAAATATATTGCATTAGCAAAACAATAGAGTAGAAGCAGTATAGATCCTTAAAATCGAGCAAATTTATATGAGTCATTTACAAAAGGTAGCGGCAGATAAGCAATCGCTTGGTTTTGAATTTCAGGATTTTGTTTTTATTGAAAAACTTATTGAGCTTAGACCAGAACAGTCTTTAGGATTAGAGGTCTATGATGACATCCATGTAACGACCAATGATGATAATGGAGTAGCTAAAGAGCTTCTCCTTATTCAAGTAAAGCATTCAATTGATGCTAGTAATATTAGTGACAGAGATATCGATATATGGAAGACTTTTTATAATTGGCTAAAGCTAGTTCCCGAGTTACCATCCCATTTACAACTTAAGTTTCAGTTGTACACTAATAAGAAACTAAATAATCAAGAATTTGTTAGTTTACTGAAATATCCCTCCAAGAATCTTAAAGAGATACTTAATTTTATCAATAAAACTCATCAAGATATTTCTGAAGCAGAATTAAAAAAGAAGCCTAGTGATTCAAGTAATCCAATTGCAAAATATGTAAAAGCCATCGCCGAGGCTAGTGATGAACATGTTGAATTTATCTTTACAAGATTTGAATTTCATTCAGACAATTCTGCAATAATTAATAGAATTTCTTTAGCATTAAGACAGTTAGCTATTCCAGTTTCACGTATTGATGAAACCAGAAAATATATAGTAGGTTCATTCAAAGAATCTAAATTTTCAAGAATTATAAAGGGTGAGAAGGTAGAAATTACTTTTGATATTTTTCGAAATGAGATGGGCTTTGACAGAATTATTAGATCTGCCCGTGCTTTACCTGCGGATTTTGATGAATTCCTTGATATGTATTACGACTACCAACGCCCAGATACTCTTTCATTTAGAAGTAGTAAATTTCATGACCAGCTCAAAGATATCGGTATTGATGATGAGGAAATTGTGGATAGGGGAATTGAAATGATGCTTGCCGAAGAGTTTATGAAGTCCTTGGAAGATGCAGGTTCATTTAGCGCAAGTGAAAATAAAAGATTAGAGTATAAGGCCATATCTGATTGGAAGTTAATTCATAATCAAATACATAGAACAAGTACTAGCGATAATGAAGATAAAAATTTTCAAGCGGCATTAGATTGTTACTATCAAACGATGAGAAGTTCTTTGAAAGCAGGCAATGTTGAGCTTCCCCTTAATTTGAGTTGTGGGAAATATATCAAGCTTTCCAATCTACCTCGGATTGGTTGGCGCAAGGACTGGAAAGGAAAATTCGAATAATGAATCGTTTATTTCACAATGAATTAATGGGTGTAGTTGCAATACAAAGTGCTTTAGAAAACTCAGATGAACATCGATTATCACTAGCAAAAGTGATGCTAGTTTTACCTTTACTTTTTGATAAAAATATTCGTTCAATCCTTAAAAGAAAAAATAGTGTTGTATTAAGTAGTAAAGATCTACTGCTTTCTAATCCCGAAGCTTTCATTAATGTTCGGGCAAGATATGAAGACTTAGTCATAACTTCATTAAATAGCATAATTCTTATACAGGAATTAGGTATTGCAACACTCAAGGGTGAATATTTGACGCTCAAAAAGCAAATATTTTTTCAAAATAAAAATGAGATTGGAAAAATTGCCACAGATATTTTAGCTGCAGGCCCTAAACTTGGGTTCCTTTTAAATGAAACTAATATAAATCTTTATCAAACATTTAGGATCGATTTGTGAGTAATATTCAAATTTCAAATATTGTACTTTGGCAAAAGAATGGTATTAAACGAACTCTTGATTTTCTACCTAATCGTGTGAATGTTATTACTGGAGATTCTGGTAAAGGAAAATCTTCAATTTTATTTATTATAGACTATTGTTTGCTAGCAAGTGAAACCAAAGGGATATCAAAAACAAATATTGATTCAAAAGTTGAATGGTATGGAATTAAGCTTTCTATAGATGGTAAGGAAATAGTTATAGCACGTCCTTCGGAGAGCAAAGGTGCAAATGATCAAGCGTATTTTAGTGAAAATGGTGTTATTCCACCCTTGCCATTTTTAAATATCAGAATTGATAATTTAAAAAGAGTCTTAAGTGGTGCATTTGGTATTGATACTGATTTACGAGTGCCTTATGGAGGAAAATATATTCAAGCAGGATCGAAAGTCTCTTTCCGCAACTTTCTGGCGTATAGCTATCAAGATCAAAATACTATTGTTGCACCTGATCATCTTTACATTCGTCCGACTGATGGCCGATATCAGGAAGCAATTGAACGAACATTTAGAATGGCTATTGGTGCTGAGAATGTGGATACTGCGTTATCCCGTAGTCGTCTTGCAGAGCTGGAGCGGAAAAGATCTATTCAAATAAGGAAAAATGAATCTTATGAAAGATCTGCAAAAGTATTTTCTGAAGAGGTAGGAACGTTATCTAAAGAGGCTCATTTGCTTGGAGTAATTGAAAATATTCCTGAAACTTATGACGAGAGTATTACTGCATTACAAGATTTGGTTCAGACGCCTATCATTCCCAGTAACCAAAATCATGAAATTGAGAGGATTGAGCGTGAAATATTCCGTTTAACTGCTAAAAATCGCCAATTAAAAGCATTTCTTGATAATAAATCTATTTATATTGATGAGCTTAAAGCAGTTGAGGATTCACTAAAACCAGTTAGTATTTTTAATAAACAAGCCGATAATTTATTTCCATCAGAATTTGCTAATAAAATTATTGCTCGATTAGGGCAAGAACTTTCAGATATAAAATCTTCACTGAATAACCGTAAGAGTTTTCCTTTTATGGATGAGGTAAAAAATATTATCCATCAGAATGAGGAAGAAATTCGAGCTCTTAAGAATGAATTGTATGCAATAAAGGAAAACCAAGTAATTGCATATAATCCTAGTGATTATTATAGATATTTAGGGCGTCTTGAAGCTAAACTTGAAGTGTATAGCCGTATTGAAAATTATGGATATCAGGTAGAGGACGACTTTGATAGTGCAATAGCGGCTTTAAAACGAATAGTTGATGAGAATGAAGAAAAAAGTAATTTAGCTAAACAGGAACTAAATTATTTAATTAATAAACGACTCGCTAATCTACCTTTGAAAGGTTATGAAGGTTTCTCAGCTTCATATTATGAAAAAGAAAAGTTGATCCATTTACGCTCTCCAGACTTTAATATTCTAGAGAATATGCCTGATGTAGGAAGTGCGTCAAATTATCTTTACCTTCATGTTTCATATTTTCTTGCAATACATGAAATAGCTAAAAAAATGCGAATTCCTTGGGTTCCTTCTTTCTTGGTTCTTGACCAAGTTAGTACTCCTTACTTTTCAAGTAATGGCGAGCCAAATGACGATATACGTAGCTTAGATAAAGTATTAATAGAATTGAATCAATTTGTGACCGATATGGATAAATATGATGGATTCCAAATTATTTTATTAGAACATATTGGGATGGAACATTGGACTTTACTGAATTTGGATAGATTTCATCTTGTGGATAAAGAACTCCGTGATGATTATGGGCTTATTCTTGATATTCCTGAAAATAAAGATTCAGGTGAGTAGGTTCCAACTTAAAATTATGTGCAGCTCAGAAAATTGCCGCAATAAATTTTTGTTGAGCTGCATAAATAATAAGATTTATTCCTTGGTTGATCATTGAATTGATGTATCCAATAGTTGCAATCTATCATTCGATAAATAGGTGTACACACTTAAAAGAAATAAAAAACATCCACTACTTTTTAAATTAGTTAGATTGCGTGTAACTCATCACAAATTATAAAAATAATATGCAAATCATGTGATTAGTATAGATTGACACTGTGCAATATTAAGTCTTATAACTAAACAATCCTGAAAGCTGTTTCTTTAATAGGAACAGAAAAAACACAATATAAAGATGAATAGACATTAGAACAAAAAGTTAAGGAGAGAAGAAATGAAAGTCATTAGACATGCCTTATTTTCTCTGATGGGAATGCTGACAATAAATAGTGCAGATGCTGGAAATGCATCTACATCGTTAAGGGTCAGTTTAACCATTCTAGAAACTTGTGAAGTTTCCACACAAGGAAACTTAGATTTTGGTTCGGTTGAACGTGCTCAGCCAGTTCCTACTGCTAGAACGGATGTAACTGTGCAATGCAGCAAAAATACACCGTATCAATTGGCTGTAACCTCAGACAATAACTTTGAACTTAAATCTACTGCCAGCCCAGCATCTGTTGCATATGTACTGTATCAAGATGCGGGCCATACTCAAATTTGGGGAGGGGCGGCAGGTAAAATACCTTCACGAATTGCGACAGGGATGAAAGAAAATATTCCTATTCATGGGGCAATCATATCAAGTACGAATGTTCAGGCAACCAAGTATGAAGATTGGGTTCGTGTGAATGTTATATATTAATCGTAAAAACCAAAATACTCATAAATATCAAAACTAATTTATAAAAAAAACTGTTTTTAGGGGTGAATAGAGTATTTTAAAAAGCTACACCAGATTATGGTGTAGCCTGCTGCTTTAATAGAACTAAGCACCACGCATTAGTGCTGCTACTGCTTTTTCAAGAAATTGTAGAGTCACTGGTTTGAGCCAAGTACCGTCAGCAAGGCTTGTTTCATTTTGCATTGCTGTACGGATTTTTTCTTGAGTACTTGGGTTTTTGCCAGCATAGCCTTGTAGCATAGAGAGCCATTGTTGTGCCAAATGCTTTGCTCCATCACTATCTGGTGTGACCTCGGCATCAATCAATTTTTCAATATCGACCAATAATTGAGGCCATTTTTTCATCTCACGAATGTAATTTTCTTTTAAAAAAGTAAACTCATCGTCAGATAAATAACGGGCAAAAATACTCAGCTTACTCTCAGAAAAAGCTTTAAGTAAAAACTCAACAACTTCTGGCGTTACGCCTAATTTTTCCTGAAATTCAGGCTCGGCTGAGTTTAAAGCATTTAGTTTAACTAACCATTTTGGGTTAGCTCGCGTATTGTGCTCAAGAGTTTTCATCCACTTACGAGCCAAGTCTTGAGCGGCTTCGCTATTAGATGGTTCGCCAGCATTAAATAGTGCATTTGCTGCTTGAGTTAACTCTTGCCATTCTTGGTGGCTTTTAGTGCCTGCTTGTAAGAAAGTCAGTTTTTCAAGCTCTTCTTTTGTAAAGTATTTTTCAAACATCGCTATAAGCTCCAGTGTTTTTAGCCAATCCTCCAAACCAAGCTCTTCACCACTTATGATCTGAGATTTAAGTTTGCTGAGCTGATTTCGCAATTTCTTTTGCTCTATCAGCCTTTGATCAATTGCTTGAATCTGCTGATCAATAATCGGTAAAAGTGCAAGATTGGGGTCTTCAAGAACCGTATGGATTTCGGATAACGACATTCCCAGTCCTCGTAATGCTTGAATCTGATGCAAACGAGTAATGTCTTTACGGGTGTATAGTCGATAACCAGCATCGGAACGGACCGAAGGCTGAAGTAAACCGATATCGTCATAGTGATGAAGAGCACGGACAGTAAGTCCTGTTTGCTTAGCCAATTCACCAACTTTTAACAGCATCTTTTTAGCTCCTTCTTCCTTAGGCGTGTTTTATGCTAGGGGCTTACGTTACGTGAGGGTCAACTACTTTAAATCATATTTTTTCATTATTTTTGCTTTAGTAAATATTCGAATTTATCTCTTTATTTCAATAATTACCTGAGTTTCATTGCGAGATCTTAAAAAAAGGTCTTTTAAAGTGAGTTGGTTTAATAATTCCTAATGAGCTCGTCTATCCAGTCAGAAAACACCCGTACTGCTGGTGAAAGAAAACGCTGATGTGGATAAAGTAAAGTCACGGCAACAGGTGGTGGACACCAGTCTTGTAATACTGCGATTAGTCGTTTTTCTTTTAAGTGATCTATCACAAGTCTTTCTGCAAGTTGAGCGAGGCCATATCCTTCAAGGCACATTTTGATATAAAGCTCAGTTTCATTAACGGCAACAGTACCATTCATTTGTACAGTTTTTTTTTCTTCATTTCGTACAAAGCGCATTTCACCAGCGTGTCTGTTGCTCCCTGAAAAATAATGAATAGCTCGGTGATGTTCCAAATCATTAGGAGTTTGTGGAAATCCATTTTCTTTTAAATATGCAGCTGAAGCGCATGTGACCCAGTGAAACTCACCAAGAGGGCGGGCTACCAGCGTGGAGTTCTCTAAATTTCCCATGCGGATTACACAGTCCACGCCTTCCTTAATCAGGTCTACTTGTCTATCGCTGACACCTATCATGAGATAAATATCAGGGTAACGCTGTTGAAACTCTTGCAGATTGGGCATGATGACCGAATGAGCAATGCCCGCAGGCATATCAACTCGTAATCGGCCCTGTGGCTGTTTGATGGCGTTAGTCAGGTTGGATTCGGTGTGTTCAATGAGGTCGATTATTTCTCGGCACTGGATGAGATATTCTGCTCCCTCTGGAGTCAGGCTAACCCGTCTCGTTGTCCTATTTAACAGGCGTACCTGTAAATACTTTTCAAGATTTTTAACTGTGCTGGTGACTGTTGAAGCGGGTAGTGAAAGTGCTTCTGCCGCGTGGATAAAGCTCCTAGCTTCTGCCACCCGAACAAAAATCTGCATTGCCTGAATACGATCCAATCTCATACCTTTGTCCCAATACTATACTCACACTCTTAGATTATTCGTTTTTACTGAATAATAAAAACAGTTTAACCAGCTTTTTCAGCATTATCACTTCAGATAGATTTTCAACATACATTTGAGAAGTTGGAATAATGATGACTGATTACAACAGAAACATAGTGCAGCTGACTGAGTCTTCGCCAAATAGAACACTGATTCGCGGGGCGACGATCCTAAGCATGGATAGCGTAATTGGGAACATGGTTCGCGGAGATATTCTTATCGAGAACGGTACGATTATCGCCGTTGGTGAAAATTTAGAAGCCGAAGGTGCAGCTATTATTGATGCATCCAATATGATCGCGATGCCGGGTATGGTTGATACCCATCGACATTCATGGGAAGGACAATTACGACGGATTAATCCGAATGCCGAAAGCTTAGAAGACTATTGCAACGCGACGCATTATTCTTTTGCCAAGTATTATCGCCCAGCAGATATGTACATCGGTAATTTGCTTACAGCTCTAAGTTGTATAGATGCGGGTATCACAACATTGATTGATAACTCACACAATAGTCGCAGTGCGGCCCACTCTGATGCGGCTGTTGAAGCTTTACTAGATGCTGGTATTCGGGCTGTACACGCTTCTGGTGCACCAGTAACAGGAGATTGGGATAGAGCGAACTGGCCTAGTAATCTCGAACGTCTTCAAGAAAAATATTTTAAAAATAGTAAAAACGGTTTGGTGTCATTAGCTGCCATGGCTCAGTTAGAACCCGAATTATGGGCTGAGGCACGCAGATTAGGGCTACCAATCATTACTGAATTTTTTGGTGGGGAAATGGCTGCTGCACTAGAGGGTCTGCATCAACAAGGTCTGTTAGGGCCAGATAATATCTTTAACCACTGTACCTCGCTGCCAGATGCTGGATGGAAAATTTTGCGCGAAGCTGGAGTGCGAGTAAACGTATGCCCACGATCAGATGCTCACTATGGTATCGAAGACGGTATGTTTGCCATGCAATCGGCTCTACGTCATGGCATTAGACCTGGTTTGAGTGTAGATAATGAAACGTCTTATAGTGGCGATATGTTTATGGAAATGCGCGTAGCATTTTACTTACAGCGTGTAATGGGCATGCACCAAAACAAATGTTGTGGTTCAGCACATTCGCCAGTGACCTTTCAGGCGCAGAACCTTCTCAAAGCTGCAACGGCTGATGGTGCTACTTGTGCAGGTCTGCAAGAAAAAATCGGCAGCCTGACACCCGGTAAACAAGCTGACCTGATATTAATTCGAACGGATGACATTAATCTTTATCCGTCTGGTAATGCATTTGGCACGGTTGTTCATGCAACTGAACGCAGCAATATCGATACGGTGATGATTGGTGGAAGAATCGTTAAACGTGACGGTAAAGTGTTGGGTGTGGACAGTGAGCAACTTCGTGCAGCGATTGATGAATCTCGCCAGCATCTTTTCGTTGCGGCTGGTTATGCTCCAGATATTTTTGCCGAGACGTTTCTACCTCTTGAATAAGTTGTCTAAGAGGGAGCAAACACTATGTCTATAAATGTTATCTATTACCTTATGGCTTTTGCTGCAGGGCTGGGGATTACTCTACAGACCACGTTGAATGGCCAACTGGCAAAAGGTATAGGTGGAGATTCTGTTGTAGCGGCATTATTCTCGTTTACTTCTGGTGCCATATGCCTTGGGATTTATTCTCTAATGCGGGGAGGAATAGCTTCTTCACTGATCGCTATTCCAACCCAGCCGTGGTGGACCCTTTTAGGAGGGGTTCTAGGTTCATGTGCACTGCTGAGCTATGTCGTCCTTGCACCTAGAATCGGATTATCGGCTTTGCTAGGGCTGGCAATTGCTGGACAAATTATCTCGTCATTGTTGATTGATCATTTTGGATTACTAGGGGCGGCCGAACGACCAGTTTCCATGTTTAAACTATGTGGAACACTGGTCATGCTGATAGGTCTAGGGATTGCTCTTTTCGGTGACAGGGGATGAGTTTTGGATTTAAAACGCCTGATATAAGTTGACTCCACGCCTTTCCCTTCATGGAGTGGCAATATATTTAACAAATCAACAGCAATCGATACTCGCCATCTTTTTCAACTGGAGCTCGATGAACACAAGGTAAAACCTTTTGAGTTGGATGATCTACTGCTAAACGCCAAATATGTCCCGTGCCTAAATTTACAGGTTGAGCATCGGGTTTAGACTGATAATGCAAATCAAAAAAATACTCTGCCAAGAAGGCTTCAAATTTAGCATCAGAGCCGTCATGTAATTCTTTGAGCTTTTCTCTAATTTCGGGAATTAAAACTTTTTGTTCAACCTGATTATTGGGCACAATATCACTGGCAGCGCCGTGATAGGTACATAAGAATGTATCGGTTTCAATTGGAGAGCGATCAACATGAAATGAATATACATCTGTTGAAATGAAGCCTAGCTCTTCATCGCGTTCATAATGTTTAAGTAAGTTAAGTACTGGCGATGCGCCGAAATCAGTTAACTGCTCGATATCTTCTAAAATAGTTTTTCTTGCCAGATTGCCTTTTTCTGAAAGTTGTAGGGCTAACAAGTCTTCAACAGAAACTTCTGTAATATTTTCTTTTAACTGAAGTTTATTCACAATTTCTTTAAAGTCACCCACCAAATTTCTGTGCCAACAAATCGCATTTGTCTCTCCTTGAAAATGTGTATTTACAAGTTCAGAGAAACTAGACACTTTTCTAATTTGGTTGCTGTCAGAAAATGCGTTTTTCATATGAGAATTAGATAAAATAATAGAGCATGTCTAATATTATAGCCTGAGCTTAGCCAAAAAATATTCCATTCCAATTTATTAAACCAGCTTAGGCTTACTTCAGAAGAACATTCTAGAGTTAAATAACTAATAGTTTTTTATCAATAATAGATATTTCTCTTTTCATTGATTTTTTTAACTAATCAAATTTAGTAATTTCTGGTACTGACTCTAAATAATCAAAAAATTGCTGTATTTGTTCTTCTGTTACACGTGCTGTAGAAATAGATGGTAACTCATCTCTGCCAAAGAATCCAACTTCGGGTGTTTCAATACTTGGTGTCAGTTCACCATCAATAATTTCACACCAGAAGAAAGCCTTATACACATGTAAAAACATGGGAGGGTGTGGGTGCTTGGTTCTATCAGTTAAAGCTAATAATTTAATGGCCTTAACTCGTAAACCTGTCTCTTCTAGAACCTCTTTTTCAGCATTTTCCGATGCTGAGTAACCTACGTCAGCCCATCCACCCGGAACAGACCATCGCCCATCTCCAATTTCTTTTGCTAATAATAATTTATTTTCTTTAAAAACAACTGCTCTGACATCTAGTTTGGGAGTGGCATAACCTACATCTTGGAGCACGTTATTAATAAAATTTTCTGTTTTGATTTCTTTTAATTCTAATAAATACTCAATGTGCCCTAAGAGTTGTTCATAACGTTCTTTGTCATAAACATCTTTTGAATAATGTAAACCTGTTTGAGCAATACCAGTAATTTTATTTAAAGTTTCTAACCACTTCACTGAGTCATTCATTGCAACAGACGCCTTCAAGCTTATATCTTTTAGCTATGGTAAGACATACTCAGACGAAGCACTATTAAACAGTTGTTAACTGAAATTTCAAGCAAAGCCTTGAGAGGTCTTTACGATCAATGATTCAGAAATTTTTTATCTAATTATTCATAGCGTCAATTGCTTGAAGTATTCCAGTAAACAATATTGCCAATTTTGATTCAGGCTGTGGTTCATTTCCATTTGCAGTAAATACTGCACAAACTTTATGACCTTTTTGAGTTTTCCCAATAACAGAAAAATTGATTACTCCATATTCGGAGCCACCTTTAAAACCAATTTTTTGCCAATTTAAATTCTTAAAGAGCGGATTTAAAGAACTGTTTAGAGCAGGGGCATGTTGTACATTTTCAAGAAGAGGGCAAATCTCATTGGCTGACATATACCATTCAACATCCTGCCAAGTAGGCGATTTTCCAATATTATTAACGCTCGGTAGTGGGAGGTGGTCTAGTTCAGAGAGTACTTCTAAACGGGTAGATTTTGTCCCAATTTTATATTTATTTCTTAATTTTTCATTGGCTGGATCAATGAGTTGAAATAACTCTCTTGTCGTCAGTATTGGTGAGTTTCTTGGAGATAAAGCTTCTATAGTGGGCTTTTTTAATACCTCTATAAGGCTATCGGTTGCTGTATTATCACTTGTTTGTATCATTAATTGAGCAAGAATTTCGAGATTTACAGGCGTGCTAGCAGGTAGTGTTTGTAGAACTCCTGTGGGCAATGAGCGATTTTTTTCCTTAAGGTAAACAATATTTTCTCTTCTTAATTCACCTTTTTTTATAGCTTCTTCATAAGCCTTTAAAACGAGCAATTTAAAAGTAGAACCCACAGCCATTGGAGTTTTATCGTTTTCAATAACGATAGGTTTGTTATCTACCATAATTAAAAGAGATGTTTTACCTATTGCATTCTCATGCAGGCGTTTAACCATTTCATCTAGGCTAACTGTCTTAAAATGAGGAGCACTAAACCAAAGGCTACTAATTTGTCCTTGCTGGTCTAAACTAATTGAAACTGGTAATTCAGCTTTTTCGAAATAAATAAGCCCAGATCCATTAGAAATATTAATACTTTTTAGTGTTCCCAAAGATACTTTTAAATTATCAATGATTTTTTGAATTTGTACGATGGAAACTTTTTCTAAAAATTCGGCGTTGAATAAAGAGGGTTCTATAGGTTTATCTTCAAAAATGAGTAAAAGTTTATTAGATAAGTTATCCATTTTTTGTTCTTTAGCTGCGTGAGTAGTAGGAATAATAATAGGAGAAACACTCATGGACATGACGCCTATAGCAAAAAATAAAGCTCTAGTTTTATACATTTTCTTGGTTAGAAAATTCTTCATTGAATGTCCTCATTGATTAAAAAATCATAATTTTTTATAAATATTTTTAAACGAATAGGCTATTCTGAGCCATCAATATTATTACTAATAAAAATTCACTCTTCGTATAAATTTGACTTAATCATGAGCGGCAAACCAAGACTACTTAATAAACTAGTTCGAGAATTTGGTACATTCTTACTTTCTAAATCAATAAGCTCAATAAATTCTTTATTAAATTGTTTTCTAGGATATTTTTCTAAAATTTCCTTCCTAAAAGATAAGGGGAGTTTATATAGACCATCACTAATCACATCACAGGATGCACCTTGCTGTAATAGCGTAATTTCTGCTGGGTCAGAGTGATCTATATAGCCGTTCATATGTAAGCAGATAGCATCTTTAATAACTCCACTTTTCTTCTCATCAAAGCTATGTTCTTTAGCCTTTAGCTCAAATTGTTTAGCACTCTCATAGGTAAAACAGTTACAACCTTTACTATGAATATGTTGTTCAGTTAAGCCAATATCATGAAAAAGTGAGGCTATTAAAAGTGACTCATCATCAAATTGCTGCTTTTGTATATTGCCTAGGGCAGCCCCCCAGAAATAGGTGCGCCATGAATGATTATAGATAGATATATCTGCTTTAGCCTCTAGTTCATCAAGCGCGACTTTAACCATTTGAGTATCTGGTATCACGATCTGATCGATATCAAAATCGCTAGAAATTTTGAACCGAAAGTAATTTATTTTTATAGAGGCCATAACACTTGGCAGCATAATTTTTTGAATTAACTTAACTTTCTCTTTGAAGCTGAGCTGACCATTTGTAGCTTGCATCCAGTGATATGAACCAATTCTTTTAGTTTTCATGATTAGCTCTCATTTTAGAGTAATTACTCTAAAATATTATCATAGATAATTTTTTGCAAGTTGTATCTTTTAAGACCTCGTTAGAACTTTGATTGATAAGCGTTTTATAAACCCCAATTTAACAATAAATTTTAATTATTTATCCTTGCTTTTTAATGATCTATTTTAAAGCAAATGTCATTTTGTGTGCTTGACTGAAAGAGGACTGAATATTATTCTTCGCCTGCTGACCACATTGCCAGTCGGTCGTCGCGGACCGCTTTTTTCGACCACATCAGGATTATTTCTTCTGAGGAATAGTCTTGTGTGAGCATCTCCTCGTTCCCTCCCGTAGCGGTAGGATGATCTGACCCCATAAAGTTGGACAGTTAGTTAAGCAGTTTTTAAAAACTGGTTTCTATATTGTACAGGGGATAAACCTTGTAGCTTCACCTTGATTCTCTCATGATTAT
>NZ_JBQEOR010000020.1:0-29557 GCF_052045285.1 Acinetobacter sp. 22301 | reverse complement strand
ATCAAATTCATCACTTAAAGCAACCAACTCAATTCCAAGTAACTGTTTTTCAACAAGTTTCTATCTGCATCACCGCCGATGGATGTGCATTATAGACCATTAACTTACCTTTGCAACCCCTTTTTTAAATCAATATCATCAACTGGACAATTTTTAAGCTTTTTGCTCACTTTTAGATGAGATATTAAACTTTTTTTACGTTATCAACTTCATGTAGAATAGATTATTCGTGCAATAGTTTGGCATTAACTCACCATGTGGCAGTTCGCTAAAAAAGTATTTGTTTGCATACTTGTAGTGCTTGCTACGAGTGGGCCTTGTTATGCCAATTCAAAACATAATTTCTATGTACTTACTTTATCTATCCTAAGCTACAGTAAGTGGGAGAATGTAAATACTCCTACTCTTTGTGTAATTGATAACCCTTCTATTACATCTACTTTTCAATCTTACATCCAGCAAATGTCTTATAATTATCGTGTTCAAACTGTAAATGCGAAAGATTTTGCTCGGTCACATTGTCAGGCTGTCTATTTTTCTAGTACTTCTCCGCAGCAACAACAAAACCTTATTCAAAACTATCCTTATCATTCTTTACTTTCTTTAAGTATTAATAATTCAGAGTGCGAGATAGGAAGTATCTTTTGTTTATATACTCAGAATAATTACACTACCTTTAAAGTTAACTTAGATGCTTTAAGTCACTCCAAAGTCCATATTGATCCGAGAGTATTACTCTTGGCTAAGAATGCGGAGTAAGGATCATGATATCAAAGTTGTATCAGTCCACTTCACTACACGCATTATTTAGAAAATCTCAATTTACTATTTTTGCTATTACTTTTTTTATTTGCTCTTTTACGTTTGTCTCAATTTCCGTTTTTACTATGGAAACTTATGCCAAACAGAATTTGCAATTGCTTAGTCATACTCTATTAGAGCGTATTCAGCCTGCAGTCGTGTTTAATGATAAAATTACAATAGAGCAGATTTTGAATGAATATACGAATGATCATTCAATTCGTACTATTCATATTTATGATTCAGAACATCATCTGATCGCCCAAAGTTTTAAATTATCAAGTCAAACTTCAATTTTAGAAGGCTGGTTTGATCACTGGTTTTTAAATGAGCCTGTTCATCTTACAATTTATCATCATGAACAAAATGTAGGTGAACTCACACTTTTTGGTAGCTCTGAAAAAATATTGCAGTTCCTCAAAATGATTATGGTAGGGCTTGCGATTGCAATGTTGTTTATTGTTTGCGCTTTATGGTGGTCAGTGAACTTAACTTATCGTCAAATTATGCAGGCTATTTACCCACTTACTAATATTGCTCAAATTGTAAGTGAACAAAAAGCTTATAATCTTCGTTTTCCTTATAACCGAATTAAAGAATTTCAAGATTTAAATACCGTTTTTAACGAGTTACTTGAAGAAATTCAAATATGGGATAACCAGCTACAAAAGGAAAATCGTAAATTATCCTTTCAGGCTCATCACGACCAGCTCACCTTATTACCTAATAGACATTATTTTTACCAAATCCTTTTAGACATGTTTGAAGATAAAGGGTTTGATAATAAGTCTGCATTATTATTTATAGATAACAATAACTTCAAAGCAATTAATGACCAATTTGGCCATTTAGCTGGCGATGAAGTTTTAAAAGAAATGGCGAATCGCCTGCAAACTCGTTTGCGTCATCAAGATTTTATTGCAAGGTTAGGTGGTGATGAATTTGCTGTCATTTTGCATTCCATTAGTCATGCTGATCATTTAATATCTATTGCTGAAAATTTACTCGAAAGCTGTAAAGAACCTTTGCATCTAAATGGTCAAACCATTTACTTCAGTTTCAGTGTAGGTATTGCTTTATCACAATTTGCATCTAGCCCCGAAGATTTCATTATGCAAGCAGATCAAGCAATGTATAAGGCTAAAAATTCGGATGAACACTGGTTTATCTATAAACCTGAAAATTAAATTTAGGCTAATCTATGAATACAAGATCTTTAAAACTCTCTTTTATTGCATTGCTATGCATTACTCTTGCAGGGTGCCTGAGTTTTGGTCCATTAAAATATCGTCAAGTAAAATTGCTCAAAAAAGAAGGTTTCGTTCTTACTGATGAAGGCTGGACTTTAGGTTTACCAGAACGCTTATTATTTGACTTTAATAATGCGCAGTTAAAACAAAGTCATGAAGCTGAGTTAGTACGTCTAGCAAATCAATTGAATAAATATGACCTGAATAAATTGAAAATTGTTGGTCATACTGATGATGTTGGTGATGCTACATATAACCAAAAGTTATCTGAAGAGCGTGCTCAAAGTGTGGCAAACCTTTTCTTAACACGTGGATTTAAAAAAGAAAACATCTACGTAATTGGTCGTGGTTCAACACAACCTTATGTGCCAAATACAACCAATGAAAACCGTGCGATTAACCGACGTGTTGCGATTGTCGTTATTCCATAAGTAGATTTAACTCATAAAAAAGCCAATCCTCTGTGATTGGCTTTTTTATTTTAAACTAGCTCAATAATATCAATGGTTGGTGGCACTCTGAAACGCAAAGGAATTCCAACCATTCCTGTGCCAACGGTAACAAAGACATCCGCATGCTCATGAGAGTAGAAACCGCGCTTATGACCTAAAATTGATACTTTTTTCATAATATAGTTAGTCAACCATGGAAGCTCTACCTGCCCTCCATGTGTATGTCCAGATAACATTAATGGTCGATTCGGCAATTTAGGCACCATATCTACGGTATCGGGGTTATGGGACAAAATTAACCACGGCTTGTCTTGCGGTAAATCTGGCATAGAACGCATATCGGTTTTGCCTGCCCACAGGTCACCAATGCCAATCAAACGAAATTCTTCAAAATCAACAATCTTACCTTCAATATCAATAACTTCATTATAAAACAGGGCATCTTTTAATAGTTGCTGAATCGGTGGGCCAGGATATTGCTCATCATGATTTCCAGGAACCGAATATACAGGTGCCTGAATTTCTTTTAAAACACTTAACTCTTCAATCAGTCTATCTTCTGGCTCATATGTCCAATCACCAGCGACAACCACTAAATCAGGTTGCTGTTCATTTAATTTTCTAACTATGGTTTTGAGCTGGCGTTCATGCCCTGAAAATAAACCAATATGTAAATCTGCAATTAAGGCTACTTTTACTGGCTTGTCAAAACTACGATCCGGGTTTAAGCGATATTGATGAATATCGACACGCACTAAATGAGGTTCAATAAATCGGGCATAAATTAACACGCCACTTAAGAAAAAGATGAAAATACCTTGATGAATTGAGTAGTAACCAATCCAAGCAGCATATAAATTAAAAAACCAGAGAGGAATAAGTAGATAAGAGAGATAAAATGCGAGTAGATGTACAAAAGCTTTAAATGGATGAATCGTCTCAGTTCGTGATT
This sequence comes from Acinetobacter sp. 22301, assembly GCF_052045285.1. Lineage (NCBI taxonomy): Bacteria > Pseudomonadati > Pseudomonadota > Gammaproteobacteria > Moraxellales > Moraxellaceae > Acinetobacter > Acinetobacter sp. 22301. The sequence goes on along the minus strand of NZ_JBQEOR010000020.1, from coordinate 26,102 downwards.
GATGAATCCAAGCCTCAGAAATCCCCCATAGAGCAAGTATTGAAAAAATAAAGTAAAAACAAAAAATGATTGAATTTGGATTCCACATTACGACTCTCGACTTATCTTATATTGATTGCTAGTAATCAAATTCAATATTTATCTTTCAATATGCACGAATTATACTCTAGCTCACCTTATCGTATGTACTGATTATGGCACAATCCTTTCCCTCCAAACAGCTTCAAACGAATCAACAAGCTAAAGGCTTTTTGATAAAAGCCTCTATAGTCCTATGTTCAAGTTTTGCTGTGGGTTTGACAGGATGTAGTACTCTGCCAAAACATGGTGTTGAGCCTGTGCAATATGCAAAGGACATTGATACCTCTGAGACTTCACTTGCCAAAATTATTACACCTTTACGCCAGCAAAATCCAAAGTTAACGGGTTTCCATGTTCTAAATGATCCTCTGGAGGCTCTCGCGGCTCGACTTAGATTAATTGATAAAGCCGAAAAGACTTTAGATTTACAATATTACATTTGGGATAATGACAAAGTTGGTGCTTTAGCCTTGCACGCGATTATTCGTGCAGCTGATCGAGGTGTAAAAGTCCGACTTCTTATTGATGACAATAATGCAAAAAAAATGGAAGGGATTTTACTGGCCCTTTCTCAGCATAAAAATATTGAAGTTAAGCTTTTTAATCCCTACCGTTTCCGCAAATACCGTGCGATGGATATGGTGCTGGATTTAAAACGTATTAATCGTCGTATGCACAATAAAAGTTTTATTGCCGACAATGAGGTTGCTCTTATTGGCGGACGCAATATGACCAATCAATATTACAATGTAAGCGATAGCTATCAGTTTTCTGATGTCGATGTAATGTTGGTAGGCGCTGCTGTTGATGATATCGTAAATTCGTTTGATGATTACTGGAATCATGAATATGCATATTCGGTTCAAAGTATCGTAAGCCCTGAGCAGCACCGTTTACGCTATGAAGGCTTAAAAGAACAGCTTGAAGCACACTATCAACAAGCTACCGTTCAAAACTTTTTAAACTTAACCGCAAAATCCCATGCATTTGATCAATGGCTAAATCATAATATTCAATTCGATTGGGTCAAAGCAGAAGTGGTAAAAGACTCACCTGATAAAATCAAATCGAAAGCTAAGAAGGAAGAACATCTCAACTTCCAATTAATTAATCATTTGGAAAAACCAGAAAGTAACGTTGACTTAATCTCTGCTTATTTTATTCCTGAAAAACAAGGTGCCAAGATTTTAAGCACGCTTGCCAAAGAAGGTGTTGAGGTTCGAGTTTTAACGAATTCTTTTAAAGCGAATGACGTTGCTGTTGTACATGCCTTTTATGGGAAATATCGTAAAGAACTGCTTAAAAACGGCGTACAACTTTATGAATTTTTACCGACACCAGATAAAAGAGATTTAAATAAAAATACAGATGAGCTTGCTACTAAAGCTAAAGTAAACATGAAAGGATTAAGCCGCTCAAGTTTGCATACTAAACTTATGGCATTAGATGAACAGGTTTTTATTGGTTCATTTAACTTTGATCCGCGCTCGGCTTACTTAAATACTGAAATTGGTGTGATTTTAGATAGCCCATCGCTGGCTAAGACGATTCACCATACAATGGATGAAAATTTAAATAAGTATGCTTATAAATTAAAGCTCGACACTAACAATCATATTTATTGGCAGCAAGAAACTCCAAATGGTCCTGTAATTTATAGACAGGAACCTGAGATGAAATGGTGGCAAAAAGCAGGCATGAAGTTTCTTTCATGGCTGCCACTTGAAGGATTTATGTAATTAGTTTTTTGGCTTAAGTACTTTCTGATGTAGTTGAGCCAAACCTTCCACCATTTTTTCTTGAACTTCGCGCGTTAAACTTTTGACGTCATGCCCTTCCACTGAAATAGGAGGCAAAGTTAACAGATGAGCTGTTACTTTAGGCATTTCAAGTACACGTTGAATATGTTCGGCAAATGTCATGTCACCAATGAATGGCGCAACTGTATCTAATTGCCCATCGCGGTTTACATAACAAATCAAACAAACCTGTACTGGACGCTGTGCTTCAATCGCTGCCCCCAGTAATCGCCCATGAACTTTTTTAACAGAATGTCCATCTGTAGTTGTGGCCTCAGGGAAAAATAATACGGGAATATTCTGTTTTAAAAATTCAGCAATTTGTTCACGAATTCTGACGGAATCGCCAGATCCGCGCTTAATAAATAACGTTCCACCACTTTTGGCTAAATTTCCAAGAATAGGCCAATTTTCAATTTCAGCTTTAGCCAGAAAGAAAACTCGCGCACCTGAACCTAGAACTGCAACATCTAGCCAAGAAATATGATTACTTACCCATAAAGCTGGTTCTCTAGGAATTGTGCCATGTACTTCTATATCTAAATTAAAAACCTGACATAAACGGCGGCAAAAGTATTGGACATAACGTGTATTAACAGGATTATTAGGATCTTTATAAAGCCCATGTCGATAAACTAGATAGAAACCTTCACTAATTGCGGCCGTGGCAGAAGTGACCTTTTTTCCGTATAAACCTATTTTTGATAATTTCTTTAACGTTGAATTAACTATACTTTGCGTTTGAGCCATAAAATTTCACTAACGATTAATCATTGTTATACCCATCTCAAGTTATTCTATACGTTTCGTAATAAACTTGCATTGACGTTAAAGAACGGCAAATAAAATAAATCTGAACATTAGACTAATCTCATATAACTAATCTAAAGGATGAGAACAAACGCTTTCCCCTTTTGCTTAAGTTTCCTCTAGAATAAAGTTTTCCCATTTTCAGGATTTATAGCCACGTGGAATATGTTGATCGGCATCAAGGCGGTGAACGCACAATCTTAGTGAGTGTTTCTGTACAATTATTAGATGATCTGGATGCCGAAGAGTTTGCTCTACTTGCACAGTCTGCTGGTGCAGATATCCTTGAACATGTTAAGGTTCAGCGTAATAAGCCTAATCCTAAATTTTTTATTGGCTCAGGCAAAGTCGAAGAAATTGCAGAGCAAGTTCAGGAGCTAGAAGCGAGTCTGGTTATTTTTGACCACGCGTTATCACCTGCTCAAGAACGAAATCTAGAAAGAATATTAAAATGCCGAGTTATTGACCGCACAGGCTTAATTTTAGATATTTTTGCGCTGCGTGCCCGTACGCATGAAGGTAAGTTACAGGTCGAACTTGCTCAGCTTAAACATTTATCTACTCGTCTTATTCGTGGTTGGTCTGCCGACTTTGAACAACAAAAAGGTGGTATCGGCTTACGTGGCCCTGGTGAAACACAACTAGAGACAGATCGCCGTCTCATTCGTGTTCGTATTACCCAATTAAAAGATAAATTAGACAAAGTCCAACAGACTCGTATGCAAGGGCGTGCTGCAAGACAAAAGGCAGCTATTCCAACAGTTTCATTAGTAGGTTATACCAACGCTGGTAAATCGACTTTATTTAATATTTTAGCTAATAGTGATGTCTACGCAGCTGATCAACTGTTTGCAACACTCGATCCAACCCTACGCCGTTTAGACTGGGATGGTATCGGTACTGTTGTGCTAGCAGACACAGTAGGTTTTGTACGAAACTTACAGCATGATTTGGTTGAATCATTTAAAGCAACACTTGAAGAAACACTAGAAGCGACCCTTTTACTGCATGTTATTGATAGTAGTAGCCACGACATGCTTGACCAAATTGAAGCGGTTGAAGGCGTATTAAAAGACATTGGTGCTGATGCTCCCGTACTTCGGGTATACAACAAAATTGATCTAAGTGGTGAAGAGGCCAAAATTATTTATGCCGAACCACATGTACCAGATCGAGTTTATGTTTCAGCTCATTCTGGTCAAGGTCTAGAGTTGCTCCAAAAAGCAGTACAAGAATGCTTAATGGGCCAAATTCAAAAGTTTTCACTCGTGCTTAAGCCTGCTTATGGCAAATTACGTACTCAACTTTATGCCTTAAATGTTATTGAGTCTGAACATTATGATGATGCAGGCTTATTACATATTGACGTGAAGATTGCACCACATAAGTTAGAAAAGCTTATTCGCCAAGCAAAACTGCCCTTAGATGAAATCTTGGGAGAACACGCGAGTCAATTTAAGCGCCCCTTGGAAGAGTTTGAAATCAAGGGCGATATCAGTTAAAACTTGATAAGTAAACTTTTAGAGATAAAAAAATATGGATAAGATCAAAAGTATAGACTGGACAGCATGGGTAATTACATTACTACTCATTATTGGTTTTCGTGAAGGCTCTGTCGTTGTCATGCGTGCTTTTGGTCATCCAGAATTAGGTAATCTGGTCGGTTTAATCAGCTTACTTATTATTTTACTGATTTGGAGAAAGTTTAAAAAAATTCCACTTCGAATAGTAGATACCAATAATAAAATCATGAAAGAAAGTGGATTCGCGTTTTTACCTATCTGTGCAGGTTCATTAATTATGCTGGTACATATGGGTAAGGAAATTCCATTATTTCTTTTTGTTTTAGTGGTCAGTACCCTTATACCTTTGTGGGTCTATGCAAAAATGGCAAAACGTTGGTTATAAGGAGAATAAAATGTTTACGATTTTCTACGGATTTTTGATCACACTCATTGGTTATCTGTGTGCAAAGCCTTTAAACCGACGTTTCCCGCAAATTCCACTTTTAGTTTTCGGCATGTTCATTGTAATTGGCTTACTTTCAGTTTTGCATGTGCCATATGAGCAGTATCGTCTTTATGTGAATGACTTATTTGGCCATCTATTAGGTTATGTCACTGTAGCCTTAGCCATTCCTTTAGCTGCAATGCGTTACGATGATCTTCCAATTAAATCGGTCATTGGTATTTTACTTTTTGCAAGTATTAGCGCCGTTGCTCTACCTATGGGGCTGGCTTATTTGTTACATATGTCTGAACCCACCATTCTTGCATTTGCCACCCGTGCAGTAACTACTCCAATTGCTCTGAATATTGCAACGTTATTGCATGCCCCTGAAACCTTGGTAACTCTCATTGTTATTTTATCTGGGGTAATTGGCGCGGCATTTTCACCATTTTTACTTAAACATATTCATGATGAGAGAGCATCAGGTTTAGCCTTAGGTTTAGCTGCACATGCCATCGGAACAGCTCAAGCTTGGCAACGCGGACCAGTTGCAGGTCGTTACGCTGCATTTGGTATGGCATTGAATGGTGTATTTACTGCAATTTGGCTACCAACATTAATGTTGTCTTTTGGAACACCATAATTAAGAAGTTGATTAAATAAACATTGAACGGTCTATCAATTCCAAATAAGATGACCTTTCAAAGTTAAAAGGATTTTTAATTATGGGGAAAATTTTTATTGGAGCTCTGCTCTTATTGGGGATTAATACTGCTACATTCGCAGCAGATATTACAGGTCTCTGGCAAACAATTGATGATAAGACAGGTGCTCCTAAAGCACAGGTAGAAATACGAAAAGAAGCGAACGGGACATATGCTGGGAAAATTATCAAAGTAACGCCACGCCCAGGTTATACGCCTAAAGAAATTTGTGATAATTGCCCTGCGCCATATACCAATAAACCGATTTTAGGTCTGGATATCGCAACTGGTTTAAAACAGGTAGATGGACTGAACTATACTGGCGGTAAAATTTTAGATCCAAATACTGGCAAAGTTTACGGACTTAAAGCAAAACTTAGTTCAACTGGCAAACGCTTACATATGCGCGGTTATCTCGGAGTTTCAGCTTTAGGGCGTAATCAAATCTGGATTCGAGTAGAATAATAGTTCCTAATAAAAAAGCCGCTTCTGCGGCTTTTTTATTTTTAGCTCAGCTACAAGCTTCATCTTGCACTCATAGAAAAACATTGCTTTTCTTATATTTGCACAGGATTTTCAACAGAAAAAATTTCTTTGTCTTCAAGTCGATAAGCCATTAATTTTCTGCCCCAAACACAGCCACCATCGATATTCTGGATCTGCTTATTAATAGTTCGGCCCTCGAGCGCAGCCCAATGACCAAAAATAATCTGATGAGTTTGTGCGGCTTTACTCGGAAATTCAAACCAAGGTAAATAACCATCCGGCATTGGTGCATCCAAAGAATCTTTAAAACTAAACTCTAAAGCCCCTTCGGCATTCGTTAAACGCATGCGAGTCAAATAATTGGTAATACAACGTAAACGCGCAGAACCAGTTAGGTTATCTTCCCACAAATCTGGTTTAGAACCATACATGTCTGCTAAAAAAGCATCCAATACAGATAAATCTTCGTTTGCGAGTACAGCCTCAACCTCTTTTGCCAACGTTACAGTTTTTTGCGCATCCCAAATACAAGGTATGCCAGCATGAGTTAGGATCGTATGCTCGTTTGGCAATAAACATAATGGCTGTTTACGTAACCAATCGATTAACTCATCACCATCAATAGCATCAATAACGTCTTGGGTACGATCTTTTTCTTTAATCTCTTTTAAACCACGCGCACCCGCAATTAAAGTCAGGTCATGATTTCCAAGTACAGTTGCAGCAGCTCCACGATCAGCAAGCTTTTTAATAAAACGTAATGCCCCTACCGAGTTTTCACCACGTGCGACTAAATCACCAGCAAACCATAAAAAGTCTTGATCTGGATCAAAACGTATTTCTTTAAGCAAGGCTTTTAGAGCTTCAAAACACCCCTGTACATCACCAATAACATAGTTAAAACGCTTAGTCATTTACGCCACCATTTGATCGGCTAAAGCAACAAATTGGGCAAGTGTTAAGGTCTCTGGACGAGCCATTGGATCAACACCAGCTTTTTCAAAGCCATCTTCTGCAATCATACCTTTAAGACTGTTTCTTAATGTTTTGCGGCGCTGAGTAAATACATGGGCAACCAGTCGAGCTAAAGCTTTTTCATCTTTTGCTGTAATTGGCTTTTGATCATAAGGAACAAGGCGGAAAACCGCACTCGTTACTTTAGGTGGTGGGTTAAAAGCACCAGCCGGCACTTCAAATAAAAATGTTGGTTGACAGTAATATTGAATCATTACTGACAAGCGTCCATATTCTTTTGTATTCGGTTCAGCAGTAATACGGTCAACCACCTCTTTTTGCAGCATAAAGTGCATATCTTTAACTTTGCTGCCAAATTCCAAGAGATGAAAGAGTAATGGGGTTGAAATGTTATAAGGTAAGTTACCGACTACACGTAATGGTCGGCCATCTTTTACCAGTTCGCTAAAGTCATATTTTAATGCGTCAGCTTCTATAATCGTCAAACGTTCAGGATGTGGAACACGTTCTGGTAGCCCAGCAGCTAAGTCACGATCTAGCTCCACTACTGTTAATGCATCACATTCCCCAATTAAAGGAGATGTTAAGGCAGCTAAACCAGGTCCAATCTCGACAATATTGTCGCCTGTACGCGGACTTACAGAGCGCACAATTTTGGCAATGACTCGTTGATCATGTAAGAAGTTTTGACCAAAACGTTTACGAGCTTTATGCCCTTCATCTTTCGGGTTTAGGGCATTAATTTGATACATAGAACATTTCCAACATGAAAAATTTAGCTCGCTGCTAAAGATAAAGCTAAATCAACAGCGACATTTAAACTTGAGCTTTTTGCCAAACCAGTCCCAGCCAAAGACAACGCTGTGCCATGGTCAACCGAAGTTCGAATGAAAGGCAAACCCAATGTAATATTGATGGCTTCACCAAACCCTTGTGATTTTAACACAGGTAAACCTTGATCATGGTACATGGCAAGTACAGCATCTGCATTTTTAAGATGTTCTGGAGTAAACAAAGTATCTGCCGGCAAGCTTAAACTCATTTTAAGCCCTTGCGCTCGATAACTTTCGAGTACCGGATTAATGGTCTCAATCTCTTCACGACCCAAATAACCATCTTCACCTGCATGAGGGTTTAAGCCACACACGAGTACACGTGGGTCTGTAATCTTAAATTTAGTTTTTAAGTCATGCAGTAAAATATCAATAACCTGATGCAATCGCTCTTTGGTAATTGCATCCGCTACATCTCTTAAGGGTAAATGTGTAGTTGCTAAGGCGACACGCAAGGTTTTGGTTGCAAGCATCATTACGACACGCTCTACACCTGCAAACTCTTGATAGTATTCAGTGTGACCACTAAACAAAATTCCAGCATCATTAATAACCGATTTTTGCACGGGTGCCGTGGCTACTCCCACACTTTTACCAGACATTGCATAATCTGCTGAACGACGCAGTTGTTCTAATACGTAGGCTGCATTAGCTGGGTTTAATTGACCATCAATGACAGTTGCTTCTAAAGGCACATGCTCTATATAGAGTTCATTCAGAGATGATGACTCAGGCTGTCCGGTATATTCTATAAATTGAATATCGATCCCAAGTTTTTGGGCACGTTGCTCTAATAAGTCTCGGTCACCCAAGATAACAACAGGGCGTTCATCAACCCGCTTAGCCAAGCTCAAACAGATATCTGGACCAATACCAGCCGGCTCACCGGAAGTGACATATAATGGCAGCACAATCACTCCAGACACATAACAAGAATTTGTTTGATTTTAACATATCTGAAATTCATCAGTTTATGGATTAAATTATATGGCTTAAACTGGATTTTTCTTGTGAGTTTGGACAAACTCGTTTAGAATGCTCGCTCCTTTTGTTTGGACAGATTCCATAGTCCAAACCAACTATAATAGGTAGTGGTTTAATGAAAACTCTCAGCGCTAAGCCAGCTGAAGTTCAACATGACTGGTATGTTGTTGATGCTTCTGGCAAAACTTTAGGTCGCCTTGCGACTGAAATCGCTCGTCGTTTACGCGGTAAGCACAAAACTTCTTATACTCCTCACGTTGACACTGGCGATTACATCGTTGTGATTAATGCTGAACAAGTTCAAGTGACTGGTAAAAAATCACTTGATAAGAAATATTATCGCCATACTGGTTTCCCTGGTGGTATCCGTGAGACTAACTTCGAGAAGTTAATTGCTCACAAACCTGAAGCTGTTCTTGAAAAAGCGGTTAAAGGCATGTTACCAAAAGGTCCTCTTGGTTATGCAATGATCAAAAAAATGAAAGTGTACGCTGGTACTGAGCATCCGCATGCTGCTCAACAGCCACAAGTTTTGGACATCTAAGGGATACAGCACATGGCTACTAATTATGGTACAGGTCGCCGTAAGACCGCAACTGCACGTGTTTTCTTGTCAGCTGGTACAGGTAAACTCGTTATTAACAACCGTACTTTAGAGCAATATTTCGGTCGTGAAACTGCTCGTATGGTTGTTCGTCAACCTTTAGAACTTTTAGAAGTTACTGAAAAGTTTGACCTTTACATCACTGTTAAAGGTGGTGGTATCGGTGGTCAAGCTGGCGCGATCCGTCACGGTATTACTCGTGCGCTTATCGCTGCTGACGAAACTTTAAAACCTGTTCTACGTCAAGCTGGTTTCGTTACTCGTGATGCTCGTGAAGTTGAACGTAAGAAACTTGGTTTACGTAAAGCTCGTAAGCGTCCTCAATTCTCTAAACGTTAATTCGTTTATCGAGTTGGACAAAAAGCCTTGGATTTTTCCAAGGCTTTTTTTATTATGAAAATAGAGCCACCAAATACAAACTTATAAATATAAACAAACTATCTCTTTAGAACCGTGATTTCCTAAAGCATTTTTAGTATCCTAATCGATTCACTCAACCACGTCGTCTTGTGATATGTCGGTCGAAAACACCTCTATTCAGGGGATTACCCTTTACAGTCATGCTGATGATTTCCGTTCTCATTGGATTCGTTTCTTATTAGCAGAAAAACAAATCAAATATCAATTAATCATAACTGACCATGAAGATGAAGATTTAGCCAGCTTAAATCCTTACAACCAATTACCGATGTTGGTCGAACAAAATCTTAAATTATTTTCAGCACCTATCATCGCTGAATATTTAGATGATCGTTATCGTCAAAGTAGGCTTTATGCAGATGCACCTATGATGCGTGCGGAACAGCGTCAGTATATCTGGAGACTTGAAAACGACTGGTTTAAGTTAGCAGATCACATGTTAAAACATGCTGATTCACTAAATGTCGAACAAAAGCAAAAAGCTCAAAAAGAACTACGTGAAACATTAATTTCACTTACTCCCCTATTTCAGCATTTTCCGTATTTCATGTCTGAGAATTTTACAATCTTAGACTGCATGCTTGCCCCTATCTTTTTAAGATTAAATAGCATGGGAATTGATTTACCCAAACAGCACTGTCGACCTATATTTTTGTACTGTAAACGTATCTTTGAACGGCCTTCTTTTGCTAAATCAATGACGCCTCAAGAGAAAAACCGTTACAATGAACTATTAAATATGGAATAGCGTGATATGTCTGAGCAAACTATTGATTTAACCCCTACACGTCCTTATCTTGCTCGTGCAATCTATGAATGGATTTGTGATAACCAGCTTACTCCTTATCTATTAGTTGATGCGACACAACCGCATACCGACGTTCCGCAACAATTTGTTAAAGATGGGCAAATTGTTCTAAATATTGTGCCCCATGCAGTTCATCAATTGCTTATTACCAATGAAGCTATTACTTTTTCTGCTCGTTTTGGCGGAGCGTCAAAAGATATTTATGTTCCTATTCAAGCTGTTTTAGGGATTTACGCACGTGAGAATGGACAAGGTTTATTCTTTGATCCTGAAGAATATGCCAATATAACACCTGTAGAAAATACAGTAGAGTCAGAAGTACAAGAAGCAACTGAAACAACATCGACTAAGAAAAAACCATCGTTAAGAATTTTAGATTAAATTTAGAGGAAGAAAGCATGGCATTTGATTTAGTCCAATACTTTGCTGAGCAGATAAAAATTCAAAAGCCTCAGCTTTTAAATCAATATCCAGTTAATGAAAAAAATAAACTGATTGATGAGGTGAATATTCTTACGCTTGGAAAACTGATTAGTTTATGGCGTCAGAATGACAATAAGATTTATCAAGAAATCAAAACCTCAGATCCACTTTATATTCAAGAAGTTGCTCGTCATTTAACGACTTCTAAACATAATCAGTCGACTTTAAAAAATTCAGAACTAGAACAGAGTATTTCTGAAATTTTAACTTTGCAGTTAGCAGAACTTAATCAGCTCGATGAAACAGGTGGTTTTGGGCATAATGGCTTAAAAGAATTAATTTTAGGTCAGATTGAACACTTATCAGGTCAAGCTGAAGATTGGGTTTGGTCAACAAACCACCTAAATGAATTAATTGGTTCTAAACCTGTGGAACAAGAAGAGCTATCATTGGATACAACAATGAAGGAGTTCAACCAAATGGTTCACCAAGCCCAACCTCATCATGATGACGTGCATATTGAAGAACAAGCTGCCGAAATTTCTGTACCTACATGGTCAAAGATTGTTGCCCCTGTAGTTGCTTTAGCAATTTTGGGCTATCTCTACTGTATTTATACACAGCTCGTTTAATTTGATTTTTATATAAAAAGGGGAATTCATTATTCCCCTTTTTATGATTAAAATTAGAATATTTTATTTTTCAATATTTTATTAACATTCTATTACAATTGTTTTATTCAGATTTTAAAATATATAATGTAAAACTCAGCACAATATTAAAAGTATAATGTAAAAATAATCTTATAATATTTTTTATAATCTGACATTTTCTGTCACTTATTTCCCAAAACAACAATTTCTCTATTTCTTTGATTTATTGACTTCAAATTGAGCAGAAATATAATGAATTTCAACTACTTTTAGGAAAAAGTAGTAAATATAATTTTAGAATCCTGAGAGATAAAAACATGGCTAAACTTTCTTTAGATAGCTTAACTGAAATTGATGGTTTTATTGCATCTGCACTTGTTGATTCAGAAAGTGGTTTATCACTTGCAACTCAAGGTGGTGGGGAAATTGATTTAGAATTGGCAGCTGCCGGCAATACAGAAGTAATCCGTGCCAAACGAAACATCGCCAATGCTTTGAAATTAAATGACAATATTGAAGATATCTTAATTACATTAGGTAAGGCTTACCATTTAATTCGACCTCTAGAAAGCAATAATAATTTATTCCTTTACTTAGTCCTTGACCGGAGTAAGTCAAATTTAGCAATGGCTCGCCACGAGTTAAAGTCATTTGAAAAAGAGTTAGACTTTAGCTAATTAATCTGAAATGTGCTTTTTATACCTATTATAAAGAGCACATTAAAACCCCTCTCTTATTCAATAAAATTTAATGTGATACTATGGATAGGCATTGCATAAATATTGCAACCTCTGGTTTAAGCTTAAAAGTTTCGGATGAATTAAAAACTTTAATCAGAAATTTAATATCTAATCAGTATGATATTAATTGGGTTAATATTTCTAATATTCATATTGATCTATTATTAATTAACGAAAACTTTTTTGATTCAGATAATATTCAAAATATTCTTCAAAAGAAAAAATGTCCTTATTTAAAAATTAGTAAAACTCCCTCAAAAAATGGATATCAAGTTGATGAACACACCCTGCATCTGCCGCTAGAAAAAGTAGAGTCTTTACTTAACTGGATAGAAATAAACTTATTATCGTATTTGAACAAAAAAAATACTGCTGTAGTTTCAGATTTATCAAATGAGCTACTTTTGATTGATGATAAGTTTATAAGGAATTTACACAGTCCAGAAAATGCCAGACTACATATTTTTGATGATAAAGGTACTCTAGCCATTATTGATAATAGAACTCAAATTGCTTGGTTAGAGCCATCACGCCAACATACGCAAACCAATCAAAGCTTTGATTTTACTTTTGCTAATACTTCAGACTTCACTAAGGTTTCGCGTAAAAAAGATTATTATTTACAGGACTGGTTATGGAATCTGATTTGGAATTCAAACAATTTTGAAAATCTAGCCTCGAAGGATAGCTATTTTAAAATTGATCATTGGCCACAGCCCTATCAAAAAGAATATAGAAAAGTGAGCCTACAACTCTCTGCATGCTTTATACAGGGAGCAAAAATTACTGATGTGGCTAACCAGCTTAACTTATCAATTGATGATGTCTTACGCTTCGTTACAGCTTGCTTAATGGCAAATAATGGAAAATTTGTTTCTGCAAGCAAATGCACTTACACGCCAAATTTGTACTTAGAGAATTCAAATACAGAGAATCATTTTTTTAAAAATTTTATAGGGAAAATTAGACGGCGATTTGGTCTTTAAGGGAAGTTATGATTATACAGCAATATAAAATTGTCTTTGCAGGTAGCATGGGGGCAGGAAAAACAGAAGCGATTAAATCGCTATCTGAAATTCCAATTCTAGAAACAGAAGCATTCAATACAGATGTTCAAAGCCATCAGAAAACCCAGACCACTGTAGGCATTGATTATGGTGAAATTACTTTAGATGATGGAATCAAAATCGGACTCTATGGAACCCCAGGACAAAGCCGTTTTGATTTTATATGGTCGGTCATTTGTGAAGGTGCAATCGGTGTTATTTTATTATTAGATCATAATAGCTCTAATCCAATTGCCGAGTTAGAAAGCTATTTAGAAACCTTTAAAAATTATAATGATAATATTGCAATTGGTATTACTCATGTTGACGAAAATAAAGAGTCATCACTTCAACAATATCGTCATTGGATAAAAGCAAATGCACTGCCATACCCTCTTTTTTTTATTGATGCACGTGAGCAAGAACAAATTTTAATGATGGTTGAATCATTAATTGCATCACTTGAAGTCAAGGTAGGCTTAACATCTCAAGGGAATGATCATGCTTAGTATCCCAACTCAAAAACGAACCGCTCCAACACAGTTACTACAACTTGCAAAAGCCGAAGCTCATAATATTTTGATGAATACGCGTGGTGTAGATTTTGTCATGATTTGCTCTTCTGATGGTTTTGAATTAGCAACAGTGAGCCACAAGAACCACCATAACACTACTAAGTTAGCAGCCGTAAGTAGCTCAATTTTGGCAATGGTCACTGCATTTTTAAAAGAGATTCAACTCACGGGCTGTAACAACATTACTTTAGATGCAGATAATGGCAAGGCCATTTTAACTGCTATTCCTGCTGTTCATCACCCAATGGTCATGGTTACGCTAAGTAATAAAGAAGTCCTTTTAGGTCAACTACTATATAGCCTAAAAAAAGCAAGTCAGACAATTGCAGAGGCCGATGGAGAATAAATCAGGACTCCTGATTTAAAGTAAAATACCGCTCATATAGAGCGGTATTTTTTACTAGATTTGAATAGTAAATAACATCTGCCGTTTTTTTACTTGCTGCCCTTGCTGACCTAAAACATCATCAACCACTCCATCCACATCCGATTTAATCTGCTGTTGGATTTTCATGGCTTCAAGCACTAATAAAGTTTGGCCTTTTATGACTTGATCACCTTTATTGACCAATATATTTACTACCGCACCATCCATTGGCGCACGAATTTTGCCATCACCAGCCACATCAGCTATCTCTGGGGCAGCATAAGTTACGTTGCGAATTGCAACATTGCCATTATCTCGATCTAAATAAAGTTGATCACCATCCAGTACATATTGCACACGGCGACATACACCATCAATTAAATAAATTAATTGCTCTGGCGTTCTCTCAAGCACTTCAATACAAACTGATTGATCACAGAGCTCTACCGTAAACGTGTTATTTACAGATGAAAGCTGTAATTGAATTTGCTGTTCATCATATTTAAGTTTTAATGGTAATGGTACACCTAATCCAGTTTGCCACACCGCAGTACCTGTACTTTGACTAAATAATGCAGCAGCAATGGCTAAGGTTTCTAAAGATAGAACCTGCTTATGTAGACTGCTGTCATTTTGAAAATGCTGTTGAATGAATGCGGTATTGGTATCCCCTGCAACCACGATTGGATGACGCAGTAAATTGACCAAAAACTGCTTATTACTATTTACACCTAGCAACACACAGTCATCAACTGCACGCGCCAATAAGCGAATCGCATCCTCACGGGTTTTACCGTATGCAATCACCTTCGCCACCATCGGGTCATAAAATGGGCTAACCTCATCAGTTGCCAACATGCCATGATCAATCCGTACATTTGGCAAAGTTGCTGGCTGCCAACGCAGAACTTGTCCTGTTTGGGGTAAGAAATCTTGCCGTGGATCTTCTGCATACAAACGTACTTCGATGGCATGACCGTTTAAGGTCAATTCCTGTTGCTTTAAAGGTAACTGCTCACCATTCGCCACACGCAACTGCCATTCAACCAAGTCCAATCCTGTAATAAGCTCAGTCACAGGATGTTCTACCTGTAAGCGGGTATTCATTTCCAAAAAGTAAAATGCACCCGATGCATCAAGTAAAAATTCAACCGTTCCCGCACCGACGTAAGCACATGCTTTTGCCGCTGCTACGGCTGCCTCACCCATTTTCTGACGAAGTTCAGGCGTCATCACTGGACAAGGTGCTTCTTCAACGACCTTTTGATGACGGCGCTGGATTGAACAATCACGCTCGAACAAATAAACATAATTGCCGTGTGTATCGCCAAAAACCTGAATTTCGACATGGCGCGGAGCAATGACAGCTTTTTCTAAAATAAGCTCGCCTGAACCAAAGGCATTTTCAGCTTCTGAACGCGCAGTTTGTAAAGCTTCCACCAACTCAGAGAGGTGCTGTACCAAACGCATGCCACGACCGCCGCCACCCGCAGAGGCTTTTACCATAATTGGAAAGCCAACTTGCTCAGCTTGAGCTGTTAAATATTCAAGGTCTTGACGATCGCCTTCGTAACCCGGCACACAAGGTACACCTGCTTCAATCATGGCAATTTTTGAAAGGCGTTTACTGCCCATTAACTCAATTGCAGAAGCGGTAGGCCCAATAAACGTAATCTGGTTATCGATACACGCCTGAGCAAAATCAGTATTTTCAGACAAAAAACCATAACCCGGATGAACTGCATCAGCACCTGTCTTTTTGCAAGCATCTATTATTTTTGCAATTGAAAGATATGACTCAGATACTTTTGAAGCACCAATATAGACAGCTTCATCGGCCTCTTGCACATGGCGAGCATGACTGTCAGCATCTGAATAAACTGCGACAGTTTGATAGCCCATTGCCTTAGCAGTTTGCATGACTCGAACTGCAATTTCTCCACGATTGGCAACCAGTACTTTTGAAAATTTCATTATTTTTATCCCTATCGCTTATGATTCATCGGCCCAATTCGGCAACCGTTTCTGGATAAAAGCCATCGTACCTTCTTGTCCTTCGGCACCACCAACCGCTTGAGCAAACTGCTGTGCAGCATCATTAAGCAATTCATTTAAAGGTTCATTGAGCGTTCGATGTAACAGTGCTTTAGTCACACGCGAAGCTTGAGGAGCTGCTCGTTTAATTTGCTGAATTGTTTCTTGTAAAGCTTGCTCAAGTTCAATTTCATTATGTGCAATTTGATGAACCACACCGACATTCAGTGCCGTATGCCCTTCAAAGCGCATACCTAATAAAGCTAATCGACGAGCTTGAGTTAGACCAATACGTTTCACTACAAAAGGAGCAATTTGCGCAGGAATCACACCAAGTCCAGTTTCAGGTAAACCAAACTGAGCATTGTCACGGCTAATGGCAACATCGGAAACACATGCCAGACCAAAACCACCACCTAACACCGCGCCTTCTAAAATCACCACAACCGTTTGCGGTGCGGCTTCAACTTGCTCAAGCAAGGCACCAAAACGGCGGTTAAAGTCCACATAAGGTTGTAGACTGCCAACATTAGCTGCCTCAACACGTAAAGCTGCCATGTCTTTAATGTCACCACCTGCACAAAAAGTACCGCCTTCACCACGGATGATCACCGCACGAATCGAAAGGTCATCGCGAATGGCAGCAAAAACTTGCTGAATTGCATTGACCATATTCAGGTTCATGGCATTGCGACTCTCTGGTCGATTTAACCAAAGGTATAAAATACCGCCGTCCTGTTCCAATTGAATACTGTCATCTATATCTAAAACTTGTAGAGATGCTGAAAGTGTCATGGTGTATTCCTTATTTTTATTTCTGCTTTTTAGGCAGAATATCCATCAACTTACAGATAATTCCCAACATAATCTCATCTGCCCCGCCCCCAATAGACCCTAGGCGGCCATCACGATACAGCTGCGACGCAGGGTTATCCCACATGAAGCCATTACCACCCCAGTATTGCAGACAACTATCAGCAACTTCACGAGTTAAACGTCCAGCTTTGAGTTTTGCCATAGAGGCCAACATCGTGACATCTTCCCCTGCAATATGCTGTTCGCATGCTTGATAAGTTAATGCTTTAAGTGCTTCCACTTCCGTCATGAGTTCAGCAAAACGGAAATGAATATATTGGTTATTAATGAGTGGTTGACCAAAAGTAGTACGCTCTTTGGTGTAATTAATCGTTTGCTGAATACAATGCTGCAAGCCACCAATCGCATTAGCACAAGCCCATAAACGCTCTTCCTGAAATTGCATCATTTGCATCATGAAGCCCATACCTTCGACACCCACCAAGTTACGCTGAGGCACACGTACATTGTCTAAATAAACTTGTGCTGTGGTCGTTGAACGCATCCCTAATTTATTTAATGGTTCTGAAAAACTAATCCCTTTAGTTTTTGCCGGCACAATAATCATCGACTTATTAACATGAGGTTTATCATCAGATGTGTTGGCTAAAAGACAAAAGAAGTCGGCCTGCAATGAGTTGGTAATCCACATCTTGCTGCCGTTAATGACATAGTCATCGCCATCTTTTTTAGCAGTCGTTTTAATGGCAGCAACATCCGAACCAGCATGTACTTCCGATACTGCAATGGATGCAACATATTCCCCAGCAATCGCTGGTGTTAAAAACTCATCGCGTAATTCTTTGCTACCAAAACGCGCTAAAGCAGGTGTTGCCATATCGGTTTGTACACCAATGGCTAAAGGTACACCACCGCAAGCTGCATAACCAATTTCTTCTGCAACCACGAGGTTATACGAATAATCTAACGCTAAACCGCCATTTTCCTCTGGCTTACAAATTCCTAATAAACCAAGATCACCCATCTTCTTAAATACGTCATGGATTGGAAACCGCCCTTTAGCTTCCCATTCTGGAATATATGGATTCAGCTCATTTTGAACAAATTGACGAGCTGTACGGCGCAATGCTTCATGTTCAGCAGTAAATTTCATTGTGTTATTCCTATTAATTTTTTTAATTGCGGTAAAGGTTGATTAAAAACGGGAAACGCCAAAACGAGTTGAATTTAGCTCTCGTTGCTGTGCTTCATAAATGGTTTCTAAAAGGAAAATTAATAATTTTCGGGTATCTCGCGGGTCAATAATGCCGTCATCATGTAGCATGGCCGTATTGAAAAGTGCGGTAGATTGCTGCTCTAATTTCATCGCAGTACTTTGCTCAAGAAAATCGAGCATTTGCGGATTCGGTTCCTGTCCGGAAGCTTTTTGTTTCCCTTCAGCAACAATACGCAGTACCTTTCCGGCCTGTGCAGCCCCCATTACAGCAACATGCGAGTTCGGCCAAGCAAAAATAAAATCTGGTGATAGACTTCGACCACACATCGCGTAATTGCCGGCACCATACGACCCTGCCACAACAATTGAAATTTTAGGTACAGAACAATTGGCAACCGCTTGAATCAGCTTTGAGCCATGTTTAATAATGCCATTTTGCTCGGCATCGGTTCCCACCATAAAACCAGTGGTGTTATGCAAGAATAATAATGGACGCTTGGTCTGCTCACACAGGTGAATAAACTGGGCTGCCTTCGCCGCCCCTTGGGGTGTAATCGGACCATTATTGGTAATAATACCGATGTGTAATCCGCCAATCTTCGCCCAGCCACACACCGTTAAATCATCATATTCCTGTTTAAATTCTAGAAAATCTGAATCGTCAATAATGCGGGCAACCACTTCTTTCATATCAAATGGTTGTTTAGGGTCACTTGGAATCACACCCAACAGTTCCTCGGTATCGTAACGAGGCTCTTTATAAGTCACATCAACTGGTTTGATTTGCTCTTTCCAGTTCAGGTGTTCAAAAATTTCACGTGCAAGCCGAATACCGTCAGCATCATTTTCAGCCAAATATTCTGCGGTTCCAGCAACCTGCGCATGCATTTCTGCCCCGCCCAACTCTTCAGCTGTTGCCACTTCGCCAGTGGCAGCCAAGAGTAAAGGGGGACCTGCAAGAAGCATCTCGGTTTGTTTGCGTACTACAATGACATAATCCGAAAGACCGGGCTGATAAGCACCACCTGCCGTTGCATTACCATGTACCACTGCAAGTTGTGGAATACCTGCCGCAGACAAACGTGCCTGATTGGCAAAAGTCATACCACCATAGGTAAATACTTCAGCTGCATAATTTAAGTTAGCACCACCACTTTCGGTCAGCGTAATCAGCGGGAGTTTTTGTTCCAAAGCAATTTTTTGCAAACGTAAAGTTTTCTGTACGCCCATAGGAGACATGGTCCCGCCTTTAATCGCGCTATTACTTGCAGAGACCAGACAACGCACACCACTGACAAAACCAATGCCGGCAATTACGCCACCACCAGCTTCCGAACCATCTTTATCATCATGCATGTTGTAACCAACCAAACCGCATAATTCGATAAAAGGAGAATCAGCATCGAGCAATAATCGTACACGTTCATGCGGTAAAATCTTGCCTTTCTTATCAAACTTCGCTTTGGCAGCATAAGATTTATCAATGCTTTTTTGTTGAATTGCACGGACTTCGTTCAGCTGAGCAAGCAGTGCATCTTTATTCTTTTGATACTGCTCACTACCAACAGTAATTTCGGATTGGAGAATACTCACTGTTATTCCTCCTCAGCCTCAGTCTTTTTCTGAAAAATTTCAGGAATAAACGCGCGATGGAAACCATTATAAGATTCACTATTTGTCGCATTAGCTAATGGATACATACGCGTCCCTTGCGATGCAGCACCATCAATACGCAAAGTTACACCGGACACAAAAGCTGCGGCATCCGAGAGTAAATAACAAATTGCCGATGAAACTTCTGATTCTGTCCCCATACGCTTTAATGGTACATTGCCAGCAAGACTTGGAATAATCACTTTGGCAAAATCACCGCTATAATTATCCATCCCTGATGACACAATCCACCCCGGTGCAACAGCATTTACTCGAACGCCCGATTTACCCCATTCAACCGATGCTGTTTTAGTAAGGTTATCCACCCCTGAACGTGCTGCACCCGAGTGCCCCATTCCCGGCATACCACCCCACATATCGGCAGTCATATTGACAATACTGCCGCCATGTTTTGCCATCCATTGGTTATAAGCTTCACGCATTAAATAGAAAGTTGCATGCAAGTTATTACGCACGACGGCATCAAAACCATTCGCCGAGATATTCTCTAAAGCTGAGGGGAACTGGCCACCCGCATTATTTACCAGACCATCGAGTTTGCCGAATTTCTCAATCACTTCGGCAATCATATTTTTCACTTGTTCTTCTTCACGGTTATCACAAACAATGAAATGAACTAAGCCCCCATCTTCTATAATTTCTTGGCTTACTTTCTCTAATTTTTCAATTTTTCGTCCTGTAATCACTACTTGAGCGCCGAGGGCTGCAAGCTCATGTGCCGTACAACGTCCTATTCCAGAGCCACCACCTGTCACAATAATGACTTTATTGGCGAAAGCATCTGGTCTAAATATTGATTGATAACTCATCTTTGTCCCATCCATTTATTTTATTTTTCTAAAAGATGTGCCGGAACTTTAACAGGCATATCCAATAATTGTTGCGCAAAGGCCTTCCCTTGCGGATCTATGCGTAGGCTTGCAACACCACCACCACCCAAAGCATTTTCCAACATAAAATTTAGTGCATTCAAACCCGGCAACTCATAACGGATTACTCGCCCTTTCTCAGCATCTAAGACATGTTGCATATAGCTTGCAACAGTCTCTTCAGTCAGTGCTGCACGAATCCATGGCAAATATTCTGCTTTACGTGCAATCACACCGATATTGCTATGATTGCCTTTATCACCACTGCGGGCATGCGCAATTTCAATCAAAGGAACTTCAATTTCATCTCCTTGATAAATTGCATTCTCACCTGCCTTTAAAGTAGGCAATTGCTCTGTAGAAACTCCTTGTGGAATCTCAACTGGGTAGCGTTTTCCTTCAAAATCGATTTCGACACTTACTTGATTTTTATCTATTAAAAATGAAAATAGTTTAATCACTGGCGATGCTTTTGGACGCCCTCCCACAATCCCTGCCAAGGCTGGAGCCATACCTGTTGAAGCTTGTGCAATTTCAGATGCAAAGAATATACATGCTTCTTTAAACATGTGTTTTACAGCTATTTTGACCACAACTTCACGACTATTTAATGTTTGGGCATGTTTGCCGTAGGTACTTTCAATACCTAAAATTTCAACAGACTTTTCACTAAATGACGGCACTGAGCGCATTGCTAAAACACGTTCGCACTTAGCCAAAATCGCATCGGCAATGACTTGTGCTTTTTGTGGTGCCTCACGTCCTGCAATTAAAAAACTCACTAAAACCCGATATCCATCTGGATAGGTCGCACTGACTTTATACTGCGCAGTCGGTGCTTGTCCTTTTGCCCCTGTCACACGAACTCGGTGCTCCCCAACTTGTTCTAAATGCACCTGATTAAAATCAGCAATTACATCGGGTAGTAAATATGCTTGAGGATTGCCTATTTCATAAACAATTTGCTCTGCAACTGTAGCAGTAGAAACCAGACCTCCTGTACCTTGAGGCTTAGTTGCAACAAATGAGCCATCTTCACTCACTTCAACCACTGGAAAGCCCATGTTGTCGAAGCCTTGCACCAATTGCCAATCGGTAAAATTACCACCCGTACATTGGGCGCCACATTCAATCACATGACCTGCCAACGAACCTTGCGCCAATTTGTCATAGTCATCTAAAGACCATTGATATTCATGAAGTAAAGGAGCAAGTACCACAGCAGAGTCAACAACACGACCAGTAATCACAATATCGGCGCCTAAGTCTAAGGCATCACGAATAGCCACCGCCCCTAAATAAGCATTACTACTCGCCACCTGTTCTGGCAAAGCTTCCCCACTAAACATTTCCTGAATATTCTGTGATTTTAGCTGCTCATGTTTTGGCAAAAGATCATCACCTAACACTACGGCAACTTTCAGGTCTAGACCATATTCTTTAATTATTTTTTGCAAGGCATCTCGACACGCCAGTGGATTAACACCACCAGCATTACTAATCACCTTAATCTTTTTCTCTGCAATTTTTTTAAGTAGAGGCGCCATGACACGACTGACAAAATCTAAAGCATAGCCATGTTTCGGCTCTACCATTTTCGCTTTGGCCATAATCGACATGGTGATTTCTGACAAGTAATCAAAAACCAAATAATTAATATCGGTTAGATGTACCAATTGAAAAGCAGCAGTATTGGTATCTCCCCAAAAACCTGAGGCACACCCTATTTTTACGACACGCTCATCATCCTGTTGATTACTTGCCATCTTGTTTCTCATTATTTTGTTTAAAAATTACACTCAACATTACCAAGCAAGCGCTTGGTTTGTAAAGAGCAAAATGTTATTGTGAAATTGACTAAAACTGCCAAACTCGACAACTAGCCTAAAACATGGTGAGATTTAGCAAAATTTTTTCCGTAAATATTTTTATATAAAGGATCCAGCTTTCGTATGATTGCGACTTCAATTGAACAGATTCCACATATTTCTTGCTTTGACGATAGCCCGCGTGGTCGTTTATTACAGGGAGCTGCCTATCTATTTCACAAACAAGGTTATGATAAAACCACTGTCCGCGAACTTGCTCAATTTATTGGAATTCAATCAGGTAGCTTATTTCATCACTTCAAGAGTAAAGATGACATCCTCGCTCACGTAATGGAGCAAACTATCATTTACAATCTTGCTCGTTTAGAAGAGGCAGCAGCTCAATCTACCGATCCAGAACACCAATTACGAGTTCTTATTAAAGCAGAACTCATTTCAATTACTGGAGATACTGGTGCAGCCATGGCTGTTTTAGTTTATGAGTGGTTTGCGCTGTCAAAAGAAAAACAAGATTATCTTTTAGAAATGCGTAATGAATATGAACAAATCTGGTTAGATGTCATTGAAAAGTTACGCATTCAAGGCAAGATAAAACATGATGCCTTTATTTGGCGAAGATTAGTTGGTGGTGCAATTTCGTGGACCGTAACTTGGTATAAAGCTGAGGGTAAAGTCAAAATTGATGAGTTAACAGAAATGGTGTGGGAAATGGCTTTGAAATAAAAAGGTGGCTCAATGACCACCCTGCAAAAATTAATAACCGAGCTGCTTACTAATCAAATCTTTCATAATTTCTTCAGCACCACCGCCAATCATATTGACCTTTACTTCACGGTAAATACGTTCAGACTTAGTACCTCGCATAAAACCCATACCTCCCAACGTTTGTACAGCCGCATCAGCACAAAATTGCATAGTGCGAGTCGCAATATTTTTCAGCATCGAGATTTGAGCGACTAACTCAGGCCCTTGTAGTTTTGGCTGAGTCATTTTCCATGCAGTTTCTTCAAGTAATGCCCGTGTTGAGGTTAATTGCGTTGCCATATCTACCAATTTATGACGAACGACTTGATGGTCTATTAATCTCTTACCAAAAGTTTTACGTTGTTGTGCCCATTCTAAAGCTTCTTCATAACAGACTAACGCGTACCCATAAGCCACTACTCCCAAGAAAAATCGCTCCATATTAAAGTTATTCATAATAACTTTAAAACCAGCATTTTCTTTACCAAGAAGATTTGATGCAGGTACTCGCACTTGATCAAAATGCAAATGCGCGGTATCTGAAGCCCACCATCCCATTTTCTTTAAAGGTGTTTTAGTAATTCCCTCACTGTGCGCATCAACGAGCAACATTGAAATGCCTTCAGCACCTGTTTTGGTTGGATCTGTACGCACTGCAACAGTATAGTAATCTGCACGAATTCCCGATGTGATAAATGTTTTCTCACCCGAGACAACATAATAGTCACCATCACGAACAGCTTTAGTCTGTAATGCAGCAACATCTGAACCACCACCCGGTTCTGTAATCGCCAATGCTGAAATCTTTTCTCCAGAAATAATCCCTGGTAAAACTCTTGACTTTAGTTCTTCACTTCCAAAATGCTGAATCGGTGGCGCTCCAATGGTATGTACCATGAGTGAAATATGTACTCCACCCGAACCAGCTTTTGCCATTTCTACACCAGCCAGTAATGAATAAAATGGATCTGCATCGGGAATACCGCCATATTCCTCAGAAAATCCTAAACCTAATAGACCAATTTCAGCAGCCTTTTTATATAGCTCTCTTGGGAATGTCTCAGCCTCATCCCATTCATTAACGAAAGGAGCCATTTCTTTTTGTACAAATCGACGAACATTATCAGCAAAAGCAATATGTTGTTCATTATAGTAAATTGGGTTTGGTTGCATTTCGACAGATGTCCTGATGTTTTTATTTAATTCCAGAACATATCTTGTCATGTTTGCTATCAATCAAAAGTTGCAAGAATCTCCATTTTCTTGGCATAAAACATCAAAGCCTCTTCTTTTTATTCAAATACAATGCAATGCCTATACTCTTAAGCAACAACGGAAACCACGGGCAGCATAATAAGACTGCGCTCCATTATGGTAAATAAAGACACGACCATATCGACGATCAGCAAAAAGTGCTCCATCTAGTTTACGAATTTCATTTGGGGTTTTGAGCCAACTTGATGTCTTAAGATCAAACTCTTCAATTTCTTGTAATTGGTAATATTGCTCTTCTGTTAAAAGTTCAACTCCCATTTCCTTAGCTACATCTATTGCGCTATTTTTAGGAGGATGATCTTTTCTAGATTCTAGAGCCTCTCGATCATAGCAAAGGCTTCTACGACCTTTAGGTGTCTCAAGAGAGCAATCTACAAATAAATATTCGTCTTTCTGCTGATCATAAGCAATAACATCAGGCTCCCCTCCTGTATTTTCCATTTCCAGCAATGACCAAAGTTTATCAGGAACCTTAATTAGTTTATTTTGCACATCCGACCACTCTATTTCTGTATGACGATGTGTATTCTTTTCAAATCTATTCTTTAATAATTCAAGGAGTAACTCTATTTGCTTTTGAGTTAGCTGTTTTTTATCTACCATTAAATAAGTCCTTATATTTATTAAATTGAACGGCCATCAAAATAATTTATTTTATTTAATATCGATGGCTTCTCCGCCTAGTACATTAATTACAGAGATAGAACTAAATCCAATACCTCTACATTAGGTTTCATAATTAAGATAATCAATAATCTTTTACTATATATTTAATTCCAAAAGTGTCCACAACGCTTACATCTATTACCATTTCTAAAAGAAAATAAAGGTAGGCCGAAAAACATAAACGCTAAAAAGGCAGATTTTTTTCCTTTAGTATTAACTTCTATATCCAAACTTCCACACTCAGGGCAACATTCTTTACTCTCCCCAAACTTTTGTTCAAGCTCATCACTAAAGTCTTTTTCAAGAAATGACTTCGCTTCATCAACATAGTTTTCTGGAACTAATAAACGAACCCCACCTAAAGCATTAGAATAAAACCAATCCATATTAATTGTATGCTCATTTTCAATATAAACAGGAATTCCAAATGCTTCTAGTTGAGTCTTTGCAATTTGTGCCTCATAAGGAAATGAGAAAGTTTTAATTACGATCCATTGCATATTAAATTTCTAATTAGGTAAATAATTTTAGAGTAGCTTTATTTCTTTATAATTTGAATCAATTTCAGTATCTAAAGAATTGAGGATACAAATTCCCCAATAAAAAAACACCCCCATTCATTGGAATGGGGGTGTTTAGAATAATGAGCTGGCGATGACTTACTCTCACATGGGTAACCCCACACTACCATCAGCGCTAAGAGGTTTCACTTCTGAGTTCG
>NZ_JBQEOR010000019.1:0-31150 GCF_052045285.1 Acinetobacter sp. 22301 | reverse complement strand
GGTGAAGCTACAAGGTTTATCCCCTGTACAATATAGAAACCAGTTTTTAAAAACTGCTTAACTAACTGTCCAACTTTATGGGGTCAGATCATTCCGCCGCAGAGGGGGCACGCAGGGATTTCCACAAAAAAGTTACTACTTTTTCGTGTACTTTGGCTGATGGTCTGCTAAAACCAACTGGCAATGTAGGCCAGCCCGCAAAGGATAGTATTCGCTCTTGTTGACGTCAAGCGTGGGAAATGACATTTGCTTTAAAATAGATCATTAAAAGTAAAGGGAATTAATTCAAACTTTTTTGTTAAAAATTGGTTTATAAAAAAACAAATCGATTATCGAAAATGGGCTTATATATTCATAAAAAAAGAATATAGCTTCCATGCTTTATTAATTTCATAGCTACATAGCAAACTATAGATTAACTTTAGAGATGAATTATGTATTGGCTTATTTTAAACATAAGTCTTTTTAACGTAACCAGAATAGTAAAAAGGGATATACTTAAAAAAAACTAGCCCTTATTAGAGCTAGTTTTTCAATCTTCACACAAATAAAAACTTATCAGCCTACCAGATCATTTACCCCTAGATGGGCAAATTTACCATTTATGGTACGACCATCATCTAACTGCACATTTTTAAATTCAATGGTTCCTTCTGATTCATTGACAGTTACACCAGTACAATGATCATTTGTCAATTTACAATTCCATTTCAAATGAATATTTACATTCAATTGATCCTTTTTAGGTCTTTGATACGCTACATTTGCTTTTTTAGTAATAGTATCGTATTTCACCGTAAACTCGAGATCAGACTTATGATCTCTACTCATAAAACGAAAATATTTACTTTCATTTTCTGCATATGCAGCTGCCGCAACTGTTTCATCAATTTTAAAAACTTCACTTCCTACTGTAACTTGCCCATAAGGAATTTTTTTCTCGAAACCGCCTGAGACATTTAATTCAGGAGATGCAACATATTCAATAGGGTTCGTAAATGAATTATTGATAAATTTAAAAGTGGTTAAACCATTTTCATAGTCCGTGTTTAATGTGAAATCCCGATTAAAATATCCTTTGTATATATAAACTTCTTTAGGCTGTTCATTACTAAAATAATTCCCCTCTGTTAATATGAACCTATCATGTTCAGGATCCAGAGGATTAGAAAAGTTAAAATAATATTCTTTATCTGTGTTAAAAGTTAAGACAGAACTGGTTGTCCAATTCATAAATCTTTGTATTGTCGCCAGCTTACCATTAACGACTAAATCTGATTTAGCTGGATATTCATTAAAACGTTTCGTGTTCCATACTGGCCAATCAGAATTTACTTCGAATTTAATAGAGCCGTTAATTTTGGCAGTCGAAGCAAAGCCAATATTATTTAAACGTCCTGATACAGCACCATTTGCGCTTATAATAAAGTAAGTTTTACCATCACTTTGTTTTTCGAACTTATAAGAGAATGTATCACTACATGAGTTTCGGCACTGGACAGCCAAATGCCCTTTATCATTCTCTGAATAGCTAAAAACTCCAACCTTATCACCTTTAGGATAAAAATAAAGACCAGCCAAATTGTTAATATGCGCAGATAAATCATTACTTGGAGTAAGAATCTCTAAATCCCACATACTATTATTTGAAGCGGATGCCTCAATTACACTGTTTGTATGAAATGGTGAGAACTTAATAGTTGAGTTATTAGTAACTCCTGAATTTTCAATTTCAAAATAGCCATGTGCCAAATCTGGGCTTAATACAGACGCTTCTACAATAGGCTTCGGTAAAGGTGTATCTGATGTCGCTGAATCATCCCCACCACCTCCACCACATGCAGCTAAAAGAAGAGAAAAAAGTGCTAGGGGTAATAGTTTTATGTGATTATAAAGCATAAAAAATATTCACTTTTATTAAAGATTTAAATTAAACTCAGAGAGTCTTTTGAACGATTCATTGAGCTTCTATAAAATTATGTTTTTGTTCGTATCTCCCAAAATTTATCGCCTTCAGAATTAACATAGTCCGTTATAAAATTTTCAAAGTTGGCTGAACAATACCAATCTGAGCGATTATCAAAAGGTAAAGCGATAAGTACAGCGCCATAATCCTTACTTTCAGGATCACACCTTAACAGTAACAAATCTGAATCACCATAAAACTCACCAATTATCAAATCCCCCTTAGTGAAGTCTTTAGGTCTTAACTCTCTATAATATTTATTAGATGACTGTAACTCATCAATACTAAATATTCTCGCTCCCCATTGCCCATATTCCTCATCCTTGAATAAATCAGCCCCATTACTAACTAAGAGGAACTCCTTAAACTCTGTTGGTAATTGCAAATCGATATCACCAAATCTATCTGGTGAAATACCATTATTCAAAATACAACGAAACTGAAAAAAAGTTTTTTCTCCTCTATGAACAGCATGCTTTGGCTCTTTACTCCAAAGAGTCTCTATTTTTCTTAATGCTTCATTTAACAGCTTCATTTACATATTTCTCCAAAAAGAATTAAACTCCTGTTGATGTGTTTTTCTTTGCACAGGTGTTAAATTCCAGAATTCATTTGTTCCACCAAACTCTCTAGGTTTAATATGATGAATATCATATTCAGACCAACCACCACGCGGAGTTTCATAACCTCGTTTATACCACTCCTGAATAAACTTACCACGTTCTTGCGCTCCCCAAGAAACACGACTTAATTCAGGTACTTTTTTTAAGTCACCAACTGGAAATGATATAGTTCTTCCTGTTCTTAAATCGGGTACATTCGGATAAAAATCACCTGCCTTATTTAAAATTTCACGATTTAGCCCAGCAGAATAATTTTTTCCAATTATATTCTTTTCGGATTTCAGAATATCAACATTCTTGCCTGCTTTTAAATCAATACCTATTAGCAAATCAATTGCTGCAAATGCTCTATCCCCAGGTGTGGATGTAGGGCTAATCAATGTTTTGATATTGTCCCCAATATCAATTACTCCCTGAACACCTTCTTCCTTAAAAATCTTAATAATATCGTCGGGTTTAAGATTTGCTCTTACTGAGGCTGGCATATCAGTAATTCTTTTAGCTACTCTATATGCCGCTTTTCCTGCGGTTGTTGCAAGCTTACCCAATGTGTTGTTTTCAACAGCTATATTCGCACTATTTGCCGCAGTATTAACATCGTATCCAGCAAAAGCAGCTGTCGTACCCGCAATAAGTTTACTTGTATCCTTAATTTTTGTTCTTTCGGCATCTGTTAGGTCGAGTGCAGTTTTACCCGATGGAATCATAAGCTCTGCAACTATTTCACCAACCCCTGCTCCAATTGCACCCGCTTCACAACTCTGTTTTGTAGCTGCCGCCGTAGCACACCCCACAACAGCATGGGCAATTTTATGAATTGTATATTCAAATATGTTCGGATCGACTTTATCTAAACTCGTTCCAATCTGACTAGCCAACTCTCCTTGTAATGCCCCTGCTAGACCTGCAAGTAAGGCAACCTGTAAATTATCTCCCAGATCTCCACCATTAATTGCAGTTTGTACTAAAGTTGATCCTACTGAAGATGCAAAATTGTTTGCCAATCTGTCTGACAGAAGAGTACTGTCTGGTTTTAAATTTAGAGCAGTACCAACTTGACTTAATAAACCTGCTGTTACCACAGATGCAGCCAGATTTTTAATGGAGTCTTTACTTCCCATCTCTTTTAGGGTCTTACCAATATCCCCACCGTTATTAATCAGACCAATACTTGCCTGAGCAGCTAGACTCGTAACTGCTGCATTTGCCATTACCCCTAATGTTGATGGAACAATTGCTCCTGCTGCTGTGGTCGTCACTCCAGCAGTTCCAAGCATACTTGCACCCAGTCCTACAGTTGTACCACTTGCTGCGGTTCCCCCCGCTGCTCCAGCCGCTGCAGCAGTACCTGAACCCATCGTAGCAATTGTCACAATGATAACAATAATGGCAGCTCCAGCCGCTGTGAGACCTTGTGATTTATAATCCCAATCCTTTTGGGTTAATAAAACTGTTTGCCAATCTACATCTTTGCGGTTTACTAAATCTTTAAGATAGGCGCTTCCCGGTTGATTTGCTAATTTTAAAATTGCATCACGTAATTCGACTTTATTAACATCTTTTTCACTAATAGGAACTTGTACACTTAAACCACCTGCTGCATTAAAAACTGGGGGTTGTGGTCCATTAAAATTAGGGAGCTGCGCAGTTTCAGTAATTGATCCTTTGTCCTGCATAGACTGCCAGACAACAGAGTTCTTTTTTCTATTTAGGCTTTCTTCAACTAGATTCTTAGCAGGAACTAAAGTAATCGTTCCCCCTGCCTCAATTGTGGCACTTTTGAGATACGTAAACTCGGTCCCTTCAAGTCTTGTGTCATATCCTGATTTTGTACCAATATAATCAGCTTTTAATTTTGCAGGTATTTCTGTAGTTTGATTTCTGGTTGCATTGGTTTTTGATGTACCAAGATTAATCCCTAACCATGAAGATTTTTTAACCTGATTTACGTTTGAGTTATTCACAGCAGCTACAGTTAAAAAATTCAGGTCTCCGCCAGATCGAATTGAAATTTTTCCACCATTAGCATTAAATCGTGCAGAATAAATATCTACAGATGTATTCAGAGCAGGATCTCTTGTACCATCTGCTTGTAACGGGTTTTTAAATTGGCTGATAACGTTAATATTCTTACCATAAATATCAACAGAAGCAGGTGTTACAACATCTCCAATCGTTGTTGTGGTGGTAGTTTTTTTCTTACCATACCACGATCTTTTCGTTTCTATTTTTGTACTACGGTCATATAAAGTTTCAAGTGCCGTATCAAACAATATACTTTTATCTGCTTCAATATTTACATCACCTTGAGCAGAATTAATCCCTACTCCTTGCAGTACTAAATTGTCATTAACAGTTTTCCCTATAGCACGTATGTTTACCCCTTTATTTCCATTTATATTTGTTGGGTTTACATACTCTCTATAACTATAATTCTGGTCAGTATCCTTACCTTTTTCATACACATCTAAATTACCATCAATAATGATACTTGCACTTATTTCTTTAGCAGCAGTACCTTCTTTTTTTGCAGTGGCTCGATATTTCCCATTTAAAACACCCTGAGCTTGAATATTGACTATCCCTTGTTTTGCATCAATATTTGCTCCGGTAATTGAAACTCCCTTTTTTGAAGAAATATTAATATTTCCAGCATTAGAGGATAACTCGCTATTGAAGTTTTCCACTCCAGTGATCGTATTCGCGATAAAATTCTTCTTTTCCTGATCATCCTGACTGTTGATTAAATCTTTCTTCTTGGATACGCCATTGACTTTATCAGCAATCCCATCAATCACAAGGTCTCCCTTTGTTGAAACGATATTGATATCTTTTTGAACATTTATTTTTGTTCCTTTAATATCGACGCTTGTACCTTCTAAGCTAAGACCACCTTTCCTAGAGATGATGCCAACAAAACCTGCTTCATTTAGATTAGGTGCAAAATTTTCACCCTCAATCCTTATGGCTCCTTGTTTAGACCGAACATCAATATCACTTTCTGCAACTAATGTGATTGTGTCATGCCCATGAGTTGGTTTAATGACAAAGTCTTTATCAAGCTGAATCGACAAGTTACCGTTTATATTTTTTAGTTTAGTATCTAATTGAAGTAACTCACTTCCAGTTGCTCTAAAATCTATTCCATTATTTGACAGTTGATTTGCCTCAACAATAACTGCTCCACCATACCCTTGCCCATCAATACTTCCGCTACTAATTGCAGATAAAACACCTTTAGCATCTAAAATATAATTTTGATAAGCATTGATATTCCCCTTCGAGCTTAGGGCAATATGTTGATTTGCTCTGGTATTTGTGCGTTCTAATATAAGATCTTTATCAGAGTTTATTTCAATATTTTTTGTGGAGTTTAAATCAATATCATGTACTTGAGCATTGTTTCCTGCCCGAATTGATATTCCACCATTCGATGCATTAATTACACCGCTGCTTATATCTAAAACTCCGGTTTTACTCCACAAAATTACGTCTTTTGCATTAATAAAACCTGATGCAACTGCAGCTTTCATACCCGTGGTATAGCCATTATTGCCATCTAGTGTTAGATCCCCGCCAGAAAGAAGTAATACATTTCCATCTGTAGACTTAAGATCCACCGTATTTATTTTTGTAATAGCATTTTCGCCTTTTGACCCTAGGACAATTCCATTTTTTGCATTTATTCTATTTTTTAGGGTATACCATCCATCATTTTGAGTCTCAAAATTTACATTCCCATTCCCCAAAATTGAAACTTTACCTTCAGATGAGCTTACATTGAGACTTTTTGCATACAGGTTCCCGATGTCAGTTTGCACATCAATATCTTTTTTTGTCAGTAAGCTTGTATCGGTGCGAAGGATAAGATTATTTTTTGCAGCTATATTTATCGTACCTTGTGTTTTTAAGCTCACAGGACTGACATCATTACCGATCTCAATATCATTATCAGCGTATAGATTTATATTATTAGAATTTTCCTGAACAATAGAGCTATTTAGTTTTATTTTTTTTGCGCCCTTAATATTAAAATCTTTTCCAGCATAAAGCTTGGTATTATTAATACCTAACAAAGAACTTGCAGTATTACCCAAACTTATTAAATTTACATTTCCAGCTTTAGACTCAATGCTGGAGTTAGCAATATTTAAATTATTTTTTGATTGGATGCTAAGATCATTATTACTAGTGATCCCTTTTCCATTTTGTATATCAATATTATTGTTTGCTAATAGAGAAATATCACCTTGACTTAAGATGTTGCTGTCCTTTCCTAAGTTGAAATTCAATGAGTCACTATAGATGCCCCCTCCGACTCCAACATTTTGAACATTTACACCATTTTGTAAGCTAACATCTCCTTTAGCCGATAAGAAAATAGAGCTTATCGTTGTTCCTAATTTATCTATTTTCCCTCCATTCAATGCCAAGTTTCTATCTGAACTTATAAATATATTGCCATTTGATTGGATTGCCCCCGAAGAGGTAAAATCTCCATTATTTTGACTAGATAAATTTAATACAGAATTTTGGCTACCTGTAGTTTTGATGGTTCCGCTATTTTCAATTTTCCCTGCACTTGTAATTACCATATTGTTGACTGCCTGAATGGTCCCTGCGTTAGTCACGCCCAAACCTTTTTCAGTTCCCATCAAATAGATGTTGTTGGCATACATCCCACCCAGAGCTTTAACATCCACAGCCAATGTCGGTGCAGTTCCAGTACCTGTTTTAGAGGTAACATCCTGCAAATCTGCACTGACATTATTTGCCCCGGCAATCACCTGAATATCATTTTTGGCACGTAGTTCAGCACTAAGTTCTAATGCACGAGCATAGAGGTCCACATAGTTTGTATCATTATTATTTCCCCCTAATCCAAACTTAGAGTTAGGATTTGCTGAAACCGTAATTCTTCCTTGATCAACTGTGAACTGTTTGATACTGCCATCAGCATTTAATTGAGGTTTACCCGTAGTAAAAATTGCCTTATTGGCATTAATAAAGCCACCGCCTTTAATGTTAATACCAGACGGGTTGGCAATAATCACATCTGCCATTTGCCCTGCGACTTCTAAGTTACCTTCAAATCTTGAAGCAGCTGTTGAATTTACCTCATTTAAAATAACTCGCGCTTCACCAGTCGCTAAAAATGGGTTTGCCCCTACGGCCCCTACTGTTTTGGTGGTTGCTCCTGTTCGACTGTTATTTAAAACAGCACCTTCAGCCAATACATCAAACTGTTTATAGATATTGTGGGAAATACCATTTTTGGGCGTCTGAATGTTAACCACTGGAACTGTTGTGCCTGCTGAGTTCTTACCAGCACCAATGACTGCTCTATTCGCAGCATTTGCTGCACTATCTGCGACAATAGCAGCATAGACAGGAGCAAATGGTACTAATAAGCTAATACTTGCTACTAATGCCTTGACATGCCACAGTTGATGAAATGATTTTTCTTGTCCTGATGATTGTCCCGAACGCTCTATTTCTGAGGAGGTAGATTGTCCTGCCGCCTTGCTCTGGCTTCTAACATTCTCCGCAACAGCCATAAACATGTTACGAGCTTTGTTAAAAACAATTCGATAAAGATTTTTATTCATAAGTCAGTTTTCTCTAATTAAAATTAATTTTGTTTCTTAAGGAAACTTAATAAAAAGCATTTAGACTAAATCCAAATATCCAGTCTTTTTTTATACTCTGCGGAGCGATTAGGCCTCGCCCTGTAAAGGCATCAATATAAAAATGGTTCAGATAACTTCGTAGACCTACGACACTCCCCATTAGATGGCGCTGCCCAGCAATACTGTTCTTACCGTTAACCCAGCCCTGATCTACGGCAACATACATTTGTGTATTTGGAATTTTTGTATTT
Organism: Acinetobacter sp. 22301; assembly: GCF_052045285.1. Classification (NCBI taxonomy): domain Bacteria; kingdom Pseudomonadati; phylum Pseudomonadota; class Gammaproteobacteria; order Moraxellales; family Moraxellaceae; genus Acinetobacter; species Acinetobacter sp. 22301. Next base: position 22,680 of record NZ_JBQEOR010000019.1, on the reverse strand, counting down.
ACGCTGATTTCCTGTTGTAAATACTGTCCGTTATCGCCTGATAGCATCAGTTCACCATCAAAACCTCGAACGCTATAACGACCACCGATATAAAAACGATCATTAGGTACTAAAACTCGTGGAGCATATTGTCCACGCCAGTTCAAACGGTATTGAGCAGGGGTATCTAAAAGCAAAAATGGCATTTGAAAACGTAAATCGGCACTCCATATCGGTGCACGTGAATACCCTTCTGACGGTAATGGATTTTTATCAATGTCCTTAATTTGTTCTTCTGGTGCTAACAATGCATCAAAGGCACCGGTACCGTGCCGATAATCCAAACCCGCATCTAATACAGCATCACCCAAATATTGCCGATGTTGTATCCCCGCATTCCAACCTGACGTTTTTCTACGTTGAACTTCGATTTCAATATCATCAATAAAGTTTGAATTTTGCTTATGGTAAAACTTGCCATAGAGACTGGTTTTATGTTGACCACTCCGGCTAAGCACTCGAGATAAATTAAGATTCTCCTGCTGACTTAAGCCGTGATAACGCAATACACCATTTGCACCTAATACATTTTGCTCATATTGATAACGGCTATAGCTTGTACTGAAATCATAGTTTCCTAATGGAACCTGATAACTTACAAAATAGTTTTTATTTAAGTCTCGATGTAAGTTGTCTAATGAATGACTAAAATTAAAAGAAAGAGAATCATTTAAATAGAATGGATTATTAATATTGAGTCCCAGACTACCTATATAACGACCTGTATCTTTACTCCCTGAATTATCCAGACCAAAATTTAAATTGATTTTTGATTGTGGCTGTAACTTAATAATCAGATCACTATACCCTTTAGCTTCCTGAACAGACTCATTTGACGGCACAATTTGTATATCTACCGTATAAGCTCGTTTTAAGTTTTCGAGACCCTGATCAAGTTGTTGTAGATTAAGGACATCGCCTTTTTTAAATGGTAAAGCTGCTTTAAGTTGTAATAAGGAGAGTTGCTCACCTTCTACGATGATCTTACGTAAACGCCCAATCTGTACACCAAGCCGTAAAGAGCCTTGCTGAATATCTTGAGGATCAACAGTAACCTGACTGGTAATAAAACCCTTTTTAATCAACTCATTTTGGGCGAAATTAACGAGGTTATGTAAGCTTTGTGTACCAATACACTTGCCAATAATCTTCTGCGGATGATTCCAAATTGTCCGAAGCATAAAGTGAAATTTATAGTGTTCAGGGTCCTGTAACGTCTTTCTATCAAAATCAATATTCTTGACCTTAACGCATGGCTCTTCCGAAACGACTATAGTTTTAAAATCCTGCAATTGGGTAGTGACAGGTTTAGGTGCAAGCTGAGTGATTTGCTCTTCTAATTGTTGATTAAGCTCTTTTAAACGTTGTTCCTGACGTATACGATCTGGTAAAGAAATATCATCGATAGCATAAGCATGTGTAGCTAACCCATACAAAAGAAAAAAAGCGTGAGTAAAAAAAATTTTGTTTTGCATAAAATGTTATTTTTAATTTACCAAATGGATAAAAAATCAAACAAAAACTACATGAAACATTCACAATCAACAATAAATGTCATAAAAAATTCATAATTGAAACATTTTGGAAATTTTTTAAATATTTTTAATTTTTATTAATGTATACCTGTGGTTTAAATATTTAGGAAACAATAGTTGTTCATTAAAATTAATTTCCATCTTCTTTTATAAAGATATAAATTCAATTCTTTTCATATTTTTAGAAGTATTTCACTTACTAGGCCAATTTTTATCATTATTAAAAAAAGAAGATTTAATAGGAGTTAAGCAACCTAAAACCACTCAACTCCTTAGAAAGGCTTAATCAATCCATCAACTTTTTACGGCGATATAACCCACAATTTCCAGAAAATAGCGCTGCCAACAAACAAGTAATAATGGCGTAAGTCGCAACATTCATTCCAAATAGCTCAACAGCTAAAATAATAGATGTTAAGGGTGCCTTACTCGCCCCTGAAAACAGACTGACCAAACCTAAGCCAGCAAGCAATGAAATTGGCAGATTTAAAACCGCTCCTAAAGCATTACCTAATGTCGCACCTACATAAAAGAGTGGCGTAATTTCACCACCTTTAAAGCCTGAACCTAAAGTGATGGCTGTAAAAATAGTCTTATTAAAAAAGTCGTAAAACTCAATCGGTACATAAAAAGATGAAATGATTTTATCTGTACCCAAACCGTTGTATTGCTGATGCGCAGTGAACAACGTAAGTAGCATAATGACAATACCACCCGCCATCGTTCTTAATGGCAAATAACGCACATATTTATAAAAGACGTCACTCGCAAAATGAATGGCAGCAATAAAGAAACGTGCGACTAAACCAAAGATCAGACCTGCCACAATTAAGTTCATGAGCGTGCCAAAATGAATGGCTGGAAACTCACTAATCACATAAAAAATATGCGGATGAACAATATCAAATAGCTCAGGGATAGCCGATGCAATCAGAGCCGACACAAAACATGGAAAAATAGCTGAGTATCTTAAATTACCTAAAGCAGTAATTTCTAAACCATAGATTGCACCCGCTAGAGGCAAGCCAAACACCCCTGCAAAGCCTGCACCAATACTGGCGATTAAACAGATTTTTCGGTTATCTTCCGAGATTTTTAATATATGGCTCAAGTGATCAATTAAGGCACCTGAAAGCTGGACTGCTGGTGCCTCACGCCCTGCCGAACCACCGAACAGTTGCGTTAAAATTGAAGTAATAAAAATGATGGGGCTCATTCGTTTTGGAATAAACGACTTAGGCTGGTGAATTTCATCTATGAGTAAATGAGTTCCGCGTTCAATTGGTGATCCATATTTTTTAATGAGATAGCCAATACCAAAACCCACAAAAGGCAAAAAGTAGATGAGCCAGTGATGCAGGCTTCTAACTTTGTTTGAAATATCAAAAGCCACAAAAATTAAAGTCGAGGCCAACCCCGCGACGACTCCAATCACAATTGAGATGACGAGCCAATAGACACTGTATTTTAGAATTTGATCATATTCAGATGAAGGTAGAATTTTCATTCGCTTTCTTCAATTCGCCTTTGAGTGAGTGCCAAATTCTCAAATTATTTTTATGCTGCCAGCTCATTAAGTGAGAAATGCTTAAACTGGGCTAAAAATTAAAGCCCGCATAAGCGAGCTTTCAATACAGTGATTAATTTTCACATCACTAAACTGTGATAAATATCTCACAATTAGTGCTGATTTTCAAGCTAAAAATGGTTAACGAGTACTGTGAAAAATAACAAACTGAGTGAATAAATAAGCATTCGATTTGACCCAATTAAATTAATGCTTAAGTGAGCCAAATCATTTATTCAAAACTTAATTAATACTCGCAATCACAGTTTCTGCATGGCAGGTCGCGCCCTTCTCTGCACCAATCTGGATAACACCACTGCGATGTGCCAGTACCTGCACTTCCATTTTCATGGCTTCCATAATGGCGACTACTTGACCTTCTGTCACTTGCTCCCCATTTTCGACTTTCCAAGCGCTAATCACACCATTAATTGGGGCAACTAAATGCTCGGCACTCACTTCTGGCTCGGCTGTTTGTGCTTGGGCTGCCGTTGCTGGGCCTTGTGCAAACATACCCGCAGGTAAACCTAAACGGTGTAACTTGCCATCAATTTCAATGTAGCTGAGTAGCATGGGTTGTTGATGGTTTGGAATGCCACGTTTGGTTGGCTTTAACTCTTGTTTAAAGTCGTTTTCGATCCAACGCGTATGTACATTAAATTCATCTGTAAAGTCAGGTTCATTAAGTACCGCACGGTGAAAGTCTAAAACCGAAGCCACGCCTTCAATTTTAAATTGCTTTAAAGCACGTTTAGCGCGAGCAATTGCAACTTCTCGGGTTGGACCCGTCACAATCAGTTTTGCCATTAGGGAGTCAAAGTGACTAGAAACTAATGAACCAGTGCGAACGCCAGTGTCGACTCGTACCCCGTTACCAAACGGAGCTTCAAACAAACTCAACACACCAAAGGCCGGAATAAACCCACGTGCTGGGTCTTCAGCATTAATACGAAACTCAATGGCATGACCTTGTGCTTTCGGTGTTTCTTTAATAGAAAGCTCATGGCCCTGTGCCACGCGAATTTGTTCCACCACCAAATCGACTTTTGAAGTTTCTTCAGTCACTGGGTGCTCAACTTGCAAACGTGTGTTTACTTCTAAAAAGGAAAGCTTGCCGTCACGACTCAGTAAATATTCAACTGTACCCACACCCACATAGTTTGCAGCCTGACAAATATTTTTTGCTGAGGTTAAAATTTGCTGGTAAATCTCATCGCTAATAAATGGTGCGGGCGCTTCTTCGACTAATTTTTGGTTACGGCGTTGCAACGAACAATCACGTGTGCCAAGCACCACAATGTTGCCATGTTGGTCTGCTATCACCTGCGCTTCTACATGGCGCGGTTTATCAAGATATTGCTCGACAAAACATTCACCACGACCAAAAGCAGCTTTTGCCTCTCGTACTGCCGACTCATAAAGCTCTTTCACTTCTTCGAGTTTCCACGCGACTTTTAAGCCACGCCCACCGCCACCGAATGCGGCTTTAATTGCAATTGGTAAACCATATTGTTTGGCAAACTCTAAAGCTTCATCTGCATTATTGAGTGGGTCTTGCGTACCCTGAACCAAGGGCGCACCAACCGAAGCTGCAATTTTACGTGCTTCGATTTTATCGCCTAGTTTTTCAATCGCACTTGGTGATGGCCCGACCCATTTTAAGCCTGCATCAATCACGGCTTGAGCAAACTCAGCACGTTCAGATAAAAAGCCGTAACCCGGATGCACCATAGTCGCTTTCGATTTCTTTGCAACTTCAATAATCGCAGGAATATTTAGGTAAGTCTCGCTAGCAGTTGCACCAGCCAAGCCCCATGCTTCATCTGCAAGTTCGACATGCATGCTGCCAATATCGTCATCTGCATATAATGCGACCGATGAAATTCCCATGTCACGGCAGGCATGAATAATACGAACGGCAATTTCACCACGGTTAGCAATCAATAATTTTTCTGTATTCATCTTTCATTCTCAAAATCTGTAAATTCAGCAATTTTTTTAAATTTGATGCGGCAACCTGCCGGAATCTGTGCCACCAAATCCCAATGGTGTTTAGCAACAGAGGCAATGACCGGATATCCGCCCGTTAAAGGGTGATCATTCATAAACAAAACGGGTTGGCCACTCGGTGGAATCTGTAAAGCACCAATGCAAGTGCCTTCACTTTCCAGTTCATGGGTAATTTTGCGAGTTAAAGAATGTGCACCTGAAAGTCTTAGCCCGACTCGGTTGCTTTCATTGGTCACCAGCCATTCTTGCTGACATAGCAGTTCAATACTGTCTTGTTCAAACCAGTCTGTACGCGGTCCCATCACAATATCTAGCTCAACCACTTCGCCAGCTTGTGGCATATCGGTTTTACCTACTTCATTTACGCTAATATTGGTTGCCTTTACTTGCCCTTGATAAATGGTATCTCCAAGTTTTAAAGGTTCTGGACCTAACACCGCCAAGCTGTCAAACGAAGCACTACCCAGTACTGGTTCAACGTCTATACCACCTCGAACGGACAAATAGTTTCTTAAACCTGCTGTTGGTGGCTGAATTTGAAATTCATCGCCTTCATCCAAATCAATCGGTTGATAGCTTGCAAAGTCTGCGGTTTGCCCATCGGCAAATTTCACACGAATGGTTGAGATGGCCCCAGCCACCGCAATAACACCCGCATGTTGCATTTTGGCTTTTAGACCGCCATTTAAAACTTCAATGACAGGTGTGTCGGTTGGGTTCCCGACAATACAGTTAGCACTGTGCATGGCAGACAAGTCCATTGCACCCGCTACACCAACACCAATATTGGTCTGGTTTAAGCGCCCTTCATCTTGAATGAGCATTTGTAAACTTGGCGCAGTGATCTTAAACAGTGGCACCGATTGTTTCGGCTCAACCTTAGGCGTAATTTGCCGTGGTACAGTCACAGTAGTTGGATTATGCGTCACATCTTCAAAATGTACGGTCATACCCGGTAACAGCAATACAGGATTTTTACGCTTTAAATCCCACATTTTTTCTGATGTTGTCCCGATCAGCTGCCAACCACCCGGACTGTCTTTTGGGTAAATACCAGAGTATTTTCCAGCCAAGCCCAAAGAGCCTGACGGTATTTTTTTACGAGGAACCGTTAAGCGTGGAATATCGGTAAAAGGCTTATCGGGGCTGCTCATATACGCAAAGCCCGGCGCAAAACCAATAAAAGCCACATTCCACACGCTTTGGTGATGTTTTCTAATCACATCAGCCACAGACAGCCCTTGTAACTCGGCAACCTGAGCAAGGTCTTCGCCATCGTAACGAATCGGCATAATCACTTCTTGGCCGCTACGCTCAAATCCAGAATCAATTTTGAGGCTCTGAATTGAAGCAACCAGCGTTTTAAAGTTGGTTTCGATCTCGTTAAAGAAAACCAAAATTGTTTTTGCAGCGGGGACTAAGTCTTTAATTCCATTCAATTGCGTATTTTGCAATTTATTGTACAACGCCAAAGTTTCCTCTAAGCTCGCAAGCTCAATTAGAAAACAATCGGCGTTTACCGATAAAAAACGCATTTGCTTATCCTTTTAATTCTTCTTTAGTCCAGTTAGCCAATCCAAGCACGGTCAGGAATGTCGGTAATAAACATGTGACCCGGTGCATGACTAATCGCAAAAGGAATTTTCGAGTTCATGACAGCCGCTTGCGGTGTTACGCCACACGCCCAAAATACTGGAATTTCACCTGCTTCAATACGAGAAGCATCGCCAAAGTCGGGCTTATTTACATCCAAAATTCCTAAGCTTTCAGGGTGACCAATATGTACAGGCGCACCATGTACACTTGGCATACGTGCAGTAATTTTTACCGCTTCACTAATTTGATGCGATGGAATTGGTCGCATGGAAACCACCATGTTTCCTGAAATACGCCCTGCTGGTTGGCACTTTATATTGCTCAAATACATCGGCACATTGGTATCGTCATGAATATGGCGAACTTCAATACCCGCTTCTTGCAAAGCGGTTTCAAACGAAAAACTACAGCCAATTAAGAAAGTCACCAAATCAGGATGAGCGTTATAAATCTCTCTTGCATCGGTTACTTCATCAACCATTTCGCCATCTTTCCAAATGCGATAACGCGGAAAATCAGTGCGGATGTCTGAGTCTGCGGCAAGCTTAGTTGTATAAATGCCCTCTTCGAGTACATCGAGCACTGGACAGCTTTGCGGGTTACGGTGTGCATAGAGTAAAAAGTCATACGCCCACTCTTTTGGCACCGAAATCATGTTGACCTGCGTCATACCCGCAGCCATGCCTGCCGTTGGTTTATCAAAACCTGCACGGATTTTTAAACGCGCATCTAAAGCGGCTTCAAGTTGAGCTGGGTCGACTTTAATATCCTTATACATGGTGCTCATCCTTATGCTTTATTTACAAACGGGCGGATTTCAATATTGTTTTTTACAAGCTCGGCCTTAATGGCAGCCGACATCTCTAGCGCACCGTCGGTGTCGCCATGTAAGCAAATAGTGTCGGCTTGAATTGGGGTAAATACACCGTCAATTGACTCAACCCCACCATTATTAAGCATAGACACCACGCGGCTTGCTACAAATGCCGAGTCGTGTAAAACCGCACCTTCTAGACGGCGAGACACCAATGAACCATCGCTGTTATATGCACGGTCAGCAAATGCTTCTGATACAACTTTTAAACCAGCCGCACGTGCTTGCTCGACTAAGTTCGACCCAGCCAAAGCCACTAAGACCAGTTCAGGGTTATACATTTTAATCGCATCAATCACGGCTGCTGCTTGAGCTTGATCATGGGCAATGGTGTTATAAAGTGCGCCATGTGGTTTAACGTATTGCACTTTTGAACCTGCTACTTTAGCCAAGCCATCGAGTGCAGAAATTTGGTAAAGCACATCGGCAATCAATTCGTCACGTGACAAATCCATATTACGGCGGCCAAAGCCTACAAGGTCTGGGTAAGACACGTGAGCGCCAATGGTCACGCCAAGCTCAACGGCTTTACGAACCGTTTTTAAAATGCCGAGTGGGTCGCCCGCATGAAAGCCACAAGCAATATTGGCACTGGTCACGACAGGTAAAATCTGGTCATCATTACCCATTTTCCATGAGCCAAAGCTTTCACCCAAATCACTATTTAAATCTACAAACATGGCATTATTCCTTTATCACTTCACACAGTCTGGCTTAAAGCTTGGTCAAATAGTTAAACACAGTCGTAAACGACATGTAGCCCATCCACCACGTTAACAGACATGTTAATCCACCCAAAATAAGCAACCATTTTGGATAGTTATAATTACCCATCAAATCTTTACGGCACGCGGCAACATACACAAAAATTGTAAGGCCAATTGGCAACACCAATCCGTTAAAACCACCCACAAAAATGAGTAGTCCTGCTGGAGTTGCACCCAATAACACATAGAGTAATAAAGCCAATGCGATAAAAGTAATGGTCGTATAGTTGGTTTGTTTTGGTGTTAAGTTCTTTTTAAACGCAGTAAAGAATGACACTGAAGTATATGCTGCGCCAATGGTGCTACTAATCCCTGCTGCCCAGAAAATTAAGCCGAATAATTTAAAACCAAAAGTACCCGCTGCATATTGGAATGCTTGAGCTGCTGGATTGGCATCATGGCTGGCTAAATCAATGGTTGCACCGCTTACCACCACACCTAAAAAAGCCAAGAACAACACATAGCGCATGATGCCGACTACAACAATGCCCTTGGTCGCCGCTTTAGCAACTTCATCAATATTTTCAGGGCCAACAGCTCCTTTATCGAGTAAACGATGGGCACCCGCGTAGCAGATATAGCCACCAACCGTACCGCCAACAATGGTGGTAATAATGGCAAAGTCGATCTGATCTGGAGCAAAGGTTTGATGTACAGCTTGCCCAACAGGAGGCATTACAATAACAGCAACGATAATAATCAGGAGGATTTTAAGCAATCCCAACACGATCATGCTTTTATCCATGGCAAGCGTTGCTTTTCTAGAGGCAAAAATCAAAATGGCTAATGCACCACTTAAAATACCGCCCCACTTTGTGTCTAGGCCAAAAAGCGCATTTAAACCTAAAGCTGCACCGGCAATGTTACCGACACTAAAGAAAAACCCGCCTAAAATCACCAAAAATGCCAGCAAATAACCACTACCTGGCAATGCTTTATTGGCAATATCAGATGCACGCATTTGAGTAAGTGTGACCACTCGCCAAATATTTTGTTGAACAACATAATCAATCAAAATGGAAACTAAAATGGCAAAACCAAATGCCGCGCCTAACTTGACTGTAAATACAGCAGTTTGGGTTAAAAATCCGGGCCCCATTGCAGAGGTCGCCATCATAAAGATCGAGGCCACAATGGCCCATTGGCGATCTGATAAAAAAGAAGATTTCAGTAAAGACATATTAATGCGTTCCTCATCCATTTGAGCTTAACAACGCTATTTTCAAGTTGAACCAAGAACACCATTTTTTGTCCCAAACGATATTCTTTAATCCTTTAAAATGACAAAGATTTCCTGTTCCCCAATCAACACAATCGGTGATCAAATCTTGTGTCTAAAATAAAAACATAGCTAATCCCTACGGACAATAAGACTTTTTACATTAAGTTAAAAATTTAAATAATTGATTTTAAATAATTTATTAGTTATTAGAAAATCAGGATAAGCTTTACTTATTGAAGTTAATAAGCTGCTTTTATGGTTTTACATACAAAACAGCTTTTTTTAAATAATAAAAAATGGGATAAAAGACACTCAAAAACAGCTTATTTTTTAATTTGCTCATTGAGCCTTTTCATAGCACATTCAGAGACCTTAACTGCAACTTCGGTCAATTTCTCTTTTAAGGCCACATCGTTTCCTTGAATGTAAATCGAGGTGAAATGGAACGTTTTTAATTGAATAGGCGTATTTAATATTTCTAGTCGCCCATCAGTAATTTCTTTTAACGCCGTTAAGGTCGGCACCACAGCAATACCCAAGCCCTGCTCGGCTAAACGCAGTAAAGTTGCCAATGAATAACTGGTAATTGAAAGTGGTTCATCAATCCCTTGCTCTTTCATTCGTGCTTTCAATTCTTTATAGGGATAGGTAATTTTTGGATAAGTTAAAATGGTATGCGACATTAAAGTTTTAAAAGACATTTGAGCAACACCACCTTTAAATGAAGGTGAGGCCAAGAAACTTAGTTCAAAGTCACACAAAGCTTGTTCAATACACTCAAAAGCTAAAGTTGGCCCAAGTAAAAAAGCCATGTCTAAGTCACCTGTCCGAACACCTTCTTGTAAGTTAGGCGTAAGGTCCACTACAATTTCTACTGAAATTTTGGGGAACTCTTGCTGAACCTTTTCGATATATTCAACCAACCATGTATAAACAATAGTTTCGGAAACTCCCAAACGAATGGTGCCAGTCAGGTGCTGATTTTCAGTCAGTTCAGCCACCAGATCGGTCTCTAGTCGCATAAATTTTTCGGCGTACTTAAATAAAGTTAAACCTTTGTGTGTTGGTTTAAGCTGCCGATAACTTCGATCTAAAACTTTAAAGCCTAATTCATTTTCAAGAGATGTGATTTTTTGAGAGACCGCAGGCTGGGTGGTTTGTAATTTAGTCGCGGCCTTATTGAAGCTCTTTAAAGTCACAACCCAATAAAATGCTTCAAGATTCTTTAAATTCACGTGTCATCCTGTCTTAAAAAACTCCTTTACTTTTATAGTATGGGAGTTGTTAGCGTGATTAGGCTAGCAATAAATAAATTTTTAAATAAAATTAGCCATCCAAATTTTTAAATGCTTTAGAAAGCTGACTAATTGTTTTGATCTGTTTTGAATAACGGCGGCATGAGCGGCACGCCAATAAATGCAGTTGTAAACCACTTTGCTCACGTAATAACAATGGTCTATCTTGCTTTTCAGACAACAGTTGGGTGGCTTGTCGACATGTCAGCATGAACAATCCTCCTTCAATAACCATTTATTTTCTAAACATTCACGTAGTCGGGTACGACTCCGATACATCAACACATTAAAGTTTGAGATAGATAATTCCAACTTGCTACAAATCTCATTAGAACTCAGCTCTATCACCTCTCTCATCATAAAAACTTGAGCATATTTGGCAGGTAAATGATTTAAACAAGCTTCAAAAATTATCCAGAAATCTGCCTGCTCCGTCATCTCTTCAGGGCTTTGCCACGCTTGAGGCGCTTCATATTTGTGCCAATGTCCAGAAGCATCAAACAGTGCATCAATACTCAGTTCACTTTCCTCATCTTTAAATAATTCTGTCATTGCGACCAAACGTGACTTTTGCCGAATCACATCAATAATTTTATTTTTTAAAATCGCGAACACCCATGTTTTAAACGCAGCACGTCCTTTAAATGAATCTAAATGCTGGAAAGCACTCGTTAATGCCTCTTGCACCACATCTTCAGCTTGAGGAAGCGAAGAAAGCTGTAAAAAGGCAAATTTTATCATTTGCTGTCTTAAGTCTTGTAAAAAGGCTGGATTATTCAGTTGATCCCCTATTTCTTCATGATCTGATGCCACGGCTGAAGTCATCCTTATACCTCTTTAAAATCATGGGGAACTTGAATCAATCGCACTCGAGTTAACATTGCTTTTAGTTCTTGAATTTGCAGATAAATATCATGTTCAGACAAATCAGTGAGTACAGATTGAATGAGTGTATGAATATCTTGGTCAGTTAACTTTACATTTTGAGTCAACTGTTCAATCACCATAGCAAACAAAGGCGAAAGCTGTTCAATACATACTTTGTCTTGTTCATCTCGCCAAACCATAATTGCTCCAGGCATAGGCTCGACTTGTTCTGGAGTCATTAAAGTTGTCCACGTATAAACGGGATATTGATAAACCAATACCCATACCTTTGTGGTTAATTGCCAATCACCGTTTTCCTGCAAAACTATTTTTTCAATTTCAACAGTGTCTAAATACAACTCAAGCCATTCAAACTGTAACAACTCAGCCAACCAAGGATATTCTTGCAATATCGGGTGCTGCTGATTTGATAAATATTCTCTAAATTCCAGAGAAATATCATTATACAAAGGCGAGCGACACTGAGCTTTTTGAAAAAACTCCGAGAGTAATTCTTGCCACTTTAACTCTGGCAACATCGCGCGAGCCACGGGATAAACTAAATCAATAAATGAACAGACATTATTAAAAAGTAAGTCTCGATAAATATGCATTCGTTCTGCAGGAAGAGCTTGAGGTAATTCCAAATTAGGATCTCTAATCCAGTCACAAAACTGTTGTTGCATGGTTTGGAAGGATATTTGATTTTCCTTCATAGCCACTCTCCTGTTGTTGAATTATTTTGATTTTGGCTAGCTCCCTTTCTAATTCTTGCCATGATGGAATATTAAAGTCGCGCTCAAGTAAAGTTGCTTTCACACCACACACTTGATAGGTATATCTCAATAGTTCCCATACACGATCACAAACTTCTGCGCCATGCGTATCAATTAATAAATTTTTTTGAACTTGTTCATGTCCAGCAATATGTAAATAACGGATTCTCTCTTTTGGCATGTCCCGAATAAACCCAAATGCATCACTGCCATGATTAATGCTGTTGACATAGACATTATTTACATCCAGAAGCAAATCACAGTCTGCATATTGAAGGACTTCACGTATAAACTCCGCTTCACTCATTTCAGCATTGGGCATTAAATAAGTAGAAACATTCTCTATGACTAATCGTCTTCCTAAAATATCTTGAACACGTAAAATACGTTCAGCGACATATTTAACAGCCGGTTCAGTCATAGGAATGGGCAACAAATCATATAAATAGCCGCCATCATTTGTATAACTTAAATGTTCAGAATAAATCGAGACATCATATTGTTCTAAAAAGCTTTTTATTTTTTCGATAAATTCAAGATTCAGTGGATGAGGACCGCCAATAGACAATGACAAGCCGTGACAAATTAATGGAGCTTTTTCAACACACTGTGCGAGTAATTTCGCGTGTCGTCCACCAAAACCTAGCCAGTTTTCAGGAGCAACTTCGATAAAATCTGGACATGTTTTTGCATCTAAAAACGAGTCTATAAAATCACGCCTTAAACCCAGCCCTACGCCTGACAAATCCATCATGGTGATTTCTCCTTTTGGAAACGATGCCGACACTTACCAGAAGGCCGACATCATCCATGATCAGATTGTTTACTTAGCGCCGCACTTACCGTCAGCGACTTTTTTATCTGCACCGCACTTGCCGTCCGCTGCTTTTTTATCTGCACCACATTTTGCTTCGGCAGACTTTTCGTGGTTTTTCATTTTGTTAGCACCGCATTTTGCTTCACCGCATTTTCCATCTGCTGCTTTGGTTGCATGTGCTTCGGTTGTTGTATGGGTTGCTGCTACCGCCACTTGTGTAGCGCCAGCAACTGAAAGTGCTAATAATGCCGCCACTGAAGTCATTGAGTTGAGTTTGTTCATTTTAGTATTCCTTTAAAGATAAAATTCTCGGTTTGTACATTTGTACGTATAGTTAGACGGACCAAATCCTTTTTTATTACACCGTAAATAAAAAATTTTTTTATGTAAGAAATACAGTCTTTATCCGACTAATTAATATTCAATCGCATCGGATGTGAAATTATCATGAAGAATTTTATTTATGGCTTATCTCAATATTATCAAAAACTGGGTAAAACTCTACAACATGCGGACGGCATCGCAGCTCTGGCTCTTCGATTATATTTAGTTCCTATATTTTGGATGGCCGGCACAAATAAATTAATGCACTTCAATGATATTGTAGAATGGTTTGGCAACTCAGATGGAGGTTTAGGACTTCCCTTTCCATATCTAATGGCCCTGCTTGCAACAACAACTGAACTCGCGGGGGCAATACTATTAACATTTGGTCTCTTTACTCGCTTAATTAGCATCCCACTGATTATTACGATGTTAGTTGCTATATTCACAGTCCATCTACCAAATGGATGGCAAGCGATTGCTGATCCGAATGCGCCCTTTGCAAACATGCAGGTCTTGGCCTCGGCTGAAAAGTTAGAGAAAGCTCGTGAAATATTACAAACCTACGGCAATTACGACTGGCTCACGTCTAGTGGTTCGTTTGTAATTTTAAATAATGGAGTTGAGTTTGCCGTTACGTATTTAGTCATGCTACTCGCACTGCTTGTTCTTGGGGGCGGCCGTTATTTCAGTTTAGATTATTGGATTAAAAAGAAACTGCTCTAATTAATCATTACGTCAACAATCCTACATGCAGCAACATAGAGCATCTTTTTGCTTATTGTGTGCCATGTTTAGCTCATGACACACAATCAATATTGAGGCAATTTGTTGGTCAAACCAGAAGCTGGTATCAAATTATCGAATTCTCACAAAAATAATATCTAGGTCTTTTTTGGGTACAAACTTAGTCTTGGTCATTTGGAATTGAGTTGGACTAATTTTTTTAACTGGCCCATCCCAACAAAATGAAACCAGTTCGTCTTTATCGCGCTCAATGGTGAGCTTAAAGTTTTCAATTGGTTTTACCCAATTTGCACCCGTCGTCAAAATATAGCCCAAAGCACTAAACGGCGAATTTTCTGCACTGGCTTTTTTTAAGCCCTGCTTAAATTGTTTATCCATACAAAATTGCTGGTTATATTCATCTGGATAGAGAGCTACAGCGCCACCGACCAAAGGTTTGTATTCATGATGAATCTTAGTCAAACCATTTGCTTTAAAGGTCTGCTTCCAACTATAGATCACTTGAGATGACCACGGAATCACATCATCTTTTTTAAATTTGGCTAAAATTTTCTGTATTTGCGGCTTATTACATTGTTTTAGCTTATCTACATAATATTCATAATCATAGTTAGTACGAGTCCATGGATTTAGCATGTCTTGTTCACTAAAACCACATTGCTTAAACTCATCTGTTGCATCAATCAGTGGCGATTTTTCATCTTTTTGAATAAAGGTTCTGACATGCATCTCCGGTTTTATATTTTTACCATCCACCACAATTTTAAAACTTTTTAAAAGCTGTTCGGTGTGAGCAAAATCAGACTCAAAAAAATTATCAATGCGTGGTAACGGAAATAAGATCGTTTCCGTTACGTCTTTATTGCTTAAGTTTTTATAGAGGTAGTCGACCTTAATCAGTTTTTTACTGATGAATAGATCTTCACTTTGCATGGCAATCTGTGAGTTTTTAAGATATTGAATCCCACCTGTACCCACGTAACCCGTAGAGTCATTGGCTAGACTATAGGTAGATAGTGAAGCTAAAACAGCAAAGGTTAATACAAACGTTTTCATTTTAAAGCGCTCTGTCATTTTCTAATTATGAAATATCGATCTGTAATAAAGCATAACTGTTTAAGCACAGATGCGGTTAGTTTTTTAGTAATGACTTATATCGCTTTAAATATAAAAACTTTAATGAAAACTTAGCTTTTGTCTGGTCATCTTTTTAGGCACACTAATTTTTCCAATAAAGTTGGTTAGCCATAAAATGCATTCATCACGATGTTCAAAGTGAGGCATTAAACTAAGGTCAATTTTTATATCTCTATCTGCTAAAGGCAAACTCAAGCAATATTCAAAGTCGATCGAGTTATATTTTAACTTTAGGTCTTTTTCTTGGGCCTGTTTTTTGATTTCCGCCATGATGCGGTTAAGGTTAACAATCAAATTATTGGAAACTTGGTTATTTTCATAGACCCGTTCATAGACGTTTTCAGCAACGTCTATATATTTTATAAGCTCTGCATTTTCATTCATATCATTCATCTCTCTTTTTTTAAAGATTATGAACAGCTAAATGTTTAATTGCGTTACTTGGCATGTTGGTTGTGTGAAAAGTGTATATTTCTCTTTATTAAAGAATACAGCTAAAATATTGTTATCTATAAAAATTAGTTAATCTTGAGTATATTTATATACATTTAACATTCTCAAAAATATGCCTTTACTCAAAAAGAAAAGTTAACTCAGTCTTTATTTTTGAGTAAAAAAAACCGCCCCAGAAGGCGGTCGCTGAACTTTAAAACCAGCAGTATATAGAAGCAAGGTGGACGTTCACTTCTATATTCTTTTATGAAGGAGTTTTATTAGTTTTAATAAAATCCTCAGATTTAAAATAATTGATAATCATGTCTGCATGCTCTTCTTTTACAGGAGCAACAGTCACAGGAAACGCATCTTTCGACATCTTAAAACCTGGTGGCAAAAAATGAGAAATTGGTGGTAATTTAGGTTTTCCCCCTTCTGTGATTCGCTCAATAAAACCAGCTAACCAAAGAAGATACTCACCTTCATTTGCGAACTTCGGCATAACACTCAAATCAATTTGAACTTTGCATTCACTTAACGGTTTCGTTAAGTTTTCTTCAAAGTCGATATAGTTGAACTTGAGCTTAAACTCAGTTCCTTTGATGGCTTTTCGAATCTGACTAATTAAACAGTTAAGGTTCTGAGTAATGTCATCAGTGAATAAGCTATCTTTTTTTATATTTTTATAAACCTTTTCGGCTACAGCTAGATACTTTGGCATTAACCTCTCTCCGTACTATTGTTATAAAGTTCTGATCTATGAATGTTTTCTGTCTTTGATTATGCTTAAAGTAGTGTAATTAAAGGTAGCCTTATTAGAGTGGTTTGTAAGTAGTTAGTGCTTTATGTAAATTGCACCATAAAAACTCTTAAAAAAATTAAGGTTTTGATAACTCATCCGCAAAAATGCATGGTTGAATAGAGATAATTAGAAACATTTATTTTCATATTATTTTTACCATTTGGTAAAATTAATATATTTTCATTTGCTTATCTCGTCTTACCAGCCCTAAAACAGCTCGACGCACTCGTATTTCTTCTTCAGAAAAAGGTAAATGTTCGATGAGCTCGTAAATTGAGAGAGAATTATTTTCGATCAAGAAGCAGTCTTGCTCTGTTGTCCAATTAGTCGTAGCCGATTCAGTTTGTTTTAAATAGCGTTTCATATTTCCTAGCAGACTTAATTACACATATTAAAAGCCTGCCTTTAGGCAAGCTTATATTTCAGATTTTGAATTGATCATTATTATAGCAGTCTATAAATGGTATGTTCAGTTAATATTGTAGTTGCCCTAACTAAACATCATAAAAAAGCCCACTTACTGTGGGCTTCTAAATGGTTATTGTGCGGCATTTACCCCAACAATAAACTGACTACAATTAGAACCTTCAGATGCATTACCTAATTGCTTTTCAGAGAATTTAAATTTAGAGGCAACTGACTCATAATCTTTTTTAAGGCTTTGGCCTGTGAGCTCACCAAGCTCTTTCACTTGTTCTGGTTTCAAGATGCCATGTTCAACTGCTTGGTTTACCATGACACATGCTGTCGTCATTGCGTCATAACGTGCAGCAGTTTTAGAGTAACCAAGAGCACCTACTACACCGCCAACAATTAAACCAATAATGACCGCTAAAGTTACGTGCATTTTATTCATTTTTTAAATACCTAAAAATCTAACCAAAAGACGAACACTTCAAAAGGATGTGCTCAAGTCCAGTTAGGATAGTCGTATTTACAGGCTTTAAAAAGTTAGATTCTGTCACATTTATTGATATATTACGTGAAATGTGTTTAATCAATTAAAAGGGAAAATATCAGACCTTCCTAGTTCTCTTTCGTTTTTTGCTTGGCACTTCTAAAGGAATAACCACCTTACCTGTACCTAACCGGCGAAAAAAATAATTAATGATGTATAAGAATAAAAGACCAAAATAAAAAATAGGAAAAATACTAAAGACAGTACTTATGATTTCCCAAAACATAACCCCGACTCTATAGTTATAACAGAATGATATGAGTCCACCTCTACGTCTAGGCCTTTGCTGAGTAATATCATCCTCAATAAAGTGAAAAATTCCCATAACAAAACAACCAGCAAATGTACTTGAGACTAAAGTCTTTTTAATTAGAGGCTTTTCTAACCAAGGGTATTTTTTTGAAGATTCAAACTCGGCTTTAAAAAAGAATTTATAAATTTCTTCTTGATATGCTTTATTAATTCCATATTTTTTAATAAAAAAATATGAGATAACACAACCCACAAAGAACATGACTATGGTTATGTAAATGCTATAAAGAATCGTAAAAAACGGTAATGGCCCTTTCGTACCAACAGTCACATGCATAGTTTGTGTGATGTATTGATATAGCTCGTACTGCCATTCATTTTTTGGATAAGCAGGAAATACAAATAAAGGAATAATAAAAAGAATGGAACATATAGCTATATTTCCTCTATTTTCTTTACTTTTCCGCACAATTGTAGAAAGAAATTTTTTAGAAGCCATATCTATATTTTACAATTTGGAATCATGTGTTTAGCTTTATAAAACTCATCAAAAGCCTTCATATCATTTAACCATGGAGAGATAGTTTCCAGATTACGTTTATTAATTTTTTTTGATGCCAATAGCCTTGGTGAAGAATAATTTTTCTGCTGAATTTTTTGATTATATTGTTGTACAAACATAAGCTTTAAGCATAATCCTCGAATGCCCTTATTACCAAAATATGAATACTCAGAATATTTATTTAAGACATCTTTCATTTCTTTATGTTCACCATTCCAAACATAAAATGAGCTTAATCCATTCAAATCGTTAATGTATATCTCATCATTAATGGAGTTTAACTCTAGCCCTTCTTTTAAAATAATACTATTTATTTCCACTTCATCAGATAAGTCCATCCAAAAAAAAGAAGCCATGACTTCTTCTGAAAATCTTATTCTGGCTTGCTCTGTATCCTTAGGATATACAATAAAAAAATAATACAATCCTAGAAAAATAATAAAACCTAATATAATAGAAAGTAATCTCCAAAAATTAGTACCTTTTATAATATTCATAACAAGCCATTCATTTTATTTAATATCTTGTGAACGCACTTTACTTTATGTTTTAGATGAAATCAAAAGAAGAGAGAGAAAATTTCTTTGAATGAAATATATGCTCACCTTTTTAAATTTCTTTGTTTATGCCCTTTCCTGTTTAAAAGAGCACTTTTTTTAAATACTTTATTAAGATATTTCTAAGTCATTAAGGTAAAAATGGCTTTGTTAGAAGCACAAATCCGACAGAGAAAAAAGCATTATCATGATGAGAAATTTGGTTGCCATAACTTGCGTTTAATTGAACAAAATCTTTATAGACAATGTATCGAAAACCTGTTTGATAAAAGGCATCATTTCGGTCATTACCATATATTTCGGCAGTGAACGTTAATGGGTTAGCAAGTTGTGTTTCGGTTCCAATTCCCCACGTGGTTTGATTTTTATGTGTGGTATTTTCACGTAACCATCCCATATTGGCATGGATTAAAAATTTATCATCCAAAGTAGAAAGACTTAAAGGAACATTAAACGTCCAATCTTTCTTTGAAGAATCCTTAGTATTGATTTGAGTGCCAAAAGAAAAGCCGATTCCCCAATCATTCGTTTCTAAAGGCTTTAATAAGGTCTTACCTTGTAGAGTTGCATAACTGACATGCTCAGTATCATCATTTACTCTCCCCATCCCTACAGCAAATTCAAAATTGCCACCAAAATTACAGGCTGGTGTTGCCCAATATTCTTTGCTGTCAGAGTTATGCTGTGCCCATGTTTCTAGCTGACAAGTTTTTGGAGAAACAAGAGCGGCATCGTCAACAACCATAGGTCGTCCACTATAGCTTGCATTAGATAATGCGAATAAACAGAAACTAGAAATAAGTGAGCGTTTCTTTAAAGTAAATAACACTGGCATCACTCCCATAAGTCATGGAGCACATGCAAGTACTGCAACCCAACATGATTAGATCATGGGTTAATAATAGAAATGAAAAGATGGAAATAAAAAAACCTCTTCTTGCATCCACAAAAAGAGGTCTGTCAGGACTTCAGTGGATACTTAGACTATTACCGATCGACTACTGTCACTCGAGCAAGTACTCACATTGAAGCTCCTAAAAATTAGTTGGGCGGATTCTAAAATTACTATTGTTAAATATCAAGTTAAAATTTAATGACAATCTAAGCGATAGAAAAACAGATTATTTTAAAAACTCTTTCACAGTTTCTTGCATACTTGTCGTTGCGCGGCCAATGAGCTGATGCAGATCTTTGCTATCACTATATAAACCGTCTTTAGACACGCCTTCATCCGAATCTGCCAATATATGAGCAAACCCTTCTGGTACACCAACCTGCACTAAGAATGCTTTATATTCTTCTTCGGGTAAATCTTGATAAGTTATATCTTTTTTAGTGATTTCACTTGTCCATTTTGCCACATCATCAAGCGTGTAACTTGTATCACCTGCCAGCTCATAAATCTTATTTTCATGCCCATCTTGCGTTAATACCACAGCAGCCGCTGTTGCATAGTCTAGACGTGAAGCAGAAGAAACTTTACCGTGATGAGTTGCCCCAAAAATTTTGCCATGCTCAACTGCTTGTTTAAGACCCATTGCATAATTTTCGTTGTACCAGTTATTGCGTAATAACGTGTAGGGAATATTCGATGCTTTTAAATATTGTTCAGTTTCAACATGTTCTTGTGCAAGTAAAAGCGGTGTTACATCTGCTTTTAATAAACTTGTGTAAGCAATAAATTTTACATGCGCGAGTTTTGCTGCATTAATAATATTTTGGTGTTGTACTGTGCGTTGACCAATTTCATTTGATGAAATTAATAAAAGCTTATCAATACCTTGCAGTTGCTCTGAAAGTTTTTCTACCTCATTAACATAATCAAAAGGAAGAACTTCTACCCCTTTTGAACTTAAATCTAAAGCTTTTTCTGGATTACGGACTAATGCCACAATATTTTTTGCTTCGGTCCGTTCAAGTAATTGAGAAATAACGAATTGACCAAGTTGACCTGTTGCACCAGTAACTGCAATACGCATGATGATCTCCATCTGATGTAATTGAAATATTTCAATCATCGTAGTATCTTCACTTACTAAAAGTAAGTACTTACCTAAAAGTAAGTTCAGCATTAAATGTAAACTTTTGTAATGCAGGTAATGAGCAATGAAAGGTCTGGTTTTTGCAGCAAATTGTCCATCTAGAAAAATATTGTTAACACTAACAAGCCGTTGGAGCGTTTTAATTTTAGTTGCATTACGTGATCAGCGTTTGCGCTTTAATGAATTAAAAAAATTAATTGATGGAATTAGTGAAAAAATGCTGGCACAAACCTTAAAGTTACTCGAGCAAGATGGCTTTATCTTTCGTCAGGACTATGCCGAAGTGCCCCCTCGAGTAGATTATCAATTAACAGACTTTGGCCGAGAAGCTTCCGATAGACTTTTTGATTTAACGGATTGGCTTGAAAATAATATATCTCAGTTATTAGAACAGCAGCCTCGTTCAGACTTAGTTTAATAAGCAAATCTTTGTATATTTAAATTTGCTTCACGATTGATATATCTTCATCTAACTCTTATCAACAAACTTAGAGTCCATACTCCTTTACCCGAACCCCAGCAAAAAACACTCAAGCACTCTCTCCTGCTCGATTGCCACATCTGAGCTTATAAGCTGAATAATTGCACCTTCAATCATATATAAAAATAGCTTGGCATCCTGAAAGGTAGCATCTGTTTTGAGTTTTATAAGCTGGCTATAGATTTCATTAATTAGCCATGTGCGATATCTCACCGCGGTGATATAGGCTTTTGGATAGGTCAGTTTCGTTTCAAAAATGGCTTTAAATAAAAGGTAGTACATCCCCTCTACATCGGCGTGTAACAAATAAAGTTTCTTGAGTTTATCCTTCACGCTTGTGCCTTGATCGTACCCAACAATTGAAACCACTTTTTCTTTTAAACGTTCTTTTTGCACAATTAGACAGATTTCAATAAACCGCTCTTTAGAATGAAAGAAGTTATAAAAAGTTGCTTTGGTCACTTCACACTCTTTCACGATTCGGTCGATTCCAACCGTATGAAAGCCGTGGTGGTGAAATAAATCAATCGATTTATTGATAACTTGAATAGCACGTGTTGAGAGAACTAAATTTGGCATATTTTTACCGTTATAAAATTATTGTTGTTTCTAAATGAGATACTTTTTTGGGAGAAAAAAGGCACAGCAAAGCCCGTAAGACTGTGCTTGGCACATCTCAAGTTTTATTGTTGATTAAGTTTTAAGACGAAATAATTTAAAGCCTGAAAACCTTACGGCGATCAAACGGCTTTAAATGTTTATGTTGTGTCGTTATAGCTTATGGCAAGGGCCGCCAAGAAATAATGGATGTGCAAAGCCAACTCCTTTTTATTGGGAGTTCTGCCAGACATTAGAATTATGGTGGCAGAACGGAAGAGGGTTCGCGGACTGGTTTCGACTCCAGCACACCCGAAGGTGTCCCTCTCCCGTCCTGAACTGCACCCCATAAGTTAGACTTTTAAAACTTATGAGGTGTGCTCTATGCCAATTCCGAAGCATTCAAAAGAGTTAAAATTAA
>NZ_JBQEOR010000018.1:0-46015 GCF_052045285.1 Acinetobacter sp. 22301 | reverse complement strand
CCTGTTGAAAGGATCACCGTTTTCGATTCAAGTTTTGCACCGTTTTCAAGTTCAACTTCAACCAAGCCATTTGCAGTCTGGTTGGCACCCGTGATTTTGCTAACACGTTGCAGGTTCATAATATCGACATCATATTCACGAACATGGGCTTCCATCTCGGCAGCAAACTTAGGACCTTGAGTCTTTTGCACAGAGGTGAAGTTTTCAATGTCCATGGTGTCCATGACCTGACCACCGAAGCGTTCAGCGACGATACCGGTATTAATACCTTTACGTGCAGCATAGATTGCAGCTGTTGCACCCGCAGGTCCACCACCAATCACCAATACATCAAAAGCATCTTTGGCATTGAGTGCTGCCGCATCTTTTTCAGCAGAGTTGGTGTCGAGTTTTGCCACAATCTCTTCAAGGGTCATACGACCTTGACCAATGTGCTCGTTGTCTTGGAATACCATCGGTACAGCCATGATTTTGCGTTGTTCCACTTCCTTTTGGAAGAATGAACCGTCAATCATGGTTGCCGTGGTGTTCGGGTTGTAAATGGCAATCAGGTTAAGCGCTTGTACTACATCTGGACAGTTATGACAGCTGAGTGATACAAACACATCAAAGTTTGCTTTGAGGTTTAAACCTTTAATCTGGTTGAGCACTTCATCAGAAACTTTTGGTGCATAGCCAGACACTTGTAACAGTGCCAAGATCAAAGATGTAAACTCATGGCCCATTGGTAAGCCTGCGAAGAACACACGAGGCTGTTCACCTACTTTAGCGACACCAAAGCTTGGACGACGTGTATTGTTTCCGTCAAAACGGGCAGTGACTTGGTCAGATAGTTCAGCAATTTCTGTCACTAACTCTTTAATTTGAGCCGCTTTATCTGATTCATCTAAAGCAGCAACTAATTCGATTGGACTTTCTAGACGTTCTAAGTAAGCTTTTAATTGAGTTTTAATGTTTTGATCTAACATCTGTTTTTACTCCAATGCATCCAAATTCTTTCAATAGATGCATAATACGTGAAAACATAAAATAGGTAAAACAGTATGTTTTTATAGATTTAATCGGTTTTTTAAATTATTGAGACTATTAATAAGTAAGATCAATAATTTATCTCTAAAATGTTCTTTTTTATGTTTTGTAGTGTTTTAAAGTGAAAGTATTTAAAAATTTATATATGTTATATGGCTGTAAAGATTTTATGTCATAACATTAAAAGGTACTTTCATGTC
The DNA here is from genome assembly GCF_052045285.1 of Acinetobacter sp. 22301. Taxonomy (NCBI): domain Bacteria; kingdom Pseudomonadati; phylum Pseudomonadota; class Gammaproteobacteria; order Moraxellales; family Moraxellaceae; genus Acinetobacter; species Acinetobacter sp. 22301. Next base: position 44,786 of record NZ_JBQEOR010000018.1, on the reverse strand, counting down.
ATTGCAACGCGGCATTTATCAGCATTATAAAGGTAATCTCTATCAAGTTTTTTCTGTGGCAAAACACAGCGAGACTGAAGAAGAGTTAGTCGTTTATCAGTGTCTTTATGGTGACTATTCAACTTGGGTACGTCCGCTAAATATGTTTACTGAAACGGTGCAAATGGCTGACGGAAGTATCGTGCCGCGCTTTAAGTTAATTCAAGGCACTTAACTCAAACGACTTTTATATAAAATAACGATTTTAAAGGGTGAATATATGCCAAATACTTTTTTCTTACAAAGAGTTGCCGATTTATATGACACCTTTAAACGACATGATGCACAGCAGACAGATCGTTTGCTGCGGTATCGTAATATTGAGGCGGAGTCTGCAAAATTACTATCGCAATTTATTCGGATGCAGCAAGCTAAATCAATTTTAGAAATTGGGACTTCAACAGGTTACTCTACTTTATGGCTTGCTGAGGCTGCTCAAGCTACTCATGGAAAAGTAACCACGCTTGAAATTGATGCCAATCGTAGTAATGAAGCTAAACGCCATGCGACTGAACTGGCATTAGATGAATTGGTAGATTTTTGGGTTGGAGATGCAGCCGATTACCTAAAAGAAACTCAGGAAACTTTCGATTTTATTTTGTTAGATGCTGAGCGACCTGCTTACGAGAATTATTGGCCAGATTTAAAACGTTTAATGAAGCCAAAAGGTGGCGTACTCATTATTGATAATGTTATTTCACATGCGGCTGAAGTCAGTTCATTCTTAGCTTTAATTAAAAAAGATGAAAATTTTATGAGCAGTATTTTACCTGTAGGCGCTGGTTTATGCATTGTAGTGGCAAGATAAGCCATTTGAAAATATGATTTATTTATTCATAAAGGCCTGTTTAACGCAGGCCTTATTTTATTATGTTATGAAGCATTCACTAAAGATAGGCGAGTAAAGTGTAAGTCGAATTCTAAATATTTATGTACAAAAGCAGCTTTGTCTGTTGATCGTAATAAGTTGTCATAAATAAATTCTGGTACAGGATGATAAAGTTCGCCTGAACCATCGCTATAAAATATTTTTAGATGACGTGAAGTCGCATTGTATTTCCATGAAGTGACTGCCACAGTATTCGTCATAAATTTTTCCCCTTTTATTTCATATGATTTAAGCTCAAAAAACATCGGTTATTTATTCGACATTACTCAAACTTCATGTAATGGGGAAGGGCATAATTGTAAAAGTATCAGTAGAAAATGTGATGTGCTTATTCAAAACAAAAGAACCATCCGATGAGGGATGGTTCTTTGAGTTTTTAAAATCTAATAAGAGATTAGATTTTACCAACTAGGTCGATAGATGGAGCAAGAGTAGCTTCGCCTTCTTTCCATTTAGCTGGGCAAACTTCACCTGGATGAGCGTGTACGTATTGAGCAGCTTTTACTTTACGAAGAAGTTCAGACGCGTCACGGCCGATACCACCAGCGTTGAGTTCAACGATTTGGATTTTACCTTCTGGATCGATAACGAAAGTACCACGGTCAGCTAAACCTTCAGATTCGATAAGAACGTCGAAGTTTTTAGAAAGAGTCCAAGTTGGGTCACCAACTAATGGGTATTGGATTTTTTTGATTTCTTCAGAAGTGTCGTGCCAAGCTTTGTGAGTGAAGTGTGTATCAGTAGATACAGCATAAATTTCAACACCAAGTTTTTGGAATTCAGCGTAGTTGTCAGCTAAGTCACCAAGTTCAGTTGGACAAACGAAAGTGAAGTCAGCTGGATAGAAGAATACAACAGACCATTTACCTTTAAGGTTAGTTTCGTTAACTTCAACAAATTGGCCGTTGTGGTAAGCAGTTGCTTGGAATGGTTTAACTTCAGTATTAATCAAGCTCATCATTGTCTCCATGATTGAGGTTTATATTTAAACTTGTTTACGAGATGTAGAATAAATAAAAATTCTTTATTGGGGAAATAGTATTTTTACATGACTAAAATCGGAAAATCGAATAAGTGATAAATTTACGATTTTTAAGTCCCCAAACACTGTATTCGATTTGACTGCAAAAACATGTAAATCAAATGACAGTTATCGTAAAAGAAACTTGCCTAACAACATGAAGTCTCGTTAGTCAAAATTCAAGGGTAAAATTTTAAAAAATTAAAAATATATAAAAAACCAACTGTTTTACCTTATGGTCATTAGAGCGTAAAATAGAGGATTGTTGTATTTTCAGGAAAATTTGTCTGTGCAGAATGATTTAAATATTGATCAGTGGGTGATGGCAAGAGATCGTTACCGTTTAAATCGTTTGCGTAAAGATAAAAAAGCTAATACAGCAGAGATTGAAAAATTATTTGAACAATCTAATGCCAAAGTAAGGCAGCGATTTGAACGTCTCCCTAAAATCAAATTGAATCAGGATTTACCTGTTTCTCAATATGCAGACCGTTTAATTGATGCGATTCAAAAGCATCAGGTCATTATTGTGGCAGGTGAGACAGGTTCAGGTAAAACTACACAGCTTCCTCAGATTGCAATGTTAGCGGGACGTGGCTTAACGGGAATGATTGGTCATACCCAACCACGTCGTTTAGCTGCACGTAGTGTTTCTCAACGTATTGCAGAAGAAGTCGGCGAAAAGCTTGGCGAATCTATCGGTTTTAAAATCCGTTTTAATGAACAAGGTTCGCAAGATTCAATTGTACGGTTAATGACCGATGGTATTTTGCTTGCCGAGTTAGGTAATGACCGTTATTTGTCTAAATATGACACGATCATTATTGATGAAGCGCATGAACGCTCACTCAATATCGATTTTATTATGGGTTATTTAAAGCAGTTACTGCCAAAACGCCCAGATCTAAAAGTTATCGTGACTTCGGCAACTTTAGATGTAAATCGCTTTAGTAATTACTTTAATGACGCACCTATTTTTGAAGTAGAAGGGCGTAGTTATCCTGTCGAAGTACTTTATCGCCCAATTTCAGAAATGAATATTGGTGGCAGTGATGACGATGAGTTTGATGATTTTGAGGAAAATCTTCCTCGCGCAGTGGTACAAGCGGTTGAAGAATGCTTTGCTGACGCAGAAGCAAAAGGTCACCCCGAACATGCCGATATTCTAATTTTCTCAAGCACAGAACAAGAAATTCGTGAGTTGCAGGAAACCTTACAAAAGTATGGGCCAAGACATACCGAAATTTTACCGCTGTATGCGCGTTTAGCTGTTTCTGAACAACAGAAGATTTTTAGTCCGGGTGGAAAAGGGCGTCGTATTATTATTGCGACCAACGTGGCCGAAACTGCACTTACGGTTCCGAATATTCGCTATGTGATTGATAGCGGTTTTGCTCGTATATCGCGTTATAACTATCGTTCACGTGTACAACGCTTACCAATTGAAGCAATTTCTCAAGCCGCAGCCAATCAGCGTAAAGGGCGTTGTGGCCGTATTGCTCCAGGTGTGTGTATTCGTTTATATAGCGAAGAAGATTTTTTAAGTCGTCCTGAATTTACCGAACCTGAAATTAAACGAACCAACTTAGCATCTGTTATTTTGCAAATGCAGAGTTTAGGGTTAGGTGAATTAGAAAACTTTGACTTTATTGAGCCACCAGATTTCCGCCTTGTAAATGATGGCCGTAAGTTACTGATTGAGTTAGGCGCACTGAATGAGAAGAAAAATGAGCTGACTAAAGTCGGGCAAATGATGGCACGTATGCCAATTGACCCACGTTTGGCACGTATGATCGTGGGCGGTGCTCATTTTGGCGTACTCAAAGAAATCTTAATTGTGGTAAGTGCTTTAGCGGTTCAGGACCCGCGTGAGCGTCCAGCAGATAAACAAATGCAAGCTGACCAAAAGCATGCATTATTCAAAGAAGCTGATTCAGATTTTCTGTTTTATTTGAAACTTTGGGAGACTTTAAATCCTAAAGGCGAAGCAGGCATGTCTGAAAATAAACGGCGTCAATTTGCCAAGCAGCATTTCTTAAGCTGGTTGCGTTTACGTGAATGGAAACAGACACACCAGCAATTGGTTGAGTTAGCCGAAGGCTTAAAACTCAGCTTTAATGAAAAACCTGCGAATTATGAAAACTTGCACCGTGCGTTGCTGACAGGCTTATTATCTTTTATTGCTAATAAAACTGATGAACGCAACACCTTTATGGCAGTGCGTCAGCAAAAGGCTAAAGTTTTCCCTGCGAGTACTTTGCATAAAACCAATACCTCTTGGGTGATGGCTTTTGAGATGGTCGAAACCTCTCAAGTGTACTTACGTACTTTAGCCAAAATTGACCCTGAATGGATTTTACTTGCTGCACGTGACTTGTTGAAATATCACTATTTCGAGCCGCATTGGTCTAAGAAAGCGGGAATCGTCAATGCGTATGCGCAAATTTCTTTATTTGGTTTAATTATTGAGCCAAAACGGTTAATTAATTTTGAGAAAGTTGACCAACCTGCTGCTCATGAGATTTTCTTACGCGATGCATTAACTACTGGTAATTTGGGTACAGTCCCACCATTTTTAAAACATAATTTGCTTAAACTTGAAGAAGTAGAGCGAGTTGAAGATAAATTGCGTCGTCGTGATTTGGTGGTGGATGAAGAAACAATTTATCAGTTTTATGCGTCGAAAATTCCTGAGGAAATCGCGAGTCGCCGTAGCTTTGAAGACTGGCGTGCCACAGTAGAAGCAAATAACCCACGTTATTTATTTATTGACGATGATGCGCTCTGGCTCAATGATCGGCCAACTACGCAGCAATTCCCAGATCATTTACACAATGGGCAGCTGCGTTTAGCAACTACATATCATTTTGACCCGAGCCATGACGAAGATGGTGCTACTGTTCAAATTCCTGTACAGGCGCTGCCTCAAGTCGATGAAAATATCTGGTCATGGGGAATTCCAGGTTGGCGCCAAGATTTAATTGAGGCTTTACTCAAAGCTTTACCTAAAGACAAGCGTCGTAATGTGGTGCCAATTCCTGATACAGCTCGTAAGCTCATGCAAGGGGTTGATGCAGTACATTTACGTGAACATATTTTTAGTTATTTAGCTTTTGCCTTACGTGGCGAGCAAATTACTGAAAAAGATTTTTCGTTTGAACGTATTGATCCATATTTGGTGCCTTTCATTAAAGTGATTGATGAAAAAGGTAAGCTGATTGCGAAAGGTCGTGATTTACCTGAGTTAAAAGCACGTTGCCGAGTGGAAACGCATCGCCCAGTTAAACAGCAAAAAGGTGAGTTTAAGGATTTTCCTGAAAACTTTACTTTTGAGGCTTCTCATAAAGTTACAGGCGTTGTAGTAAAGCAATATCAGGCTTTAGTTCCGACCAAGGCTTTTGCTGACCTCGAAGCTAAAGATGAGTCAGGCATTGTTATTCAAACGTTTAATGATCACGCTGAGGCGATTAAACAGCATCGCGAAGGGATTATTCGTCTGGTTCATATGCAACTGGGTGACTTAGTTCGCCAGTTGAAAAAGCAGATTTCAAAACCGCTCGCGTTGGCTTATTCTCCTTTGGGCGATAAAGCTAAGCTTGAGCAGATGTTGGTCTATGCAACGTTGCAGATGGCAATTACGACTTTGCCAATTAACGCTGATGAATTTAATAAGCTGCTAGATCAGGTCAAAAAACAATTTTTGAGTTATGGTCAGCAAGCACTTGAGCAATTAAGTGATATTTATATTCAGTGGCAACAAATCCGTCGTCAGCTTTTAGTGCTTGATCCAAACGTGTTTGGGCGCAGTATTGATGATATTGAAGATCAACTCGATTTAATGTCACTTGGCAATTTTGTTTACCGTCAACCCGTCGATCTTTGGCAAGAATACCCGCGTTATTTAAAAGCACTGCTATTGCGTTTAGATCGATTGCCAAATAATCTACAGCGAGATCATGCTGCAATTGACGATGTCGATCCATGGATGGACAAGGTATTTAAATTCAAAAACGATCCAAAAATCAAAGAATTGTATTTGATGTTGGAAGAATTCCGCATTTCTTTATTTTCTCAACCGATGAAAACCAAGATGCCTATTTCGCCAACTCGACTGCAAAAGTTATGGGATCGTTTGGGAATCAGTTAAGATAGATCGGGGTCTGTTTATGCTGTTGTTTAGCCTACAACGCAATTTATAAATGAAAGATTAACAGACCCTATTCATTTTTTTAGGAGTTTTACATGGGCATTCGTATCACAGGTACTGGGTTATTTCACCCAACAGAAATCATTTCTAATGAAGAACTGGCCGACAGTTTAAATGCTTATGTGGAACAATATAACCAAGAGAATGCAGAGAAAATTGCAGCAGGTGAACTCGAAGAATTACGTGGTTCTAGTGCTGAATTTATTGAAAAAGCGTCTGGTATTAAGCGCCGTTACGTGATTGAGAAATCAGGTATTCTCGATCCAAATCGCTTGCGTCCTCGTTTGTCTGAACGTTCGAATGACGAACTTTCACTTCAAGCAGAGTGGGGCGTGATTGCTGCGAAACAGGCAATGGAAAATGCAGGTGTAACTGCTGAAGATATCGATGTTGTGATTTTGGCATGTTCAAACATGCAGCGTGCTTATCCGGCTGTAGCGATTGAAATTCAGTCGGCTCTTGGCATTCAAGGTTATGCATATGACATGAATGTTGCATGTTCAGCTGCAACTTTTGGTTTGAAACAAGCGGCAGATGCAATTCGCTCGGGTGCTCGCCGTGTTTTATTGGTGAACGTTGAGATTACATCAGGTCACTTAGATTACCGTAACCGTGATTGTCACTTCATTTTTGGTGATGTTGCAACGGCTTCTATTATTGAAGAAACCACTACTAAAACTGGTTTTGAAATTTTAGATATTCATTTATTTACTCAATTTTCAAACAACATTCGCAATAACTTCGGTTTCTTAAACCGTAGCGAAGATGCAGTCGTTGACGACAAGTTATTCCGTCAAGATGGCCGAAAAGTCTTTAAAGATGTTTGTCCTTTGGTGGCAAAAATCATTAATGCCCAGTTGGAAAAAATGCAGTTAACTGCAAACGATATTAAGCGTTTCTGGTTACACCAAGCCAATGCCAACATGAATGAACTAATCTTGAAATATGTGGCTGGTAAAGAGGCAGATCTAAGCCGTGCCCCAATTATTTTAGATGAGTTTGCCAATACCTCTTCAGCAGGTGTAATTATTGCTTTACACCGTACAGGCCACGAAGTGGATGATGGCGAATATGGCGTGATTTCATCTTTCGGTGCTGGTTATTCAGTAGGTTCGATTGTTGTTCAAAAGCACGTTGCTTAAGTTACAAAGTTAATTAAAAACGCTCGTAAGAGCGTTTTTTTATGGGTCGAAAATAATAAAGCGGACTAAAATTAGCCCGCTTCAATTGAATCAAAAATGATTAAAACTTTTTGGTGTAGTTTACAAACAGGCGATCTTCACCAAAGTCATTGCCATGTTTAACGTTGTAATCAATACGGATGTATTGCAGGGCAACACCCTTTAAGAATGGCTGTTGAAACGCATAGTTTAAAATTACATTCGACTCAGTTTCATGATTTTTTTCGCCATTGGCCGCTTTAAAATCATGGCCATAGACATATTTAACCATTGCATTTAAGCCCGGAACATAATCTTTAAAGTCGTAGCCATACATCACATGGTAAGACTTTTCGTCTTCTTTAAAGAAACCCGTTGCATTCCAGTTAATGAAATAGGTCTCTGGTAAAAAGCCATCTGGTAGAGGGTAAGCCGACTCACCGATAATCTGTTGATAACCCAAACCAAAGGTATGGTTTTTTACTTTGAGCGTTTCTAGCACCCCGATGTTTTGCGCATCAATATCAAAAGTATTGCCATCATCTTTTGCATTGAAGTATTTAAACTTAGATGTAAGCGCAAAGTTAGGCTGTTTCCAATTGTGCTCAAGTCCTACATAGTGTTTGTTGTACAGGTCTTCTAAATTACCAAAGTAATATTCACCCTTTAGCGACGGTGTGAATTGATAGCGCAGATCTATGTAATTTAAACCATCAGATTCTTTGGTAATTCCATTTGCCGTGAACGAAAACTTTTTAAAATCTTCTTCATTTCGTGGTGATACTTTTTCAACCCGACCAATTTCAGCATAAAGCTGATCTGAAAGTTGCGACTTAAGATTGGTTCCCCAATATGAAGCAAGTAATTGTCGGCTGGCATCCACAGCTGTTACAGGCAGGTCTAACCAGAGTTCACCGACACTTAGCAAGGTTTTGTCATAACCTAGTTTTAAAGTGGCGCCGTATTTTAAGAAGTCAGAGGCTTGAGATTGTGTTTCTTTATTAAAAGGCAAAACTGTGTCCGCAACATGTTTATCTGAACTCAAGCGAACGGCATATTGAACAGAAGCATCGGCACCAATGGTAATGGGCTTATCTGCAATTTGCAGAGGGGTGTCATGCATTTTCGATTTATAAAATAATGATGCTGCCTGAGACCAACTACCAGTGTCTTTAAGTGCATCATTATCAAAATTACGGTTGATATAGGCGTTTTTTAAAGTGAATTTCCATTCATCTTCGGGCTGCTGATTTGGATTTGCAGCGAATGAATTGCCACACATCAACACTAAGGTCGCGAAAGTTAAAGCACATGGCTTAAAGCGATGTAATAATTCCATAATCCATTTCCAAAAAGATGCGCCAGTCCTCGGCGCATTTAATTTACTGCTGGGTAAGCGTGTTTTGAGGGTTAAAAGTTGAAGACGTTTGTGCGGCAACAGAGGCTTTTAGATTGACCATAAATATTGCAAGTGCAGCAATCACACCCGGAATTGCAATCGCTAAGAAATTCATTTGGTGAGGAAGCTCAAGTGTGAGTAGCGCTCCTGTTAAAACTGGTCCGATAATCGCGCCAATACGGCCAATGCCGGATGCCCAGCCCATGCCAGTTGAACGAAGTGCTGTTGGATAGAACTGTGCCACGAAAGTGTAGAGTAAGATTTGCGAACCAATTGTGGCAGCGCCAGCAATCGCAATCAGGCTATATAAAATAAATTGTGGACTATTAATGCCAAGCAGAATTAAAGCTGCTGATCCCACAATAAACATGATCGTAATAACCGGTTTTAAATGGAATCTATCTGCTAAAGCACCACCACCAATTGCACCGACCATACCGCCAATATTGAGTGCAAACAGGAACAACATGCTTGCACCTAATGAGTAGCCCGCTTGGAGCATGAGTTTAGGTAACCAACTTCCTAAGGCATACACCATGAGTAGGCACATAAAGAAAGCAATCCAGAACATAAATGTGCTGAAGGTACGACCCTGTTGGAAAAGCGCACGGACAGGTGCATCTGTTGTGGTGCTCTCGTTTAATACCAGTTGAGTATTGGCGTTTACCTGAGTTTGAGGCGCAATTTTACTCACAATACCTTTCGCCTGTTCGCTATGGTTAGATTTCACTAAAAAGGCGAGAGACTCTGGCAAAAATTTCCAAATGAGTGGGAGTAGTAAAAGAGGAATACCCGCAATTAAAAACATGATTTGCCAGCCCATGTCTTTCACGAGCCATGCACCGAGTAGAGCAGATGTCATACCGCCAATTGCATAGCCACTAAACATAATTGCGACTAATGTACTGCGGATTTTTTTTGGCGCGTATTCAGTCATAAGCGCAACGACGTTTGGCATAACGCCACCAATCCCAAGACCTGCGATAAAGCGCAAAATAGCAAACTCTGTTGGTCCTTTGGCAAAGGCACCCATAAAAGTAAATCCGCTAAATAAAGTGACACAAATCAGGATGGTTTTTTTTCGCCCCAGTTTGTCTGAAAGTGTGCCGAAAATCATGGCACCGAACATCATCCCGAATAGAGCAGCACTGGCGAGTAAACCAGCTTCTACCGCAGTTAATGACCATTGCTGCATTAAGAGAGGAAGAGCAACCCCATAAATAACTAAATCATATCCATCAAAAATAATAATAAGTAAGCACCAGATTAAAACTTTCCAATGAAAAGATGTAAAACTGGCTTTATCAATTAACTCATTAATATTAACCTTGCTCGTATCCATTTTCTTCACCTCCAATTTGTGAAGCGTCGCGTTATTTTTTAATAAACTATTTTGTTATTGGATTAGAGTCAAAAACCTAATTGATATATCTTTATGTCTTTAAGGTATTGTGCTTTTATTGGTTTAATTATTTGAAAAATATGTATTTATTTTTTTATTGTTTTAGCTGTCTTTGTTGTGTCTTTAAAATAGGGTTAAATATTGCATTGTGAGAATTTTAAGTATTTTATGGATGTTTTTTTATTAACTTTATTGATTAGAATCACACTTGAAAATATCATTAAATTTATATTATGAGTTGGGGTGAAAATATAAAAACAAAATACTAAAGTCTATTATTTAATTATTTTAGAGATTCATCTTAAAAATGAAATTTAATCTATATTCAATAAAAAATCGCCAAATCAGGGTTAGCGAATTATTTGCATGCTGATGTGGCGATTGAGGTTTTATTTTAGTGGCGGGCGCTTAGATAAAAAACTTAATTTGTGGCTGGAGTTGAGCGGGGCGTAAGAATGAAATGCGCGATAACACCAATACAAATACCCCAAAAGACCGAACTTAACCCGAGAAAATGCATGCCTGATGCGGTAGCTAAAAAGGTAATAAGTGCAGCATCACGTTGATTGTCATTTTTCATGGCAACTGAAATATTGGTGGCAATAGCACCTAGCAAAGCTAAACCTGCCAGTGCTGCCACCAACTCTTTAGGAAGTAAGCTAAATAGCATGACAATACTCCCAGCAAATAAGCCTCCTAAAATATAAAAAATCCCGTTGGCGATTCCTGCGATGTAACGTTTTTCTTTCAGTTCATGTGCATCTTTGCCCATACATAAAGCAGCGGTAATTGAGGCAAGTACAATTGTAATACCGCCGACACAGGCAACAGCTAAAGAGACAATACTGGTGACAGTAATAATAGGTTTGGCTGGGGTGTCATAACCGCTGAGTTTCATAATCGCCATACCCGGTAAAAATTGCCCGGTTAGACTGACTAAAATGAGAGGAACAGCGAGGTTCAGTGTTGAGTTCCAGGTCCATTCTGGGCTAATCCACTGTGGAATAGCTAAACTAAAACTCACATCAACCGGATTCATTTTGCCTAAAATGAGGCTTAATAAAACTCCAGCAGCTAACACCCAAATCATGGTGTAGCGCGGCATTAAACGTTTGGCAATTAAAAAGACAATAAGCATGCTAAAGACAATAAAAGGCATGCTATCAGACGCGGTAAATAGACTAATACCAAATTGAAAAAGAATACCTGCCATCATGCCCGCAGCGACGTCTTGCGGAATCCATTTAAGTAATTTGTCGAAGTAACCTGTAACGCCAATTAAAAAAATAACAATGGCAGAAGTAATATAGGCGGCTACTGCTTCATTCAACGAGACGTTTGGAAATAGGGTAACTAATAGGGCAGTGCCCGGTGCAGACCATGCGGTTATGACAGGAGTTTTATATTTAATCGAAAGATAAATACCTGAAACGGCGGCACCAATTGAGATTCCCCAAATCCATGACACCATCATGTCGGTGGATACATGGGCACGCTGAGCAGCTTGGAAAAAAATAATCAGTGGGCCTGAATAAGAAATTAAAACCGCAAGAAAGCCAGCAACTGTTGCTGATATGGACCAGTCATTTTTTAACGTCTTTAACAGGGTTGCCATGTGTGATTGCCTCCATGCAAATCATGTTATTTACCCAATCATGCAAAAAGGTCAGGGTTAACCCTGATCTCCACCTCCGACCGGAATGACCGATCCCGTCATATACGATGCGTCATCTGATGCAAGAAATAAAATTGCATTGACTTGTTCTTGAATTGTGCCATAACGGCTCATAAATGTTCGATCTATTGTTTGATCAACTACTTGCTGCATCCAGTCTTTTTCATTTTGACTTAATGGATTGGCATTGCGTGGTACTTTCCGAGGTGGTGCTTCGGTTCCACCAGTCGCAACAGCATTGACACGAATTCCGTCTTTGGCATGTTCAAAAGCAAGCGATGCTGTTAGAGCATTTACACCACCTTTAGATGCAGAGTAGGGAATACGGTTAATACCACGGGTTGCAATTGAAGAGACATTTACAATAACACCCGCTTGTTGCTTAATCATGGCGGGTAGCACAGCGCGGCAGCACCATAACGTTGGAAACAATGAGCGATTCACTTCCTTAATGATTTCTTCTTCGGAAAACTCTTCAAAAGGTTTCATCCAGATCGCGCCACCCACATTATTAATCAGGATATCTACCCGACCATAATGTTCAATGGCTTTTGCAATAACCGCTTGTGCACCTGCATAGGTTTCAAGGTCGGCATTAATCGTGACAGCATCGCCACCTGCACTCTGAATTTCTTTGAGAACGTCTTCAACATATTCAGAGCGGTCCGCCATGACGACTTGTCCATCTTCAGCTGCAACTTGTAGTGCCACGCCACGGCCAATGCCTTGAGCACTACCCGTAACAATCACGACCTTATCGGTAAATCTTTGACGGTTTGACATAGATAACTTCTCCACCTGTTAATTCGCAGAGAATTTTTCAAACAAGAAATTAGCAGGTTTGATATTTTCAGTTTCTAACCAGCCACGTACCGCTTCTACCATTGGTACTGGGCCACATAGGTAAACATCGACGTCGCCACCGTTTAACCATTCACTTTCAATATGACCAGTGACATATCCTTTGCGTTCATGGTTGCTCTCAGGGCTTGCGACTACAGTTCGATATTTAAACCATGGGAATTTCGCCTGTAACTCATTGAGTTTTTCTAGAGCAACCAAATCAAAGTCATTGGTCACGCCGAATACCAAGCGAACAGGCTGTTCTGAACCTTTTTCTTCAAGCACTTGTAACATCGACATAAATGGGGCAATCCCAGTACCGCCTGCGAGCATCAGCACTGGGCGCGCTACATTACGCAAATAAAAGCTACCGAATGGACCGGTAAAAGTCATTTTGTCACCGGCTTTAGCATTCTTGCTTAAGAATTCACTCATTTTGCCATTCGGTACATTACGTACCACAAAACCAGTTAAACGATTACCCGGTTTTGAGCTAAATGAATATGAACGTGTTTCGCCAGTTTCTGGAATTGCAACGTTAACGTATTGGCCTGCAAGGAAATGAATATCCGGTTGGCCGTCATCAAGTTGAATGTCAAAAGTGATGGTTGAATCTGATAAGTTTTCAACGCGGGCTAGAGTACCTTGGAAGCTATGAATTTCTGTTTTGCAGACATCTGATGAGGCTTGAATTTGGAATACGGCGTCTGAAGTTGGTCGACATTGGCAAGCAAGAATATAACCTTGCTCAGCTTCTTCAGGGGTTAATGCATCTTCAATATAGGTTTCTTCTGGCATGTCATAACTACCGGACTCGCAAAATGCGCGGCAAGTTCCACATGCACCATCACGGCAATCCAAAGGAATATTAATTTTTTGGCGATAGGCTGCGTCAGATAGGGTTTCGCCTTGAGCTACGTTAATGAAACGTGTAACACCATCTTCAAATTGAAGTGCAACATTGTGGTTTGACATGGCATGTATCCTACAAAATATTTGAAACTTTTACCCTCAGCCAACAGTCCGTTTAACTGAGGGGGTATGTCTTAAAGGTGGTAGATATCAATGACTTGATTGATGTAGTCATTTTTCAAAACGACATACTTGCTCAAGATTTTTGGTTGATCACCTGAAAAATCAATCACATAACGTGACATACCGAAATAGCTGTAATTTGTCTTGTAACGGAAACTCAAGGTATTCCAGTTAAAGCGAACAGTAACTTTGTCGCCGTCGCGATCGAGAACTTCAATGTTGGCAATATTGTGGCTTGTGCGAGTGTCTGGCATGGTTGCAGATGAGCGCTCGGTTTTAATACGGAACACCCGATCTTCTAAACCTTGACGATCTGGATAATAAATAAGTGAAATTTCAGATTGCGGGTCTTCAGTTAATCTATCGTCGTCGTCCCAAGCTGGCATCCAGAAAGAAGCTTCTGGTGCATAGCATTCAAGCCAGTCATCCCATTGTTCATCATCTAAAAAGCGAGCTTCACGATAGAGAAACTGAGCAATATTTTCTAAAGTTGCTTTGTCTTGAGCACTCATGCTGTTTCTCCCTGATCAGCAATTTCTTTCTCTGATGCAATCGCATGTTTCATGGTGTGTAACCAATATTGATGTTGGGCAAGATAAAGACCTTCATCTTCAGTTTTAATCCCACTTAACATTGGTTTTAAACCGATTTCATTCGCTGCATCGTCTGGTCCATAAATCCAGTGTTTTGAACCACGGCACATGTCATTCCATTCAAGGGCAATCCCTGCATAGCCTGCCTGACAAGCACGGAATTCTTCTAAATCGTCTGGTGTTGCCATGCCTGAAGCATTAAAGAAATCTTCATATTGACGAATACGACGTGCGCGAGCTTCGGGTGCTTCACCTTTAGGCGCGATACAATAAATGGTAACTTCGGTTCGATTAACCGAAAGTGGGCGAAGTACACGAATTTGTGAACCGAACTGATCCATCAAATAAACATTTGGATAGAGACACAAGTTACGTGAACGCTCGATCATCCATTTCGACATCGCTTCGCCGTATTTTTCGGTGTATTCGTCTGCTTTCGGGAAGTTTGGACGGTCTTCTGGGTTTGCCCATTGTGTCCAAAGCAACATGTGGCCATTTTCAAAGCCATATGAGCCACCGCCTTGTTTACCCCAAGAACCTGCACTCATGGCACGAATGTTATCGGCAGCTTGAGTTTCTTTACGGTGTTGAGTTGTTGCTGCGTAGTTCCAGTGAACAGCAGAAACGTGGTAACCATCGGCACCATTTTCAGCGGTGAGTTTCCAGTTGCCTTCGTAGGTATAGGTAGATGAACCACGTAAAACTTCTAAACCATGTTCAGACTGGTCAACAATCATGTCGATGATTTTGGTGGTTTCACCCAAGAATTCTTCAAGTGAAGGAACATCGGGATTTAAGCTACCAAATAAGAAACCTTTGTAGCTCTCAAAACGAGCCACTTTTTTAAGGTCGTGTGAACCATCTTGGTTAAAACAGTCAGAATAGCCTGCTTCACTTGGATCTTTAACCTTGAGCAATTTACCTGAGTTGTTAAAAGTCCAGCCATGGAAAGGGCAAGTATACGTTGCTTTGTTACCACGCTTGTAACGGCAAAGTTGTGCTCCGCGGTGTGAACACGCATTAATCATGGCATTCAATTCACCGTTACGGTTACGTGCAATAATGACTGGCTGACGACCAATGTAAGTGGTGTAGTAGTCATTATTGTTTGGAATTTGACTTTCGTGTGCTAAGTAAACCCAATTGCCTTCGAAGATATATTTCATTTCGAGGTCAAAAAGAGCTTCGTCAGTAAACACTGAGCGATGAAGTTTAAATTCACCTGTATCGATGTTATCGACAAGTAATTCATCAATACGGTCAAGATGGCTAGTATTGATTACAGGAATACGTGGCATGTCCGTTCTCCGACTTTCCAAAAGTGTGGAAGTCACCAAGGCCTTAGCTACTCTTAAAGGTCTTGATATCCTAATATTGTCAATGAAGCGCATGAGTGCGCTGGGTGTTTAACCGTGAATTGATGAAGATGAATCACTGGAAGATTGGCAAAAAGGCTTGTTCACAAAGCAATTCATCACTTCATCGGTTCGTTGCTTGTATATACCTTAAAAGAATGGTTAAACTGTGTCTAAGACTGAATTTGCATTTTTTTATATCTTAAAGGTATGGAAACCTTATGGAACTAAGACATTTACGGTATTTTGTGGCGGTTGTTGAAGAGCAGAGCTTTACAAAAGCCGCGGAAAAACTATTTATTGCTCAACCACCTTTGAGTCGACAGATTCAAAATCTGGAAAGCGAGCTTGGTATTCAACTGTTTGAGCGTGGAAGCCGTCCTTTACAAACTACACAAGCAGGGCATTTCTTTTATCAGCACGCCGTTAAACTTTTGTCGAATGCTGAAGAAATAAAAAGTATGACCAAGCGTATTGGTCTCATCGAAAGAAGTATGACCATTGGTTTTGTTGGGTCTTTACTCTATGGTTTGCTGCCTCGAATCATTTATTTATTTCGCCAACAGCAACCCCATCTGAATATTCAGCTCATGGAGTTAAGCACAACCGAACAGCTACAGGCATTAAAGGAAGGACGTATTGATGTTGGATTTGGACGTTTAAGAATTAGTGATCCTGCTGTTAGACGTATTCTGCTACGTAAAGAACGCTTGGTGGTTGCTGCGCATACGAGCCACCCAATTGCTCAGCGCACGGAAGGGGTATATCTGGCTGACCTCATTGATGAAAAGATGTTTATGTATCCCACTTCACCGAAACCCAATTTTTCGACCCAGCTTTTGAATATTTTTGCCGAACATAGTTTGGTTCCAAAAAATATGCATGAAATACGAGAAATTCAACTGGCTTTGGGCTTAGTGGCAGCGGGAGAAGGGATTTGCATTATTCCGGCAAGTGCCGATACCATTCGATTTCCACACCTAAACTATATTCCGATTTTAGATAACGGCGCGGTCAGCCCAATTTTTATTACAGCACGGGCAATGGACCGAAGTGAAGATTTACAGTCACTATTTGATTGTATTTATCAGGTTTATGACTTAGAAGGAATACCTTATCAACGGACTGTCTTTACACTTGATCAGAACCCAATAGATGATTCAAATGGTATCGACTTTTAAATAAGGAAGTGCATAGCCTCAAAAGCTGAAGCTATGCGTTGATGTGTTTTAGAAAGCCCAAATTAGTTTTAGCCAGCTGGTATGGCCTTCGGGACGATATTCGACTTCGGTTTCTTTTAGAAATTTTGCTTCAATAGACCAGTTTTTATCTGCATATTGAATGCCTGGACCAATTGCAAAAGCCTGTCCTTTAAACCCAATGTCACTTCCGTTTACTTTGTCATTTGTGGTTTGTTTAAAAGCATAGCCTTCAACTGCCACTTTGATTTTTGGGTTAATGCGATAACCCAAGCTATAGTCACCCGCAATGTATTGTCCAGACTGGTAGTCAGTCGCGTCGTTACGCGTATTCCAACTATAAGACAGTTTAGTAGATAGATCTAAACCTGCCGCGTTGGCATAACTATAGGCAATAATCGGTCGAATGGTGTGATAGTTTTTCCCGAGATTGGCTTCAACTGGATGTGTCGTACTTGGAGTGTCGTATTCACCTGTTCCCAGTACAGTTTCTAGGGCTGCAATCCAGTGATGATTTCCTTGATGCCAGCCGAGCATACCACCCAAAATCAAGTCTCCGAGTCCTTGGTTTGAGTCAGCCATTCCATTTACTTTGAGTCTTAGATCAACCAATGGCTGGGCTGCATAAAACCCGAGTTGTCCATCCAGAATTTTTTGATCGGTCATCCAGACCAACCGAGGAACCACGGCGTTGACATCAACATGGAACTGATCGGGACCATTTTGAAACTCTGATGCGTGATAATTTTGATAATAACTGAGTAGATAAACCCCAGCAGGTGGTAAGGCACCCGCCATCATACCTTCGGCACCTAAAGCAAAAGAGTCCGAGCCGTTTTCTGTCGCAAATGCAGAGGGAAGGTAAAGGGCGCTGGTTACACCACATAGGATTGCAGCAATTTTGTTATTCATAGAATGTCCTATTCTGTGTTGTTTGGTTTGTCACTAAAAAACGTTATTCCTTAACGGTCTTTAAAATTTGAGTCTGTTTAACCTGTAAATTTGGAATGCAGAACTCCTATGAGCTTTGTATTTTCTTTATAAATTACAGATACAAAGCTCATTTGAAAAATTGGAGTGCTTAAAGGTTTATCTTTAAATATGTTTGAATAAGGCCGAACGTGACTGTCCAGCAGCACCATCGGCTGCACTTAAGAAGCGTTCAGTGTGAATGTCCCGTTCGAATAAGCGACTTTGCATGAGTGTTGAAATTGCCGAGTCGATCATGATTGGTGGGCCGCACAAATACGCTTTGTGTCCACCACATCGATTTTCAAAGTAATCGGCAACAGCCTCGTGCACAAATCCGGTAAATCCAGTCCATTGGTCCTCTGGTTTTGGTGTATTGAGAGCAGGGATATAGCGGAAGTTCGGATAGTCTTTTACGAGCTGTTCAAATAATTCTCGGTTGTATAGCTCTGCCAAGTCTCGTGCTCCTTGGAAGAGGTAAATGGTGCGACTATCTCCAGACTCAAGTAAATCTAAAATCATCGATTGTGGACTTGAAAGACCTGAACCACCTGCAATGAAAATGGCATTTTGATCATCTGACTTGCGTACGAAAAATTGACCATAAGGGCCTGAAATATCAAGCTGATCGCCCGTGGCAAGTTGTTCATGCACATAAGTCGTCGCTGCACCGCCTTCAACTTTACGAATATGCAGCTCAACAATACCTACTTCACTTGGTGAATTGGCAATTGAAAATGCACGAGTTCCTTCAATATCTGGGAACTGGACATTGATATATTGACCAGCTTGGAACTCAATTGGACGATTTAGTTGTAGTCGGATTCCTTTGATGGTCGGCGACAGGTCTTTTATTTCAATGACTGTCGCTTGAAAGTCTTGAACCAAATGACCTAAGAAATCTGGGTCTTCATCGACATCGGCTTCAATGATCATGTCGGATTGTGGTTTGCAGCAGCAGGCAAGCACCTTATTTTCATCACGTTCAATATCCATGAGTGCAAAGGGAGAAGCTTCACCGACATCATAAAAACCATCGGTGACTTGAACCTTGCATGTCCCGCAAGTGCCATGACCACAGGCAAAGGGTAACCAAACGCCTTGGCGTAGGGCAGCATCTAAAATGGTTTGGTCTTCTTCTACTTCAATCGTTGTTCCGATCGGTTCAATGGTGACTTGATAACTCATGACACACCTCCGAATTAAACGTAGCTGTCGTTATAGCCATTTAACTCTGGCGTAACGAAACGAAGTAATGACTTATGTCCAAAACCAAGCTCTGCCAAAGTTTTTGTACTCTCTGGTTCGATTGTTTGACCATCTAAGGTGTATTGCACTTTTGACCAATCAATTTTGGCAAAATCTGGATGTTGAGCAAAACCACCTGTAATTTGTTGCTCAATCAACTGTCCCAAAGTTTGTTGAGGCGAGGCAAGCATGGCATGTGCCGAGCAAAAAAGGGTGTGATGATCCCAACCCACGTAAAGTAAGAATTGATCGCCATAATTTTTTTGCAGATCGAGCGGTTCAAATTGATAGTTGTTGTGTATCGCGCGAACAGTCATGTTCAATCTCCTTATTTCCGATCAGGCAGCTTGATGACTGCCTGAACAATTCCTTGTGCTTAAGCTGCGTTGCCTTTCCATTTTTTCCAGCGCTGTTGGTCTGGAGAACCTTCAATATCTAGATTGTCAGCACCAACATTCATGCGGTAATAATCGCGGAGCATGGTTTCGAGGTCACCGCCACCACAGTTACCTTGTAAAATTTGATTTACAGGTAGCCATGCTTGTATATATTTCTCAGGCTCGCGTTCGAAAATGTCATGACAGCCATCTGAACAGGTGTGGTAGCGTTCGCCTTGGTAGATGCTATGGCGATAACTGAACTGAGTCGGGTCATCGCCCATTTCGGTAAAGGTCATTGGAATCTGACAAACCTGACAAAGCTGTGGTAAACCTGCGCTATAGAAGCGTTTACCTTCGGCTTCCATTTGGCGAGCCAACTCCCATTTTGGACGGTAGTATTTATCGAAAGTGTCTGGATATTTAGCAGATAACCAATCCATTTCTTCGCCGGTTGGAATCCATGTATGGAAACCGGCAGCATGACCAAAGTTATAGAAAATCCACCATGCCTGATGTGAGACGTGCTCTTTTTCTTTCACAATCACATCGCTATATTTCGGCATACGAATGCCATAGCGGCTTAAATCTTTAAATAACGCACCGCCTGCCTGCTCAAAATAAACTTCCCAAGCTTCTTTCCAAGACATCACTTTGTTTGGCAGCATGTAATCCATCATCATGCCTACAATTGAAAGCAAACGCGTCCCACGCCAGAACCATTTATCAATCCATTCCTGCACAATCGGCACGTTGTCTTCATGTTGTTCGAGCAAGAATTTTACGATTTCCAGACCAAGCGTCATGTGACGCGCTTCATCAGACTGCGCACTAAAACCAAAGGTTACGGTTGCCATATCGCCGTTATAAGCTGCACCCGACATAAACGGAACAAATAACAAGTTGGTAAGTACATACTCAAAAGCAAAACTAATCGCTAATAAAAACTCGAAAGGGCCAGCAGAACGGGCATCTTCAAAAAATGATTTAGGCACAGACAAATACCAAACGCGGTCATGCATGTGCGCCCAATCCTGAAAACCATCAAAGAACTTGTTGTAATGGCTCATGGCATGAATTTGGGTCTGTACATGACGCAGCTCATCAATCGACTGCATCTGAGAAGCAATACGTGCTCCAATTCCACCAAACTGGCGGCCTACATGGGCATAGCCTTGATAGGCCTGATATTCAAGTGGGGTCACCGCTGTTAAAAAGAGTTTGATCGCATTTAAGTAACGTTCATTGCTGACATTCATCTGACCATTGTTTTGAGCAAAGGCATCAAAAATGGCATAAAGTTTTTTCTCTTTTTCTGCCTGATATTTCCAGTAAGCATCCATGGTTAAACGGAATGGATCTTCCCATTTAGACCAGTCCGTAATTTTGATGCCTTCAAATTCCTCATAAGGGAAGGCCTTTTGACGGTCAGCATAGGAAAAGTCCCAGTCCAGATCACGGGTTAATGCACGGTAACGATCTTTAGCATTTAACTTTTTGCTGGTTTCTTTCGTTTGAGTTGTCATGATTGATCATCCTTAAATCTTTGTTAAACAACATCTATGTTGTGATTAATTCCAGTGAAGGCGGAAAGTATCGTCATCTTCTTCGACGTTGCCGCCCAGCGTAATCATGTTGAGTTGTAACGATTGGATGTCCCAATCTTGGCCTAGTTTTTCAGATACGGTTTCGGCTTTAATGACCAAATCAGTTTCACTTTCAATTCGAATCATGGCTGGTAAATACTGAATTGAAGCTTCAGGGTTATCTTCTTCAATCGCCTCAATGATATAGCGTGAAGTATCGTTGTCTTGTAACGCGAGATAGACTTTAGACATGTTGCTTCTCCTTAAGCATTTGCAAGTTCTAGTTGTAGGCCGAGTTTTTTTGCTCGATCAATCACAACTTGTTCTGCTTGATCGACTGCATCTGCTGTTAAGGCTGCTGTTGCCCAAGGTGTAAAGGCTGCTTTTACTTGAGCTAAAGACTGGGTGAACCATTCATTTAATAGCTGTTTGTTATGATCGGATTCTGCTGCCGCAGTTTTAATGACGGTGTCTGACCACTTACGTAAATCACCTAAAGTGTCTTTCATAAATTCAGTCAGCATGGCTAAGTCACGAGCATTTTGACTCACTAACCACTGATCAAACTGTTGATAAACAAGCTCGGTCACAAAGCCGTCAATCACAAGATTTTGTAATAAAAAGAGTTTGAAGTAGTCTTGCTCGGTGAGGCTTTCTTCACACAGACGGCGTAAGCCTTGCCATGCAGGATGTTGCATCCAAGCCTGTTTTGCCTGCTGTAGTGAGTCGCCGCTGTTGCCATCTAAAGCTAAGCCAATCCGTGAGATGTACTGCGCAATTCCTAAATGATCCATCGCGGCATAAATACAAGCTTGGGTAAGTACGGTGCCATAACCATAGGCACTGCCAGACATCATGTGTAAGTTTGCAGTTTGTTCAACGTGGCGAAATGGCAATAGGCATTCAATAACCTTGGCTTTGACTTCGTCAGACAAATGCTCTGCAAGCTGACGTTTTTCAAAAAAAGCAAAATTACTTTCGGCTGTGTCCTGTAAACGCGCACGGTGCTGAACATAAGTTCCATAATAGAATTGACGTGGATCTTTAAATGCATACCAGTCTTGCATTTGCAGGGCAGTATGGGTTTTATCATTTAAGGTCTTTTCAGGTTTCCACAAAGGACGATAGTGAAAGTTAGTTTCTGCCTGTACATCAAAACTTACTTCTTGATATCGAGTTGCTGGCTTACTACCAAATCGTCTTTCGATATAAGCATAGTTCTGGCGGATAGGTTCGACATTTGACGTTTTGATTTCTAAAGTCATGGCTTTATCTCCTTATATTTTTTACATCTGATCATCGTGATCGTTGCTATTACGTTGCGTGCCGACTAAGGTTGCTTCAGTGCCATAGCGCCATTTTTCTTCCTGAGCATCATTAAAAGCTTGCTGTTCTTGGGTCATTTCAACCACTTGATTGGTCTTACAAAAATCATTAAATGCATGTTTAGGCAAAACCAGTTCCACAAATAGACTTGGGTCGTGAATGGCAAAATCGAATTCGATAAACTCTGCGTTTAAGTCGCCAGTGACCCGAATATATTTGGTTAATGCTTCGACTTGAGGTTGCGTCATGCTGTACTCCATCAAGACATGGTCTTGAAATTGATGAATGCTCCTTGCTCTCGCTATAAGCTTTACAAAAGCTATGCCAACTTTATTTTTATTATTAAAAACAATTAATTAAGTTTTTTATGGAAAGTAAGGTATTTTTAAAATTCACCATTTCATGAATTTTTTTGAATGGTGAAATAGAGATATTCATGATTTGATGAATAGGGTCGTAAAAATTTCTTTTTAGATTGTTTGAGGCTTTAAATGGAGAGATTTAGAAATACTTTTTTAGTATGAAGTTATGTCTTTAAGGTACTAGGACATTTATCTGGTTCTTCGATAAGATGAGATAAAACCCAAATGTGTTTAATGGATTAAAACAGATCACTCATGGCTCGAGTAAAATACGATACAACGGGACGATACGCAGATCATCCGCAAGAAATTCACGATTTGCTGTCTAAACTGCACTTTGATACTGCCCACGGCCAAATCTGGTTTGATGAATATCGGATGCTGCTTTTACACACCAGCATTATGGGATATTTGCGTAAAGACTTAGCGCACATGATTGGACTTGAGCGGACTAAGCGTTTCTTTATTCGTTTAGGTTATCAAGCTGGGTTAAAAGATGCAGAAGTTACAACAAAAATGCGTCCCGATTTAAATGAACACGATGCTTTTATGGCGGGCCCACAAATGCATGCGATTCGTGGAATGGTGCAAGTACAGACCAACCAGCTCAATTTAAGCCATGATAAAAAACAGTTTTATGCCGATTTAAATTGGCTCAATTCTTTTGAAGCCGATGTGCATTTAGAGCATTTTGGCTCAAGTGATGAACCTGCGTGCTGGATGCTTCTGGGTTATGCGTGCGGCTACAGTAGTTTTGCAACGGGCATGACCATTATTTATCAAGAAATAGAGTGTAAAGCTTGCGGCGATGAGCATTGCCGTATTATTGGTAAGCCTTTAGAAGAGTGGGAAAATGCTGATGAGCTGATTCAGTTCATGTCACCCGAACCTATGGAAAAAGAACTGATTGCGTTGCAGGCTGAACTTTTTGAGCTTAAAAAATCAATTTATAGCGACAGCGAAGTCGATTACCAATTATTTAGCTCTGTGGGTAAGTCAGCATCTTATAAACAGGTCTGTGCATTATTAACAAAAGCAGCAGGCTCGAAAGTTTCTATTTTACTACAAGGCGAAACAGGGGTTGGTAAAGAAGCTTTTGCACGAGGGGTTCATGCAAATAGCCAAAGAAAAGACCAACCTTTTGTTGCAGTAAACTGTGCAGCGATTCCACCAGAGTTAATTGAGTCTGAGTTATTTGGGGTAGAAAAAGGGGCTTATACAGGAGCACATCAGTCTCGCTTGGGTAAGTTTGAACGAGCCAATGGTGGTACGATTTTTTTAGATGAAGTGATTGAGCTTTCTCCTCGTGCACAAGCAGCACTATTACGCATTTTGCAGGAAGGTGAATTTGAGCGAGTCGGAGATTCACAGACACGTATTTTAGATGTCCGTGTAATTACAGCAACCAATGAAGATCTTGAGCAGGCTGTAAAAACAGGGCGATTTCGCGCAGATTTATATTATCGCTTAAATATTTTCCCAGTGCAGATCCCGCCTTTGCGAGAGCGCCGTGAAGATATTCCTTTATTGGTTGAACACTTTCTTCATCGCTTTGAAAAAATGTACGGCAAAACCATTCAGGGTGTAAGTGAAAAGACCAAAGTTTTTATGCAGCAATATGAATGGCCGGGAAATATTCGTGAGTTGGAAAATTTATTAGAAAGGGCTGTTTTATTAACGGATGATCAGCAACTGATTAAGTTAAATGCCATTTTCCCACAGATCAAGCATGACCCAGAGCAGGCTGTAGTTGTTGAAACCGACTTTGAGCAATTGTTGCAGGCAGAGTTTAATTTAGAAGAACACGAGAAGCAGTTAATTTTAACGGCTTTAAAAAAGGCAAATCATAATGTGTCTGAAGCGGCACGTTTATTGGGGCTAACTCGGGCAGCACTGGATTATCGAATTAAAAAATTTCAGCTTTGAGTCAATATCAACAAGCTCAAAAATAAAGGCCTAACTTTAAACGTTAGGCCTTATCGACTATTGCACTTTCGCTGGGAAACCATCTTCTTCAAGTGCTTCGGTAATTTTATCGATGCTTTCACTACTTTCAACAGTCACGATTTTGGTCGCTAAGTCTACATCTACTTTTGCATTTGGATCGACGTCCTGAATCGTCGCAGTCACACCACGTGCACAGCCGCCACAAGTCATATTTTCAATAAGTAGTTTCATGTTCATACTCCATCAAGAATGAGATATTTGTTTGGATAACACTGAGTCTAAACCTTGTCATGATTGTAAGGTCAAGACCAAATTTTTAAAAAAATATGCTTGACCTTCCCATGATGGGAATCTGTATGCTCAATACAGAATATTAAATTTTGCAGATTTGCAGAGGTGTTTGATGGACTCAAAAACCACAAAATTGCCAGCATATAGTGAAACACTTCCAATCGAAGGCATGACCTGTGCTTCGTGTGTAGGTCGTGTCGAAAAAGCACTTAAGAAAGTTGAAAATGTAGAGATTGCCAACGTTAATTTGGCAACAGAAAAAGCCGTTGTTTATTCAAATCAACCAATCCAGCGCGAAGCACTGATTAAAGCAGTTGAAAGAGCAGGTTATGATGTTCCAAAAGCCGCACCAGTTGAGTTATCTATTGAGGGCATGACCTGTGCATCTTGTGTTGCACGTGTAGAAAAAGCCCTTAAAAAAGTAGACGGCGTTCAACAAGCTACAGTTAACTTAGCAACAGAGCAGGCTTGGGTACAAGCAGATGCATCAGTTAATGTTGAAGACTTAATTCGCGCTGTTAAAAAAGCAGGTTATGACGCGAAAGCATCTGAAAAAAATCAAAATGAGCAACTCGATAAAAAAGCATCAGAGTTAGATCAGCTTAAAAAAGATTTGATCATTTCGATTGTGTTGGCCTTACCTGTGTTTATTTTGGAAATGGGTTCACATCTCATTCCAGCTTTTCACATGTGGATCATGGACACGATTGGTCAATACAATAGCTGGATTTTACAGTTTGCTTTAACCACCTTAGTTCTTGTTTTTCCTGGTCGCCGTTTTTACCAAAAAGGGATTCCAGCCTTATGGCGTTTAGCACCCGATATGAACTCGCTAGTGGCAGTTGGCACCTTGGCTGCCTACAGTTTTTCAGTGGTAGCAACCTTTATACCGCATGTGTTACCACAAGGCACGGTTAATGTTTACTTTGAAGCGGCTGCCGTTATTGTCAGTTTAATTTTACTCGGACGTTATTTTGAAGCCAAAGCTAAAGGGCGTACTTCACAAGCGATTCAACATTTGGTAGGAATGCAGCCTAAGACAGCCCGTATTCAACGTGACGGTCAAGTGGTTGAAGTTGCTGTTGCTGAAGTGGTCAGTGGAACTATTGTAGAAATTCGTCCGGGTGAACGTGTGCCAGTCGATGGTGAAGTGGTTGAAGGGCACAGCTACATTGATGAATCTATGATTACGGGTGAACCAGTTCCTGTTGAAAAAGTAGTGGGACAACAGGTGGTTGGAGGCACGGTCAATCAAAACGGAACACTGAACATTCGGGCAACCGCAGTGGGTAGCTCATCTGTACTTTCACAAATTATTCGTATGGTTGAACAAGCCCAAGGTTCTAAACTTCCGATTCAGGGCTTAGTCGATAAAGTCACCATGTGGTTTGTACCTGTAGTGATGTTAATTGCTGCAATTACTTTCTTGGTTTGGTTTATTTTTGGGCCAGAACCTGCGCTGACTTTTGGTTTAGTGAATGCGGTTGCGGTACTGATTATTGCATGTCCTTGTGCGATGGGACTTGCAACACCAACTTCTATTATGGTCGGTACTGGACGTGGTGCCGAGTTAGGTGTCTTGTTCCGTAAAGGTGAAGCTTTGCAGCTTTTACAAGAAGCGCAAGTAGTTGCAGTTGATAAAACGGGTACACTCACCGAAGGCAAACCGACACTGACTGACTTTAATGTGCAATCTGGCTTTGAACGCAAACAAGTGCTGATTTTAGTGGCTTCGGTCGAAGCTAAGTCTGAACACCCGATTGCTCTCGCGATTGTTCAAGCAGCAGAAAATGAAGGCCTAAACCTATTACCAGTAACAGCATTTAACTCGATTACAGGTTCAGGTATTGAAGCAGAAGTTTCAGGCCAAAAAGTACA
Organism: Acinetobacter sp. 22301; assembly: GCF_052045285.1. Lineage (NCBI taxonomy): Bacteria > Pseudomonadati > Pseudomonadota > Gammaproteobacteria > Moraxellales > Moraxellaceae > Acinetobacter > Acinetobacter sp. 22301. Next base: position 17,985 of record NZ_JBQEOR010000018.1, on the reverse strand, counting down.
AATTGGCGCAGACCGTTATATGCACCAACTTGGTTTAGACACCAACTCTTTCCAAGCGATTGCTGCTCAGTTAGGTGAAGAAGGCAAAACCCCGCTATACGTTGCTATTGATCAAAAACTTGCGGCAATTATTGCTGTGGCAGATCCAATTAAAGAAACAACCTATGCTGCGATTGAGGCCTTGCATCAATTAGGTCTCAAAGTTGCCATGATTACAGGAGACAACCGTCATACGGCGCAAGCAATTGCCAAAAAGCTGAATATTGACGAAGTTGTGGCAGAGGTTTTACCCGAGGGCAAAGTGGACACAGTCCGCCAACTGCAAAAACAGTATGGGCGCTTAGCTTTTGTTGGTGATGGTATTAACGATGCACCAGCCTTGGCGCAAGCAGATGTCGGTTTAGCTATTGGTACAGGAACAGATGTTGCCATCGAAGCAGCTGATGTTGTGCTCATGTCAGGTAGTTTAAAAGGCGTACCGAATGCAATTGCATTAAGTAAAGCCACCATGCGAAACATACGTCAAAACCTGTTCTGGGCATTTGTATATAACGTAGCCCTAATTCCAATTGCAGCAGGGGCATTATATCCAGCATTTGGTGTGTTACTTTCACCGATGTTTGCAGCAGGCGCGATGGCACTTTCTTCGGTCTTTGTTTTAGGCAATGCATTACGCTTAAAACGCTTTCATGCGCCAGTAGAGTAAGCGTGCTGAAAATCAACTTTTGGTTTAAGATCATGACAGCAGGTCTTAAACCAAATTTAATATTTGAGGTGTGAGATGAATATCGGTCAGGCATCCAAACATTCGGGCATTTCGGCGAAAATGATTCGCTACTATGAAGAAATCGGTTTACTTGAAGCAGCTCAGCGTTCTGCTTCTGGCTATCGCATATATTCAGAAACAGACCTTAAAACTTTAAACTTTTTAAAGCATGCTCGAGAGTTAGGTTTTTCATCTGAACAGATGAAAGAGCTTATTTCACTTTGGAAAAATACTGATCGGCATAGTGCAGAGGTGAAAGCCTTAACCGTCAAACACATTGCCGAATTAAAGCAAAAAATTGCCCACCTACAAGAAATGGTTAATATTTTGCAGGCTTCTGCCGATGATTGCTGTGGCGACCAACAGGCTTCTTGTGCCATTTTAGACCACATTGAGAAAGGGGTGGGTGTAAGCTAAATCCCATAAAAATAAAAGGGTAAAATCATGATTTATACAGCTTCTTGTCTTTGTAATGGTGTTCAACTCAGCATTAATGCTGAATTAAATCCCATTATGGTTTGTCATTGTAAGCAATGCCAAAAAGCCCAAGGGGCTGCTTTTGCAGCTATTACACAGGTACAGAAAACTGATTTAAACATTGTACAGGGTGAAAATCTTTTGCAAGCGTATTTTGCTTCTCCAAACAAAAAGAGAGTGTTCTGTAAAACTTGCGGTTCACCGATCTGGAGTGAACGTTTAGATAAGTCAGAAGTGGTACGCCTGAGGGTCGGACTTATTAATGAAGAAATATCGATGCCAGTCATCTCTCATGCTTTTGTCAATTCACAAGTGAAGTGGTATCCAATTTGTGATGACGCTCGCCAATATCCAAATGGGGTAGAAAACCCTTAAATATTAAGGATAGATCGTATTTTGTTCATTTGTAAAAAAACGTGAACAACACTAGTCATGAATAAATAATGTGCTATAAATGTACTTAAGGTAATCGTAATATCTCCTCGCTCCACAGGGAAACTTGGGACAGGGCAAAAGATACGATAAAACCTTACATATAGCTAGCAAAGAGCAAACAAGAGTTGGATAGACACAACGCTTATATTGCTCACCGTTGCAGAAAAGCCCGTGAAACGGGCTTTTTTAATGCCTGTAAAAAACTATTTCTTATTTGGAAATATCTTATATTTTTAAACTATTTATGAAAAAGTAATGTAAAAATAATAAAATATTTCAAATATACAGACTCTTCTGTATTGCAATTTGTTTTTATTAAGGGTACATTTGGTTAACGGTTTAAAGTTCAAGTTTAATAATGAACTCATGGTCGTTGTGGGAGATCTAAGAGCCTGCATTTTCCCCAAGATGCGGGTTTTTTTTATGCCTATAAAAAAGTAAAAATTGTAATTAGTTTAAATAAAGAATATTTAATTCAATGTTATTTAAAATATTTTAATGAGCCTACGATCTAAAGATTGCGTAGGCTTAAAGTTGTAAATACCACTTAGGCACGATATGCCAGACAAGCTTGTGCGCAAGCAAGGCACGCTTTAGCACAAACTTGGCAGTGTTCATGGTCATGTTTACTGCATTCTGCTGCACAAAGTTGACAAGCGTTCGCACAAAGTTGCATGGCTGATTCTGCTAGTTCAGAGTTTCTGAGTTCTAAAGACGTACAAAGTTGGCAGGTTTCTACACATGTCATGCAATGCTTAATACATTCACGCATCATGTGCACATGTTCTTCTTGCAAACATGCAGCTGCACATGTTTTGCAGGCAATCATACATTCAATACATGCTTGAATTGAGGTAGAAGCATTACAAAATAAAGAAGAGTTGGTTTCTTGTTGAGTTTCCATAAAAGTTCTCCTGTCGAAGACTATTATTAAAAAACAGAATATTGTTATCTCTTTTCATTTTATAAAATCATTTCTTTGGTAGGTGAGTTTGAAATGAAAGGTCTACAAACGCTCAATAGGGTTTAACCTCGTATAAGAATGTTACATCTAGCTACTTCAGTTATAAATTTCAAAACTACTTGCCCAGCATTAGATTTAAAATTTGATTCGATATAATACTTTTGGCTAATTTCTTATTGTGTGAAAATTGTGCAAATTATCAGTGTGAACTTTAAGGGCACACGAAATGGAAAACGTTAATCAATTTGCTCACGGAGCTGAGCATGAAGTCCACATACATTGCAAACGATCATTAAGCACTTTAATACTGAGTATGCTCGTATTAATTACAACTGGTCGTTAAAAGAAAAAGCACCTAAGGGTGCTTTTTCTATATGAGTTTAAAGTAAATACCTTCACTTAAGAGTCTATAAAGCCACGCCGTTTTTTGTAGGCTTTACGGTCATAAGAAGGGATGTTTGATTGCTGGAGATCAATCGCGAGTTGTTTCTTGCGTTGAAACTGGACTTCACTTAGAAGAGCAGCATAAATTTTGGGACGATCAGTTTTAAACTTTTCTACATCCAACGGAATCGTATCTTCATTCTTAACAATGTACAGCACAGAGCCATTGCCATTCGTTTCATAAACCGTCCAACCAACTCGTACAATGTAGAGTCCGGTTTTCTGATTCTTACCTAAATAAGATTTAAAACCATCTGGATAAGGGCGAACATAAGCATTCATCATGCATCCTCCATCATCTGATTTATTTGATGAAAGCGACAATCAAAGAATTGATGGGGAACGGGACATCATATTCAGTAAAATCACGATTTCTAGTTGTTTATATATTGATCAATTTTCAAATTTCAAGTAAGAAAAAAAGCGTTTATTAAATAAGCTGAATAAGAACTAAATATTAAAAATAACGGCTTATTTTTCTGTGAAAAAAAAGCTTGATTTAATGGTTTAGCGAGCAGAAAAAATAGCGCTTATTCTATGTTTCTGTGATCGATTTTGCATATTTAAAATTATTGAAATAGTAAGTGAATTTGTAGTCAGGTGGAGTTAATTGTTTGTTTTAAAATTAAAAAAATAAACTTCAATATTTCTTGTTACAACCATTATGTCGACAATAGATATTCCTTTTTGACATATTTCGCCTAGCATAATTAAAGAGTTCGTTGCCTATGGTGTCATTTATGTTTATTGGACTTGTGGTCACCATTTTGTTGACTCCGGGCCCAACAAATACATTGTTAGCCTCGGCTGGAATACAAGCAGGGGTGAAGCAGTCTCTTAAACTTATTCCTGCTGAAGTGATGGGTTATCTCATTGCAATTACTTCATGGGGTGTTTTGCTTGAGTCAGTTTCACATTTTATCCCTTGGCTTCCTGCCTTATTAAAGTTAATAAGTGCAACTTTTATTCTCTACCTTGCATTTAAACTTTGGATAACATCAACAAATGACATCAAATTAGACAACCCACTGATTACGCCTAAGGCTTTATTTGTTGCAACACTTTTAAATCCTAAAGCTTTACTCTTTGCTTCTGCTATTTTTCCACATGCAGCATGGGAAGTGCTTCACGTTTATTTTGTGCATATTGCTATTTTTTTATCATTAATTACACCCATTGCATTTTTATGGATTGCTTTTGGAACCGTATTAATTTCAAACAAAGTAACTTGGTTAAACCAACGTAATTTACAACGTACGGCTGCATTTATTTTAACTTTTTTTGCGATGCCAATCGGCTATTCTGCGATTAGCTCATTTTAAACTTAACCCTTTATTTATATTAAAAAATTTAATTTTCAGGAGATTTTCATGACAAGATTAAAAGTAATTATCAAGGATCAGTTTGATAAAGAATCAATTGCTTTGGCAAAAGTTAGACCCATGAATGACCACGTGCTTGAGCTTCATAAAAGTGTTGAACATATTGAAATTAATGACGATATTATTTTACCCAATATGGATTTGCTCTATGAAAACCCTAAAGACGGCAAAATTTATCAGTTAATTGGTCCATTCAGTGAGGAATAACTCTTAAATTAAATTTAACAATAACCATGAGTAGAGTTTGTGTTTGTATGGTCTTAATAGAAGTCGTTTTATTTAAGAGGTGGTGAAAATTAAGCCAAACTAACGTATAGACACAATTAAAATATTGAACATCTAAAATGGTTATGGGACTATGCCTCTGTGTAAAAATGTGACCTAATCCACATTTTTGCATTTCAGGATTAAGTGGATTTCACTAAGCCCATTTCTTCAATGAGAAGTAGGAGTGGGCTTTTTTTATTCTTTGAATGTCTCATCTAGAGCTTGTTGAACAGCTTCAATACGTGATTTACATGCTTTATAAGCCGTAATAGATTCTTCAACAATTTTCATTAAATTATCGATATCCGGGCTTTCCTGAGATTCAAGTAATTCGGCATTTTTCTTCAAAATGTCATGACCATCTTTAAACGTTAATTCTTCATTCTTCATTTGGAATTACCTGCGTAATGTTGGCTTCAACCACACCATCTTGCATCTCAATAGCAAGGGCGGGGCTTGAAATTTGGTGTATAGAGCGAATCGCTTTTCCTTCTGATCTAACAATTGCATAGCCCTTGGCCTGAACCTGTTTCGGGTTTTGCAAAAGAATTTCTTTCATCAAAGATTCGATTTGGGCTAATGAAAATTTAACTTGTTGCTGTGAGCTAAACTGAATACGTTCTTTCATCTGGTCAAGCAAACGATGTGCCGAGCTAAGTTGACTCTGTGCGGATGACTTAATGTGATGAAGCAGTTGATCATTCTTGCTTTGATAGATCGTGATTTGATGCTGAGAAAGTAGCTTAATCGTTTGCAGACTATCTACAGCTTCTTGTACGCGTTCAACAATGTGGTTTCGGATGCCAGCAATCACTTTACTTGGTGTATCAAATGAGCGATGAGCAATTTCATCAAGAATTGTACGGTCTTTTTCATGCCCTATGCCTACCCAAATGGGTACACTCCGTTTGCAAAGTAGAGCGGCAAGTTCATAATCATTTAAATAAGCTAAATCATTCACCGATCCACCACCGCGAATAATCACAATTAAGTCAGGTGGAAAGTTAAACGTACTGGCCCATTGCCTTAAACCTGAACCTAAGGATTCAATCAAGCTGGTTGCAGCCGTGTTTCCTTGAAAAGTAGCGGTGTGATACACAAAATGGCAAACCCCATTTCGCTCAAGTGCATCTGCATCTTTTTTAAAGTCACCAAGGCCCGCAGCATTTTGAGGAGCAATGACTAAAACATTTTGAATATCAAAAGGAGTGGGAAGAAGTTTATTTTTATGGATTAAACCTTCTTGAGTAAGGCGTTCAATAATTTGCTGATAACGTTTAGCAATTTCACCCAACGTAAAGCTTGAGTCAATCTCTTCGATGTTGACCGAAAATCCATATTGAGGATCAAAACGTGCTCTAATTTTGATGAGCACATTTAAGTCGCTCGAAATCTCAATCCCAGTTTCACGTTCAAACTTTAAAACAATTTTACTCGCTGAAAATTTCCAGATTGTGGCTTTACAGCTGGCAATGACTTTATCAGTCTCTGCATCTTTTTCTGCGAGTTCTAAATAGTAATGGCCGCCCTTAATATTTAAATTTCGAATTTCTGCTTTTACCCAAACTGGCTCATCAAAAGCCACACGTATGACTTCCTGAACTGTGCCGAGATATTCACTAAGGGAAAACTGAGGTTCAGACATACGAACTAAAAATTAAAGGGCCAAACTAGATAGTATAAAAGCCATCCAACCAAGGCAATTGTTGTCTATGAATATCGGGTTCTATTTAAAATAAATACAACAATTTAAAGAATTAAAAATTGAAATTGATAGGTGAATTTAGACTGAATGGTTAAAATGAAAAAATAATAAAAAGAGAATTGTTAATAATTACAACCGATTAAAAAATAAAGTTTGCTTTATAAAATAGATGAGCGTATAAAGCTTACTTCCAATTGCGGGGTGGAGCAGTCTGGTAGCTCGTCGGGCTCATAACCCGAAGGTCGTTGGTTCAAATCCGACTCCCGCATCCAAAAATATTATGCTCTGTGATGTACCACTTTTCATAATACGAAAATTATGAAAAGCAATTAGCTTATAAATAACCCTATATAAAGCTAAATATTAAATTCTAGACGAACTGTCCATACCCTAAATCTAGCGTTCTAATTACATACCGTAAAATCACATGAGCTCAGTGATGAGTGAATGATTGTGAATATAGTAAATGAGTGGCACATTGCCACAGCCGTAAATGGCAATGAAATTAATGTGAGGATTGTTCCTCATGTGCGTAAACAAAACTCTCTCGATGGATATCGTTGGGTCGAAGTTGGTAAAAAAATTCAACTTCAATCTGGTGAAGAAATTGAGTTAAATCAAGATGGTAAAAGCTTCTATGCCGGATTTAATCAACTTTATCGTTTAAATACATATTGTTGATAAAACCATGGTAATAAAGCGAGAGAACCTATCTCTTTTAAAGGAGATAGGTTTTTTTATGTTTACAGGTTATATAAATAATTAAAGTTATAAAAAGGCTGAAATGATTAAAAAGCTCGTATTATTATTTTAATTATATTTAATAACTAAATTAGCCTGCTCGCCAAAACTGGCGACCCATAACCTTAAAGTTTTTACCGTTCTCTTCTGTTACGCGTCGATCTCTAAATTTTTCATTTAAGCTGTGCAAAATTAAAGAACCATCTGCTTCTTTAAAAATCTGTTTAATCATTCCTTCACCGGCAAAGTAAACCGCATAAATCTCGCCATCAATGACTTCAGTCTGTGAGATATCAATACCGACCAAATCTCCATCTTTAATGTAGTCGGTCATACTATCGCCTTTAGCTTTAATAATACGCATGCATTCTTGTGCAACACGTTTTTCTTTAAAGAATGAAGCGGGGAAAGGAATTTTTCCATTAATAGCATCAAAATGAAATTCAATAGATTCACCAGTCCCACAAGAAAAGTTAGCTTCTACGACTTCAATCCAGACATATTGATCGGTAGATTCTGCACTCACCACAGTCGGGCTTAATACATCACTTTCTCTAAAAGAGTCTTCAGTATTCCCAGTCGTTAACCAATAACCATCCACTCCTAAAAATTGGGCAATTAAAGGAAGAAATGCAGATTTTAAATTTTTCCCTGACTCTAAAGCCTGATAGGCAGGTTGTGACATCTTTACAGCTTCTGCCACTTCAGCCTGAGTTTTTTTGGCTTTAATTCTAGAGTCTTTTAAACGGTCTTTAAGAGCCATAATGGTTACACCAGTAAACTTATAACAAATATATAACTTAAGTTATATCTAGTAAAACAACTATAGTTATTGACTAATAATAACTATAGTTATAATATCAGTTATATCTCAAGATAAATAGAGAAATTTTAAGTGGTGCCTAAGTCACTATTTATTGCTTTATCAAAGCTTTGAGATGGAAGCTAAATTTATTTTGTTTCTAGAGGTAGCAGAATAAAAGGGAGATAGCTCAATTATTATTTGCAAACAGGCTATCAAAACAAAAATTGGAATAAAAAAAAGCCCGATTCCGTGGATCAGGCTTAATGTTCGTCGATAAAGGGTATCAAGAACATGAAGAATTTAACAAAGATTGTGAGACCTAACAAAAGTTTCCGATATACGGCAAAGCCTTATATGAACTTTTTGGTCAAAAAATTAAGGCGTGTAAAAAGCTTAAATCCACAAAATTTAATACTTTTTTACATTTTTAGAAAAGGAAATATTTGTTTATAAATTAGTGACTTAATTGCATATAGTTGGGTTCTTTATGATTGTTGTACCAGATGAAACGTTTTGAACACACATTTGTAGTCATAGCTTAGCTATATTGCTCAAAGAATGTATCAAAACCTCAAGAATAACAAACGATAAAGACGCCTTACTAACGAGTACATTGAGTTGGAGATAGTGAATGACTACAGCAATGCAGAACAGAGCTAAACAACTTAAAAATGCAAAACGTGGAGGGTATATCCCGACAATTGCCAAAGACGTAAACAAATATAAGGTACAAAAAATAAAAAGGGCACTTGAGGAGGCCAAGCAGATTGTAAATGAGCTTGAAGATGACGCATTCGAATTCGATGATCAAGTCTCTATGCAAAAAGCGATTGGTGCAATCACAGTGATTGAGTTGATTGAACAAGCCTTAAACGGTGCACACTAACAGGCTTTAGCATACAAACATTCTTTCTCGGACCCCTGAAATAAATGGGGTCAAGGATAAGTTCGTCTTGCAATTTAGCGCTGCTTTAAAGCGTTAGTGTTTTTTATTGACTGTAATAAAGAAAACGAAGGGATTAATAAACATTGAAAACCACAAGCTGGTCAACGTGATGAGTTTTCAAGTTTTACCCTTTAGCGCAGGACAAAGTCATGGAAACAGTTTCTAGCAGTGGGTTAGCCACATTTTTAAATTTTTATAGTATTGCAATTATGGTGGCTTTGGCAGTCAGCTTAGTTGTCGCAGTTGTATTGATGATGCGTTTTCCTCGTTCTCCACAAGAATGGATTGTTGCTCTCATCTGTACAGTAGTTTCAAGCCTGACAGGCGGCTCATTCATTATTATGAAATGGAACCTGCATGAATGGGTATCCGATATTTGGGGAATGATCACCCTATCTGGATTTTTCTTCATCTGTGGTTTACCGGGCTGGGCTATTGTGAGATGGATATTTAACTTCATCAATAAACAAGAAGGTAAAACGATTGTAGAGGTCATTAAAGACCTAAAAAAAGCAAAAGATGATCTCCAAAATAGCTAAAGACAGCTTTAAATATAAAGGTAGAATAAAATGAATATTGATCAATACTTAGAAAAAGTTATCAGCCGAGAAGGCGGATATGTTAACCATCCATCAGATCATGGCCATGCGACTAAATTTGGCATTACAGAAGCAGTCGCTCGATCGAACGGATATCAAGGCAACATGCAAGACTTGCCCTTAAGTATCGCCAAATCTATTTATAAGCAAAAATACTGGCTTGAACCACAGTTTGACCAGATTAATGCGATTAGCCCAGCTATTGCAGAAGAGTTACTGGATACAGCTATAAATTGTGGCATCAATTTTACAAAGCCTTTATTACAACGTGCTTTAAATCTGCTGAATAAGCAGGGGAAGGAAGGTTGGTCAAATCTTGTGGTAGATGGCCAGTACGGACCTCTTACTTTGCAAGCACTGGCTACGTACTTAAATAGACGTAATAAAGAGGGTGAAAAAGTACTCGTGCGCATTTTAAATATTATGCAAGGGCAGCATTATATTGAAATTACCGAGAACAACCCTAACTACGAAGATTTCTTTTATGGTTGGATATTAAACAGAGTAATACTCTAAAAATGTATTAGAAGAGAACATGTTTAAAGATCTAATGAGTTAAAAAGCCTAACCATGAGTTAAGGCTTTTTAACAAATAATAGGTCGAGCAATGCTTTATTGTGCGATGAGTAAAATGGCAAGCAGAAAGAAAATAGCGCCACTAATTTTGTTGAGAATCGAGAAATTATTTCCAGCCAACATCTTCTCTTTGAAAATCGAAGAAAAATTTGCGTAAACTAAATGAATTAAAAAACCAATAAAACAAAAGGTTAAAGAAAGAATTAAAAATTGATTTAAAATCTCTTTCTTGATATCAATAAATTGAGGGAAGAGTGCGATAAAAAATACGATTGTTTTAGGATTAAGCAAAGATGCGAATAGGCCCTGATAAAACAATTTAGATTTACTTACAGCTTTATCTTTTTGTTGATCGGTCATTAACTCTTGGGTTGCAAGTTTTTTAGTGAAGTTTTTATATCCGAGATACATTAGATAAAATGCACCAATAAACTTTAAAACCGTAAAAATAGTAGGATTACTGGTAATAATAAGTCCTACACCGCTGGCAGAAATTACAGCGATCACAAACATACCAATAATTAAACCACTTATTCCAAACAAAGCAGTTTTAACACCATAGTTAATTGAATTTGTGACAGTAAATAAAACTCCCGGTCCTGGGCTTAATAGGGTAAGAAATGCTATTGTTATAAATACTAAAAGACCGCTCACGCTGATATATCCTATTTATCAATTGAGGCAAGATTGTGCGGTTACTTTAAATGAGAAAATAATCGATGTATACAGAAGGTTATGTATATTTAAGGCTTAAATAGATTAAATATTTAAAATATAGATTTATATAAATAAATAGGACATATAAAACTATAAAAGTGAAAGCAACATAAACACACAACGTTAAAAATTGAGCATGTTAGTATACTAAGTCTATACCTCAAGAAATCTATAGTATGACGAAAAATGAACGGCAGTTTAAATCTGGCGAGTTTCAATTTTCCTTTTTAGCGTTTAAATATTGGGGTATATGGTTTTTAGCTTTTATTCTAATGTTATTTGCGATGTTACCTTGGGCTATTCAATGGCGCCTTGCTGACTTACTATCAAAAATAGCGTGGAAATCTTTAAGTTCTCGAAGAAAAACTACACTACGTAATTTACAAGCATGTTTCCCAGAAAAAACACCTTTGCAAATTGAGGCAAAAGCTAAACAGGTTTTTGTTGATACTTTAACGGGTGTATTTGAAGCTTTAAATGCTTGGTATTGCCCAAATTGGTTTAAAAGTCGTGTTCACATAGATGGTTTAGAAAATTTAACTAATAATCAGGAAAATGGCGTACTTTTATTAGGTACCCACAGTACGCTTTTAGATGCAGGTGGAGCGGCATGTACTTTATTCTTTAATATGGACGTGGTTTACCGACCTCAAAACAATCCGTTTTTAGATTTTTTGATTCATCGTAGTCGTGCGCGAGTGTATAAAAACCAAATTGCTCGAGACAACATGCGTGGACTCATACAAAACCTTAAACATGGTCATGCGATATGGTATAGCCCAGATCAGGACTTTGGCTTAAAACAAGGCGTAATGGCATCATTTTTTGGTATTCAGGCAGCTACTGTTACAGCGCATCGCAGACTAATGGATATCTCAAAAGCAGCAGCCGTGCCTTTATATTTTTATCGAAGTGGTGATATTCGTAACCCTCAATACCATGTGTTGGTAGAGCCAAAATTAGAAAACTTCCCGAGTGGCTGTGAAGTCAGTGACGCTGAAAGGGTAAACAAGATTATTGAGAATCAAATTCGAATTGCCCCTACACAATACATGTGGTTTCACCGACGCTTTAAAACACGCCCTGCTGGTGAACAGAAATTCTATTAATGGCGTCAGTAATTCAAGAATTAAAAGTACTTCTTTCAATTAAAATATAGAATATTAGATTTTTAATTGAAAGAATCTTTAATCAAATCAAGATGAAAGATGTTGAGTCAACACTATAAAATTTTTCTTGCTTTAATTATTTTGAATATCGATTGCAAATGATTTTGAAGCGTGTATAGTCGAGCATAACTAACAAAATATTCTTGTCATCATAAATTTCTATTTCGTAGTTTTATTTATAAGTCTTCGGTTCATTCAGATATTTAAGTTTTCACGTCTATTTTTTAGTTAAATTGGTTTCCCCAATAATAAGTTATAATATTTTAAAATTTAGGATAAATATATGTCTACTTCTACTGGTACAGTAAAATGGTTCAATGAAACTAAAGGTTTTGGTTTTATTGCGGCTGATGAAGGTAAGGATATTTTCGCTCATTTTACCGATATTCAAACACAAGGTTTTAAGGTTCTCTTAGAAGGCCAACGTGTTGAGTTTACTGTAGTACAGGGTAAAAAAGGCCCACAAGCTTCAAATATTGTGATTCTTCAGAATTCATAATTTCATAGAGCGACTAGAGTTGTTTTAAATATATTATTTAAATAGAATATGTTTAAGGCTAAAGCGCTTTAGAAGAGTTTAAAAACCCACTCTATCTTGTGGGTTTTTTATAAGTTTTAATTAAACTTATCTTTCAAAATAAAAAGCAGAATAAAAATATGCTCTTAAAAGTGCTTCTAAATTTTTTGTTAAAATATAAGTAATTAGGTGTATGGTACTCAAATGGATATTTGTATTGGCGGTATTTTAGACGGTCAAAAGATAGAAAATCATAATGATTTTTTTAAGATAGAAGAGCACTATTCAGACAATAGCTCTCAGTATGTTAAACAGCATTTCCACCTATTTGGAAAAATTTTTACCTTTTGGGTGTGCGAAGATATTGATTTACAACAGGCCATCAGAAAAGCCGAGAGAATTTTAGCGAACAAGAAAGAAACTCTTTAGTTGTTTGAACTAGAACACTTCAGTGTCTTGTTTTGGTTTAAAGATTTTCTTATTAAGTAATAGATATTCTTTATATAAGCTTAATAGAATTCGTTACAGAATTTTTTACAATACTCTTGTATATGTTACATAGATTAACATTTTTTTAGTGGTATTTACTAACAATAGTAATACATTAGGCTTAATCTAAAGTTGTTTTATTTATTGCGCAAATAAAACAAAACCCACTTTAATAATATATTTTATTAAAGTGGGTTCTTTATTCAGACGGTCATCATTAATTCAATATATATAATTAAATTATAGATAATATTTGTTGTTATAAACCTCTCTTAAGAAAGGAAAACATTTTAAATGTTAAATGCAGTACAACCTAATATTTGTTTTATTGGCAGTAGTAATTTAGCTTTAGCGTTAATAGGAGGGTTGGTTTTAAAAGGATTTCAAAAAGAAAAAATACACCTTATTGAAGAGAAAAAGATTAATGATACAAATGCTTTGAAGCAAAAAGAAAATGGACTAAAAAAAGCTGAAATTGTTGTTTTGCTACTAGAGCCTAAACAGTTAAAAGAGACACTTATACCGCTAAAAAAATGGTTAGCTAGTAAAATTATAGTTTCTATGATGGCGGGAGTAGATATTGCAAACTTAACTCGTTTTACGGGTTCGAAAAAAATTGTTCGTGTAATTTCAAATCCACCTGTGCTTACGCATACCGGGACGCATGTGCTTATTGCTTCAGAGCAAATGGACCAGCTGGATAAAGACCTAATTGAAATGCTGTACTCTGCAACTGGTCAGACTTTTTGGGCGCCGTCTGAAACGCAGACAGACGCAATTATTGCTTTGTCTGGTTCGGGACCAGCTTACTTTTTCTATCTTTTAGACAGCATGATAAAGACAGGGGTTTCTTTAGGACTTGATAAACAATTTGCTCTAGATTTAGCACTCCAAGCGGCTAGTGGCGCAGTTGAAATGGTCCGTAAAAGTAATGTCCCGCCAGCGGATCTGTGTGGTAAGGTGACGTTGGCTAACGGGATTACCGAATCAGCACTCAGAATGTTTGAACTAGGAAATGTATCTGATGATATACGTTTAGCCATGAAGGCCGCATATCATCGTAGTAAAGAAATCACTTCAGAAATTATTACTGAGGTGAGCTGATGCTTCTTTAGCAAACTAGGCCTTTAAAAAGTATTCCCAAATTACGAAGCCTAAGCCAAACCCAATAAAAGAGTAGAGGGTAATAATAAAGAATACAAAACTGGCCTTATTTTTTTTCTTCAAAATGTTCATGGCGATGCCTCCAATTCAGATTAATTACATTTTGAAGAGGTGAAGGCTGTAATCATAGATACAGAATTTTTTAAAAAAAATATAACAGAGCTATGATCTGTTATATTTTCTAGGTTCTATCTTAATAAAGATTTTTAAATCAATAAATTAAGGAATTATTTCTAAGTGTTTAGCATTTCTATTCGATTAACATTAAATCGGCTGTATTAGCAGATTTGAGAGGGCGTAGGGCAAAGGTCGAACGGGTGTGGCGTATTCCTTTAATTGAATAAAGCTTCTTTCTTAAAAATCGTTCGTAATGGTCAGCATCTTTGACTGCTACTTTAACCAGATAATCATAGTCACCTGTGACGAGATGAGCTTCCACTACTTCAGGTATATCTGCTAATGCTTCACTGAAATTTTCTAGCATTTCGTCATCGTGGCGCTCTAAAGTAATTTCAATAAAAAAGACTTCATGAATGCCAATCGCTTTTTGGTTTACGTTTACCGTATATCCTTCAATAATTTTTAAAGTTTCCAGACGTTTCAGTCGAGTCCAGCATGGAGAAGATGAAAGCCCTACTTCTTCGGCCAGTTGAGCTACAGTTAAACGGCCATTTCCACGTAATGCAGATAAAATTTTCCGATCTATACGATCTAGTGTGTATTCTGTTCTGTTCAAAATATAAACCAAAGAAGAATCTTCTGATAAAAATTAATATACTTCATTTTTATGCTGTGAATGTTTAAAAATTTTAAAAAATACAGGAAACATTTTGAGTCAAAGGTACATACACTATTTCTATGCATCGAACCTTTCTGGATAGAGGTTGGGATGGAGCAAAGAGCACTGTTTCAGTAAGGGTGACTAAACAGTGCTCTTTGCGGATTTAATAAAAAGAACAAATATCCTTTTCTAAAGAATGAAATCCTCTAATGTATTAATTGCTGGTTCTAGTTGATCGTAATGGTGAATTCTTTTATCCGCTACAGTCGAGCAGATAGAAGGATCTGGGTGAAAAAATATAGTTTTCATTCCTGCGTTATTAGCACCCTCAATATCGGCTTTATGATTATCTCCTACAAAAATACATTCATTAGGAGTACAGCCAAGTTCTTTACATGCATACTCAAATATCTGTCTATCTGGTTTTCGCATACCTACGGCTTCTGAGACGATAATTGTAGAAAAAAACTCTTTGAGACCGAGTGCATAAAAATTATTTTCTTGGAAGGGGGATTTACCATTAGAAACTAAGCCTAATTTATATCCTTTGTTATAAAGATTTTGAATTGTTTCTAGAACTTTCTCAAAAGGGCGGCAAAACTTATTAAAGTCGTTAATGTACGATTCAAGTAGGCTCTCAACACTAAAGTTTTTTATATTAAAATCTTCTAATAATTGAGAATAAACTAAATCTTTCCACACACTTCCATTGTTATCTAATTCGATAAATCTAGTTATAAAAGCTTGTTTATTTTCTTGTGATACCAATTGAAAAAAGTTTACTTGCCACTCAACAAATTTTATAAGGGATGTATTTCGGTCAAGTAGAGTTTGATCTAAATCAAATAAAATAATATTTGGCATTTTGGAGTGTTATAAAATTTTTAGATAAACACAGTATAGCTGTCTATTGGATTTAAGAATTTTCAATTTTTGTGCTTACTCTGTATTCAATTAAATAATAACTTTTATTTATGAATTGAAGAAAAACTAATCATTATTTTTTATCTAACTTTTCCTTTAATGTAATTCCATTACAAAGGAGGAGCAAGGTTATGATCACCCAGCATGATATAAATCAAAAACAATATCAAAATAAATCTCTCGACTATTTAAATAGCCAAGCTCATTCTGAAGGTATTGAATTTAATAAATTTATTAATGAGATTCAGAAAATTGAAAAAGCTGTAGTCCTTGATTTAGGCTGTGGTGGTGGGCATGTTTCCTACAATGTTGCTCCGCATGCCGACCTTGTTTTTGCTTACGATTTATCTCATGAAATGTTAGACACCGTGTCTAAGACGGCTAGCCAACGCAAATTAAAAAACATTTTTGTGCAGCAAGGCATTGCTGAGGACATGCCTTTTAGTGATCAGCAGTTTGATGTGGTCATTAGCCGATATTCTGCGCATCACTGGCAACATGTTCCGACTGCCATGAAAGAAGTAAACCGTGTGCTTAAGCCAGATGGTATTGTTATTTTTGTAGACATTATTAGTTCTAGCTCGCCCATATTAGATACTTTTTTACAGACCATCGAAACTATTCGAGACCCAAGCCATGTACGAAACTATAGTGTGAAAGAGTGGGTCTATTTTATTGAAGATGCAGGCTTTGATTTGGTGGGTTTAGATAAACAAACGCTTTCGTTAGACTTTGATAGTTGGGTAAAGCGCATGAAAACGCCTGAAGATCAAATCAAAACTTTACGTTATTTGCAGGAAGGTTCATCTGACCTTGTGAAGAAGTATTTTAAAATCCAAAATGACGGTAGCTTTGAAAGCCATGTGGGTTATTTTATCTTTAAGAAATTAGGGTTTTAACGTAGTGTTATGAATAAGGGTTTTAGTAGATTAGAAATGGATTAAATATCACTAAAACTCTTTTTTCGAATAACTCGAATAATATTAAAGATGGTTATAAAACAAATTTAATATCATTCACTTGATAAAAATTAATCACCCAATTTTATTAAGGTGATTAAGTATTCAAAAGAGATGGGGTTTTATCCCATTTTCTTTATTATTAATAGACACTTATAAATAATTATTATTTAATACGCCCGCAATATTATCACTAATACTTTTAATAACTTTGTCGGGGAAATAATGCGTAATATTTTAGTAACGATTTTCACTTTATTCTTAGCAACATCAATTTATGCTGCTCAAGAGTCTAGAAATCTTCTAGAGCAAACTCAGTGTGAGAAAGCAGTGGAACTGCATGGTTTTTTAAGCCGTGCTCAGCTTGATTGTAATTATCACTATTATTC
The DNA here is from genome assembly GCF_052045285.1 of Acinetobacter sp. 22301. Classification (NCBI taxonomy): domain Bacteria; kingdom Pseudomonadati; phylum Pseudomonadota; class Gammaproteobacteria; order Moraxellales; family Moraxellaceae; genus Acinetobacter; species Acinetobacter sp. 22301. Next base: position 769 of record NZ_JBQEOR010000018.1, on the reverse strand, counting down.
AGAAGAGTTAAAGGATGCTGCCGCAAAATGTACTAAACATGATCTTGGTGAAAAATATGGTAGAGAGGTTATGAAATTTGGTATGAAGGAGTTTGAAGAGCGTAAGAAAGAGGACACACAGGGCCACTTTTGTCATAAGGTTTTAAAAGAGTTCCCCAAATATATTAAACAATAAAAAAATAAGGTTTTAAAAACCGATTCTAGCAAGTCGATAAGATGGATTTAATTATCCATTTTATCGGTGTATCACCAAATATAATTCCCTAATTAAACTAGATAATTAAATTTAAAAATCCACCCAATATCCGATTGACACTTGAAATCTCTCTTATTATTCTCTGCGGCGGAACGGAAGGGGGACATCTTCGGATGTGCTGATTTTTGGGTAAATCAGTCTGCTAACCCTCTTTTGTTCTATTATTATTTTTACTAAATAATGAGTTTTAATAAATTAGTTAAATATTTTAATCCAATAAAAAACAATATTTATTTAATTATTTTCTAGCCAATATCACATTGACACCTAAAACCCCTCCGATTATCCTTTGCCTGCTGGCCACATTGCCAGTCGGCTTTGACAGGCCGCATACCCAAAGCACACGAAAAAGTCTCTCTTTTTTGTGGGCATCCCTGCGTGCCCCCTCTGCGGCGGAATGATCTGACCCCATAAAGTTGGACAGTTAGTTAAGCAGTTTTTAAAAACTGGTTTCTATATTGTACAGGGGATAAACCTTGTAGCTTCACCTTGATTCTCTCATGATTATAATAA
>NZ_JBQEOR010000017.1:0-51381 GCF_052045285.1 Acinetobacter sp. 22301 | reverse complement strand
TGACTTAAATTTCGCTCAAATAAACTTCGAGTAATTTAAACCAATCAATCAATGAAAATTATTTCGATTAATCAATCAGTAAAAATCCACACAAGTTGTTCTTCAATTCTCTTAATGATTTTTCTGCTCTTCGTCAGAGACAGAATTCAACGCAATACTAAGCTTTCATCTTAACCCTGTAAGCTAAGATATTCTCGTGTATCGCGTCGGGATGAGTGCATTATAGGGAAAAAAAACTGGTACGCAAGCACTTTTATAAATATGCACGTTCGACCGGTTCTTTTTCAGCCAAAAAAAATCTCAAAAACAAACAAATGTATGATTTATATGGTTAATTTATTTTTGAAGAGTTTTAAACTTTATATCTACTATCTTTATAGCCTGTTTTGGTACGTTTTGATGCATGCCATAGTTTGATGTAGGGACCTGAACAATACGATCAACCACTTCCATTCCTTTAATTACTTTTCCAAAAACTGCGTAACCCGCATTACCCGCAGAACGATTTAAAAAATTATTATCTGCAACGTTTATGAAAAACTGACTAGTAGCTGAGTCAGGATTTGCAGTACGAGCCATCGCCAACGTTCCGCGTGTGTTAGCAATTCCATTTCCAGCTTCATTTTTGATAGGTGCTCGCGTAGTCTTTTCCTGCATATTTGCAGTAAGTCCACCGCCCTGCACCATAAAACCAGGAATTACGCGGTGAAATATCGTATCTTTATAAAAGCCTGACTTTATATAGTCTTTAAAATTCTTCACACTGTTTGGTGCTTTATCATCATAAAGTTGTATTTCAATGTTGCCTAAATTTGTTTGCATTTCAACTAAAGTGTCAGCCCAGACTGAATGGCTGCTTATACCCAAACAACATAACATTAATAATTTTTTCATATCTTCCTACAATAAAATGCAAAACTTAATGAAGGATAAATTTAATCATCTATATAAAAGAATTCTAGTGAGTATTTATTATCTTTTATTTAGTACTTTATATTTTAGATTTGAGTATTAGTCCACGTTCCACGTGAAACATGGACTAAACTTTTATTTAACTATTTTTATCCCAGAACTTTCTGAAGTTCTTACTGATCTCGATAGTATATCTTTTTGCCTTTTTAGAAATAGGTGTCAAATTTATAAAACCATGGGTTTGATCTGGATATTCTTCATAATGCATTTTGACGCCATTTTGTCTTAGCTTATAGCTATAAATTTTCGCTTCATCATGCAATACGTCATGACCAGCCGTAATCACGAAAGCTGGCGGGTTCTTTTTCAAATTACCATAGGTTGGAGAAATAATCGGATCGTCTAATTCTACATTATGCTGAGTTGCATAATATTGAGTGACATAATTAATATCGCTATCCGTCAAAACTAATCCTTCGTTATAAGCATAAAAAGAAGGATGTCGGCTTTTAAAATCAACTGTAGGGTAAATGAGAAGCTGCGCTTGTGGAGCATAAGGTTTGTTTACTGATCGTTGAGCCACAACCGTACTGATATTGCCGCCTGCACTATCCCCTGCTACAGCAATACGATTTTTTAATATTTTTAGTTGTCTGCGATTTTGATATACCCAAGCTAATGCATCTTCACATGATTGGATTAAATGTTGAGGTGAGACCTCAGGTGCAAGTGGATAATCAATACTGAGTACTTGTACTTTTGCATATTTTGCCAATATACGACAAACCTCATCATGAGTATCTAAACCACCCACAACGAACCCTCCCCCGTGATAAAAAATAATCAGAGGTAATTTTTTATTCGGTGACGGATGATAGTGTCTTGCGAAAACAGTTCCACTTTGAAGCGGCAAACGAATGTCTTCCACTGACTCAATTTCAGTTGATTTCTGGCGTATAGCCAACATTTGTGTATCAAACTGCCGTCTAGACTCAATAGGATCTGAACCAATGAAACCAATACGTCCCTGTTTAATTTGTACGGCCATCATACATTTAGTAAACGAATCGAGCTCCGGGTATTGGTAGGCATATCCAAGGATTTTGGCAAGTGATTCTTGAGCTAATCGAGGTAACTTATCAAGAGCTCGAGCAGCAGGCCCTTGGCCCTTATCTAGCAATGTTTGAATTTTTTGATTAAATGCTGTCATGCCTATCTCCATGAATTCCTCTTATCCTTCATATTTTCTACAGAATTCTTTGTTGTTTGACTATATTCGCATACAACTCATGTAATCAAGATACAAAGGTAAAAACCAATCTACGCTAATCTGATTTATAGCAAATGTCATTAACAAATCTGTCGTTTAAAACAGGACTTTTTTGCCAATTATTGTTAACAGACAAAAGGAGATTGTGCTATGTCAGCAAAACTAGTTGTTACTTTATTAGCAACCAGTCTTTTAACTGTAGGTTGTGTTGCTTATACAGATGATCCTTATTACCGCGGTGGTTATGGTTACCATGATCATGATGATGACCGCTATGATGGACGTCGCTATAGTGACTGGGAACGAAAACGTTGGGAAGAGCGTAAGAGAATATACGAACAACAACGTAAGGATGCTCGCGAACAGGATAGAAATCGTCGTGAGTGGGAAAAAAGACACCGTGAATGGGAGAAGAAAAGATTAGAAGATCGTGATCACAATCATAGAGATTATCATGATGATGACTAAAATCTATTGGAATATGGAAGCCCCAAAGAAAAAATCTCTTGGGGCTTTTTTGTTGAGAAATCCACATTCTCTTGACTATAGAATAATGAGTAGCAGCTCATTTCATATATAAATCGGCATCTTGAATATATGTACTCTATAATCTTTTAACTGTTCTTATCGCTAAGAATTACTGAGCAGTTGCAGAACCTGAAACAGAACCAGAAGCACCAGCATCAACTTGACCTGGTTGTGCTTGACCAGAAACACCAGCATCTACACCAACACCAGCTTGTACGCCAGATGGGCTAGCGCTAGTTTGAGCTGAACCTGATGCATTTAAGCCAGCTTCAGATGCACAACCAACAGCTGTAAAAGCAACACCAGCAAGTACTACAGAGATAAGACCTAATTTTTTCATAATCACTTTCCTTTCATTACGACAAACATTTAAATGCAAAGTTCATCTTCGCGCTGCCTATAATTCACAATTTTTTTTTCTGGCGTGCGTATCATTGGTTGTCTTTTGTAGTAATAGAAGTACAAATTGTGCAATTTTTTATTAAAACCTCTTCCTTAGCCCCACCTCTACCTTTTATATAGAAGCTATAACTTAAGCTTTTGTTTATTTTTATCAATTTCTAATTTTTATCTTAGCCTTTTACTCTCGTTAAAAATTTTCTCTTCATAGAAACGCTATATAAGGTGCGTAGAATGTTACAGAGACTTTTTACTTGAAAATGCCTTATTTCATAAAAAAAGCCGAGGATAGACCACGGCTTTTTTAAAAATTTATAGTGTTTCGATTCAAATTATGGCCATTGCATCTCGCCTTTTACAACTTTTGCACCTAGCTCTAGGCTATCTACACTCTTTAATGTTGGATATTGTTTCTGCATGAGCTGACTTAGCTCACTCGCATTTTTACTTACTTTAACCGCTTTCTCATAGCTCTTGAGATAGTCGATAGAAAAGTTAACCGCATCTAAACCTTGTGGAGCTCCCTCAACCATATGAGCTGGAACAACTGTTTGAGGTTGGAGTGATTTAATACTTTCTAAAGCTTGAATCACTTCATTGCGATCTTTAACTTTTGGTGTATCTGCCATCCATAAATGAATACCTGAAGAGACAGGAATACCGCCTACAACTGCTTTTGAAGAAGGAACCCATAAATAAGTAAGTTCTTTCTTACCTTTAATCTCGATTGACTCATTCTCTAGTTTTAAAGTTTTAGCGGTATAAGCTTGAGGCACAATAATTTGGCTAGGCGCATTTGCACCCATTTGTGGGCCCCAGTATTCTACTTTAAGCGCTTGAGTATCTTGGATATGTTTAACAGTTTCTGGTGTTGCAATGATTTGTACATTTGGGAAGTATTGTTTAAATACATCTAAGCCAAAGTAATAGTCCGGATCGCCATAACTTACGAAAATTGTCTTTAGTGTTTTACCGCTATCGAGAATATCGGCAGCAATACGTAATGCTTCAGATTTTGAGAATTGTGCATTCACCAACAGAACTTCTTTATCGCCTTCAATTAAAGTAGAAGTCACGCCGAAATGTTCGGGTTTAGCCAGAAAACTTTGGATCTTCAAATCTTGCGCAAAAGCTGAGGAAGCTACCGTTAAAGCAGTCGCAGTTGCTAGGGCTGAAGCAGTTAATTTAAAAAATTTCATTATGTATTCTCCAAATTCATGAGAAATACTTTAAATTGCAATTCTTGTAAGGTAAATGCACTAAATTAAGATAAACTGTTGCATATATTGTAACAATGATAAAGTATATGGACACATTAAAAGCCATACACGTCTTTGTTTCTATTGCTCAACATGGCAATTTAACCAAAGCCGCCGAACATCTAAATTATTCCCGTGCGATGGTTTCTCGCTATCTTGAGCACCTTGAGCACACCTTCTCAACTCGACTATTTCAAAGAAATACACGAAAAATATCTCTCACTCCAGCAGGCGAAAAAGCCCTACTCTACTGCGAGAATATTTTACAACAACAGCAACTTTTACAAGAGTTAGCCGCACCCGAACAACATAACGGTACGATTCGCTTTACCTGCGGCTTGTTTTTATTTCAATTAGGGGTTGGGGAATGTATTCGCCAATTTAAACAGCAACATCCACATATTCAATTTGATGTATATCTGACTGAAAATACGATGGACTTAATTGATGCTCAGGTCGATTTAGCCTTACGTATAACGCAAAAAGTTGCAGATGGATTAATTGCGAGACCAGTTTGTCAAATCGAGTCTGTATTCTGTGCTCATCCTGATTATTTAAAGCAACACAGTCCCCTCTCCCATCCAAGGCAACTGATTCAACATGAATGTTTAGCTCACCATAGCCAACATCAATTTTGGACACTTTTTGATACTGAACAGCAACCTCAGAACTATCCTTTAAACGTCACCTTTAAAAGTAATGATGTAAATGCTGTTTATGACATGTGTGTACATGCTCAAGGTGTGGCAATGTTACCGACTTTATTAGTTAAAAAAGATTTAAAAGAAAAACGATTGGTGCCTTTATTTAAAAACTATTCGGCTCCCGAATTAAGTTTGTCGGTAGTATATGCTTCAAGACAACATTTACCCAAAATAACTCAGGAATTTATTGCTTTTATGATCGAAAATTTAGATTTTTACTTAAAACCGCAAAATTAAAAGTTTTAAATTGCCGTGTACGCTTGAATTTTTAGGCAATGCCCATACTTCATCCCTATTAATGAATTACAGCATATGCATGGCAGTTCAGGTTTTACCCAGTAAATGCTGATGCCAAAAGGACTGTACATGTTTAAAAACCCATTTAAACGGAGATCATCAATGGCTAATGAGCAAAATGAGCAAGCTCAAGACATTCAACACGAGCAAGCAGAGCAATCTAATGAGCAAACTCAGGCTGAAGGTGTAGAGCAAGCAAACGACGTTACCGTTGAATCTTTACAAGCGCAAATCACCAAATTAGAAGAAAGCCTAAAACTTGAAAAGGCACGTACTGCGAATGCAGTTTACGAAGCACAAAAAAGTGTAGAGCGTATTCAACGTGAGTCTGACAAGCATAAAGAGACTGTGCTTGAAAAATTTGCAAAAGAGTTACTAGATTCTGTTGATAATTTAGAGCGTGCAATTCAAGCAGCTGGTGATGAAGAAACGCCAGTACTTGAAGGTATTAAACTGACCTTGAAGTCGCTGTTAACCACACTTGAAAAATTTGGTGTTGTAGAAGCTGATACGAAAAATGGCTTCAATGCGGATTTACATCAAGCTGTAGGTATTGACCCAAATGCTAAAGCAAATGAAATCGGTAGCGTTTTACAAAAGGGCTATACATTAAATGGTCGCTTATTGCGCCCTGCTATGGTTATGGTTGGTCAATAAATAATTTTTTGAGAGTTTTTAGATTTTTTTTCGCTAAAACGCTTGAAAAAAATAGATTCACTCTCATATCGGATAACAAGCAAAAACATTGCAAAAGAATTTTTGAGGAAAACGTCACATGGCAAAAATTATTGGTATTGACTTAGGTACTACCAACTCATGCGTTGCTGTACTTGAAGGCGATAAAGTAAAAGTAATCGAAAACGCTGAAGGCGCACGTACAACTCCATCGATCATTGCTTATAAAGATGGCGAGATCTTAGTAGGTCAAAGTGCTAAGCGTCAGGCAGTAACTAACCCGAAAAATACATTATTCGCTATTAAGCGTTTAATCGGTCGTCGTTATGAAGATCAAGCGGTACAAAAAGATATCGGTCTTGTACCTTATAAAATCATCAAAGCAGACAATGGCGATGCTTGGGTTGAAGTAAACGATAAAAAATTAGCGCCTCAACAGGTTTCTGCTGAAATCTTGAAAAAGATGAAGAAAACTGCAGAAGACTATTTAGGTGAAACAGTTACTGAAGCAGTTATTACTGTTCCTGCTTACTTTAACGATGCTCAACGTCAAGCAACTAAAGATGCGGGTAAAATCGCTGGTTTAGACGTTAAACGTATCATTAACGAACCAACTGCTGCTGCACTTGCGTTCGGTATGGACAAAAAAGAAGGCGACCGTAAAGTTGCAGTTTACGACTTAGGTGGTGGTACTTTTGACGTATCAATCATTGAAATCGCAGACCTTGATGGCGACCAACAAATCGAAGTGTTATCAACAAACGGTGATACTTTCCTTGGTGGTGAAGACTTTGATAACGCCTTAATTGAATTCTTAGTTGAAGAATTTAAGAAAGAACAAAGTGTGAACTTGAAAAATGATCCACTTGCGTTACAACGTTTGAAAGAAGCTGCTGAAAAAGCAAAAATCGAGCTTTCTTCATCAAATGCAACTGAAATCAACCTTCCATACATCACTGCAGATGCAACTGGTCCTAAACACTTAGTGATCAATGTAACACGTGCGAAACTTGAAGGTTTAGTTGCTGATTTAGTTGCTCGGACTATTGAGCCTTGTAAAATCGCACTTAAAGATGCTGGTCTTTCGACTTCAGACATCTCTGACGTGATCTTGGTTGGTGGTCAGTCTCGTATGCCACTTGTACAACAAAAAGTACAAGAATTCTTTGGTAAAGAGCCACGTAAAGACGTGAACCCTGACGAAGCAGTTGCAATCGGTGCTGCGATTCAAGGTGCGGTATTGTCTGGTGACAAAACTGACGTTCTTTTATTAGACGTAACACCATTAACTTTAGGTATTGAAACAATGGGTGGTGTATTAACACCAATCATTGAGAAAAACACGACGATTCCTGCGAAGAAATCACAAGTGTTCTCTACTGCTGCTGACAACCAGCCTGCTGTAGACATTTCTGTTTACCAAGGTGAACGTAAGATGGCTCAACAAAACAAATTGTTGGGTAACTTCCAATTAGGTGACATTCCACCTGCTCCACGTGGTGTGCCACAAATTGAAGTATCTTTCGACATCAATGCTGATGGTATCTTGAAAGTATCTGCTAAAGATAAGAGCACTGGTAAAGAGCAATCGATCCAGATTAAAGCGAACTCAGGTTTGTCTGATGCTGAAATCGAAGCAATGATTAAAGATGCTGAAGCGAATGCTGAAGAAGATCGTAAGTTTGAAGAACTTGCAAAAGCTCGTAACGAAGCTGATGCATTAATTTCAAGCTCGAACAAAGCTGTTAAAGATCTTGGTGATAAAATTACTGAAGATGAAAAAACAGCTGTAAGCACTGCTGTTTCTGAACTTGAAGCAGCAACAAAAGAAAATGATGTAGAAGATATCAAAGCGAAAACTGAAGCTTTACAAAACATCTTGATGCCTATCACTCAACGTGCTTATGAACAAGCGCAACAAGCTGGTGGTGCTGAAGGCTTTGATCCAAATGCATTCCAAGGTGGTGATGCGGGTCAACAAAAAGCAGATGATGGTGTTGTAGACGCTGAGTTCACTGAAGTTAAAGATGACAAAAAATAATTTGTTTCTTTAATAAAAAACCGCGCTTAGGCGCGGTTTTTTATTGTTTACAAAAAGTAACAATAAGTTTTTTAATAATATTATTCAAAAATTTCTGTCAGAAAGATCAATGATAAAAACTAAATATTTAATTTTAAATAATATTTTTTTGTTAAAAAACCACTGTTATTTACTACATTAATTATTTGATTATTGCCAAGTCTGAGAACATCTTGTTTAATTTTTCGACCAATATCACAAACCTCACCTAATCTATTGAGATTTTTATCGTTTTGACGAATTAAATTAAGTAGCTAACAATAAGATTTATTTATATTTTTTATTTTGCCATGAAAAAATTTCTATGGTGGGGATTGAGCTTATGCTTATGCATGGGCTTACAAACAACACTTTTTGCTCAAAGCAATCTGCCAATTAATTCATCTCATCAGCCTTTAAAATACCGAATTGCTTTTATTGATCAACGATTTCAACTTACTAAAGAACAATTAGTCGAGGTAAGTCAGCAAGCTGCTGAAATCTGGCAAAAAGAAACTGGGAAGACCTATTTCATTTATGATTCACAGGCTCAATTGTCAATTAACTTAATCTATGATGATCATCAAATGCTTAAAGATGAACAACAAAACAATTTGGATGCACTTTTGCAAAAGCAGGAAGCTTGGCGCATTAAAAATGAAGAAATTGTTCTAAACAAACAGCAAGTTGCTCAACTATCAAGTGATTTAAACAAGAAAAAGACCAATCTAAAATCGGAGTTTGAACAATATCAACAAGATGTAACGCGCTTTAATCAAGGAGAACAGCATTACTCTAGTGCCAATAATTTAAAAGAATGGCAAAAACAACTAAAGCAAAAATCGGAAGATTTACAAAATGAATCCAACACTCTAAATCTTAAGATTCAATCACTTAACTTAAAAATTAAAGAGATAAATCGAGAGCAAAGTGATTTAAGCGCTTTAAAAACACAATTCAAACTAGAGCAGCAAACTAGTATTCAACCCTTCCATAAAGGTTTATTCAGTCAAAACCAAATCCAGATTTACGACTATGCTTCTTTAAATGACTTACGTTTGACCCTTGCTCATGAGTTCGGCCATGCATTAGGCCTAAAACATACTACTGACCCTAAATCCTTAATGTATCCACGGTTAAAAGAGCAAGATATTCATAACTTTAAATTAACAGATTCAGATTTAGATTTATTAGGTTCAATTTATAGACCAAATTAAGGAAAAATCGTTAAAGTTAAATGATTAAAAAAACTAAATAAAACGGAATATATTAAATTTTTTCTAAAAAATAATTTGGCATTTGGTAAAAAATAATGAGACTAAAGTCTCATTTATTTTCCTGATTTGTACATTTTTTGATTGATTTTTCATTTTATATTCTTATAATACGTTTTTTTTAAAATCTCCCCCTTCGATTATGCGTTTAACATCTTTGTTATTAGGCGTAGCCTTTGCTTTTTCTAATTTTCAGGCTAATGCTAATCTTGCAACTCCAGCACATACTCAAATCCAGCAAAAAACAGGTCAACATTTGACTTATAAAATTGCTGATATTGATCCACGTTTTGGTTTAAGCCAAGACCAATTAATTCAAATTAGTCAACAAGCTGCGGACATTTGGAAACAAGGTACTGGACAGGATTATTTTACTTATGATCCAAATGCAAAGTTAGAAATTCGTTTAGTTTACGATAATAGCCAAAGCCGTTCTGAACAGCGTCAAAAAATCGCAGCTCAGTTCCAACAAGAACAGCAACGTGTAATTGATGAACAGCAACAAATTAAGCAATTGAAGCAAACCCTTGGTCAAACTCAGTCTGAGCTTGAAAATAAGAAGCAGATTTTGAATGGCAAATTGAAAAATCTTGACCAACTAATGATGGAGCTTAACCAAGGCAAATTAGCACCTGAATACAGCGCTAAATCTTTGGCTAAAACTCAGAAAGATTTGCAAAAACAAACTGTTGCTTTAAAGAAAGAAATTGCTGCATATAATCAGCAAGCTAAAGACTTAAATGTCAAAGTGACTCATTTTAATCAGATTAATAATGAGTTTAATAATTCATTGAACCAATTTAAGCAAAATGCTCAAGCGGATGTCTTTAAAAAAGGTATCTATAACGGCAAACAAATTGTAATTTATGAGTTTAAATCTATTGATGACTTACGTTTAACCATTGCTCATGAGTTAGGACATGCACTTGGTTTAAAACATAGTGATCAACCAAATGCATTGATGTACTCAGTACGTAAAGATGGTGACAAAAAAATCACTGGACTTACGGATGCTGACCGTGATCTATTAAGTGCTTTACCTCAATAATTAAGAGCTTGATATAAAATGATGTATCTATTTCTATATAGATACATCGAAATTGGTATCAAAGTCATGTTATTGTGGTCATAAGAGCTAACGAAAATAGAATGGAGATCAAGATGAGTTATTATCATATCCTGATTGAAGTAAATGATCATATCAGCACAATTGAACAGACACGAGATATTGAACTGTTTGATATTATTGAAATTAAACCATACCTCCATTCTATTTTAATTCCCTTTTTCAATGAGCATGAAATTGAGCTTGAGGATGAAAATATCGAATATAAAGATATTCTCCATCTTGAAGTAAAACAGACTCTGTTACCGATTGAACATTTAATTGAAGAAGAGCAAAAGCAATTACCAAGTGATACTGATGTCACGATCACTGCGTATGAAATCTTTAATGATCGTGATTTAAGCCAAGATGTTACGTCAGTTATTTTTGATATTTTGGAAGCAGTTAAATTAGAGTGATTATCTTATATAAGTACCTATAAAAAGGTCTGCATGAGCAGACCTTTTTTATTATTTCCAGTTTATTGCATCATTTTCTGAGCTTGTTCTTGACGGAATGCACGTAAAATTTGTTGCCCTGCCCGTCCTGTTGGATTTAAACCTAAACGAGTCTGCTCCTGACGAATAGCTACGCGGGTTTTATCTCCAATAAGGCCGTCAACTGCACCAATATCATAGCCACGATTAATCAAAAACTGTTGGATTTCACGACGTTCTGCACGTGAAGTTCCCGGATCATCAGTTGGCCAAGACGCAACAAATGGACCAGCACCTTTTAAACGATCAGATAAATGTGCAATCGCAAGTCCATAGCTTTCCGCAGCGTTATAGCTGTAGATAGCATCAAAATTCTTAAATACTAAAAATACTGGACCATTTACACCTGCAGGTGCCATTAAACCCGCTGAAGTATTGCCAGATAAAGCCCCTTGAACAAGTGGAGAACCATCAATTCGGGTTACCCCTCGTGCACTCCAGCTACTTAAAGCTTTCTTTGAACGTCGCCCTTCTCCATCAATTGACATACCTTGGGGAACTTTGACTTCAAAACCCCACGGCATTCCTGTTTGCCAACCTGCTTTATTTAAGAAATTGGCAGTTGAAGCCAGTGCATCAGCTGTACTCGACACTAAATCGCGGCGACCATCTCCATCAAAATCAACAGCTAAACGTTCATAAGTAGATGGCATAAATTGAGTATGACCAAATGCCCCAGCCCATGAACCTTTCAGTTGATCTTCGGTTAAATCACCACGTTGTAAAATACGCATAGTGGCAAAAAACTCAGTGCGGAAATAATTTTGTCGACGCCCTTCACAACTTAAAGTCCCGAGTGCTTGTAATAAAGGATATTTTCCAGAAATATCACCAAAATTACTTTCAACCCCCCACACTGCTACAATTGTTTCCGGTGGCACGCCGTAAGTTTGAGAAGCACGGTTTAAAACATCTCGATGTTGCGCCAGTTTTTGTTTACCAAGCTCAACGCGCTCTTCATCAACTAGACCAGAAAGATAATCCCAAATTGGCGTCGAAAATTCTGGTTGATAGTTTAATTTATCAATAACTGAATAATCTGGGGTCAAGTTTTGGGTATAACGATCATAAGTTGTACCAGATACTCCAGCAGCAATTGCTTGAGAACGTAAATTTGCCAAACAGCTTTGGAAATTATTATTAGGCGTATAATCTTCACTCGTCACTACTGGAACAGTAGCACTGCTAGATATTGTAGAACCATTAATTACGAGCTCTGCTTGAGCCTGAGTCATCGCTAAAAATACAGAGCCAACAATACAAGAAAAACGTCGCATATTATCCTAGTTCAATTTTTAAATTTAAATTTGTAAGTACCATACCATTATGAGTCCAAAATTTCAGAGAGAAAACGTAAATTTGAATTCATAATCTCTACTTTAAATTCATTTCCCATGTTTTAAATTCAAATTTTCTACTTTATTTTTGAATTTAAAATTCTCTAGATCAAAATTATTGTTTTTGAATTCAAAACCGATACTCAAGTTTAAATTCAAAAGTACTTCTTTAAATTTAAACTATAACGCAGGCGTTTCTGTGGATAAACTTATCCACAACCGAGCAAAAACAGCACTATTTATTGATTCCATTCTATATTTCATTATTCTTGATGACACGAAAAATCCAATCAACCAAACAATCTATATTTTTAAATTCAAAAATCACGCATAATTTAAATTCAAACTTACCGCGTTATTTTAAATTTAAAACACTTTAGCAAACACCACTAGTTTTGAATTCAAAAAACATGAGCTCTATCATCAGCTACAAATCAAACTCTCTTGTGGATAACTAACTTTAAATTCAAAATAATCAAGCTTCACTTTTTAAATTTAAAAAATATCATCAATATTTAAATTCAAAAATTCCTATAAAAAGTTATCCACAAACAAGAAATTACTCAGGATTTATTATTTTTTAAATTTAAAAGATAAAAAAAGCGATCCGAAGATCGCTTTTTTTAGAATTAAAAATACTTTTAGAGGGTCATATCTGCTGTTAAAGCGAGTGGTTCTGGCAAAATTTCTGCCAATTGACGGCATAAATTCGTCAATTCATTACTATCCACAGGCATTAAAGTGATATGGCCTAATTTACGGCCAGCACGTTCAGACTTATTATAAAGATGAAGATGAGCACCATTTAAGGCAAGTACATCCTCAGTTTTAGGATGTTGACCAATAATATTGATCATAACCGTTGGGCGAACAACTTCTGTTGAGCCTAATGGTAATCCTGCAACAGCTCGAATATGGTTTTCAAACTGAGAACAAACCGCGCCTTCAATTGACCAGTGGCCTGAGTTATGCACACGCGGTGCCATCTCATTTGCACACAAACCTTGTTCTGTTACAAATAGCTCGAGAGTCAGTACACCAACATAGTTAAGGTGATTCAACAAACGAGTAATGTAGTCTTGAGCAACGGGTTGCAAAGCTTCACTATTCGGTGCAGGAACAATTGAATGCGATAAAATACCATTATGATGATGGTTTTCAGCCAATGGCCAAGTTTTTACTTCACCATTTTGGCCACGCACCGCAATAATTGAAACTTCGCGAGAGAATTTAACAAAGCTTTCGGCAACTAGACTTTTTGCAGGACCAAGTTCAGCCCAAGCAGTATCAATCTGGTCTTCTGAACGAAGTACAAACTGACCTTTGCCGTCATATCCGCCAGTTGCAGTCTTAAGCACGATCGGCAGACCAAGCTCAACAACAGCCTTTTTCAAGCTTTCTAAGCTATCTACAGCACGATACGGCGCAACAGGAATAGTAAGCTCATCAAACAATGCTTTTTCTGACAAACGATTTTGCGCAGTTGCTAAAGCAACACGGGGAGGGTGCAATGTTTTAGTTTGTGTCAAAACATCAACATCTTCAACTGGCGTATTTTCAAACTCAAGACTGAAAACATCAGCACTTTCAATAAACTGCTTTAAGCCTTGCTCATCTTGACTAGAAAAAACCTGGCCTAAAACACCTGCTGGACAATCTGTATTTGCTTCAAAAAAAGTACATTGAATATTTAATGGTAACGCTGCTTGAGCCATCATACGGCCCAGTTGCCCACCACCAAAAATACCGATAGTTTTATCCATCTCAGCCTCTTACACCTGACCCGGAATATTTTTGCTTGCAACTTTATCAGTTTGCGCAGCACGGAAATCAGCAACATTTTTTGCGATTTCAGGACGAGTTAAACCTAAGATTTGTGCAGCCATGATTGCAGCATTCGTCGCACCAGCTGGACCAATTGCTAAAGTACCCACTGCAATACCTGCTGGCATTTGTACAATTGAAAGCAAAGAGTCTACGCCATTTAAAATTGATGATTTAACTGGCACACCTAAAACAGGTAAATCAGTTTTTGCGGCACACATTCCAGGTAAATGCGCTGCACCGCCTGCACCAGCAATAATCACTTGAATACCGCGATCACGTGCAGTTTCTGCATATTCAAATAAACGATCTGGAGTACGATGAGCAGATACCACTTCCGCTTCAAATGGGACACCAAGCTGTTTAAGCATATTGGCTGTGTTTTCGAGAGTTGCCCAATCAGATTGAGAACCCATAATAATTCCAACGAGAGGTTGAGCGTCTTGTGCTGCGGCCGCATTCATTGCTAATGTTCCAGAGACAAAAGTAAAAGAAGATAAATCTCGACGAGAGCCAAGTTTTAAATGGTTCGGAAGCCCATTATTATAGACTGATTTTTCATCTCACGAAAATTTAACTGACCAGCTCTGTGAATATTTTTAATTTGATAGAAAAATGTCATGCTTTAATAGTGACACATTCTCAATTTTTATTAATATAACGCGCTTAATCAAATCAATAAGAGCTTAATAATGAAAAAATTTCTTGGAGTCCTAACACTCACACTTTGCACAACAACGAGTTACGCGGCTTTAGTAAATTTAAACATCGATGAATTTCAAAAAACCATTAAAACTTTAAATAAAGAAAAAGGTTATAACGGAGAAATCAAAAGTGGAGCATTAACTGGTAAAGTCCAAGAGAAATTTATTGTTACTGGAACATCTGCTACTGATGAGAGAGAACCAGTTCTGATGACTGGTTATTATCTTGGAGCAACTGAGGTAGGAAATTTATATTCAATTACTGAATATCGCATTTACTGTGACGATCAGACCTATGGTTTTGCCATGTCTAATTTTGAGCCTGATGGCGCCTTAAGTTTAACTACAACAGACAGTAATTATGCTTTTGACTATGAAGACCCAACGCCAAGAGATCAGCAATTTTCTAAAATTCTAAAAAAAGCATGTAAGTATTCAGCTAAATAAATAGTTATGTCTACTAACTATGGCTTGTTATTAAATAGAATAAATCATTTAATTCACAAGCCATAGGAGCTTACTGGCTTCTAAATACGAAATAAACACAACCAAATAGGCATAACATCGCCCATAAGTAATCGAGTTTAAAGGGTTGCTTAAACAAGAAAATCATAAAAGGTACAAACACGACCAATGTAACCACTTCCTGAGTGATCTTCATTTCACCGAGTAACCAGCCTTGTGCACTTAGCATACGAGTGGCTGGAATCATAAAACTGTATTCAAGTAAGGCAATAATCCAACCGAATAGAATCGCTTGCCAAAGTGGGGCATGGTGCAAAAATTTAAGATGCCCATACCATGCAAGTGTCATAAAGCAGTTAGAAATAATTAATAGCGTAAAAGCTAAAACCGTTGGGCTCAAAGGCACATCCTTCATCATCACGATGATTTAAGTATTTTAACGATACAAAACATTATAAAAGATAAAACTGTAATTCAGCTTAAATCTAAAAAATAAAGCTGTAGTTTTATCAGGGCCTCAAACACATAGAACAACAACGATTTTTGACTATCTTTTCGAGTTTAGCCTTGCTATCGTTGCTGGCAAATTTATCAATAATGCACACACAGCAATTCATTTTAATGTTGTGTACAAAAGCAGTGGAGAAGGCGAGCAATGCATCTGCATATCTTGGGTATTTGTGGCACTTTTATGGGCTCTTTAGCACTTTTAGCTCGTGATTTAGGACATAAGGTAACCGGTTCCGATTTAAACGTTTACCCACCGATGTCTACCCAGTTAGAAAATGCAGGCATTACACTCATGCAAGGCTATGACCGTAGTCATTTACAGCCTCATCCAGACTTGGTTATTGTCGGCAATGCCATGAAACGTGGTATTGATGCTGTCGAATACATGCTAAACGAAGGCCTGCCATATATTTCTGGTCCACAGTTCCTTGCCGATCATGTTTTACAAGGTAAACATGTACTTGGTGTAGCAGGTACTCACGGAAAAACAACCACAACAACTATGCTCGCTTGGGTACTTGATCAGGCTGGTTTAAATCCGGGCTTTTTAATTGGTGGTGTTCCACTTGGTTTTAGTGAAAGTGCTCGTTTAGGCGGTGGAAAATACTTCTGCGTTGAAGCCGACGAATATGACTCAGCTTTCTTTGATAAACGTTCTAAGTTTGTTCATTATCACCCAAAAACGGCGATTTTAAATAACCTTGAATTTGACCATGCCGATATTTTTGATGACCTAGCAGCGATTCAAAAGCAGTTCCATCATCTTGTGCGTACCATTCCAAGTGAAGGCCGTATTATTGCGCCAATTACTGAAACGCATATTGATGAAGTGCTTGAAATGGGTTGCTGGACACCAGTAATTCGTACAAGTCTAGAAGCAAATGAAAAAGCTGCTCTCTCTGCCGAATTAATTTCAATTGATGGCAGCCATTTTAAAGTACTCGAAAATGGCAATGTCGTTGGCGAAGTGAAATGGAGCATGACAGGGCAACATAGTGTAGCGAATGCTTTGGCAACAATTGCAGCTGCTCAACATGTAGGTGTTACGCTTGAACAAGCTTGTGAAGCTTTGTCTAACTTTGGCGGTGTGAAACGTCGTATGGAGTTACTCGGCACAGTCAATGGCATTGAGGTTTATGACGACTTCGCGCACCATCCAACAGCAATTGACACAACTTTAGATGGCGCACGCAAACGCTTAGGTGAACGCCGTTTATGGGCCATTATTGAACCACGTTCAAACACGATGCGTATGGGCAGTCACAAAGATGGCTTGGCACATTCAGCACGCTTAGCAGACGAAGTGATCTGGTATCAGCCAGAAGGCTTAGATTGGGATTTACAACCTGTGATTGAAGCTGCTTCTAACCATGCTCAAGTGAGCCGTTCACTTGATGAAATTATTAAACGTATTGTTAATGAAGCAGGTGAGGGCGATGCCGTTGTGATTATGTCTAATGGTGGCTTCGGTGGCTTACATCAAAAACTTATGAGCGCATTAAAGGCAAAAGCTGCTTAACTTTCGCTCTAGATGATTCAATAAAAAACGGGTTTCAAATTAAAACCCGTTTTTTTGTCAGTGACTTTTAAAGCTTTTCTGGCTCTATATTGGCCATAAATTTATTAGAAACCATTAAACGTAAACTATAGACAATGCCCATCGCAAAAACGCTATATCCCACGTTATTACAAATAAACGGAATACATAAAATAATTAGGGCTGTGATCGGGTAAAACCATTTCGTGATGCCAGATAAGCATTGGAACTCATAAAGTATCCAAATACAGGTGGTATAAAGCACTACACTCACAGCAACAACTATTCCCATATATAAATCAGAAATATGCGCATGATGGGTTGTAACATCCACGGCAGCAGCAAGCGCAGCACCTACCGCAGCAATACTGACAAAAACAAAATAATGGCCATAACCCCAAACAAACGGACGCACACCTTTAACATGATGGTGTTGTTCACTACGATCGAAATAAGCCCACCACATGGCAAACATCAGCATCAATCCACCAATCATCAAGAATACAGCAGGGATATTCATCGACTGAGCGGCTAAAGCATCACGTATGGCATTAAAACTACCGACAATCGACTCACCCAACACAATAATTGTGAGTAGGGCATAACGTTCTACAATATGATGAGGATGCCACGGCGTTGGTGAATATTTTTCTGCATAGATTGGAACAAATAATTCCACTACAACCAGAAATAAAAATAGAGGTATTGAAAGTACATGAGCAAAGTTAGCGACAAGCCAGCCAATTTGTACTAAGACTATACCTATTGCATAGCGATAAGCCGTAACTCGCCGTTCAGGATCATGTTTTGCTGCTCTGAGCCACTGAGTCACCAAGGCCATGCGCATGATCACATAACCGATAATGATTACATCAAAATCCTGACTACGAAATACATCAGGGATACCCGCTGCCATCACCAATGAACCTACAATCTGTACAAAGGTAAGGCATCGATACAATGCATCATCGTTATCGTAAGCAGAAGCAAACCATGAAAAATTCATCCATGCCCACCACAGCGCAAAAAATACCATCAAGTAGCTTGGTAATGCATGCCAGAGGTGATTTTCAATAATTGCATGATGTAACTGCTGACCCGCTGTTGCAATCGCCACCACAAAAATTAAATCGAACAATAATTCGAGTGGAGTCGCTGCTCTATGCTGCTGATCAGGATCTCTTGGGGATAGGGGCCTCAAGCTTAATTTTTTCTGTTTTTCTTGAGTAGTCATAAAATAACGTTCTCGAATAAAGTGCCAACACGTTAACACTTTAATATTAACGTCCAGAACACGCATTAAAAATTATCTAGACCTGCTGTTTAATCTTTACTCACAAACAAACTATATTTCATTTTTGTGACAATTCTTTATCAAGACCTTAAGCTTAATTCTTTATCATAGCTCACGTTTTTGTTCTTGTTTGGAATATGAATGTCTTTAGAAACACTCAACCTTAGCTTATTCCATATGATTAATGGGGCTCAGGATGCGAGTCAATTTATCATTCGTCTTGCTATCTTTTTTGCTAATGATCTCCTCTATATTCTCTTATTCATCCTTACATTTTTATGGTTTTATGGCGATCAAGATTTAAAAAATAGGGTCATTAAATCTGTCTTTTTAACCTGCGTATCACTTTTAGTCGGTTACGTTATTTCTCTGTTTTACCATCACTCAAGACCGTTTGTCATGGGTGTGGGTACTACGTTTATTGAACATGCGCCAACAGCATCTTTTCCAAGTAATCATATGCTGATTTTTAGCACCATTGCTTTATCTTATTTGTTTGCTCAGCGCAAAATAATTGGAGTTATCCTTTTATTTTTATCATTTGTAGTGGCATGGTCACGTATTTATTTAGGTGTGCATTTCCCTTTAGACATGTTAGGGGCTTTTATTGTCGCACTACTAGTCAATACAGCAGGTTATTACTTCTGGAATGCTTACGGTACAAGTTTGACGGCATTCTGTATTCACCTTTATCAAATTATATGCAAACCACTTTTAGACCGCGGTTTGATTAAATAACCCATAGATCTTTTTGGCATTCAAACCACGACATTAAGTTCAGTTGCGTAATACAAAAAAATCTGCCATTCTATGTGGACTTGGATACGTTTTATCCAAAAAAGAATTTAGTTTGACAAGGGGAGTAGCCTCCTCCAAACATAACAGCAATGTTATGTGTCAGATATCGTCAATACACTTTTATTAAAAAGTCGGTATCTGAGCATCGTGAAATTCATGATGTAGGCAAGACCTTGATCATGTTGAAACAGATGTTTAATTCATCTGGCAACTGGTCGAGGTTTTTTTATGCCCAATTGCCGGATGTATGGAGGATTTATGGAAACAATCGGTAATTTATGGCTGTACATAGCATTCTTTGGCATAGTCATTGTCATGCTCCTGATTGACTTTTTAGGCTTTAAGCAAAAGCAAGGTCAGGATGTCTCAATTAAGCAAGCTGCTTACTGGAGTGTAGCGTGGGTAAGCGTCGCAGCCCTATTTGGTGGTGGTTTATGGCTTTACCTACAACAAACAGTTGGGGTGACCTTAGCAAACCAAAAAACCATGGAATACTTTGCGGGTTACTTACTCGAAAAGTCCCTCGCAATTGACAACGTTTTCGTCTGGTTAATGATTTTCGCAGCGTTTGCTATTCCAGCTGCACTACAACGTAAAATTTTGCTCTACGGCGTATTAGGCGCAATCGTACTGCGTACCCTCTTTATTTTTATTGGTGCATGGTTCGTTCAAGAGTTCTCTTGGGTGCTTTATATTTTCGGTGCGTTCTTAGTATATACAGGCTTTAAGTTCTTAAAAGGCCAAGATGAAGAAACCAATATTGAAGATATCAAACTCTTAAAATGGTTACGTAACCATATGCGTATTACACCACAGCTTGAAGGTGACAAATTCTTTGTACGTCAAAACGGTTTATTATGGGCAACGCCGTTATTTCTAGTTTTGATTTTGGTTGAAGCTTCAGACGTGATTTTCGCAGTAGACTCTATTCCTGCTATTTTCGCGGTAACTAGCGACCCGTTTATTGTTTTAACGGCGAACTTAATGGCAATTTTAGGTTTACGCGCAATGTTCTTTTTACTTGCTGGCGCTGCGACTAAATTGCATTACTTGCCATACGGCTTAGGCATTATTTTATTGTTCATTGGTGCGAAAATGTTGTTGCTTGATGTATTCCACATGCCAATCTGGATCTCATTAAGCTTTATCGTCATAGTGTTAGCAATCACTGCTTACCTTTCTCTACGACACAACAAAAAGCAATTGCAGTCTTAATTCATCACAACAAGGCATCTACACGTGAGATGCCTTGTTATCTAAATTTTAAAAATAGACTGTACTTTAAAAAAACAGATTAATATTATATGCCAACTTAAAATTTATCTTTCCTAATCAGAAACATAATAGATAACAGCTATTCGGTATTTTATGCCGAACATACTTATTAAAATGTGTGGAGTCTCATGCGTTCTAAAAAAATTAATCTTGTAGTGGTCCCTCTATTACTCACGGCATGTAGCCATAATGATGGTCCTTTAGTACAAGACGTATATAACAACCAATATGACTGTGCTCGCGACTGGAATAATGAAACATGTAAACAAGAAAATAGCTCCAGTGGACATGGTTCTAGCTATGTTGGTAGTCGCTATTTAGGTCCTGCGTATTATCGAAATAATCGGGAAGTTTCTTTTCGCGGCAATACCTTACATCCTTACAGCAATTTGAGTGTAGGCCGACCAATTATTTCAAGCACAGCGAAAAGTTCATCTTTTTCATCCCCAATTCGTGGTGGTTTTGGCCGTAGCGGTTTTTCTTTCGGCGGCTAAGTCTTTAGGCATTCACTTAATATGAAAAGAAAAATATTTACTCCACGACCAGACTGGCAAGTGGAGCATCAAAATATTGGTTTTGATTATTTTAATTTACCTTCTCTTGATGGCTCAATTTACTGGTCTGAAGGAGTTGCTTATGAGTTTACCCTTAAACAGATTGAACATCTGGAAGATGCGGCAAATGAACTGCATCAGATGTGTTTAGCAGTAGTAGGAGACCTCATTCAACGGGGTAACTATCCTGCTTATTTTCAAATTCCTGAAGTCGCTATAAACCATATTGAACATTCATGGAAACAAAATTCCCCCATGCTGTATGGCCGCTTTGATTTCGCTTACGATGGGCGAAATATCAAAATGCTGGAATATAACGCCGACACGCCGACTGGCTTACTCGAAGCCTCTGTCGCGCAGTGGCTGTGGATAGAACAAGTCTCAGGCATTGCAAACCGAGATCAATTCAATAGCATTCATGAAGATCTGATTAAACGCTGGAAAACAATTTTACCGCGTGGTAGCCATGTACATTTTGCTGCTTGTCAGGAGGCTGGAAGGGAAGACTGGGGTAATTTAGAGTACTTAATGGATACCGCTTATCAAGCTCATCTACAAGTTTCCGAGCTTTCTATGGAGAACATAGGCTGGAACGGGCAAGATTTTGTTGATCTCCATAATCAACCCATTCAAAACATATTTAAGCTCTACCCATGGGAATGGATCTGGGAAGAAGCCTTTTCTCAATATATCCATCCACGAACACAGTGGATTGAACCTTGTTGGAAAATGTTACTTTCAAATAAAGCGATTCTGGTTGAGCTTTGGAAGCGTTATCCAAACCATCCATTGTTGGTCGAAACCCATACGTATGACCCGCAACAAGCTTTGTCTGGCAAATGGGTGAAAAAGCCAATTTTGGCAAGAGAAGGGGCTAATATTCGAGTTTTACAAGACGGCCATGACCAAGGCGCGGCTTCTGGTAGCTTTTATTTTGATGACTATGACAAATACGGTTATATCGTACAGAAATGGGTAGATACTCCATTATTTTCAGGGCAACTACCTACACTCGGTTTATGGATGGTTGGACATCAATGTTCAGGCATGTCTATTCGTGAAGATTGCTATGACATTATTGGTAATGATGCTCACTTTGCAGCACATTATTTTGTCGAGTAATAAGTGCCTAGAGGAATTTTTAAAAAGCACTTTTTAGGTGCTTTTTTATTGTGCCTTCCACGCAGTCAATCAGTGCATTTTAAGTATATAGCGAATAATGATTTTTGGTTTCTAAAGCTAAATTAGAACAAAAATTCAAAAATATAATGACTTAATCTCATGTAATTTAATAATTTTATTCTTATTTCTTTAATTAAAAATCAATATTGGCAAGCTCTTTGCATCTTCTAAAAAGAAAAAAGCCTAGATTTTAGGGGCTCGCGAGAGCCCTGATTTTTTAAGGAGTGATGCCATGAATGCGATTCCAACTTTAACGCCCCTTGCCATGCCGTGTAACAGCAGTTTTCAAGCAAAAGATTGGGAAATTTTATCTACTCACTGGTATCCCGTCGCACGTACTCAAGATGTCTCTACAGCGCCTCAACGCGTCACGCTACTAGACGTCAATATGGCGTTATATAAAACAGAAAGTGGGGAAATTCATCTGGTTCGAGATATTTGCCCACATCGTGGGGTGCCATTAACCAAAGGTTGGGTGGATGGTGAGGAGATTGTCTGCCCTTATCATGGTCTACGCTATAACACCGAAGGGAAATGTACCCAAATACCAGCTCAGCCCGAACTGACTAAAATTTCTGATCGTTTTTCTCTGATCAAATTTCCAGTTGTACAAAGATATGGTCTCATTTGGACCAGTATTCATGGTCGTAATATTGCTAAAGCTAATATTCCTGTATTAGATACTTGGGACCATGCAGAGCATCAATCAATTTTACCGCCTTTTGTCGATATTGGCGGTTCTAGCGGACGTCAACTCGAAGGGTTTATCGATGTCGCTCATTTTGCATGGGTACATCACAATGCCTTTGCGAATCGAGAGAATCCTGTCGTACCCAAATATCACACAGAACGTACCAGCTACGGCCTAAAAACAGTCTATATCAGCAATGTCAGTAACTATCCACACGAACTAAAACATCTCGAACCAGAAGGCTTTTTGTGGAAGCGCACCTTTGATGTCTACCCACCTTTTTCAGCCGTGCTTACGGTCGATTTTCCAGAAGGCGGGGTCTTAAAAATTTTGAATGTCTGCTGTCCTATTTCAAGCAATAAAACCCGTTTATTTGTTCCACTCACCCGTAACTTTGACCAAACTGGCGATTTAGAAAAGGTATATGCATTCAATGCGCAAATTTTTGCTGAAGACCAAGATATGGTCGAATCACAAAAGCCGGAAGACCTGCCACTTGATTTAATGATGGAAGCACATTTTGAAGCAGACCGTTCATCAACGACTTATCGACGGATTTTGGCTGAATGGGGACTAAGTAAACGTTATACCGTTTAAATATTGGCTAACTGGGGTACAATCAATCGAAAAAAGTGAAAATATAAAGGCTTTCCATGTCATTGATCGCAAATACCACCGTTGTGCGTGGTCGTTTTTTAGATATCCAGCAAACCGTCTCTGAGCCAACTGATATTCCAAATCAAGTGCGTTATTTGGAAGATGGTGTATTGGTTAGTGAACATGGAAAAATCAAATGGTTTGGTGCATGGGAAGACGCTCAGGCGCATCTACCTGCTGGGGTTGAGATTCAACATTATCCAGAACAATTGATTGTACCCGGCTTTATTGATACCCATATTCATTTCCCGCAAACTGAAATGGTTGGAGCATACGGCGAACAACTTTTAAGCTGGCTTAATACTTATACGTTCCCAACTGAAATCCAATTTCAGGATAAAGCATATGCAAGTGAAATTGCCCAATTCTTTGTTCAAGAGCTACTGAAACACGGTACCACCACAGCATTGGTTTTCTGTACGGTTCACCCCGAGTCTGTTGATGCCTTATTTGAAGCCGCAGAACACGTTCAGATGCGTTTAATTGCTGGTAAGGTACTCATGGACCGCCATGCACCTGAAGCGCTTTGTGATACGCCAGAAACAGCTTACAGCGACACCAAAGCACTGATTGAGAAATGGCATGGTAAGGGCCGTGCTCTCTATGCGATTACTCCACGTTTTGCACCAACGTCTACACCTGAACAGTTAGAAAGAGCAGGGCAGTTAAAACAAGAATTTCCAGATGTTTATGTACATACCCATTTAAGTGAAAACAAAGATGAAATCGCTTGGGTGAAATCTTTATTTCCTCAACAAGGTAGCTATTTAGATGTTTATCAACATTATGGCCTGACTGGTAAACGTTCTGTATTTGCTCATTGCGTTCACTTAGAAGATCAAGAATGGCAATGTATGCATGATACACAATCGGCTATTGCATTTTGCCCAACTTCAAACCTGTTCTTAGGCAGTGGTTTATTTCCACTGAAAAAAACTTGGGAAAAACAAGTGAAAGTAGGCTTAGGGACAGATATCGGTGCTGGTACATCATTTAGTTTGCTGCAAACCGTTAACGAGGCTTATAAGGTTCAGCAGTTACAAGGTGATAAACTTTCAGCTTATGAAGCGCTCTATCATGCAACTTTAGGTGGAGCAAAAGCGCTTGATTTACAAGATCAGTTAGGCAACTTCAATGTCGGTAAAGAAGCAGACTTTGTGGTACTGAATCTCAAGCCAACAGCATTACAGGAACTTCGCCAGTCTAAATCCAAATCTGTTGAAGACTCACTGTTTGCATTATTCACTTTAGGTGATGACCGTAATATTGAGGCGACTTATATTTATGGAAACCGTGCTTATCAAAAAGAAACCGCCAAATAAAAAAGGCATTGTTAAGTTTTTGTTATTATTTGGAATATGTGCTCTTGCATTAAAGCGTGATCGACATAATCCACAAAATGATAAAATTTCACAGCCATCAAAGGGTGCATGAAACGTCATTTTGCTTTAAAATTTTACCATTAACTCAGATTTTCGAGGTGTTGCAGGTCAACACCTTTTTTATTTTTTCTTTTATATCTTGTAGGAATCTGCCATGACTGTTGCAATGAGCATCATGATTTCAACCGAAGAAATTCAAGCAAAAGTCAAAGAGCTCGGCGAGCAAATTAACGCTCACTATGCAAATAGTGATAAAGAATTAGTTCTTATTGGACTACTTCGTGGTTCTGTTATTTTCATGGCAGACTTGTGCCGTACAATTACCAAACCGCATGAACTCGACTTCATGACAGTGTCTAGCTACGGCGGCGGTACGACTTCAAGTCGAGATGTTAAAATCTTAAAAGATCTTGACGGTGAAATTCGCGGTAAAGATGTATTGGTGGTTGAAGACATTATCGACTCAGGCAATACCTTAAGCAAAGTCGTTGAAATGTTACAAACTCGCGAGCCAAATTCGATTCAATTGTGCACATTAGTGAGTAAACCATCTCGCCGTGAAATTGATCTTGAAGTGAAATTTTTAGGTTTTGAAGTAGAAGACAGATTCATTGTGGGCTATGGCTTAGACTACGACCAAAAATATCGCCACTTGCCATTTATTGGTGAAATTGGTTTATAAATTTCAGAGAAATAGCACCGCAAGGTGCTATTTTTTTATATAAAACCTTAGCTTTGAACAAAAAAGACACAAAAAGTCGCAATCTGCTACAGACAAAATAGACAGCTCTACCGCACGATAGAATATGAAGCAAAATCATTAACTTCATCAAAAAAACAACTGGAGAACAAATATGTGGTCACTTATTGTTGCTATTGTAGTTGGTTTCTTTGCTGGCTTAATCGCTCGTGCTTTGCATCCAGGGGATGATAAAGCAGGTTTCATCGTAACTACCTTAATTGGTATTGCAGGTTCACTTCTAGCTACTTATGGTGGTCGTTTACTTGGACTTTACGGCGAAAACTCAGCTGCAGGCTTTATCGCATCCGTGATTGGTGCCATCGTTATTCTTTTTATCTACAACTTGATTGCACGAAAAAGCTAAACTTTAATTCATTTATAAAAAAAGCACCTTATGGTGCTTTTTTTAATTTATTTTAAAGACCTAACTCTTTCCATACGGCCTGAATTTCTTCAGCAGAGCGTGCGCCAACCAGTTTGAAACCATTTGCAAAAATTAAAGTAGGGGTGCCGTTAAAGCCGAGTTTTTTTCCTAATTCCAAATTACGATCAATTGGGTTTGCACAGCTCGCAGCTATTGGTTTAACACCTTGCTGAATCAGTTTTTTCCATGAGTAAGATTGATTTGGTGCACACCAAACTTGTCTAGAAACCACAATAGACTGAGGTTTTAAGGGATAGATGAACGTGTAAATAGTCACATCTTTAAGCTTGTCGAGTTCAGGTTCAAGCTGCTTACAATAAGGACAATTTGGATCAGAAAATACTGCTAAAACATGCTGGCCATTACCTTTGACTGTTTTAATCGCATCTTTTAAAGGCAGCTGTTTCCAATCAATTGAGTTCTGCCCTAAAACCAGATCTTTGGTTAAGTTCTTTTGGTCTTTTAACCGAATCATAGAGCCTACAAACATATGTTGCCCATCTTCACCAACATAAATGATTTGCTGATCGAGATTAGCACTATATAGCCCAGGCATTTCAGTTTTCTGAATATTGCTAATTTTTAAATTAGGATATTGTTTTTTAATATTTTCCCTAACAGTATCTACATTAGCGAAACTCACACTTGCAGTTAGGCTAAATAACGCCAATATTCCTAATTTTTTAAGCATAAAACTGACTCATAGGTAGGAGAGGAGATCATTTTAATCAGTTCAGTTTTTTAAAACAGAACTGATTACCGAGTTATAACCAAACTTCTACTCATTTATGCCAATGTTTCACGTGGAACATAAATAGGTTTTAGAGTATTAATTTCTACCGATATATGCACAATTTCATCATGAATGGATAAAGCATGACGAATCTGATCTGCGGTTAAAGAAATATCATCAGTTTCGAGTGCCAAAATACAAGAAAACTTACCTTTCGCGACTTTCCAAACATGAATATCCGTAATTTCAATATGTTTAGGAAACTCAGCAATTACTTCACGGATCTCTTCAACTACCGGATGATCCATTTCTGCATCTAGAAGGGTTTTTCCTGTCTCTTTCATTAATCCCAAAGACCATTTTGCAACCAAAATAGCACCTAAAATTCCTAAAAGTGCATCTAAAAAAACCCATCCGAAATATTTACCTGCGAAAAGCGCAATAATTGCAAAAACAGAAGTTACTGCATCTGCAACCACATGTAAAAATGCAGCTTTTTGGTTTAAATCATGATGATGCCCATGATGGTGATGGTGATGGTGATGGTGATGGTGCCCATCATCGTGAAGTAACCATGCGCAAATCAAGTTAATGACCAAACCTAAAATTGCAATCGGAATAGCTTCATTATAAAAAATTTCAACTGGATTAAATAAACGTTGTATCGACTGAAACGCCATAAAAATGGCGACAACCATCAACAAAATTGCACTGCTATAACCCGCTAAAATCTCGATTTTCCAAGTTCCGAAACTAAACCGACGATCTTTGGAATAATGACGAGCTGCACGATAAGCGAAGTAGGCTAAACCGAGAGCCAACATATGAGAACTCATATGCCAACCATCAGCCAGAAGCGCCATTGAATTAAAAAACCATCCACCGAATATTTCTAACACCATCATTGATGCTGTTAAAATCGTTGCAATCAAAATACGTTTTTGTGCAAGTGGATTTCCTTCATCAAACTGATGTTGATGATGACGTGATACACTATGATCCTGCATAATATTTAAACCCAATATACTCCCTACCAGTATATTGAATTATACAAGAGAACATAGATGAGTCACATTGGTCAGGATAAAAAAATAGTTAATCGTGTAAAACGACTAAAAGGACAAATCAACAGCATTGAGCATGCTGTTGAACAGCCAGATATTTCATGTATAGAAATACTACAACAAGTTGCTGCAATTAAAGGGGCAATAAACGGTTTGATGAGTGAATTAATGGAACAGCATTTACATCATCACGTGCTCAAAGATGCACAAGTTGATCAAAATGAGCTAGATGAGTTTTTAAAGGTTCTAAAAAGATACGGTTAACAAGGTGACTGAATGACACAGCAATGTGCATCATTCAGAATTTTGTAATTATTTTCCAATACAGAATGAACCAAAAATCTTGCCTAATAGGTCATCGGCACTAAAATCACCAGTAATTTCACCTAAAGCATTTTGGGCAAGACGTAGTGACTCAGCAACCAGTTCACCTGCGTTAAACACAACAAGTTGCTCGCGTGCTTCTGAAAGATAGAGCTGTGTGCGCTTCATTGCGTCTAAATGACGTGTTCTTGCAATAAAGGTGTCTTCCTCAGGGTGGAAGCCTGCATGCGCTGTAATCGCATCTACGAGGCCTTGTACGCCCATCTCTTGTTTTGCAGAAACGGTTATATGACGGAAACCTTGAAAATCGCTTATTTCAGCTAATTGTCCAGTTAAATCGCATTTATTACCAATTAGCATTAAACGACGTGGTTCAATATGTTCCGCAAAATACTCTTGAGCGAGTTTTAATGGGTCATCACCTTGATTTAAATCATAAACCAGCAATAACAAATCAGCTTGTTCAATTTCTTTGATTGCACGACGAATCCCTTCTTTTTCAACGATGTCACCTGTTTCACGAAGACCCGCAGTATCTGTTAAGGTGATTGGCAGACCATTTAAACTAATTTTTTCATGTAAAACATCACGAGTTGTACCTGCAATATCGGTCACAATTGCACGCTCAACACCAGCAAGTGCATTCAACAAGCTCGACTTACCCGCATTTGGTTTACCTGCAATAACGACTTGCAAACCTTCACGGAGTAATTGACCTTGTCGTGCAGAGGTTTGAACAGCATGTACCGACTGCTGAACATCTTCAAGTAAAGCTAAAATTTTACCATCTGCCAAGAAATCGATTTCCTCTTCAGGAAAATCAATTGCTGCTTCAACATGCAAGCGTAAATGAATCAGTTTTTCTAAAACAGTATTAATTTTTGTTGAAAAAGCGCCTTGTAAAGAGCGAACCGCAGAGCGTGCCGCAGCTTGCGAAGTCGCATCAATCAAGTCGGCAATCGCTTCCGCTTGTACCAAGTCCATCTTGCCATTTTCAAAAGCACGCATGGAAAATTCGCCGGCTTTTGCAGCAATTGCGCCTAGCTCAAATAGACGCCCAAGCAAGGCATTTTGGATAACTGGACCGCCGTGGCCTTGTAGCTCTACAACATCTTCACCTGTAAACGAGTGAGGATTGGGAAAGCATAGAACAATCCCTTCATCCATAATGCTGCCATCAGCATCATAAAATTTACGGAAACCCGCCATACGCGCTTCAGGCAAGTTTTTTTGTGTCAGGTTTTGAGCAATTTCATAAGCCTTAGGTCCAGATAGGCGAATCACGCCCACACCACCACGCCCAGGTGGCGTTGCAATTGCGGCAATCGTGGTTTGACTTTGCATATTATTCACCTAAAAACCTAAAATCCAGCCAAAGAAAAATCCGCTTAAGATTACCATCTTAAGCGGATTTATTCAGCAAAAGTTCAACGATTAAGAAGCTGATTCAGTCTTATTGATACGACTTTTCTCAACGCTCTTATTAATAAACGACTGCTGTAAAATAGTAATACTGTTGTTCACAATCCAGTACAGTACGAGACCGGCAGGGAAGAACAACATAAATACCGTGAACATAATCGGCATAATGCGGAACACTTTTGCCTGCATTGGATCAGCGGGTTGCGGGTTCAACATTTGCTGTGCAAACATGGTAGCACCCATGATTAACGGCAAGATGAACCAAGGATCCATTGCTGACAAGTCTTGAATCCAACCTAACCATGGTGCGTGACGTAATTCCACACTTTCCATGAGTACCCAGTACAAAGCAAGGAAAATTGGCATTTGTAGCAACAATGGTAAACAACCTGAAAGTGGATTTACTTGTTCACGCTTATATAAAGCCATCATTTCTTGCGAGAAGCGCATACGGTCTTCACCGAACTCTTCTTTCATGCGTTGCATTTCTGGTGCAATCACACGCATTTTCGCCATAGAACGATAACTTTTTGAAGATAAAGGCCACAAGATCATCTTCACCATAATGGTAAGCAAGATGATTGACCATCCCCAGTTGCCCACAATGCTATGGAAGAATTGAAGACCTAAGAACAAGAGTTTAGCAATCGGCCATAACCAACCATAATCAACAGTCTGATTTAAACCAACAGCTAAATCTTTTAATTCAGATTGTACTTTCGGACCTGAATAAAGTTTTGCATCCACTTCCATTGAAGTGCCTGCCGGAACATTAATCACTGGTGAGGTAAAACCAATGATATTCATGTGATCAGCAGATTGACGAGATTCAAGCTTAGCTACATAAGGCTGACCATTAGCTTGAGTCAGCTTAAGGTTTCCAGGAATCCAAGCACTTACAAAATAATGCTGAACAATCGCAACCCATCCACCTTTCGCTTCAGTATTTACTTTTTCTTCTGAGAAATTAGCAAATTTAAGCTTGTTGTAATGTGCATCAGGCGTTCCCCAAGCTCCACCTAAGAAAGTTCCTAGAGTGAAAATACCTTGAGAAGATTTACCTGGATCTTCAGAATTATCGCGCTTTAATTGTCCAAACATCTGACCTTGCCAGCTTTGTTGGCTACGGTTAATGACTTGATGTTTTACAACAATTGGATATTGACCTTGAGTAAAGGTAAAAGTTTTAATAATTTCAACGCCTTCAGGTGTTTTAAATACCATTGGAACGTTTAAAACTTTTTCAGATTGACCCTTTTGGTCCTGTACACCTTTAGCATCAGCCAAAGTATATGATGTCTTTTCAACAGCATATAATGGACGACCACCACGACTACTATCTGGTCCATTCAAACCAATTAAGCCAGATTGAGCAACATATGTACGCTTGGCATCATTTTCAAGCATAACAAAAGGTTGATCGCTGTCTTTGCTTTTGTCGTGTGAGAGTAATTCAATACGAACAATATCACCACCTTTTGGATTAATCCAAATATGGTAAAGGTCAGTTTGTACTGAAATAAGCTGTTGATTCACAGGTGCAGTTGCATCTGTGGTTTGTGACTGCGCAATATTTGCTTGTGGCACATCGGAAGCCACTGTTGCATTTTTAGCATTTGGCAAATCAGCAGATACTTCATGCGAACTTACAGCTGCCGCTTGTTGTTGCGGAGCAGTTGCAGCATTTCCATAATCTTTTTGCCAAGCCAAAATGAGCAAATATGCGGTGACAAACATGGCCCCGAGAATTGCAAACCTGGCCCATTGTTGCATATCTATTACCCCAAATGGTTAGAGAGATTTTGCTTCAGTAAACGATCACGAAAGGGTACAGCAACATGATGCGTTTGAGAATCTATTTGATGAAACGAAATAAAACGAATTGCTTTTGGCGGTACCGGATCATATCCAGATCCTCCCCACGGATGACAACGACATATCCGTTTAGAAGATAACCAAACGCCTTTTATCGCACCATGAGTTTGTAATGCTTCTATCGCATATTGGGAACAAGTCGGGATATAACGACAACGGGGTCCAAGAAGCGGACTAATCGCAATTTGATACAGTCGAATCAACCAACGTAGAAAACGGACCATTGGCTATCTCTTAATTCTGCGAGGTTGTGCCAACTTTAGAATGTTTTTTTGCTAAGCGTTGTAATTTTTGCCAAGCAAAGTCTAATTGTTGATATAGCTCAGCATTCGTAATCGTTTCTATACCAACTTTCGGCATCACCACAACATCTATGTCTGATCCAAAATTCGGCTGATGTAGACGAAAGCTCTCACGAGCAAGACGTTTTATTCGATTTCTTTCATGCGCTCGGCGCACTTTTTTCTTAGCAACAACAATACCCAAACGGCTTTTAGGCTGTTCGGTTAATTTTGCAAGAAATAAAAAATGGGGTTGATGCACTTTAAAAAGCGCACCATCAAATACACTTTTATAATCTGCAGCACAGCGTATTCGCACGTCTGTGCTAAAACTGTAAAGTGTCATCACACCCAAGTCTGGTCAGCGTAACAGTATTAAACAGTTAAGCTATGACGACCTTTTGCACGACGACGAGCTAATACTTGACGACCAGCTTTAGTTGCCATACGAGCACGGAAACCATGAACGCGTTTACGCTTTAATTCAGATGGTTGGAAAGTACGTTTCATATTGAAACTCCCAAAAATGATCTTTCTATAAAGGTCCGCGATTTTATTGTGCAATGTTTACGCTGTCAATGAAAAACCAAGAAAGTTTTGTATTTAACCCAAATTTTTAATCTCTTCTCTTCTTTTTATCACGGTCATAATTCAGTGCAATATATAGCTTTAAAAGTTATACACAAAGTAATTGTCTATTTTTATTAGAACTTTTAATATATACACACCTTATATACATATTTATCAACAAAACAAGATACCATCTTGGTTTGGATTTGCTGTATTTGAATTTAAATTCATATTTTGCAGTTATCCACAAAAGATCACCACCCTATTAAATAAATTCAAATTTAGAAATTTAAATTTATTCTTATTAGGGATAACTTTTTCTGTGGATTTCGCACTTTTAAATTTAAAAAACATATATTTGAGTTGTTGATAACTCTGTTTTTACTATATTTATGGATTGTGGATAAGTTTATGTGTTAATTTATCCACAGGTTGTGCAAAAAGTTATACACAAGCCATTTTGAATTTAAATTTATTCACAAGAGATTTCTTTTTAGACAAAATCAACTGAAATCGTCATGACAGATGTGGATAACTTGGTTAGAATGGCGACCCCTTCTCATCAGGAAGGGTTAATCTTTAGATTATTTGAATTTAAAAACGCAGAAATAGGGGATACACATGCTTTGGACAGACTGCTTAACTCGCTTGCGACAAGAGCTCTCTGATAACGTCTTTGCGATGTGGATTCGCCCATTAGTTGCTGAAGAAGTAGAAGGGACACTGCGTCTTTATGCACCTAATCCTTATTGGACGCGTTACATTCAAGAGAACCATTTAGAATTAATTTCTATATTGGCCGAACAGTTATCAGAAGGGCGAGTACGTCAGGTTGAGATTTTAGTTGATTCTCGTCCTGGTAGTATTTTGTCATCAGGTGAGCAGCCAGCAACTACGACTGCTGCTTTGCAAACTGCGCCCCAACAAAGTATTAAAGTAAAAAAAGAACCAGATTCTATTTCCAGTTCACCTACTACTAATAGTGTAGTGAACCCAAAAACACCGAAAAAGAAACTATTAAACCCCCAATTTACTTTTTCTTTATTTGTTGAAGGCCGTTCGAACCAGATGGCTGCTGAAACATGTAGAAAGGTATTAACACAATTAGGTGCTTCACAGCATAACCCTTTATTCTTATATGGTCCGACAGGATTGGGTAAGACTCACTTGATGCAGGCAGTTGGTAATGCTTTATTGCAAGCCAAGCCTAATGCACGGGTGATGTATATGACCTCTGAGAGCTTTGTTCAGGATTTTGTAAGTTCTTTGCAAAAAGGCAAAGTTGAAGAATTTAAGAAAAATTGCCGTTCTTTAGATTTATTGTTGGTCGATGATATTCATCTTTTAGCCGGTAAAGAAGCAAGCTTGGTTGAATTCTTTTATACATTCAATGCGTTACTTGATGAATCTAAACAGATTATTTTAACTTCAGATCGTTATCCAAAAGAATTGACCGAGTTAGATCCGCGTTTGGTTTCTCGCTTTTCTTGGGGACTTTCTGTAGGCGTTGAACCGCCAGATATTGAAACTCGTATCGAAATTCTATTGAAAAAAGCCGAAAATAGCGGCGTTGATTTACCTCGAAATTGTGCATTATTTATTGCACAACAAGTAGTTGCCAACGTACGTGAACTTGAAGGTGCACTCAATAAAGTCGTCGCAATTTCTCGTTTTAAAGGTGCACCAATTGATCTTGATGTTGTCCGCGAGTCTTTAAAAGATGTGTTGGCAATCCGTGCACGTACAATTAGTGTAGAAAATATCCAACGTGTGGTTAGTGAATATTTCCGTATTCCTTTAAAAGAATTGGTAGGACCAAAGCGGACTCGAATCTATGCGCGACCACGTCAGTTAGCAATGGGACTTGCTCGTGAGTTGACTGGTGATAGTTTTCCCGAAATTGGAATGGCTTTTGGTGGACGTGACCACAGTACAGTCATGCATGCTTGCGAAAAAGTAGTAAGTCTACGTGAAGAAGATCCGATTTTTGACGAAGATTATAAAAATCTATTACGTCTACTCCAGAGTTAATGAAATGATAAGACGTTGTTGCAAAGTCTACGTAAGTGCAGCATAGTACACAGCTAAAAAATGAAATATTTGCTCCAAGTTGCTAGAGGAATGAATCGTGCGTTTGAAAATCGCTAAAGAAAGCTTACTCAATGTTTTATCGCATGTTGTCGGTGCGGTAGAACGTCGTCATACATTGAATATTCTTTCAAACGTCAAAATTCAGACTAATGCTCAGGCACTCACCATTACCGGTTCTGATTTAGAAGTCGAGCTGGTTGCCAGTACTGTTTTAACAGAAGGGGCATGCATTGAAGCAGGTGAAACAACTGTTCCTGCTCGTAAGTTGATGGAAATTTGTAAATCATTGCCTACAGCTGCATTGATTGACTTACAAATTACAGAAGATCAAAGATGTATTTTAAAATCTGGTAATAGCCGTTTTGTATTAGGTACTTTACCGGCAGAAGATTATCCATTATTGACCACTGAAAATAGTCAAGGTACACAAGTACAGGTCACTCAACGTGAGTTAAAGCGTTTATTTGAAAAAACGGCTTTTGCTATGGCCGTACAAGATGTACGTTTCTATTTAACGGGTACTTTATTAGAAATTGATGAAAATCAATTACGTGCAGTAACAACAGATGGTCACCGTTTAGCACTTTGTGAAATTACTGCTTCTTCTACATCATCTCAATTGGTCCAAGCAATTGTGCCTCGTAAAGCTGTTGGTGAATTACAGCGTTTACTTAGCATTGAAGATGAACAATTAACGTTGCTGATTGGTCGTGAATTGTTAAATGTCACAATTAATACGCCAAGCCGTGACAAAGAGCAGGGCGATATCACTGTTCGCTTTACTACAAAGTTGATTGATGGAAAATTCCCTGATTATCGTCGTGTAATTCCACGTGGTGGCGATAAACATGTATTAATTAGCCATGATGTGTTTAAACAATCATTACAACGCGTCGCAATTTTGAGTAATGAGAAGTTACGTGGTGTTTTCTTGAATTTTAATCAAGATTCTTTACAGCTACGTGCAAATAACCCTGAACAAGACGAAGCGATTGAAGATTTAGCGATTCAGTATCAAAATATACCGCTTGAAATGTCATTTAATGCGCAATATTTGCTGGATGTTTTAGGTGTGCTTGATGGTGATGATGTAAATATGAGCATGACTGAGGCAAACCAATCTGTATTGGTTCAAGATCCGGCACATCCTGATCAAACCTATGTCGTTATGCCGATGCGTGTATAATCTGGCTATCTAATATGCATCTTACGCGTTTAAATATTGAACGTGTGCGTAATTTAAAAACGGTTGCACTCCAAGGGTTGCAACCGTTTAATGTATTTTATGGCGCTAACGGTTCAGGAAAAACTTCAATACTGGAAGCAATCCATTTGCTTGCAACAGGGCGGTCGTTCCGCACCCACATACCTAAAAATTATATTCAATACTCTGCTGAAGATGCGATTGTTTTCGCGCAATCTGCAACTGAAAAAATTGGCATGCAAAAGTTGGCCTCTGGTGAGCAGTTGATGAAGGTCAATGGCGATACAGTGGCTACACAAGGACAACTCGCTAAACTGCTTCCTTTGCAGCATATTGATCCACAAAGTATAGATATTATTGACCATGGGGCGAAACCTCGGCGCCAGCTTTTAGATTGGCTGATGTTCCACGTGGAACCTGAGTTTTATTTTGCTTGGCAATATTATTCTCGTGCATTAAAGCAGCGTAATACTTTACTTAAAACCAGACGGAATATTTCTCTAGCGGATTTAGAGCCGTGGAATAAAATGTTGAGTGATTATGGTGAAATTTTACACTCTCAGCGTTTAAGTATTGTGGAACAATGGAATGTCTTTTTTCAAAATGATTTAAGTCAATTGCTACCTGATCTAGAGATTGAACTGGAATATAGTCCCGGTTTTCATACAGAGCAGGGACTCATGCAAGACTTGCTGAATCAACACCAAAAAGACATCGAACGACGCTATACCGAATATGGGCCACATCGTGCAGATTTGCGCTTAAAAACCCCGTTTGGACATGCTGATGTAGTTTTATCAAGAGGTCAGAAAAAACTCTTGATTATTGCCTTAAAACTGTCACAAATTGCAATGTTACATGCGAGTAATAAGGAAACTGTGGTATTATTAGATGATCTGACAGCAGAATTAGACTTAACCGCACAACAACGTTTAATTGAACGATTAAGCCAACTTGGTAGCCAGGTTTTTATGACAACTTTAGATCATGCATCGGTAAAAAAACACTTACATGATCTGTCTATTTCATATCAATTATTCAATGTTGAATCCGGTCAAGTTAGTCTTGCTTCACCATAATTTTTTGATGTTACCCATCTTTGAATAAACCTATATTTGCTAGGGAGAAACCATGAGTTCAGAGTCTCAATCAGCCTCTCAAACAGAACAAACCAATGAAAAGGCTTATGATTCCTCTAGTATTAAAGTATTACGTGGATTAGATGCAGTTCGTAAACGTCCGGGTATGTATATTGGGGATACAGATGACGGTACCGGTTTACACCATATGGTTTTCGAGGTTGTCGATAACGCAATCGATGAAGCTTTAGCTGGGCATTGTGACGAAATTATTGTCACAATTCACGAAGATGAATCGGTAAGTGTTTCTGATAATGGCCGTGGTATTCCAACCGATATCCACCCTGAAGAAGGGGTGTCTGCAGCGGAAGTAATTCTTACGATCTTGCACGCAGGCGGTAAGTTTGACGATAACAGCTATAAAGTTTCAGGTGGTTTGCACGGCGTAGGCGTTTCAGTTGTAAATGCGCTTTCAAGTAAATTGCATTTAATTATTAATCGCGCTGGCCAAGTGCATGAACAAGAGTATCACCACGGTGATCCGCAATATCCATTACGTGTGATTGGTGAAACGGATAGCAGTGGTACAACTGTACGTTTTTGGCCAAGTGAACTAACTTTTAGTCAAACTATTTTTAACGTTGAAATTTTAGCGCGTCGTTTACGAGAGCTTTCATTTTTAAACGCGGGCGTGCGTATTGTTTTACGTGATGAACGTATTAACCTTGAGCATGTGTATGACTACGAAGGTGGTTTATCTGAGTTTGTAAAATACATTAACGAAGGTAAAACTCATCTAAACGAGATTTTCCATTTCACCGCGGATACAGAAAACGGTATCGGTGTAGAAGTTGCATTGCAGTGGAATGAAAGTTATCAAGAAAACGTGCGTTGTTTTACCAACAATATTCCTCAAAAGGATGGCGGTACGCATTTAGCAGGTTTCCGTGCGGCTTTAACACGTGGTCTTAACCAATATCTTGAAAATGAAAATATTCTCAAGAAAGAAAAAGTCAATGTGACAGGTGATGATGCCCGTGAAGGTTTAACCGCGATTATTTCGGTAAAGGTACCTGATCCGAAGTTCTCTTCTCAAACTAAAGAAAAACTAGTATCGAGTGAAGTAAAACCAGCGGTTGAGCAAGCAATGAACAAAGAGTTCTCTGCTTACTTACTTGAAAACCCGCAAGCTGCAAAATCAATTGCCGGTAAAATTATTGATGCTGCGCGTGCACGTGATGCTGCACGTAAGGCGCGTGAAATGACACGTCGTAAAAGTGCACTTGATATTGCAGGTTTACCAGGTAAATTGGCAGATTGTCAAGAAAAAGACCCAGCACTTTCTGAATTATATCTAGTCGAGGGTGACTCTGCTGGTGGTAGTGCTAAACAAGGTCGTAATCGTAAAATGCAGGCTATTTTACCGTTGAAAGGTAAAATCCTGAACGTTGAACGTGCACGCTTTGACAAAATGATTTCTAGTCAGGAAGTGGGTACTTTAATCACTGCACTTGGCTGTGGTATTGGTCGTGAAGAATATAACCCTGATAAGCTTCGCTATCATAAAATCATTATCATGACCGATGCCGACGTCGATGGTTCTCACATCCGTACCTTGTTGTTAACGTTCTTCTTCCGTCAAATGCCGGAGTTGGTTGAGCGTGGGCATATTTATATTGCTCAGCCACCTTTGTATAAATTGAAGAAAGGTAAGCAAGAACAATACATCAAAGATAATGATGCGTTGGAAACTTATCTCATCTCAAATGCAATTGATGAGCTATCTCTACATACCAATGCTGAAGCACCTGCAATTACTGGTGAAGCACTGGCGAAAGTGATTCAAGACTATCAAGTTTCACAAAAGAGCTTACAGCGCTTAACTTTACGTTATCCAGCTAGCTTACTTGATGCTTTACTTGAAGTAGAAGCATTCAAGAGTGATCAAAACCATGATGAAGCTTATGTACAACAATGGGCAGATCAGGTACGCGATATCATTACCAGATTACAGCCAAGTTTACGTCCAGAAATCTCTTTAGAGGCATTTGAGCGTGAAAATGCTCAAGGTGAAAAATCTGCGCATTATTGGCCGCGTATTACTGTCTATGTTCATAATCTGCCGCATGCGTATTTGCTTGATGCAGCTTTATTGAATTCAGCTGAATATGCACGTTTACTCAAAAACTCGAAGAGTTGGTTCACTTTACTTGAAGAGGGTGCTTTTTTACAAAAAGGTGATCGCCGTATTCAAGTGACTAACTTCCATCAAGTTTGGCAACATATTTTACAAGATTCACGCCGCGGTATGATGATCCAACGCTATAAAGGTCTTGGAGAGATGAATGCTGAACAGCTGTGGGAAACAACGATGGATCCTGAAAACCGTAATATGTTGCAGGTGACAATTGATGATGCGATTGAAGCAGATCGTATGTTCTCTTGCTTAATGGGTGATGATGTTGAACCACGTCGTGCATTCATTGAAGAGAATGCTTTAAATGCGGATATTGATGCTTAATTCATAACATGATTCTAAATCAGTCTAGGGAGAGAATGATGAGTCAGAAATTATTAGCTAGCCTATTAATTTCATGTGTGTTTTTAGGAAGTTCTGCTGTTTGGG
This sequence comes from Acinetobacter sp. 22301, assembly GCF_052045285.1. Taxonomy (NCBI): domain Bacteria; kingdom Pseudomonadati; phylum Pseudomonadota; class Gammaproteobacteria; order Moraxellales; family Moraxellaceae; genus Acinetobacter; species Acinetobacter sp. 22301. The sequence continues at coordinate 11,757 of NZ_JBQEOR010000017.1, read as the reverse complement.
CGGCAGACCTAGAAACGAATATGAAAACTTTAGCTAAGAGTACGAAAGCATTTGCTGAAGCGAAAGATGCTGATAACGCGAAAAAACAGCTTGTTGTAATGCGTGAAGCAGCAGTTTCTTCTAAGCAATATTTGCCGCATAAACTCGAAGGTTTGCCATCAGAAAATGTAAAGGTAAAAGAGTACCAAGCTGGTTTAGATCAGCTTGTTGCCGAAATTGATAAAGTAACTGTTTTAGTTGAGCAAGGACAATTAGATCAAGCCAAAACTGAAGCAATTAATTTAGTCAAAATACGAAATGAAAATCATAAAAAATTTAGATAATTGATTTTTTATGGTAAAGGGCTAATCATCATTAGCCCTTTTTTTGTATCCGAAAAAAGTATTTTGTTTAACAAGTAAACTATTCGAAGTTATATTCTCTATGCGGTACTTACTAATAACAATAGGAAATATAATTATGAAAAAAATACAAAAACTCTTATGCATTGGAATCATATTTTTTAATTGTTTATTTCAACTGCATGCTGCGATAGCCCCCACCTTTTATGGAAAATTAGTATTTCATCGTTATAGTGATTATGAGGCATGGGACAGTAAGCTTTATCTTTATAACTTCACAACACAGCAGACCACATTACTCGGCGCAAATTGGAAAATTGACCATATGATGAATGGCCATTTCTCTCCAGATGGAAAATGGTTAACGTTTATGGGAGTGAATTCTGGACAGCATTATGGCGATGCATGGGATGTGTATGTTTGGAAAGTCGGAAGCCCTGAGTTACCCATTAACCTAACTCAGGGCAATAATAAGCGCGATGAAGACCCTAAATTTATAGATAACCAGCGTATTATTTTTAAACAAAATGGTGATCTAAAAATCATTAAAATGACGGATCGGACGATGACTCCTGTGACTCAAAATGGTTGGGATATAGAAGAATCGATGCCTTATCCGATGGTGAATACCACTCAAATTTTGTATGCAAAAGGTGCTGGAAATAATTCTAGAATTTTTAGTATTGATCAGTCGGGTGCTTATGATACACAGCTGACCAATATCGCTTCATATTATCCAGTATGGTGGCAAGGAAGTCGGTTCTTATATGTGCGCTGGTATAGCCCAACAAATCCTCATGACCAGATCTATATTTATGATATGGCTAATAAACAAACTACACGTTTGCCATTTAACAATATTAATTATGATACTTCCGATCCAGCTCCTTTAGATCAGCGTTACATGGTGGTATCTCTTGCAGGACAAACAGGGAGTCGAGGCGGGTACGATTTATATATTGCTGACAGCTTATCAAGCAATATTTGGCCTTTACCTGTAAATAGCAATTTAAATGAATTAGGGGCTTTTTATACCCCTTACTAATTAATAAAAAAGCCGATTAAGAAATCGGCTTTTTTATTTTAGAAAACAGATTAATCAAAAGAAGCTTCCATTTCTTCTAACTCCATCATGAGTTCTAAAAGCTGCTCTTCATGTTGCTCAAGTTTAGCCTTCAGCTCAGTCTGTTCATTCATAAGTTTGAGTAAATCGTCTTTACGTGCAGCCTCATATAAAGATGTGTCTGCTAAGGATTCTTCAATTTTGGCGAGCTGCGGTTGTAGCTTTTCAATTTGTGATTCAATCTTTTCAATATTTTTACGAATAGGTCGAGTCTGTTCACGACGGCGAGCTGCTTCTTTACGTTGTGCTTCTTTATCAACTTTAGCAGGCGCTGGAGCGGCAGAGGAAGAGTTGTTCTGTGCGACAGCAGTCTGAGCATTGATTTGTTGCTGACGGGCTTCACGTAGCCATTTAGCATAGTCCTGTAAATCACCCTCGAACTCAGTACATTTACCGCCGTGTACTAAAAGAAGCTCATCACATACACTTGCAATAAGTTGACGTTCGTGGGAAACCAGAACAACTGCACCTTCAAAATCTTGTAATGCCATGCTCAGTGCATGACGCATATCAAGATCTAAATGGTTTGTTGGTTCATCGAGAATTAAAACATTTGGACGCTGCCATACAATGAGTGCTAGGGCTAAACGAGCGCGTTCTCCACCAGAAAAGCTTTCACATGGTGTATCCATGCGTTCACCACTAAAGCCAAAACTACCTAAGAATGAACGTAGAGTGGCTTCACTAATTTGTTTATCTGCTATACGGGCAAGCTGTAGCATTGGGCTAGCATTGCCATCTAAAGCATCCATCTGGTGCTGCGCAAAGTAACCAATATTAAGCAGCTCGGAAGCTTTACGTTCACCTGCCAAGAGTGGTAGATCACCAACCAAGCTCTTAATCAATGTTGACTTACCTGCGCCGTTCATCCCAAGCAAACCAATACGTGAGTTTGGTGTAATTTGTAATCTGATTTTTTCGGCTATCTGTTTATCACCATAACCAATGCTGGCATTATCTAAAGTAAGCAATGGTGAACTCATTTTAGTCGGTTCACGGAAACTAAATGTAAAAGGCGTATCTACATGGGCTGGTGCAAGTTGCTGCATGCGCTCAAGTTGTTTAATACGACTTTGTGCCTGACGAGCTTTAGTCGCTTTTGCTTTAAAACGATCAATAAACTTTTGTAAGTGAGCACGTGTTTCTTGCTGCTTTTCAAAAGCTTGTTGTTGTTGAGCAAGACGTTCACTACGTGTGGTTTCAAATGTAGTGTAGTTTCCGGTGTAAAGCGTGAGTTCTTGATTTTCGATGTGAAGAATATGATCTGTAATCGCATCTAAAAAGTCGCGGTCATGCGAAATTAGAATGAGTGTACCTTCATAGGCTTTAAGCCAATCTTCTAACCACAGAATTGCATCCAAATCTAAGTGGTTTGTTGGTTCATCCAGTAAGAGTAGATCAGAACGACTCATGAGGGTACGCGCCAAATTTAAGCGCATACGCCATCCACCCGAGAAGCTCTCAACGTTCAAACGTAATTGATTTTCTAGAAAACCAAGGCCTGCCATGAGCTGCGCAGCTTTAGAGGGCGCTGAATAACCATGGATTTCATCAAAACGGCCATGCAATTTAGCCAATTCAAAATCAGTCAGTTGATCTGGTTGAGCAAGCTTATTTTGTATATCCCAAAACTCTTCATCACCTGAAAGAACAAAATCAATTGCAGGCATATCTAGGGCTTTTACTTCTTGCGCCATATGCGCCACGGTCCAGCCTGTCGGACGAGTAAGTGAACCTTCATCTGCACCTAAACTTCCAAGTAATGCAGCAAATAAGGTCGATTTACCTGCGCCATTTACACCAGTTAGACCAATCTTCCAACCTGGGTGTAATTGCATAGACGCTTTTTGAAATAGAACACGTCCACCGCGGCGTAAAGAAACTTGGTCAAATTGAATCATCTTATTGTATCGAGGTGAGTTAGGGATGCTGTATTTTAAAGAGAACTGCCGATGAAAACAAAACTTTCCGGATTTTAGTGAGCAGGTATTAATAATTAGATATATCCAGACATTCTAAATTTCGCTATTCATCCGAAATTTTCAAAATATTGAACAAGATAGAATACTTTTAAAAAAATATGGCTAAAATAAAAACAGTTTGAAATTTGGTTGATTAATGAGCTACTAATAAAACTAGACTAAGGAAAGTCAAATGAAAAAAAGATTGGGGATAATTGGTGCAGTATTTTGCTGTGCTGTGGGGACAGTACATGCTGGGCAAAGTGTCTGTGTGTTTGATTTATTAGGAAAGTCAGGTGAATCCTATAAAATGATGGAAGAGTGGGCGCTTGCAGCGAAAGAATGGCAAGCAGATATCACTTTAATTCCATTTCAAGATGAAGGCTTAGTTGACCGTAGACTGCGTGAAGGAAAATGTGACGCCGCTTATATGACCTCCATGCGGGCGCGAAATTATAATAAATTTGCAGGTTCAATTGATGCGATTGGAGGGGTAACCAGTAATGCAATTGCTCAAAAAGCCATTAGTTATGTTTTAGATAAGCGTAATAAACATCGCATGGTGACTGCACAAAATGGAACCAATTACGAGGTCGTTGGTATTGTTCAGATTGGATTGGCTTATTTATTTGTGAGAGATAAAAATCTTAATTCAATTGAAAAAGTACGTGGGACTAAATTTGCTATTTTGCAATATGACGCAGCACAAAAAATTATGGTAGAAAGTGTTGGCGCTCAGCCCATTCCTTCGGAAATTACCGATTTTGTGAAAAAGTTTAATAGTGGCCAAGTCGATGCAATTGCGGCACCAGCCTATGCTTATAAACCTTTAGAGATTGGTAAAGGGGTGGGAGTAAAAGGGGCAATGTTTACTTTCCCCGTTGTTAACGTTACGGGCGATTTAGTTGCCCGAAGTGATAAGTTCCCCACAGATTTTGGTATAAAGTCACGTGCTTGGTTTATACAAAAATTACCCCAGAATTTTGCTATGATAAAGCGGCTAGAAATGGGTGTACCCTCAAAAATTAAAATGAATTTTTCAGCGGAAGATAAAACCAAATATCAAAAAATTTTACGTGAAGGTCGCCTCAGCTTAACAAAACAAGGTGTATACGATGCAACAATGATGAGTGTGCTAAAGCGTGCCCGCTGTACAGTTGAACGGACAAATTTTGAATGTACGCTTAATGGAGAGTAGTTTATTTTTTAAACACAAAAACGCTACATATATTTCAAAGCTGAATATGGGTATGAAAATTGTGAATATAAAAAATAACTTACGGAAAATTAGCGATTTTTCCTTTTAATAAATAATTTAAAACCAACAAACAATGGTTCAATGAGATAAAAATATTTGAGTAAAAGCTCTATTTTTTTCTAAAAAACATGATTAATATCTGTGTTTGAAAGGAAACTTCAAACAAAAAATCTGTTCCGTGGAAGGATGAAGAAAATGAAAAAAATCGTACTTGCTATGGCTGCCGCTTCTGTTGTTGGTTTTTCTGCTTCAGCGCAAGCAGCGAGTACCGTATGTGTATTCGACCTCTTAGGAAAAGCAGGCGACTCATATAAAATGATGGAAGAATGGGCTCTTGCTGCAAAAGGCTGGGGTACTGAAATTAACTTAGTTCCTCGTCAGGACGAGGCTGTTGCTGATAATGATTTTAAAGCGGGTAAATGTGATGCTGTGGCAATGACAGCAATGCGTGCACGCCAATATAACAAATTCGCAGGATCTATCGACTCACTTGGTGGTGTTCCAAATAACCAAATCGCTCAACGTGCAATTACTTATGTATTAGATGCGCGTAATGCAGCAAAAATGACCACAAATATGGGGGGTAAAAAATACGAAGTTGCTGGTATTTCTCCGCTAGGTTCAGCATTCATTTTCGTACGCGACAAAAACATCAACTCTGTTGAAAAAGCTGCGGGTAAAAAATTCGCTGTACTTGGCTATGACGATGCACAAAAAATTATGGTGCAACGTGTAGGAGCTCAAGCAGTTCTTTCTGATATCTCAAACTTTGCTGCTAAATTCAACAATGGTCAGGTAGATATGGTAGGTGCGCCTGCTTATGCTTACAAACCATTAGAATTAAATAAAGGTTTAGGCGCAAACGGTGTAATGTGGAATTTCCCTGTATTACACGTTACAGCAGATCTAGTATTACGTTCTGATAAATTCCCAGCTGGTTTTGGTCAAAAATCTCGTGACTGGTTTGTTAAACAGTTACCGAAGAGCTTTGCAATGATCAACCGTTTAGAAGCGCAAATTCCTGGCAAATACAAAATGAACTTAAGTGCAGAAGACAAACTTAAGTATCAAAAAATGTTGCGTGATGGCCGTATGGACTTAACTAAACGCGGTGTTTACGATGCTGGAATGATGTCTGTACTCAAAAAAGCACGTTGTTCTGTAGACAAGGCTAACTTTGAATGTTCAATGCCTGGTGAATAATCCTAATTTCTTTCAGAAAGCCTAGACTGAGTTCTAGGCTTTTTGTTTTATATGCGCTGTCAGTTCTGCCATTGTGGATAAATAGAAAGACGTTAAGCTAAATTTAGATAAAAACTTCATAAGGAAACATGAAGGTATAAAAATGGATCAAGGACTTGAGTGATTAAAATAATTGCTAATAGGTAGGTCATTCGCTATCTATTTTTCATGGAAATACAATCATAAAAGCAAATACGGTCTATACAAATATTCCAACATGATTTTTATGTGAAGCCTATCCGATTCATACCTAATCGGTGTGAAATTTCTTGGTATCGAAAAACAAAAACTCCACAAGGAAAGGAAAAAGAATATGCAATTTTCCAAAACGCTATTACTTGCGATGGGACTTACCACAGTTTCTTTTGCAGCCGAGGCTAAACAAACAGTATGTGTTTTTGACTTCGTTGGAAAAAATGGCGACGTTTATGCGCTGATGAAGGATTATCAACTTGCCGCTAAAAACTGGGGAGCTGATATCGAGCTTAAAGTAAACCAGAATGAAGCCGTGATTGCTGAAGATTTTAAAGCGGGTAAATGTGATGGTATTAGCGTGTCAGGGATGCGTGGTCGCCAATTTAACTCATTTACTGGATCATTAGATGCAATTGGGGCCATTCCTGATCTCAAGCTTGCTGTAAAAGTGATGCAAGGTTTAGCGAGTCCGACTTTTAGTAAATATATGGTTAATGGTCGCTATGAGGTTGTCGGTGTTATTCCGGTTGGTGATGCTTACCTTTTGGTAAATGACCGTAGCATCAATACAGTAGCGAAAGCTGCAGGTAAGAAAATTGCTGTGCTTGATTATGATGAAGCACAAAAAATTATGGTTCAGCAGGTCGGGGCACAGGCGGTTAGTGCTGACGTAACAAATTTCGGTGCGAAATTTAATAACCATCAAGTTGATATTATTGGTGCGCCAGCAGCAGCATTTAAACCTTTGGAACTACAAAAAGGTTTAGGTACAAAAGGTGCGATCGTGAATTATCCAATCTTACAGGTCACAGGAAATATCATTATCCGACCTGATAAGTTCCCAGTTGGTTTTGGACAGAAATCTAGAGAGTGGGTTTCAGGTCAGCTACCACGTGCTTTTACCATCTTGGGTAAAATGAAAGCTGATATTCCACAAAAATACTGGATGGATGTCCCAGCAGCCGATAAACCAGGCTACCAAAAGCTCATGCGTGAGTCTCGAATTAACCTTACACAACGTGGTGTATATGATAAACGCATGATGAAACTATTATGGCAATTCCGTTGTAAGCAAGATGCTAAAAACTTCGAATGTGGCTTACAAGACGAGAATTACAAATAATCTTGATAAAAATACTCAAGATTCGCTTTAAACTTCGAAGACAGACCCTATATTGATTATGCTATACTCAATATAGGGTCTTTTTTATTTTGAAAGGCACAGCAAAATCCGAGGAACAATCATCATGAATGCCCAAGCTCTAGTTTTGACAGATAATGCTGCCAATAAGGTACGCCAACTCCGTGATAGTGAAGGGAATGACGATCTCATGTTACGTGTATATGTAACAGGAGGCGGGTGTTCAGGGTTTTCGTATGGCTTCAATTTTGCTGAAAGCGTAAATGAAGATGATGCAGAATTCGTAAATGGCGATGTGAAAATGCTGGTTGACTCACTTAGCTACCAATACCTCATTGGTTCAGTAGTTGACTATGTAGAAGGTCTTGAAGGTTCGCGTTTTATCGTACAAAACCCGAATGCAACAACAACATGTGGTTGTGGTTCTTCATTCTCGATTTAATAGAATTTTAAAATTTAAAAAACCTCTCTATTTTGAGAGGTTTTTTTATTGATCAAATCATTATTTTTTACGGACAGATTCTAAAAAGTATTGTACCAGTTCAGGCGCATTCTGATATGGAATCCAATGCGATGCATCCATAAAAACTGCGTCATAACTATTTTTAAAATACTGTGAATTTAGCTCGGCACTTTTTTCTGTAACGGCAATATCATGTTTACCCCAAATAAAAAGAGTAGGAACATCTATTGCTTTAAAAGGATTTTGAGGCTTGTCCCAAAAAAAGCCACGATACCAATTCAACGCCGTAGATAATCTATTTTCTTCTATAAACTCAGCCTCGAATATCGCAATTTGCTCTTCGGTCATACCTGATGACTTAAGAAACTTACGGCCCAATTTAGGTATCTTTTTAAATAAAAGTTCGGGCAGAATCGGTAGCTGAAAAATTGCAAAATAATAAGATTTAAAAAGTTGTCTGCTGCTTAAACAGGCTTTTAGAAAAGCAGCTTGGTGAGGCACAGAAACTAAAGTGAGATGCTGAATATATTGTGGATACTTCATCGCAACGCCTGAGGCAATTGCCGAGCCCCAGTCGTGCCCAATTAAATAAACTGGCTGACCGAGTTGCTCAATGAAACTCGCTACATCTTCTACAAGCTCACTCAATGAATATTGAAATCGGCTTTGAGGCCTAGCATTTAAACTATAACCACGTTGATGAATCGCAAGCGTTCTAAATTGATGCTGATGCAATAATTCAGAGGTTTGCTCCCAACTATGAGCAGTTTCTGGAAAACCATGTAATAAAATAACGAGTGGACCATCTATAGGGCCTGAATCAATCACATCGAATGTCCAAGCCCCACGTGTATATTGATGAATACGTTTAGTCAGATCCATACAAACATGCCTTAAATTATTTTTATCGGCATTTATCATGAGTTTTTATGCTCATTTAAATAACAGCATTTCGGGTCAGTAAATGTGTTATGAGGTCGAATCTGACCAATCACATCAATAAATAGTTTTTATACTACGGTGATTGTACCTAGAATTCTGAAATCCGAAGCCCCTGTTACTGCGGGCAAATTACCACTTAAACCATTTACAAAGCGCATTGCTAACCATGCAAATGCTGTAGCTTCGACCCAAGTAGGGGAGAGTCCTAAAACATCTGTAGGTTGAACAGACCAATTGTGCTTACGAAGACGCCAGCGTAATTGCTCTAATAAATAAGAGTTATAAGCACCACCGCCACAAACATACACTTCACCTGTTTCCATCTCAGAGCGATAAATCGCTTTTTGAATAGCACGCACAGTAAGCTTTAATAAGGTAGCTTGGATGTTTTCAGGGGTATCTTCTAACTCATCATAAGTTAAATCATTTCGCCAATCGATTAACTGATCATCTAGCCAGTCAATATTGAAATCTTCACGACCTGTACTTTTAGGTGGCTCTTTAGAAAAATATTCATGGGCGTGAAGGCGGTCGAGTAAAGAGCGAATAGGATGACCATAGGCAGCCCAGTCACCATTTTCATCATATGGATGACCTGTATGGCGATGACACCACGCATCCATCAAAATATTTGCAGGTCCTGTATCAAAACCAAATACGCCGTCAGCATTATTGGCAGGCAACATACTCACATTAGCAATACCACCCAAATTCAAAATCACACGATGAATACTTGGATGTTGAAATAATGCTTGATGGAAAGCCGGAACCAATGGTGCGCCTTGACCACCTGCTGCCATATCTCTACGACGGAAATCTGAAACAACCGGAATCTGAGTAATTTCAGTAATGATGTTGGGATCACCAATTTGTAAAGTAAATCCATGTTCTGGGCGATGACGAATGGTTTGCCCATGTGAACCAATTGCTTTAATTTGACTACGATCTAACTGATTTTTTTCAATGAGAGTATTAATGCCATGACCAATCATTTGGGCTAGAGCAACATCAGCTTTACCCATGCGGTCAATTTCATTGTCATCAGGTAAAGTTAATGCCATAAGCTCATCACGTAACTCGGGTTCGAATGGAACTGTAAGAGTGGCATGAAGCTGTAGTGGCTCAAATGAAGCCGCAACAATATCCACACCATCCATACTAGTGCCAGTCATTACGCCGATATAGATTGCGCTCATATGCAACTTCCCCTGCAAGACGCTGAAAAAATGTTAGTATATCGCACAAATTGAATAACTGATGTGTTTAGGTTTTGTGATGTCAAATTTCTTGCCCGCCGAAGAACAGCTTGCCCTCATCCAACGAGGCACGCACGAAATTATTTCAGAAGAAGATTTACTGAAAAAGCTTAAAGAGAATCGTCCTCTTAAAATTAAAGCTGGTTTTGACCCTACAGCACCAGATTTACATTTAGGACATACGGTTCTTATTAATAAACTAAAAACTTTCCAAGACTTGGGCCATGAAGTTACCTTCTTAATTGGTGACTATACAGCGATGATTGGTGACCCAACTGGTAAAAGCGCAACTCGTCCACCATTGTCACGTGAACAAGTAGAAGCCAACGCTAAAACTTATCAAGAGCAAGTATTCAAGATATTAGACCCGAATAAAACAAAAGTACGTTTTAACTCAGAATGGTTTAATCAAAAGTCTGCTGCTGACCTTATTCAATTAGCAAGTCAGCAAACCGTATCACGTATGTTAGAGCGTGATGACTTTACTAAGCGTTATAGCAATCATCAGCCGATTGCAATTCATGAGTTTTTATATCCTTTAGTTCAAGGTTATGACTCAATTGCGCTTGAAGCTGACGTTGAGTTAGGCGGTACAGACCAGACCTTTAACTTACTTATGGGTCGTACTTTACAAAGCCGTTATGGCCAAGAATCTCAAGTGTGTATCACTGTGCCGATTCTAGAAGGTCTAGATGGCGTAAATAAAATGTCTAAATCTTTAGGTAACTATATTGGTGTATTTGATACACCAGGGGCCATGTACCAAAAAGTTTTATCAATGCCAGACTCTTTAATTGAACGCTATTTCGATTTATTAAGCTTCAAATCTCTTGATGAGATCAAAGCTCTATTAGATGAAATTGCTGCTGGTCGTAATCCACAAGAAGTAAAACGCATCCTTGCACTTGAGTTAGTTGAACGCTTCCATGATGCAGAAGCTGCTGCTAATGCCCATAAGAGTGCTGGTAACCGTATTACAGAAGGTGAAGTACCTGAAGACACACCAGAAGTGACTATTTCACTTGGTGAGTTTGGAGGAGAAATCTTTATTGCTACGATTTTACGTGTAGCGGGGCTAAACCCAAATGCAGCTGCGGCAAAAGATGCGGTTGCTCGTGGTGCGGTAAAAGTTGACTGGAATGCCGTTGATGCAAGCTTCTCTGTAAAAGAAAAAGGAAGCTTTATTATTCAATCAGGTAAAAAAGCAATTGCACGTGTAATTTTCACTGACTAATAAAATAAAGTTATAGAGTAAAAAGCAGGAGTAATCCTGCTTTTTTTATTTCTGATCACAAAAACAATTAAGCGTTCCACGTGGAACAATTTGTAATTAACTTAATAAGTAGAAAAATAGAATAAGTAAAGAATAGAAAGTATTAATCAATAAATAGAGTATTTGCTCTAGTCTGTCTTTGGAATCTTTGGAATCTTTGGAATCTTTGGAATCTTTGGAATCTTTGGAATCTTTGGAATCTTTGGAATCTTTGGAATCTTTGGAATCTTTGGAATCTTTGGAATCTTTGGAATCTTTGGACTTAAGGGAGTATATATGTCTATAAACTCTATTAAAGACATAGGAAATTAAAAATGTCCCAAATTCTTAAATATAAAACTAATAAAAGGCAGTGAAGATGCCTAAAAAAAAGCCATATATATCACTTTTTTCGCAAAATAGTAGAAAAAAACGGCACTCAAGTGAAAAAGGCTGAAATACCCCTTGCAAAGGGAATGAGATGGTCTATAATGCACATCCATCGGCGGTGATGCAGATAGAAACTTGTTGAAAAACAGTTACTTGGAATTGAGTTGGTTGCTTTAAGTGATGAATTTGATGG
>NZ_JBQEOR010000016.1:0-66999 GCF_052045285.1 Acinetobacter sp. 22301 | reverse complement strand
GATGCAGATATCACCGTGACTGTAGATACCTTGCCTGCAGACCTGATCGGTGCGATCACGATTCCTGAAGACTTAAATGGCGACGGTATCTTGAATGCAGACGAGCTAGGCACAGACGGTACCTTCAATGCACAAGTGGCGTTGGGACCAGATGCAATCGATGGCACGGTAGTGAATGTTAACGGTACTAACTACACCGTGACTGCAGCTGACCTTGCAAACGGCTTCATTACAGCGACTCTTGCCGCAACAGCAGCAGATCCTGTGACTGGTCAGATTGTGATTCATGCTGAGGCTGTAGATGCACAAGGTAACGTAGATGTTGCTGATGCAGATGTAACGGTAACTCTAGATGTTACTCCACCTGATATCACTACAACTGTGTTAGCAATTGACCCAGTTACTGCTGATAACATCTTGGATGCGACAGAAGCTGGTGGATCAGTGACCTTAACAGGTACATTGACCAACATCCCTACAGATGCAGTAACAACAGGTGTTGTGGTTACTGTAAATGGTGTTGAATATACAGCCACAGTTGATGCCGTAGCAGGTACTTGGACAGTTGATGTAGCTGGTAGTGGTCTTGCAGCAGATTCAGACTTAACTGTTGATGCTACTGCGACATTCACAGACCTCGCAGGAAACGCTAGTACACTTCAAGATACGCAAACTTATACTCTTGCAAGCTCTATCATTGCTTTCGATAACACTGATACAGCTGTACTTGCTCCTCAACCATTGCTTGTACAAGATGATGCAGCACTAGGAAGCAACACTTATCTAGCACTTGTATCGCTTGCTGGACTTGATTTGCAGTTAGGGTCAGAGTCAATCGACTTTACAGTGGGTGCTGGTCAAGAAGGCAATGCGACATTTACTTACAGTGCTTTAATTGGAGTAGATGCATTATCTGACTACTCATTAGTTGTTCAGAAATTTGATACAGCAACAGGTCAATGGACTTCAATCTATGGCGGTGGTCAAGCAGACATTCTTGATCTTACTTTGCTAGGTTCAACTCCTGGTGTGGTTCTTGAAGGTCTAGAAGAAGGTCAATACCGTGCATTCATGACTTACAACGGCCTTCTAGGTATCGGTTTACTGGGTACCTTAACTGGCACAATGGATGTTTATGACACAACACAAGTAGGTGGATACTACACCGAAGTTGCTGAAGGTAATGTCATTACAGAAATAAATGATGCTGGTCAAGTAGACGTTGTAACTTCAACAACAGTTGTAAGTGCGGTTAACGGCCAACCTGTTGTAGCAGATGGCACAATCATCACTGGAACTTACGGTACATTGGTGATCAACCTTGATGGCTCATACACTTATACGCCTACTGCAAGTGCAGCCGGTGTAGGACAAACAGACCAGTTTACATATACGTTAACTGATCCTGTAACTGGTGATACGGCTCAAGCAAACCTCAATATTCAATTGAGCTCTGTGAAAGCTGTGGATAATGTTGTAACTGCAGAAATCAACCCAGAACCGTTGCTAGTTGCAGATGATGTTGCTCTAGGCAGTTCAACTTACCTTGCAGCAGTATCGTTAGCAGGTATCGACTTACAATTGCTTGGTAACGACGCAATTGAGTTTACTGTTGATCCAAACCGCGAAGGTACAGCAACGTTCACATTCGATGCGATAATTACTGCCGATTTACTCAGTGATTATGCGATTGTTGTTCAGAAATTTGATGAAGCAACAGGTCAATGGGTATCGATTGGTGGTACTAACCCAGAAGCTTCACTCATCGATTTATCACTTATCGGTGGTACGCCAACCGCTGTGCTTGAAGGATTGGATGCTGGTCAGTATCGCGCATTCATCGGATATGAAGGCTTGCTAGGTGTAGGTTTAGGCGGAACATTAACTGGTACGATGGATGTCTACAATCCATACATCGTGGCTAGTTACTCTGTTGAGCCGATCTCTGGCAATGTCATCAAAGATGCGAGCCTCACTGGTGAAGTTGATGCAGCGAGCAGCAGTGCTGTGATCTCTCAAGTGAATGGTGTTGCGGTTGATCCAGTTGCTGGTGCAACAATCACTGGTACATACGGTACATTGGTGATCGACCAAGATGGTAACTACACTTATACCCCAACTGTAGACGGAGCAAACCTAGGTCAGGTAGATCAATTTACCTACACCTTGCTTGATCCTGTAACAGGTAACACTTCTGAGGCAACACTTTATGTTCGTCTCGATAGTGACAGTGTAGATATGACTTGGAACGATGCAGATCCATCTCAACCAGCTGTAATTACTAGCCCGCTTCCAGTAGATGCAATGGATAACGTTGCTTCAGCTGAAATAGACATGGTGTATCCAGTAACAACTGAGGTACTTGATAATGCGATCAGCTATAACTGGTTACTCGGTGTAGGTGGAATTGTTATCGGTTCTAGAGAAGGTACAGCGACATTTACAGTTGATCCAGGTAATCTGACTGACGCCATCATTGCAGTGAACTTTGGTTCGGTTGCTACGGTTGTCGACGGTTTACATGTGGTATTAACACGAGTAAATCCAGATGGCACTCGTACTGTAGTTGCGGATAGTTCTGATACTGGCGTAATTGACTTGTTAGGTATCTTTGGTTCTGAAGTTCAATTCAAGATTGATAACTTAAGTGCCGGTACTTATGAGTTGTTCATGGAAAGCAACACATTACTTACAGCTCTAGGTAGTGTTACTGCGGATATCACACTGAATCACGGTGATATCACTCAACCGCCTGTACTGGTTGTTGATCCTGTAACTGGTAATGTACTCGCTGATGATAACTCTGCTGTTTACGGTACAAACTATGTGCCAGACTACATTACAACAACTTCAGTAGTAACTGCTGTTACAGCTGAAAATGGTAATACAACTACAGTTGTAGCGGGTACTCCTGCAACGGTTGTAGGCGTATATGGAACTCTGACTATTAATGCAGATGGTACTTATAGTTATCAGGCAACTGCGGATATGGCGAATGTAGGTAAAGTTGATAGCTTCACTTACACAGTGACAGATCCAGTGACTGGCAGAACTGATACAGCTACATTACATGTTCAAGTTGGTTCGCCAGATGTTGATGTCACTTGGAATACAGCAGATCCTTCGGCAGATGCTACTCTTCCAACGCCATCAGTAACGCCTGATACAGATGATGCGACAATCAGTATGGAACCAGTGGTAGATCCTGCCGCTTCAGTGGCGAGTGGTGACTTACAATTTGCTCAGATTGGTACTGTTCCAATTATTGGTACTCCGATTTACGGTACTACGGGTACAGTCACTTCTAGCCAATTTGTAATTGGTGCGAACACTGTTAGTGATGTTCATATACAGTTGAACTACACTGCATCATTAAGCTTATCGGCATTACCAACTGTAGCTTATAAGATTCAGCAGTTTGTAGGCGGTGTATGGGTAGATACGGTTTATTCAGGTTCAGCGACGGCTTTAGCTGGCGTGTTGGGTGCTCCAGCCTACTCGACAGATGTCCCACATCTGTCTGCAGGTACGTACCAAATCGTATTCAACATTAGTGCTCTAGTTGCTATTGGCCAAGTTACTTTAGATACAGTAATTACAACCACAGCGACTCATCTAGACCAATACACACCAGATGGTCAAACAGATTGGATTACTGGTAACGTTCTTACTAATGATGTCGTAGAAGGTACTCAGCTCTATGTAATGAACTCAACAACTGGTACTTATGAACTAGCTGCTGGTCAAGGAGTGAATACAGGTGAAGGCACATTGTATCTATACAATGATGGCTCTTACTTCTACAAACCATTAGACAGTGCTGCTAATGCGACAGTTGATGTGATTGATTACAAGTTAGTTTCAGTGATCGATGGTAGTGAATATGCCTCTACATTGACGATTAACTTGAGTCAAGAGTTGAATAGCCTTGCAGTAAGTACTGCAGCAAATGATACATTTGCTCTTGGTAATGGCTCTGATACCTTGATCTACAACACATTAACGGCTGCAAGCGTAACTAACGCAACTGGTGGTAATACAACAGCTGGTGGTGTAGATGTATGGACTGACTTCCATGTGGGTAATACTGCAACGGATGATCAGGCTGATAAGATTGACTTAAGTAACTTGTTAATTGGTTCTCAAACTAACTTAACAATCGGTCAATATGTGTCAGTAAGCTACGATGCTGGTACTCAAACTGCGACAATCAGCGTAGACCGTGATGGTGGATTACTTGTAGAAGGTACTTACACTGAAACACCATTGCTTCAATTGACTAACCTCACTGGTCCAGTCACATTGAATGACTTGATCAACAATGGTCAAATCATTTTCTAATCTGACAATCGAGTTATAGAAAAAAAAGAGCCTTCGGGCTCTTTTTTTATGTTTAAACAATACGTTAACTGAGCTTTTTATATGTTCATGCTATGATGCATTGAAAACTTTATAGAACAACAAACAACGGATAGGAACTGATTTCGAGTGACAGCATTTTTAAACTTCCAAAGACAACTGAACCTTTGGTTAGAACATATCGCTCCACATGCTTCCGCTTTTCAGGATGAAACAATTTTATTTATATCTTATGGGCCTAAAGACCAAAGATGTAACGTATGGCATAGTAAAAAAACAAACTTTTCTCAAGCAAAAATACAATTATTAGCTTTCATTAATGACCAGTTTGCATATGAGTCACTTGTTGATTATATAAAAATTGATGTTGCATATAATTTAACGAAACAAGCTTGGAAAATAGTAGAGCAGCAGGTCCATCATCAATTTCACAACAACCACTACCGTAAAGGTATTGGGTTTGATGAAAAGTGTTCAGTAGCTTTTCTTGAGCAAGAGATTTATGGAAAGGCAATTATACGAGGTTTGAGCTATGACAAACCCAACTTTTTTGATGAAACAAATCTGAATTATGCAATTAAGCAAAAATATAACGCGACTAAACCACAGATTAAACTACAAGAGCTACAAGACATTTGGACTTTTGATACCTACGCAGCATTTTATGAAAATGGGCAATTCATTAATTTAGCGAGTAGTTATGATGCGAATGGTATTAGGGCGATTTCGAGCAATAAGAAACAGCATTTTCAGTCGTTAATTGAAAAAAATTCGGCATTTTTGCATGATCAAATTCAAGAAAATGGCAAATTTATCTATGGCTATTTTTCTGCCTTTGATCGAGATATTCGTAACTACAATACGGTACGCCACTGTACCTCGGTGTATGCGTTGCTGGAAACATTTGAAGTGCAGAGTAAACCAGAATATTGGCCCAAGATACATGCTGCTATCCAATATGCATTGACCAACTTTTATAAAGAAAAAGACTCAGAAACTGCTTTCATGATTGATGGTAAAGAAGGGGAATTTGAAATTAAATTAGGTGCCAATGCGGCTGCTATTTTAATGTTAACTAAATATCAAGAAATTACTCAAAAAACTAATTATCAAAAATATGCAGAGAAACTTGCAAATGGTATTTTAAAATTAATAGATTCAAATGGCTCAACAACTCACGTATTAAATTATCCAGATTATGATTTAAAAGAAAAATTCAGAATTATTTATTATGATGGTGAAGCTGCTTTAGCTTTATTAAGGTTATATCAAATTAACCAAGATTCTAGATTATTAGAAACTGTTAAATTAATGTTTGAATGTTTTATTGAAAAGAGATATGAAAAATATCATGACCATTGGTTAAGTTATTGTACCAATGAGCTCACTAAAATATGCCCTGAAGATAAATATTTTATTTTTGGTTTAAATAATTATTTAAAACATTTTATTTTTATTCGTAATCGAAAAACGACTTATGCGACTTTATTAGAAATGTTAATGGCTGCTTATAAAATGGTGAACCGTTTAAAAGAGCAGGGGCGCACAGTACTTTTTGAGCAAGCTTATATGCATGAGCTTCAAAAATTAATTGAGTTTAGAGCTGATTTTCAAACGACAGGCTTTTTTTATCCGGAAATGGCGATGTATATGGCACGACCAGATAAAATTTTACATGCTTTTTATATTCGCCATGATCGTTTTCGAGTAAGGATTGATGACCAAGAGCATAACTTATCGGGTTACATCGCTTACGTTAAAGATTACAAAGGTGATGAGCTATGAAGTATCAACCCGTTGAAATCAAGTTATTAGCACATATCGACACTATAAATTTTGATGAAGCTGTATGGCAATTTGAATTTGACGATGATATCTCCACGTTATTGCTAATCGACTATGCACTAGAGCAATTTCAGCAAAAAAAAGTACAAGCTCAAGATGTCTATGTTGTGCCACAAAATATGAGTAAGCAAATTGGACAGCAAAATTTAGGTTTAAAAGCATCTGAAAGTTACACATTTACCGAGTTATTGCAGTTCTTAATTTTTACTCAAGCAGCAGATGTAAAAGATGCTTTAAGTAAGATGCTCTGTGGTACAAATGAGCAAGCATCTTTAATTTTCTCTAAAAGAGCCGCTACCTATAACTTAACTTTAAAAAATGAAGCTACCCAAAATCAACTAAAGCATTTGTTTTTATTGATCAGAAAAATTTATAGCTATCCCAATGATATAAAAGAACTATTCTTTATAAAGGAGCTGAATTTTCAAGGAAAGTCTTATCTCCCTCAGACACCATTAATGGGACAGAATGTAGTAGAGGTCTTATATCTTATAAATTCTTTTAGAAAAATTTATCTCACTTTCTTTGAAGAAAACCAAACGATAGGTTTCTTTCTTTTCTTAGATGATATTCATCGTGCTGAGCACTTGATTCCTTACTATCATTGTTTTCAAACACAGAAGGTAACATCTAAAATTTGCTCAGCTCCAAGTGGCATTATTAATATTCTAGGCGATACCTACTTTGGGGAAATCTACACTGAAAAGCGTAGGTCAAAGGGTCAAAAAGATGCTCTACAACAATATGGATATAACTATTCATTTGAAAAAATAAAAACTTTTTTAGGTGAACATGACTTAAATATTGCTAACTTTGAAGCGGTATTTTCTTTAGAAAACCAATCTCCTTTAGATCATAAAAAGCCTTTTATTCTTAAAGCTGATGCTGAACAAACATTAGCAGCATTCAAAAATATTCACCTTAATCATGTGGTGTTGGCAAATAACCATCTAAAAGATTATGGGGATCGCGGGCTGACCTATACATTACAACAGTTGGATCAGGCTAACATTTCTTATATCGGGGCAGGTGTAAACCAAAAAGATGCTCATAACTACTTTCAACTCTCTTTTGAAAATAAGCGTTATGCTATTTTTAACGGATACTGGCACAGAGACACTGCCTATCTCGATTATGATTTTTATGCTTTAGGTTATAAGAGTGGGATTGCGTGTTTAAATGGTGTTTTGCTTGAACAAATAGGTCGCTATAGGCTGACTCATCCTGAACATAAAATTATTGTTATTTGCCATTGGGGTGTCGACTTCAAGCCCATTACAAAAGAGCAGAATAAGCTTGCTACCATTCTAACCCAAGCTGGCGCTGACCTGATCATTGGTCATGGTGCTCATACTATTCAACCTGTCCAGATCATCAACCAAAAGCCAGTCGTGTTTGGTATTGGAAATGCTGTGTTTAATAGCAATGGCGAATATGACAAACACAATGCCTTACCTTATGGTTGTATAGCAAGGTTAGATTTGTCAAAAGACTTACTTCGTCTTTATCCAATTTACACCAATAATTTGAAAACATTTTGGCAGCCATATCCAGTCAATGCTGAAGATTTCTTAAAAGCTAGTACTTACATGACATCTTCACTGACCCCTGAAAATTACATCGCTACCCAAGATAACTTAGGAGCATATATTGAAATTAAATTTTAGGGATATTGTTTGTATGTCGATAAAATAGTTTGAAGTTGTACTGGCGTAAATCCTAAATTTCTTAAGCCACCACTGCCTAATTTACATTCGGCGCTTGCCATGATGTTGGTTGGAGTACGTTTTGTAGCTTTTGGCGCACAAACATGTTTTAGACCAAAAACATGTCCCATTTCATGCACGCTACCAGCCTGAATATTATAATTGAGGCGGTTCCAGTCTAATAAAATAAAGGGTTTGCCATTATTACGAAAGGCTCTACTCGTTACATCTTCAAATTTCCATTTTGTTGAGTAGGCATCATAAATAAAAACAATCACTTCTTTACTTGCAGTTCGTTTCGGAAAACACGTATTTACACTGGCAGGGATAGTTTCAATCGTAATTGGGTAGGGCTGATTAATCTGTTGTTTTAAATCACAATGTAATTTTGAAAACTCTTCATAAGGAATATAACGATGTAATTTAAATTTAAAAATTTTATTATTTTTATCATCTACATAGTATTTATTTAATATTTTAATTTCCTTACGCATCTGTTGATAATTATCAAACTTTGTAGCTTCGGGAGAGTTGGTTGTAAAAACAAAAGTGACTGGAATAATAGGGCGGCCATCTGTAGAGACTTTAGGTGTTTCTCCTAAAGGAAGAGGAGGGCGTGTAGTACAAGAAACGCATAGTAAAGTGCCAGTAATCACCAGTAATGTTTTTTTCATGCAGATTTCCCTCAAGCCCACCTTGGATTGCATTTAGTTTTGTTCAAAATTTTTTATATGATATGAATGATGTCAATTTTTATGGAGTCCATTTTGACAACTCAGTATGAACTACATCGGCAAATTTTAGAAGTCATTGCTTTGATTCCTTACGGAAAAGTTGCAACGTATGGACAAGTGGCTCGTATGGCAGGATTACCAAAACATGCGAGATTAGTCGGCTATGTTTTGAAACATCTTGAAGCTGATCATCAAGTTCCTTGGTATCGTGTGATTAATTCTCAAGGCAAAATTAGCCTAAGTAAATTTAATGAAAAAGGTGAAAATATTCAGCAATTAAAATTGGAAGCTGAAGGTGTCTATTTTTTAAATGGTAAAGTTGACTTAAAGCAGTTTGCTTGGCAGCCTTAATATTTATGTTAGAGAGTAAATACACATGCAAAAGAATAATAAATGGTGTAGTGGAGCAGTATTACTTTTAAGTTTGATGGCACAGGTGAGTTATGCTGAAAAGGATATTTCAACTCAACCTTTTGCAAATATAAAGGCTTCTCAGCAAGACATAGATTTGATATGCAAGCAACTGAGACAGAAATGCAGTGGTGAAGCTATCCTGTGGAAGGGAAAAAATACGCAAGATTCGATTTATTACCTAATAGATGAAAGTCCACAAATTGTTCAGGTTAAGAAGCAAAATAATCAATATAAAGTAGTTGATCAATGGGACTTTAAAGATTATCAACATCATAATAAAGAGCCTCATACCGATGATTTGGGACCAGATGGATTACAAATCTTTCCAGCTTTATATCCCTTAAATAAAAATGAGTTTGCAATCGCAGTAGTTAATAGATGGTTTACGGGTTACTCAGGAGGAGGGCGTTTTGAAGAAAATGCTGACTTCATTAAGCTCAAACCTCATGGGGAGTATCAAGTTGCACTAAAAGATATTGCTTTTTCTTCACGAGAAATGATTCGAGCATGTTTTTCAGAACAAGATTATAAAAAATCGCCCCATTGTCATGATGAGGCATGGATGATACTAAACATTCAATTTAAAGATGTGGGACAACCATATTATTTATGGCAATTAAATTATAAAAATTATTCTTGGGAAGCTTTCAAAAGTAAAAAAACAATAACGGTTGAGCAATCGCGTGAAGAGGTTATGCCTTTTAAGAAATAGAAGCCTATCTTGCTCACTTTAGCCAGACAGGCATTCTCACTTTAGCGAACAATTAACACAGGAATATGGCTTTCCCCTAAAACTTTTTGTGCAACACTTCCCAACACGAGTTTTCGGACTCCCGTGCGGCCATGAGAACCCATGACAATCAGATCTGCATTTAAGTCTTGAGCAGCTTGAATGATTTCCTCGTGTACAACAAAGCCTTCCAACAGTTTGGTTTCAACAGTAATGCCTTCATTGGCAAATTCTTGTTTTGCTTTTTCTAAAATGTCGAGCAAATAAGTTCTTGTACGTTCAATCAACTCATTAGTTTGGCCAGTTTTTACGTAGACATCAGCAATAAAAGGATCAAGTGCCATCACTTGTACAACTGTAATTTTACTATTTAACACTTTTCCCAGCTTAATGGCCTCTTTCATGGCGACCATAGAAGTTTCAGAACCGTCAATTGGAACCAGAATATGTTGATATAACATGAGTATTTTCCTTATTGTAATGATGCTTATTTATTAATACTTTATACCTATTTTTTGACGATTTAAATTCAAGCACGTAATCATTTGTGATTTTATAACGACAAATTTTTTAGATAAATTTTTATAAATTGCGCAAATTTTTTATATGTGTAGATAAAGCATCAATATCGTCAGTTTGAAGATATTCACGTATTTTCAAAATTTGCTTCTCATCTAAATCATAAAGTTTTAAAGCAAGTAGTTTGTCGATTTGTTCTTGAGGAAAGCGATATTTAATAATTTTCGCAGGCATTCCACCTACAATTGCATAAGGAGGAACATCTTTAGTTACCACGGCTCCAGTGGCGACCACTGCACCTTCACCTAGTTTGACACCTTGCATAATCATTGCACGGCTACCAATCCAGCAGCCATCAGCAATAATAGTATCACCAGCCGCCAAAAAACTACGAGTATCAAAAGGGAAAGTTGAAATCCAGTCGGGTCTATGAAGCTGATTGCCACCCATCATGATCACGCACTCAGCGCCAAAACAAACAAAATTGCCAATATAAAGTTGGTCAATCGGTTTCTCTGGCGTTGAAGCTTTGTCATGTAAATAACGTACTACACAACGTTCAAAGCCTTGATCCCAATAAGCTGAATAGTAAGAATAATTTCCTTTAATATGGATATTGGGATTTTTCACAGTTTTGGAAATAAACTCAAATTCGCACCAATGACGAACAGGGGAGCTAATTAACTTTTCAGCCATAATGGAGATATAAAAAAGGCAATACACCATTATACCGAATTGCGATTCAAGCTGAACCAATAATCTCAGCTCAGCCAATGAATCGAATATTAAAGTAAGTGCTAATTTGAACTAATTATTATGAGGAATACGTGCAATAACTTTAATCTCAAAATCAAAACCCGCTAGCCAGGTTACGCCCACAGCGGTCCAGTTGGGATAAGGTTTTTGTGTAAAGATCTGATTTTTAACTTTCATAATACTTTCAAACTGCCGTTCTGGATCAGTATGAAAGGTGGTGACATCAATAATATCATCGAAAGTACAACCAGCTGCTTTCAGTGTCTCTGCTAAGTTTTTAAAAGCTTGGATTACCTGTTTTTCAAAATCAGGTATAGGTGAACCATCTTCAAGGCTACCAACCTGTCCTGAAACAAAGAGTAAATCTTTCGATTGAATTGCGGCTGAATAACCATGCTGTTCATATAAGGCATGGCGGTCTTTAGGAAATATTGCAGTTCTCATCAGGTTTGTTCTCCTTCAGTATTTAAATACCAATCAGTAAATGTCGCTCAGGTTTCACATACGCCTCGTATGTAAACATAATTGACATACGAGGCGTATGTCAATTAAAATTTTTTGTGATGATTAGCTGGTGAAATACATGTCTGTTCGTGAACAAAAGATGGCGGAAACCCGCAAGAAACTGATTGAAGTAGCACGTCATGCATTTG
Source organism: Acinetobacter sp. 22301 (assembly GCF_052045285.1). Lineage (NCBI taxonomy): Bacteria > Pseudomonadati > Pseudomonadota > Gammaproteobacteria > Moraxellales > Moraxellaceae > Acinetobacter > Acinetobacter sp. 22301. The sequence goes on along the minus strand of NZ_JBQEOR010000016.1, from coordinate 55,283 downwards.
CTGAATATGGCTATACAGATACTTCAATGGATAAACTCACGGCAGAAGCAGGGTTGACCCGTGGGGCGCTGTACCATCATTTTGGTGACAAGCGTGGTTTATTTGCTGCAGTGGTCGATCAAATTGATTCACAGATGGCAGAATATGCCCAGCAGCATTTAGAGCAGCCTGGTGATCTTTGGGAAGGATTGCTACTTGAAGGGCAGACCTATATTCAAAATGCTTTAAATCCTGAGTTTCAGCGTATTGTGTTACGTGATGGACCTGCAGTGCTGGGCGATCCAGCGCATTGGCCAAGTCAAAATAGATGTCTGCAGTCTACCCGTGAGTGTGTTGAACAGCTATTGACAGCAGAACAAATTAAAATTGTAGACCCAGAAGCGGCAGCAGTGCTTTTAAATGGGGCTGCCATGAACGCTGCATTATGGGTGGCTTCTAGTGAATATCCTGAACAGGTACTTCCTGAAGCCTTAAATGCTTTTAAAATCTTTGCATCAGGCTTTTTAAAAAATGCATAGTGAACTTTTTTAATATTTGTCTGAAATATAAAAAACCCCTCAATTGAGGGGTTTTATAGTTTAAGTATATCTATTTATAAATTAAAGATATTCTACACTTACGATTTCATATTCCACTTCGCCTTGAGGAGTAACGATTTTTACTTCATCACCTTCACTCTTGCTCAAAAGGCCACGTGCGATTGGTGAGTTCACTGAGATTTTATTGATTTTAAAATCAGCTTCATCATCACCAACAATTTTATAAGTCTTGCGTTCTTCAGTATCAAGGTTTTCAATCGTTACCGTAACACCGAATACAACACGACCGTTTTGTTCTAAGTCCTTAACATCGATGACTTGTGAAGCACCCAATTTTCCTTCGATATCTTGGATGCGTCCTTCACAGAAACCTTGCTGTTCACGAGCAGCATGGTATTCTGCATTTTCTTTTAAGTCCCCATGTTCACGTGCTTCAGCAATTGCTTGAGTAATACGTGGACGTTCAACAGATTTCAGATGTTGTAATTCTTTCTCTAAGGCGATTTTACCTTCAGGGGTCATTGGATAACGTTGCATTTCGGTCCCTCTTAAGTTGAGAAAACACAGTTAAAAAAATGAAAAAATCCCGCCACCGATAAGGTGACGGGACTTATCGGTAAAAAAATTAACCTACAGTTAAATCTTGCAAGCGGTATACATCCATTGGCAATTTCACAGCAAAGGCTTGGCAAACAGCTTCTGCGCCATTGATGGTCGTTGTGTAATACACTTTGCCTTGTAGGGCAGCACGACGAATCATTGCAGAGTCATATTGAGCCTGTTTACCTTCAGTGGTATTGACAATAAGGTGTATTTCACCATTTTTCAAGCGGTCAACAATATGTGGACGACCTTCAGTAACTTTATTTACAGATTCGCATTCTAAACCTGCTTCTTTAAGCACTTGGTAAGTACCACCTGTTGCAACAAGCTTGAAGCCATATTCAACTAATTTCTTAGCGATATCAGCGATATATTTCTTGTCAGATTCACGTACTGATAAGAAAGCATGCTTTACTTCGCCTTCAGTTGGTAAACCAGGTAAGCGTTCATTTGAGCCTAAAACAGCTTTATAGAATGCTTCACCAAATGTTTTACCTACGCCCATCACTTCACCTGTAGATTTCATCTCAGGTCCAAGCATAGGGTCTACGCCTTGGAATTTAGCGAATGGGAAAACGGCTTCCTTCACAGCAAAGTGAGTTGGAATGATTTCTTTAGTAAATCCTTGAGACTCAAGAGATTGACCTGCCATACAGCGCGCAGCAACTTTCGCTAAAGAATCACCAATACACTTAGATACGAATGGAACTGTACGTGAAGCACGTGGGTTAACTTCTAGAACGTAAATATCGTCACCTTTTACAGCGAACTGAACGTTCATCAAGCCAACAACGCCAAGTTCTTTCGCCATCGCAATTGTTTGACGACGCATTTCATCCTGAATTTCTTTAGATAAAGAATAAGGAGGAATTGAACATGCAGAGTCACCTGAGTGAATACCCGCTTGTTCGATATGCTGCATGATGCCGCCGATCACAACGTCTTTACCGTCAGATACACAGTCAACATCAACTTCAGTTGCGTCATCTAGGAAACGGTCAAGAAGAACAGGGGCTTCATTAGATGCTTGAACTGCTTCACGAAGGTAACGTTTAAGTTCTTCTTCGTTATATACGATTTCCATTGCACGACCACCTAATACATAAGATGGGCGAACAACAAGCGGATAACCTACTTTTGCAGCTTCAGAAATACCTTCTTCAGCAGATTTTACAATGCTGTTGTTTGGTTGACGAAGCTGTAAACGTTGAATCATTTGTTGGAAACGTTCACGGTCTTCAGCACGGTCAATCGCATCTGGTGATGTACCGATAATTGGAGTGCCTGCTTCTTCTAAAGCACGTGCCAATTTAAGCGGAGTTTGACCGCCGTACTGTACGATTACGCCTTTAGGTTTCTCTGTACGTACGATTTCAAGTACATCTTCAAGTGTTACAGGTTCGAAGTATAGACGGTCAGATGTGTCATAGTCGGTAGAAACAGTTTCAGGGTTACAGTTCACCATGATTGTTTCGTAACCGTCTTCACGCATAGCTAATGCAGCGTGTACACAGCAGTAGTCAAATTCGATACCTTGACCAATACGGTTTGGACCACCACCAATGACCATGATCTTGTCACGGTTTGATGGATTTGCTTCACATTCTTCATCGTAAGTTGAATACATGTATGCAGTACCAGATTCAAACTCTGCTGCACATGTATCAACGCGTTTGTAAACTGGATAAACACCCAAGTTCCAACGTTGTTTACGGAATTGCTTTTGTGAAATGCCCATGAGGTGAGCAATACGAAGGTCAGATAAACCTTTACGCTTGAACGAACGGATGTTGTCAGCGTTTAAGTCACCAAAACCTAAAGTTTTCACTTGAGCTTCAGTTTTAACGATGTCTTGAATCTGGATAAGGAACCAGCGGTCAATCTTAGTCGCTTCAAAAACTTCATCTAAAGAGAAACCATGACGGAAAGCGTCCGCTACATACCAGATACGCTCAGGACCCGGAACTTTAAGTTCTTTTAGAATAATTTCTTTTGCATTTGTTGCACCAGCTTCGATTTTTTCATCAAAACCGCTTACACCAACTTCAAGACCACGTAATGCTTTTTGTACAGATTCTTGGAAGTTACGGCCAATTGCCATCACTTCACCAACAGATTTCATCTGAGTGGTAAGAACTGGTTCAGCTTGCGGGAATTTCTCGAAGTTAAAACGAGGAATCTTCGTTACAACATAGTCAATTGATGGTTCGAAGCTTGCAGGAGTCACGCCACCAGTGATGTCATTTTTCAATTCATCAAGGGTATAACCAACAGCAAGTTTTGCTGCGATTTTAGCAATCGGGAAACCTGTTGCTTTAGAAGCAAGTGCAGATGAACGAGATACACGAGGGTTCATCTCGATCACAACCATACGTCCGTCTTTCGGGTTAATACCGAACTGGACGTTAGAACCACCTGTTTCAACACCAATTTCACGAAGAACTGCAACTGAAGCATTACGCATCAATTGGTATTCTTTGTCAGTTAATGTTTGAGCTGGTGCTACAGTAATTGAGTCACCAGTGTGTACGCCCATTGGGTCGAAGTTTTCGATGGCACATACGATAATACAGTTGTCGTTTTTGTCACGAACAACTTCCATTTCGTATTCTTTCCAACCAATTAAAGATTCATCGATCAATAACTGGTGAGTAGGAGAGAGGTCAAAACCACGTTCACAAATCTCAAGGAATTCTTCACGGTTATATGCAATACCGCCACCCGAACCACCCATTGTGAATGATGGACGGATAATTACTGGGAAACCAAAGCGTGACTGGATTTCTAAAGCTTCTTCCATTGTTTCAGCAATGGCAGCTTTTGGACATTCCAAGCCAATTTTACGCATAGCGATATCGAAGAGTTTACGATCTTCGGCTTTCTCAATTGCGTCTTTAGTTGCACCAATTAATTCAACATTATATTTCTCAAGAACGCCGTGCTCATCAAGTGCAAGAGCACAATTCAACGCAGTTTGGCCACCCATAGTTGGCAATACTGCATCTGGACGTTCTTTTTCAATAATCTGTGCAACTGTTTGCCAAGTAATTGGCTCAATATAAGTTGCATCAGCCATTGAAGGGTCTGTCATAATGGTTGCTGGGTTAGAGTTAACCAAAATAACACGGTAGCCTTCTTCACGAAGTGCTTTACACGCTTGAGCACCTGAGTAGTCAAACTCACATGCCTGACCAATCACAATCGGGCCAGCACCAATAATTAAGATGCTTTTAATATCCGTACGTTTAGGCATTATTCGCTCCTTAATTACTGTTTAGATGCTTCGATAAGTTCGATGAAATGATCGAACAATGGGGCACAATCATGTGGACCTGGGCTTGCTTCAGGGTGACCTTGGAAGCTGAAAGCTGGTTTGTCTGTACGGTGAATCCCTTGTAAGGTGCCATCGAACAATGATTTATGCGTTGCTTTTAAGTTAGCCGGTAAAGTTTCAGCATCTACAGCGAAACCATGGTTTTGTGAAGTAATCATCACTGTACCATCTTCAAGATTTTGTACAGGGTGGTTAGCACCGTGGTGACCATGATTCATTTTTACAGTTTTTGCACCAGAAGCGAGTGCCAAGATTTGGTGGCCTAAGCAAATACCAAATACAGGTAATGTTGTGGTTTCAACAATAGTTTTTACAGCTTCGATTGCATAATCACAAGCAGCTGGATCGCCAGGGCCATTTGAAAGGAATACGCCATCCGGATTAAGTGCCAATACTTTTTCAGCCGGAGTTTCTGCAGGTATAACGGTTAATTTGCAACCGCGGTCTGCAAGCATACGCAAGATGTTGGTTTTGACACCGTAATCGTATGCAACTACATGATATTTTAATTCAGGTTGAGAGAAGCCTTGGCCTAGAGTCCATGAACCTTCAGACCATTCAAAACCAGTTGGATCACAACATTCTTTTGCAAGGTCTAAACCGTTTAAGCCACCAAAAGCACGAGCTTTGGCAATTGCTTCTTCTTCAGTAATATTTTCGCCAGCAAGGATGCAACCATTTTGTGCACCTTTGTCACGCAAAATACGTGTTAATTTACGTGTATCAATATCCGCGATTGCAACAACATTGTGTTCTTGCAAATATTCACTCAAAGACTGCTCAGCACGGAAGTTACTGTGTAGTAGAGGAAGGTCACGAATAATTAAACCATTCGCCCATACTTTATGGATACGACCAGATTCAACGTCTTCTGCGTTGCAGCCAGTGTTTCCGATATGAGGGTAAGTTAATGTCACAATTTGTTGTGCATAACTTGGGTCAGTCAAAATTTCTTGATAGCCTGTCATGGCTGTGTTAAAAACGACTTCTCCAGTCGTACTTCCCGTTGCGCCGATTGACGTTCCTTTAAAGATCGTTCCATCTGCGAGGGCTAAAATGGCGGGGGTGCTCAAACCAAAGCTCCTGAATTTCGGCTGTAAAAAAGCGAGTAGACCCAAAAAAGATAGGCGATGTTGTGATAAAACATGCCCCTCCCTATCGGTCTGCTCGCTTGTAACTTAACAGCGCATTATACGCATGGAACCTCAAAAAGTCTATTTATTTTCTGCTAAAAAACATAATTCATTGCTTGATTTTTACAAAAAAATTATCCGCTCATCCGAATCAGTTACTTTTGATAAATTGTCTAACAATTTGCTGGCTGAATTTTTAGAACTGGATTTATTGTATTGCTAGTTAAAAAATAAACAATATGAGGAAATAGCATGAGTAATGATCAAGTTTCAAAAGATGTGAGCGAGAAAGCTCAAGCAGTCGTTGATTCAGTAAAAGCTGAGGTGAATGAAGTGAAAGAAACCGTAGCTGCTACTACAACTAAAGCGAAAAGAACAGTAACTGCTAAAACTGCGCAAGTAAAAGAAAATGTTGCCGAGAAAACTGAGCAGATTAAAGAAGTTGCTACAGAAGCGAAAACTCAGGTGAAAGAAGCTATCACTGAAACTCAAGAGCAGGTCAAAGAAGTTTTAAGCGAAACTCAAGAAAAAATTGAAGCTGAAACTCATGAGTTAAACAAGAATATTCAAAATCAATTTGTTCAAATCAAACAAGATATTCTACAACGTTTTGATGTGATTAAAGCTCAGTTTAGCACCTCACAAGAAGGACTATCTGAACTTAAAAATGCTTTGAAAGCAGAAATTAACGCACTTATCGAAGATTTGACTAAAGTCAGTAAAGAACTTAAAGGTGATATTAGCCAGATTTCTTTGAAGCACAAAGATTCTTTAAGTGAAAGTATTAAGCGTACTAAAAATAATGCAGTTGAAGCTTGGAATAAAGCACGAGATAACTAATGATCTTAGCTTTTAGCCAGCTATAAAAAAGCGAGAATTAATTTCTCGCTTTTTTACTTTTAAAACTGATGTAACCAGTCACGCTTATTATGGAAATCTGCACTTTTTCCACTATGTTGCATTGCATAGTACTGCATACCTTCTTTGGTTTTTAAAACTGCAGTTAAACCTAAATAAAGGTTTGCCCATTTCAAGCGATGCTGTTGCATAAATTGTCCCAAATCAAGACTAACATTTACGCCATAATGAGTACGCTTGAGATGGTTCAGTTCAATATCGTAAGCAGCAAGGGGAGGCATACTTTCTGGATAGCGATATTCTTCAAACTGATAAGACTGCCATGCTTGAGAAGGGGAAAGGTTAATTTCCCGATAATAATCTTCATCATGCACGCCAACAAAAATTTCGAAACAAGTTTCTTCCCACAAAAAATCCTGACGAGGATGAGCCGCGACTTCTTGGGGCCAGACAATGAGTTGATTTGGATCACGAATCCAAAAACCGACATTTAAGGTGTGCGGTACTTGCTGTTCAATTGCGCCAACAACAGAAACAGCATGAAAACGATCAAACGCTGAAAGTTCGTAACTTGCCATAGTTTGTCAAATCAACTTAGTTTGCTAAATGAGCGTGGCGAACAAGATTAGACAAATGCTGGTTTTGCTTAGCTGCTTTTTTGTAAAGTAAAACAATTTTACCAATCTTTTGCACAGCTTCTGCGCCAGTCGCTTCTACAATTGCATCAATTACAGCAGTACGTGCTTCACGGTCTTCACCAGCAACTTTAACTTTGATAAGTTCGTGGTCGTTTAAAGCACGAAGAGTTTCTTCGATAACAGCATCTGTTAAGCCTTGTCCACCAATCATGACAACCGGATTAAGCACATGACCAATTTGACGTAAACGTTTACGTTCATGGATAGATAAAGCGGCCATTAAAAATACCTGATTTTAAAAACGACTTAGTATAGCAAAAAACTTAAATTCAGATGTACGAAAAACTGTATAAATAATCGATCAACATTATTGGAAAAAAACTGTAAAACTTGGTGAGATTACGCTACATCCGTACTGTAATGAGAGTAATTTTCACGTACAATGAACGATCAGAAGTTTTTTTGATATTTAGTGAGTTATGGCAACACGCATTACAAACCAGAAATTGTCGAAAAGTAGTCGTGCGTGGATGAGGGAACATCTAGACGATCCTTTTGTAAAAAAAGCACAAAAGGAAGGGTATCGTGCGCGAGCAGCATATAAACTTCTTGAAATCCAAGAAAAATATAAGTTGATCAAGCCAGGCATGACGGTAGTCGATTTGGGTGCAGCTCCTGGTAGCTGGTCTCAAATTGCTGGAAAACTTGTGGGTAGCAAAGGTTTAGTGATTGCTTCCGATATTTTGCCCATGGATGCTTTGCCTGATGTCACTTTCTTACAAGGCGACTTTAGAGAAGAAGCTGTATTTGAAAAATTGTTAAATATTTTAAATGGGCGACAAGTAGACATTGTAATTTCTGATATGGCCCCCAATACATCTGGTAATAGGGCTGTTGATCAACCTAGACAGATTTACTTATGTGAACTGGCTTTAGATTTTGCTCAAAAGGTTCTTGGACCTAATGGACAGTTTGTGGTTAAAGTGTTCCAAGGCGCAGGATTCGATGAGTTTCGTAAACAAGTGGTTGATAGTTTTGATGTGTTAAAGACAGCAAAACCAGCAGCTTCTCGGGCGCGCTCTAAAGAAGTTTTTTTGGTTGGACAAGGGCGTAAGAAAGCATTGCAATAAAGTTTACTTGCCAAGCTCCTAAAAATTGTGCATTTTGTACTTTTAGGTTATCCGCAAGCAATACAGTTGCTGTTTTTATGACGATCAGCCAAGATTGGGCATGATCAAATTAGATCGATATGGGAATAAAGCTTTGAGCGATTACTTCAAGAATGCCGTATTGTGGCTAATAATACTTGGTGTTCTGATTTTAATTTTCAGTAATATCAGTGACCGCAATAAGCCTACTGCGATGAAATACTCAGATTTCGTTGCAGCGGTGAATGCTGGCCAAATTAAGCAAGTCACAATTGACGGTTTAAATATTAATGGTGAAAAAACTAACGGATCACAGTTTGAAACTGTTCGTCCGCAAGTTGAAGACACTGAGCTTATGCCGAGCTTAAATAAGCAAAATGTTGTTGTAGAGGGAACAGCTCCTCAACGTCAAGGCATTTTGATGCAACTTCTCATTGCTAGTTTCCCTGTACTGTTAATCATTCTGTTATTCATGTTCTTTATGCGTAACATGGGTGGTGGTGCAGGCGGAAAAAATGGACCGATGAGTTTTGGTAAGTCGAAAGCAAAAATGCTTTCTGAAGACCAAATCAAAGTTAATTTTTCTGACGTTGCCGGCTGTGATGAAGCAAAACAAGAAGTTGTTGAAATTGTAGATTTCTTAAAAGACCCTGCAAAATTCAAACGTTTGGGCGCTACCATTCCTCGTGGCGTACTTATGGTTGGTCCTCCGGGTACTGGTAAAACGTTATTAGCCAAAGCAATTGCTGGTGAAGCTAAAGTTCCTTTCTTCAGTATTTCAGGTTCTGACTTTGTCGAAATGTTCGTGGGTGTGGGTGCGTCCCGTGTCCGTGATATGTTCGAGCAAGCGAAGCGTCATGCGCCTTGTATTATCTTTATTGACGAGATTGATGCAGTAGGTCGTCACCGTGGTTCAGGTACAGGTGGTGGTCATGATGAACGTGAACAAACCTTGAACCAAATGCTTGTAGAAATGGATGGTTTTGAAGGTAACGAAGGTGTAATCGTAATTGCTGCGACGAACCGTGTTGATGTCTTAGATAAAGCATTATTACGTCCAGGTCGTTTTGACCGTCAAGTAATGGTAGGTTTACCTGACATTCGTGGTCGTGAGCAGATTCTGAATGTACATTTGAAAAAATTACCTTCAGTTACGGGTGTGGATGTTAAAGTTCTATCTCGTGGTACTCCAGGTTTCTCTGGTGCACAGTTGGCAAACCTTGTTAACGAAGCTGCATTATTTGCTGCACGTCGTAATAAGAACACTGTCGACATGCATGACTTTGAAGATGCAAAAGACAAAATCTACATGGGACCAGAGCGTAAATCGATGGTTTTACGTGAAGAAGAACGTCGTGCAACTGCTTATCATGAAGCTGGTCATGCGATTGTTGCCGAGATTTTACCGGGTACAGATCCTGTTCATAAAGTAACGATTATGCCGCGTGGTTGGGCTTTAGGTGTAACTTGGCAGTTACCTGAACAAGACCAAATTAGCCACTATAAAGACAAGATGCTAAACGAAATTGCAATTTTGTTTGGTGGTCGTATTGCCGAAGAAGTATTTATCCAACAGCAATCTACTGGTGCTTCAAATGACTTTGAGCGAGCTACTAAAATGGCGCGTGCAATGGTTACGAAGTACGGTATGTCTGACAAAATGGGTGTAATGGTTTACGAAGATGAAAACCAAAATGGTTTCTTTGGTAATGTAGGAAGCCGTACGATTTCTGAAGCAACTCAACAGTTAGTTGATGAAGAAGTACGTCGTATTCTTGATGAGCAATATAAAGTTGCACGTAATATCTTAGAAGGTAATAAAGATATTGCACATGCGATGGTAAAAGCTTTGATGGAATGGGAAACTATTGATCGTGATCAAATCCGTGACATTATGGAAGGCCGTGAGCCACAACCGCCTAAAGTATATGTTGCTGAAAATCCAGTGGCTGCATTTGAACCACCAAAAGATGGTCCATCTACACCGCCACCATTGCCAGCAATGAACTAATAGTTAGTTAATTAAAAAAGCCACAGTCATGTGGCTTTTTTTATGGGCTTGAGTTTGTTAAAAGCTGAAAACAAATCAACACTATAGATGGCTGATAATTGTTAAAATACTGCCAGATTTTAAACTGGAGCTTTTTATGCAACTAATGCCTTTGCCTCAACAGATTTTACAGTGTGGACAGTTTCAGTTAGATCTATCACAGCCTCACGTTATGGGCATATTAAATGTTACACCAGATTCTTTTAGTGATGGTGGAAAGCATAATCAAGTAGATAAAGCGATTGTTCATGCGCTAGCCATGATAGAGCAAGGTGCCACCATTATTGATATTGGTGGGGAGTCTACCCGACCAGGGGCATCTGAAGTAAGCGTAGAAGAAGAAATACGAAGAGTTGTGCCCGTAGTTGAAGCTTTAGCTAAACATAATATTGTTTTATCAATTGATACGAGTCAGCCTGATGTTATTCGTGCAGCGAAAGAAGCAGGAGCACATATTTGGAATGATGTACGTGCGCTTACTCGTCCCAATGCTTTAAAAACGGCAGCAGATCTGGATATACCTGTAGTGATCATGCATATGCGTGGTGAGCCCACTACAATGAATCAGTTAGACCAATATACGGACGTAACCTTAGATGTTATAGCGGAGCTCCAGCAGCGCGTGAATGAAGCTTTAAATGCAGGTGTGAAAAAACATAATATTATTATTGATCCTGGGTTTGGTTTTGCAAAAAATGCGCAGCAAAATTTAAGATTACTAAAAGAATTTTGGAAGCTTGGTGAAATGGGTTATCCAATTTTATCTGGCCTTTCTCGTAAACGTTTTATTGGTGAAGCATTAAAAGGTGCAACTGCAGATCAGCGCGCAATAGGAAGCGTTGCGGGGCATTTACTTAGTATTCAGCAAGGAGCATCCATTGTCAGAGCACATGACGTGAAAGCAATGACCGATGCAATTCTAGTTTGGAAGGCGATGATACAAGCTTAGTAAAGTAGGCTTTTATAAAAATCAGGTAGTAGCTCATTAATTTGATGAGCTAGATGATTGAGTCAGGGAAAAATATCGTTATTCTTTTGAAAATATGTTATAAGCGGCAAGTTTTTGCTGTTGTGTAAACTTTTGTATGTTCGAAGACTTACTTCTCCCGATGTTTGATGATGAATATTATCCAGATATTTTGGTCGCTGAACTCAAGCAGCTCATTGAACAATTTGCTAAAAAAGTTCAGAAGCCTGCCTTAGCTGAGCAGGATATCTATCGATATGCTCATCAAACTGTAATTGAAATTAATGAGATGAAACCTCAGTTCGAAGATCTAGATTCTTCGTTAGATGATAGTGCTGCTGACTATATTGCTGAAGCAATGATGATGGTGGCACAGGAAGCTGGATATTTAGATCTGGAAATGGAAGAGCTGGTTATGAATCGAGAGTGGTGATTACTCTCGATTTTCAATATCTTCAAATGCATCTAACAAGTGGCAAGATGCCTTTAAATGTATTTCGTCTATTTCTTTAACATTTAAAACTAAAACACCATTCTCTTGATAATCTGCGTCCGCTAATAAACTGACCCAATAAGTTTCTCTTTTTTGTTCCAGCGTTTTAAATTTATCTATTATCTGTTCGGGTGCTTTAACTAAATAATCATCTTTGGTAATAGAGCAACGTGAAAAATACCAATGGTTGTCTTTGAAAGAAAGGGTACCAGAGAAAAGATCTGTGGCGTAAACCTTTGTTATAAAAAAGGGTAGTGTAAAAGAGTAATAATATTCTTATCATAAAATTCATTTTGTTTAGGCATAAAAAAACCAGCATACGCTGGATTCTTTGTAGCACCAAATTCAATATTTGAAAATGGTGCCCGGGGCCGGACTCGAACCGGCACGCTTTGTGGGCGGGGGATTTTAAATCCCCTGTGTCTACCTATTTCACCACCCGGGCATGTGCGCAATAATAGAGGACAAGTGCGCGATTGGCAAGAGAAAATCAGAGAGTTTGCTTTATTTTCAATCAGTTCTTGTTGGTATTTATATAAATTAACCAATTTGTGTCATGATTTGTTCATTAAACTGAGATCAGTTGTTCATCTTATCTACCTAAATTTAAGACACTCATTGCTTAAAACTTAGGTAATTTTATGTCAGAGAAAATTTCACGCCGAGAATTAATTCAAAAAAGTCTGTTCGGTTTTGGGGCGCTATCTTTGCCTGTAGCTTTTACGGGGTGTAATGATGGTTCCGATGATGAAAGTCCAGAAGCACAAGCAGATTTCCTTCATGGTGTAGCAAGTGGTGACCCATTGCAGGATAAAGTAATTTTATGGACGCGTTTAACACCAGTAGACCTTAGTGCACCTCTTAAGGTGACTTGGGAAATTGCTACCGATGATCAGTTCAAGCAGAATTTAAAGACTGGTACGGTTCAAACGACTAAAACTGACGATTTTACCGTGAAGGTGGATGCAACAGGTCTACAAGCAGGTACGACTTATTATTATCGCTTTCGATTTGGTAGTAAAGTCTCGCCAATAGGGCAAACTAAAACTTTACCTGTAACTACTAATAAGGTTAGCTTTGCAGTATGTTCTTGTTCTAATTATCCTGCGGGTTATTTTTACGTTTATCGTGAAATGGCAAAACAGAACGTGGATGTAGTGATTCATTTGGGCGATTATATTTATGAATATGGGGCTGATGGCTATGCGACAGAAGATGCTGCAAAGCTGGGCCGTACTTTACCGTCCGATAATAATAAAGAAATTATTGAGTTAGATGGTTATCGCAAACGTTATGCGCTCTATCGTCAAGATAAAGACTTACAGGCCGCTCATCAGCGTCATCCTTTTATTGTAATTTGGGATGACCATGAGTTAGCAAATGATACTTGGCGTGAAGGGGCTGAGAATCATACGGAAGAAACTCCAAAAGCAAAGAATGAAGGTAAGTTTTTAGAAAGAAAGCTAGCGGCTTTACAAGCTTATTTTGAATGGATGCCTATCCGTCCTATCGATGATCAGCATACTAAGATTTATCGCCGGTTTGATTTTGGGGGGCTTGTCAATTTAATGATGTTAGATACTCGCATTATTGCCCGTGATGAGCAGTTGGATTATGGCAAGTATATAACAGCAAATGGTTTGGATATTGCAAAATTCCAAGCAGATTTGACTAATCCAATGCGGACCTTAATGGGTGAAACTCAGCGTGAGTGGTTATTAGGTAGTAAAGAGAAAAATATAGTAGGTGTCTTACAAAGTTCAACTGCAACATGGAATGTTGTGGGACAGCAAGTCTTAATGAGTAAAATGTGGATTCCTGCTGAGTTGTTGGCATCGCTGGGGCAAATTACTTCAGGCGGAACATCGCCAGATACGTTAGCTAAAATGAATGCGCAAATTACAGAATTAGTCACATTAAAATTACGATTAGAGCAGGGTGATCCAACTTTAACTGTTCAAGAAAAAGCTCGAGTCACAACTTTAGTTCCATATAACCTTGATGCTTGGGATGGTTACTATGCTGAGCGAGAGTTCTTTTACACTAAATTGGCAGAGTTTAATAAGAAAATTATTGTTTTGGCAGGCGATACCCATAATGCGTGGACATCTTACTTATATAGCCAAAAGGGTGAATATGTCGGGGTTGAACTGGCGACAAGTTCGGTTTCTTCACCGGGTCTTGAAAAATATTTAAGTATTCCGCTAGCTCAGTTGCAGCAATTTGAATTTGCCTTTACGACGCTTATCGATGAATTGGCATATTGTAATTTAAATCAGCGGGGTTATTTGATGGTTACACTAGATGATAAGCAGGTGCTGTCGGATTGGATTTTTGTAGATTCAATTAAAAATGCAGAATATAAAGTAGATTCTAGTCGAGGTTATCAATTGGTGTTGGATGCGAATTTAACACCTGAAAAAGATAAGCAAAAAACTGCTTAAATATATGGGGCGAGAAAGGGATGCTAATAAGTATCCTTTTTTTAGACATAAAAAAACCAGCTTTCGCTGGATTCTTTACGACACCAATTTCTGTACTAGAAAATGGTGCCCGGGGCCGGACTCGAACCGGCACGCTTTGTGGGCGGGGGATTTTAAATCCCCTGTGTCTACCTATTTCACCACCCGGGCTTTACCAAATTTGGAGGCGGAGGTCGGAATCGAACCGGCGTCCACGGAGTTGCAGTCCGCTGCATGACCACTCTGCCACCCCGCCTACATTTGGTGATGCACATATTAGCAACCTTTACAAAAAAAACAATACTGTTTTGAGATAAGATGAACATAAAAGCAACATCTAGAATAAATTTGTCCAAATAATCATGTATTATTGGCACATTAAATTCATGTCTACCTTGGAGATGTGCTGTGGCATTGGTTTTAGACGGTCGCGCATTAGCAAAGCAAATTGAAGAAAATTTGTCAGTACGTGTTGAAGCTTTAAAAGCTAAAACAGGTCGTACCCCAATTTTGGCGACTATTTTAGTTGGGGATGATGGTGCATCTGCAACTTATGTACGCATGAAAGGAAATGCTTGCCGTCGAGTAGGCATGGACTCTTTAAAAATTGAATTGCCACAAGAAACGACAACAGAACAATTATTAGCTGAAATTGAAAAACTTAATGCTAACCCAGATGTACACGGCATTCTTTTACAACATCCAGTTCCAGAGCAAATTGATGAGCGTGCATGTTTCGATGCAATCTCATTAGCTAAAGATGTTGATGGTGTAACTTGTCTTGGTTTTGGCCGTATGGCTATGGGTGAAGCTGCATATGGTTCAGCGACTCCTGCAGGCATCATGACCATTTTAAAAGAAAACAATATCGAAATTGCTGGTAAACATGCGGTTGTAGTCGGTCGTTCAGCAATTTTAGGTAAACCAATGGCAATGATGCTTTTGCAAGCGAATGCAACAGTAACGATTTGCCATTCACGCACACAAAACTTACCTGAGCTTGTGAAACAAGCCGATATTATTGTCGGTGCAGTTGGTAAAGCTGAACTTATCCAAAAAGATTGGATTAAACAAGGTGCAGTGGTTGTAGATGCTGGTTTCCATCCTCGTGATGGCGGTGGTGTAGGTGATATTCAACTACAAGGTATTGAAGAAATTGCTTCTGCTTACACACCAGTACCGGGTGGTGTTGGTCCAATGACTATTACAACTTTGATTCGTCAAACTGTAGAAGCTGCTGAAAAAGCTTTAGGTTAATTTAATTAACGCTAGGCTGTTATTTGATACGCGTAACCGTCATCCGCAATTGTTTGAGGCAGAAATACGTTAAAAATTTAATGTTTCTGCGATGCTTTCGATTCTAGAGAGTATCTGCCGAGTTTTGCGGATGACAATGGTTTTGCCTACTTTTCCCGAAAGAAAAGTAGGTCCAACCGAAGGTTATTCTAAAAATTCAAATCATAATGGAATGACTCTGTTATGCTTGTTATAAAAATGAATTAAAAGAAATCTGATGAGCTGCACCTTTCAACTGTCCAAAGCCCCTGAACATTTACTTCAAGCCTTACATGAAGTTATTCCCAATTGTGAGTTGATGGTACAACAATTACCAGAAACGCCTATTTCTTTATGGTTGATTCCACCCGTTTTCCCAACTGATCGCTTAGATGATGAAGTTATTCGCCGTATTTGGAATGACACGCCGTATTGGATTTTCTGTTGGGCATCTGGTTTGGCGATGGCGCAGTGGTTACTTGCAGAGCCGCACCATGTTAAGGATAAAGTTGTTTTGGATTTTGGAGCGGGTTCGGGTGTAGTCGCAATTGCTGCAAAAATGGCAGGAGCGAAACGAGTTATCTGCTGTGATATTGATCAAGTTAGTTTGAATGCTTGCCGCGAAAACGCTTTACTTAATAATGTTGAGCTAGAATATTTAGATGATTTATATAAGGCTGAGCAAGTTGATGTTTTGCTAGCAGCTGATGTTTTATATGATCAATGTAACCGCTTTTTCTTAGATGAATTTTTAAAGTTTGCACCAGAAGTCTGGGTGGCTGATAGTCGTGTTAAAAACTTTAGTCATCCCAAATATGAAAAAATTGAAGAAAGAAGTGCTTCTACATGGCCTGATCTGGATGAAGCTAAAGAGTTTAGAAATGTAAGTTTTTATAAGACGCTGTAAAAGAACAGCGTCTTTTTTTATTTTATGAACAAGTATAACGAACAACTTTTAATGTGCTTGGACGTGCTTCAAGCGCTTGGCGAGTTGCATAGTCCTCTCCATTATTTAAGCTAGGTGTGTTTGATAAACCAAAAGAAGCACGAGTTTCGCCGAGTTGAATTCCATAATGCTCATCTTTCGCTGGATTAGGAATTTCGTTGATACTCAAAATTGATAATTTATAAACTTTCTGAGCACCTAGTACATTTTGACAAGCACGTTGCAATTTACGCTCGTCGAGTTGCTGGTTACTACGACCCGCTAAAGTGTAAGCTAAAGTCGCTGAAGTTTCTGTTTTGTTTTCAATCTGGTATCCAGTTGAGCCATTATATTGTCGAGGGGTAGTCTGACAAGCAGTTAAAACAAACATACTACTTAATGCCAAGCATAAAATACTTCTATTCATCAGTATCGTCCTTATTTTCTTATAGCTAGTATCTCATAAAATACAAAGGTTGTTAGGGCTTAATCGCATGATTTGAGCTAACAT
The DNA here is from genome assembly GCF_052045285.1 of Acinetobacter sp. 22301. NCBI lineage: Bacteria > Pseudomonadati > Pseudomonadota > Gammaproteobacteria > Moraxellales > Moraxellaceae > Acinetobacter > Acinetobacter sp. 22301. The sequence goes on along the minus strand of NZ_JBQEOR010000016.1, from coordinate 38,347 downwards.
CGGCGAACGATATTAGCCCTTATTGATAAAATATTAGTGTTCTTTAATTTTTGAGTGATGCTTGGTATCTTTCATAAAAATATAAATAATCAGAGAAATGAAGATCATGATACTTACATAAATAAAGTACCAAGATTCATGCCCAGCTTCTTTAAAACTTAAAGCAAAGAACTCTGCTGTTCCGCCAAATAACGTATTGGCAATCGCGTAAGGTAATGCAACACCTAAAGCGCGAATGTGTGCAGGGAAGAGCTCAGCTTTAACTACAGCATTAATTGAAGTATAACCAGTCACCATTACGAGACCCCCAAAACATAACCAGAAAGCTGTCCAGTAGTTATGTGTATTTGCGAGTGCATCAAATAGAACGTATGTGAATAAAACACCTGTTATTCCGAAGAAAATCATAAGGGGTTTTCGACCAATGCGATCTGATAAAGCACCCGCTACAGGCTGTAGACACATAAAAATAAATAGCGCTAAAGTTGTAATTTGAGTGGCTTCAGGTTTGGTGAATCCAGAAGTATTGACCAAATATTTTTGCAGATAAGTCGTGTAAGTATAGAAAGCTAAAGTCCCGCCAGCGGTTAAAAACAATACTGTGAACGCTTCTTTCGGATAATGTTTAAATAAAGCAAACATGCCTGATTTTGGCTGGTCTGTTTCTGCCTGAGCATTTTTAAAAGATTGAGTTTCTAATAGGCCACGTCGAATACGGAAAACTACAATCGCGAGTAAAGCCCCGATAAAGAATGGGATACGCCATCCCCAATCATGTAGTTGTTCTTCGGTTAATACCATTTGTAATATTAATAGAACACATAGGGCTGTGAGCTGGCCAGCAATCAATGTTACATATTGGAAGCTAGAGAAAAAACCACGTCGATTTCTTTCAGCCATTTCACTTAAATAGGTAGCACTAGCACCATATTCACCGCCTACACTTAAGCCTTGAATTAAACGGGCGACAACTAAAAGAAGAGGGGCAAATACACCAATACTTTCATAACTTGGCGTCACGGCAATAAGCAGCGAACCTATACACATTAAAGTGACTGAAAGGGTGAGACCCGCTTTGCGTCCTTTACGGTCGGAATAGATCCCCATAATCCATGCACCGATCGGGCGCATTAAAAAGCCTACAGCAAAAATTGCGGCCGCTTGAAGGAGTTGAGCCGTCTGGCTACCTTTTGGGAAAAAAGCATGAGCAAAATAGAGCGTAAATGCGGCATATACATACCAGTCGTACCATTCGACAAGGTTACCGGCAGAACCGCCCAAAATTGATTTTAGACGAGTTTTTGTATCTAAATTAGAATGTGGAGTTGTTGCGGTAGAAGGTTGATCAACCATGAGTCGCTCCATGTTTCGCTTGGGTTGAATGCTAAAAAAGAGAAGATTTATTCCGTTTTTACATATTTTCTAGAGGAGTATTTCACTTTATTTTTTTTATGTCTGTAAAACAATGTTTATTATTTAAGCAAAGGAATAAGTTGAATATTTATGTGATTTCAAATTAGCCGATCAGCTCACGTTTATAATATTGTTGGGATCTTTGGCATATTATTTTTTTCCAAGTAGTAAAAATTGATAAAGAATGAGTAGAGTTTGGGCGAAGAAAACCTATACCCCTTAAAAATAATGATATATTCCAAAGAAAATTTTAAGTAAATATAGTTAGGCATGATGTCTTGGCATTGTGGACTAGATGTGTGTGAATAATGAAAGGGACATTCAGATGTCAAATTGCCCGAAAAAATATATTGTTGCTTTTGATCAGGGAACAACAAGCTCAAGAGCAATTGTTTTAGACCATGATGCTAACGTTGTAAGTATTGCTCAAAAAGAATTTACTCAGATTTATCCTCAGCCTGGCTGGGTTGAGCATGACCCTATGGAAATTTGGGCTACGCAAAGTGCTGTTTGGGTAGAAGCATTAGCTCAAGCAGGCATTAAGAGTGAACAAGTTGCAGCAATTGGGATTACCAATCAGCGGGAAACTACAGTTGTTTGGGATAAAAAAACGGGCAAGCCGATTTACAATGCGATTGTTTGGCAAAGTCGACAAACGACTGAGATATGCAATCAACTACATAAAGCAGGATGGCAAGAATACATAAGTAAAACAACGGGTTTGGTGATTGATCCATATTTTTCTGCCACCAAAATTAAATGGATTTTGGACCATGTAGAAGGAAGCCGTGAACGTGCTGAGCGAGGAGAGTTGTTGTTCGGTACGGTGGACACTTGGTTAATCTGGAAACTAACCAATGGCGCAGTCCATGTCACTGATTTTACCAATGCTTCACGAACCATGCTTTTTGATATCGAAAAGCTTGAATGGGATGAAAAACTTTTACAAGTTTTAGAGATTCCTCGAGCAATGTTACCCGAAGTACGTAGCTCATCTGAGGTTTATGGATATACACATACCATTAGTGGGCAAGAAGTTGGTATTCCAATCGCAGGAATCGCAGGTGATCAACAAGCCGCACTGTTTGGTCAAATGTGTGTTGAGTCTGGTCAGGCAAAAAATACCTACGGCACAGGCTGTTTTCTATTAATGAATACAGGTAAGAAGATTGTCCGCTCAGAACATGGATTACTAACTACTATTGCATGTGGTGCGAATGGTGAGGTGAACTATGCCTTAGAGGGTGCTGTGTTTAATGGTGGTTCTTGCGTTCAGTGGTTACGCGATGAATTAAAGGTCATTAAGAATGCTAAAGACTCTGAGCTTTATGCAACACGGGTGAAAGACAGTAACGGTGTATATGTTGTACCTGCTTTTACAGGGTTAGGCGCACCGTATTGGGACCCAACAGCGCGTGGAGCTATTTTTGGACTTACGCGTGGGGCTAGTATTGAACATATTATTCGTGCAACTTTAGAGTCTATTGCTTTTCAAACCCGAGATGTTTTAGATGCAATGCAGCAAGATGCAGAAGAAGAGCTCCGTACACTCCGTGTTGATGGGGGAGTGACGGAAAATAATTTCTTAATGCAATTTCAGGCTGATATTTTAGCAACACCAGTAGAACGTCCAATAATGAAAGAAACCACAGCTTTGGGTGCAGCTTTTCTTGCTGGACTGGCGACGGGTTTCTGGCAAGATCTACATGAGTTAAGGAATAAATCTGCTATAGAAAAGGTATTTGAGCCAAAAATGTCTTCTGAACAATCTGAGATGATTTATAAGGGTTGGCTCAAGGCAGTTAAGCGTAGTCAAAGTTGGGCTGAGGATTAATTCGTTCTTTAACTGGTTGAATTCAATAGTAGGGTAATTAATTAACGGTTAAATACTTGGTTATTTAAAATTGATTATTCTACTTTTTTGATTGTTGTTTCTTCAATTTGGTGTTTTAATTTTTATAAGATCAACAATAAAAAGAAAATGAGAAATGAAAATACAGCCTAATGATTATTCAAAAATATATGACATTGCCGTGATCGGTGGCGGTATTAATGGTGTTGGTATCGCTAATGATGCTGCAGGCCGTGGACTATCGGTATTTTTATGTGAAAAAGATGATTTAGCTAGTCACACTTCATCTGCTAGCAGCAAATTAATTCATGGTGGTCTGCGCTATTTAGAACATAAAGAATTTAGATTGGTTAGAGAAGCTCTAGCAGAGCGTGAAGTGCTATTGGTTAAAGCTCCACATATTATTAAACCCATGCGCTTTATTATGCCTCATCGACCACATTTACGCCCTGCATGGTTGATTCGTGCTGGGCTGTTTTTTTATGATCACTTGGGAAAACGAGAAAAATTATTAGGTTCAAATCTTATTTACTTCAAAGAAGATAGTCCTTTAAAACCAGCTATCACACGTGGCTTTGAATATTCTGACTGTACTGTAGATGATGCACGTCTTGTAGTGTTAAATGCATTACAGGCCAAAGAGAAAGGTGCCAAAGTCGTAACACGTACGCGTTGTATTAAAGCTTATAGGGAACAAGAGCTGTGGCATCTGGAGTTACAAAGCGGAGCAGAGTTTTATCAGGTACGTGCAAGAGCTTTGGTGAATGCAGCTGGTCCTTGGGTTGAAGAAATTATTAGTGAAAATCTGAAGCTAAAATCGCCCTATCGAATTCGGCTGATCCAAGGAAGTCATATTGTTGTACCAAAATTATATGACTGCCATAAAGCCTTCATTATGCAAAACGAAGATCGACGCATCGTGTTTGCAATTCCGTATTTAGAAAAATATACACTGATTGGTACGACAGATCAGGAATATACAGGTGATCCACAAAAGGTAGAGATCACAGAGGTAGAAATTGATTACCTCTTAACAGTGACCAATTCACATTTTAAAAAGCAGTTAACTCGAACTGATATTGTAAGCCAGTACTCCGGTGTGCGTGCTTTATGTGACGATGAATCTGATAATCCTTCAGCGATTACACGTGACTATACCTTGGCATTACAGGCTGAACATAAAAAAGCACCTTTGTTATCTATATTTGGCGGCAAGATCACGACTTATCGGAAACTGGCAGAGGCTGCTTTAGAAGATCTATCCCCGTTTTTTAGTAATATGGCAGAGGAGTGGACTGCAGATGAACCATTACCTGGCGCTGAAAACTGGACAACACTAGATGATTTAACGCATCAGATTTATTCACGTGTAAGTGGAGTGTCTGAATCACTTGCTAACTGTTGGGCGCATGCATACGGCACAAGAGTCTGGAATATGCTCCAAGAGAGAAATGCAATAGAGCAATTAGGCCAGAATTTTGGACATGATTTATTTGAATGCGAAGTCAAATACTTATGTGAATATGAATGGGCAACTACTGCTGAGGATATATTGTGGCGTAGAACAAAACTAGGTCTGGTATTTGATGAAAAACAAATAAAAGTATTAGAAGTTTATTTATCTGAGCGTCGACAAAAAGATGATGCCGCATAATAAAAAAAGGTCGCATATAGCGACCTTTTTTATATATAGCAATTAGAAGCCAGTTTTTACAGCTTCAAGTAAAGCTGCTTGACGTTCTTTTAATGCTTTCGGTAAGCGATCACCGAGTTTATTAAATAAATCAGTGTGGCTTTCAATTTCAGTAATCCACTGATCTTTATCTTGAGCTGTGATTAGGTCAAATTCTTCTTTAGAGAATTCAGTACCTTCCCAGTTCAAGTCGTCATATGTTGGAACAAGACCAATTGGTGTTTCAACAGCGTTTGCACGACCTTCACAACGATCAATGATCCACTCAAGAACACGCATGTTTTGACCGAAACCAGGCCATACGAAGTTGCCTTCAGCATCACGACGGAACCAGTTTACATTGAAGATTTTTGGTAATTTATTACCAGCCGCTTCAGCTTTTGTGCTTACTTGTTGACCAAGGCTTAACCAGTGATCAAAGTAGTCAGCCATGTTATAGCCAGCAAATGGAAGCATCGCGAATGGGTCACGACGAACGATACCTTGTTGACCAACAGCAGCAGCAGTAGTTTCAGAACCCATAGTTGCCGCTTTATATACACCGTCAACCCAGTCGAAAGCTTCAGAAACTAAAGGAACTGTATCTGCGCGGCGACCGCCAAAGATAAATGCAGAAATTGGAACGCCTGCTGGATTTTCCCAGTCAGCATCGATAGAAGGGCATTGACCAGCTGCAACAGTGAAGCGAGCATTTGGATGCGCTGCTTTTTCACCATTTACGTGAGGTTGACCTTTCCAGTTAGTTAAGTTTGTTGGAACTTCTTTAGAAAGACCTTCCCACCATACTTGACCATCTTCAGTTACCGCTACGTTTGTATAGATAACATCTTTATGAAGAGTTGCCATACAGTTCGGGTTAGTCTTGGTGTTTGTACCAGGAGCTACACCGAAGAAACCAGCTTCAGGGTTAATCGCATATAAACGACCATCTTCACCTGGTTTGATCCAAGCAATATCGTCACCTACAGTTTCGATTTTCCAACCTTCATAACCTGCTGGTGGAATTAACATTGCAAAGTTTGTTTTACCACATGCAGACGGGAATGCTGCAGCGATGTAGTGTTTTTCACCTTGAGGGTTAGTTACACCAAGAATAAGCATGTGTTCAGCTAACCAACCTTGTTCGCGTCCCATGACAGAAGCGATACGAAGAGCTAAACATTTTTTGCCAAGTAATGCGTTACCGCCGTAACCAGAACCGAAAGACCAGATTTCACGAGTTTCTGGGTAATGAACGATATATTTTTCAGGGTTACATGGCCAAGCAACGTCTTGTTGACCTTCAGCAAGTGGAGCACCTACTGTATGTACGCAAGGAACAAACTCGCCGTCTGTACCTAATACGTCATAAACTGCTTTACCCATACGTGCCATTTTACGCATGCTAACAGCAACGTAAGGAGAGTCAGTTAACTCAATACCGATATGAGCAATATGGCTACCTAAAGGACCCATTGAGAAAGGAACAACGTACATTGTACGGCCTTCCATTGAGCCTTCAAATAAACCATTTAATTTTTCACGCATAACAGCTGGGTTTTCCCAGTTGTTTGTCGCACCAGCATCTTCTTTATTTTGAGAGCAGATGTAAGTACGGTCTTCAACACGTGCAACGTCAGATGGGTCAGAATTTGCAAGATAAGAACCAGGATGTTTTTCTTGGTTTAATTTCTGCATGGTGCCGTTAGCGATCATCAAGTCGATTAGACGTTGATACTCTTCTTCGCTTCCGTCACACCATTCGATTTTTGCTGGTTTGGTTAAGTTTGCAATTTCTTCAACCCATGCGATAAGCTTAGGATGACGAACGAATTCTGGTGCGTTCACTGTGGTCATGGTGAGGCCTATTCAAAATATGTACAACGTACAAGTCATTCATTGAGAGGTACAATGAAAGATCAAATAAAAAAGTGGCTGTATTAAAGCACAAAATCATAAAAAAAATAAGACTAAAGACTAAGAAATAGATATTTTACTTTTTTGTATTTTTCTTATTTAAATCATTAACTTGTAGTTTTTTACAATATCTTATTCTCAATATTTTTATGTTGTATGTATGTTATTTATATTATTTATTTCCTTAAAAATCAATAGCTTGATTCTTATTTTTTTCTTGAGAATTATTATTGATTAAACAAATGATCTTCATTCAAAATTTACATAAAGAGACTTTTATTAGGCGTTTTTATATACAATATTCAGGATGAATCCCTCTATGATAATAAAAATGCGGACTTTAAAACCTCTCTCTATCATTTATAACCAAAAGTCGGGTTTTCATGCGTCAAAACATGAAGATATGTATGAACAGTTAATGACCGTGTTCACCGAATTTGGTTTTGAAATACAAGTTTTTGAATTAGCGGAAGATGTTTCTTTTGATGATTTGATGAGTCAAGTAATTCATCGGCATAGCCAAAATGCAAACTTAGGTGTTGTTGTTGCAGCGGGTGGGGATGGAACATTAAATGCGGTAGCATCAAAACTTAGACATACTCATATCCCTATGGGAATTTTACCTTTGGGAACTTTTAATTATGTCGCTAAAGTTTTAGATATTCCCTTAGATTTGTTAGAAGCTGCTGAAGTCATCGCTACAGGTACACCACGCTCTGTACATATTGCGACAATTAATGACCATGTTTATTTAAATAATGCGAGTCTAGGACTTTATCCATTATTTATAAAAAAACGTGAGCTTTATAATAAATACTTAGGACGCTTACCTTTGCATGCCTATACCTCAGCGCTGGATGTTTTATTAAGAGAAAATAAATCCATGAAACTTTCCGTCACAGTTGATGGGAAGAAATATCCAGTCAAAACCCCTCTAATTTTCTTTGGTAATAACCAGTTGCAGTTGTGTGATATGAAATTAAGAATTGCCGAATGTGCAGCACAAGGTCGAGTCGCTGGAGTGGTCATTACGAAAAGTGATAGGCTTAGTTTATTAAACATGTTGTGGCAGTGGATTCAAGGCAAAGTAGAAGAGACACAAGATGTTTATAGTTTTTGTGCAGATCATGTGGTGGTAGATTGTGCAAAAAGATCAAAACTTACAGTAGCTTTAGATGGTGAAATATTAGAGATGAAAGCACCTTTAAATTTCTCTGTAGAAAAGAATGCTTTAAATATTATGGTGCCAAATGTTGTTACATCTGTCTGATCTGCATTTTGGAACAGAAGTTGAGGCATGTTTAGATGCAATCCGACTTTTTTGCACTCAACATAAACCTGAAGTCATTGTGGTGAGTGGTGATATTACTCAACGTGCCCGATATCAACAGTTTTATAAATGCCGTCAGTTTTTAGATAGCCTTAATATTCCTTATCTTGTTGTTCCTGGTAATCACGATATTCCGTTGTACCATGTCTGGAACCGTTTTTTCTCACCATTTACTCGCTACCAATATTTTTTTGGCCAGCTTGAACCAACTTTAGAAACTGAACATTTTTATATTGTTGGGGTGAATAGTATTCGCCGTCGTTATCATACTCGTGGACATATTTCGATTGAGCAAATTCAAACTACATATGAGCGATTACAGCAAGCGCCAGCGGATAAAATCAAATTAGTTGTTTTCCATCAACCTTTTTATACTCCACCTGATGATGAGCATGGTATTAAAGATTGTCCTGTATTAGGAAAAATGGCACTCGAAAAATGGAGTACAACGGGACTATTTGGAATGTTACACGGGCATTTACATAAAACTGCTGTATATGATTTAACGCAAATTTATCAGTTAAAGATAGATCATCCTATTTATGATATTCATGCAGGAACAGCGACTTCTAGCCGTTTGCATTATCATGTTCCGAATAGTTTTAATGTCATTTCAAATGAAGGAAAAATTAATCATTATTGGTTTAATTACGATTTAAAGATTTTTCAATTAATTTAATTTATAAAAATTCTATAAGACATTTAACTTAAGAGTAGATTGATAAAATTTTATCCATTACAATGCCTAAGCTTTAAATTCTATATATGGGGAATAGGAAAACATTCTAAATGTTTTATCATTTTAAAAATAATATTAATGGATACATAAAAAATTTTTAACTATATAAAAAGCCGCGATTTAAAGTAGCTACAATAAGGGTTTAGTGTTTTATGATAGTTAATAATATTTAATTAAAATGAGTATCTATTTATCTTAATATTTTAGAATAACTTAATAATATTTAAAATTTCATGGTGGAAAAATGGTACAAGTATCATTAATGGCAAATAATGCTTCAAAAAATAATACAGTTGATATTAATGTAGGCCAGACAAAAAATATTGTATTAAATCCTAAAGAAGTCGCAAAAATCGATATAAACCCAGAAAAAATTTCTTCAATAACAAGAGAAGGAAACAGTGCAATTGTTCATCTAAAAGATGGAACTGAAATTGTTTTAGAAAACTATTTTATTAGTGAAAACCCGCAAATTCTTTTAAATGAAGGGCAGAGTTATTGGGCTGCTAATCTGGGAGAAGATGCTAGCGGACAGACCACTGTTAATTATTTAGAATTAAAAGATACGCCAAAGCTTATTGATAGTCCATCTTCTGTACCCCTCTGGTCGTGGGTAGTCAGCGCTTTAGCAGGAGCAGGAACAATTGCTTTATTGTCTCGGAACGATTCTAAAGATACGACGCCTCCTGAGCCAGGTACTTTGAATCTCAAAAATCTTTTGGATTCAGGGGCTTCTACAATCGACCAGATCACTCAAGATAAAAACTTCACTTTAAAGATTGAGGGACAGGAAAGTGGCAGCCGAGTAACATATTTGGTCTCTACCGATGAAGGAAAAACTTGGCAAGAGACAACGGTCGCTCAAAAAGATTTGGTCGATGGTGTTTATCAATATAAAGCTGTAGTAACCGACGTTGCAGGCAATACATCAGAAACCGCTATACAAAAAGTCGTTGTAGATACTACCGCACCACAAGTAAGTGAACTGACTTTATCTGATTTAAGTGATACAGGTGTTTCGGCAACTGATCAAATTACACAAGATAAAACTTTTGATTTAAAGATTAGTGGACAAGAAGTCAATAGCCAAATCACTTACTGGATATCAAAAGATGAAGGAAAGACATGGCAGGAAACGACAGTAAATCAAAAAGATTTGGCTGATGGTGTTTACCAATATAAAGCTATAGTTACAGATATTGCAGGTAATACATCAGAAACCGCTATACAAAAAGTCGTTGTAGATACTACCGCACCACAAGCAGGTGAACTAACTTTATCTGATTTGAGTGATACAGGTGTTTCAGCAACCGACCAAATTACGCAAGATAAAACTTTTGATTTAAAGATTAGCGGACAAGAAATAAATAGCCAAATCACTTACTGGATATCGAAAGATGATGGAAAGACGTGGCAGGAAACAACAGTAGCTCAAAAAGATTTGGCTGATGGTATTTATCAATATAAAGCTATAGTTACAGACGTTGCAGGGAATACCTCAGAAACTGCTATACAAAAAGTCGTTGTGGATACAGCAGCGCCGCAAGCAGGTGAACTGAGTTTATCTGATTTAAGTGATACAGGTGTTTCGGCAACCGATCAGATTACGCAAGATAAAATTTTTGATTTAAAGATTAGCGGACAAGAAGTAAATAGCCAAATCACTTATTGGATATCGAAAGATGATGGAAAGACGTGGCAGGAAACAACAGTAGCTCAAAAAGATTTAACCGATGGTGTTTACCAATATAAAGCTATAGTTACAGATATTGCAGGTAATACATCAGAAACCGCTATACAAAAAGTCGTTGTAGATACTACCGCACCACAAGCAGGTGAACTAACTTTATCTGATTTGAGTGATACAGGTGTTTCAGCAACCGATCAAATTACGCAAGATAATAATTTTACTTTGAAGCTAGCTCAACCGATTGTAATCGGAGAGCAAGCTGCTTTATTAGACCACTATGAAGTCTCTACCGATGAAGGAAAAACTTGGCAGGAGACAACAGCTGAACAAAAAGATTTAGCTGATGGTAGTTATCTCTATAAAGCCGTAGTAACGGATCTTGCAGGCAACACATCAGAAACTGGTGTGGAAAAGGTAATTATAGATAATTCTTTAAATATTGAATCAACTACAGTAACTGTAAAGTCGATTACTGAAGACAATACAATAAGCCTAGCTGAAAAAGATCAAGTTATTTCTATAAGACTGGAAGTAGATAATCTACCAACAGATTTAAATAGCTCACTGACATCAGTAAATACGACTCTAAACGATGTTGTGTATAACTTTCATTTTGATGAAGTTACCCAAGAGTGGGTTACTGAAATTCCAGCAGAGTTTTTGTGGTCAGAAGAATCGCAAACCAATATATCAATTGATATTAGTCTTACTGATCAAGCTGGCAATACAGCCATTATTAAACAGACCCAAAATTATAATGTAGATCATACTCCAAATTCGCCAACTCTAGATTCACTAACTTTCAATAATATAGATGGAGCTATCATTTCAGGTAGCGCATATAAAGGAAGTAAAGTTGATATTTACAATAAAAGTGGTGATTGGCTTGCAAGTACCATAACTAATGACGAAGGTAAATTTACTTTACAAGACCTTTCAATTAACTCAAATCAAGAAGTTTATGCTGTCGCTACTTATAATGGATACAGCAGTGAAAATTCGTCAATTGGCCAAGTTACTGAAGTTCCTGCAATTAGTATTACAAGAATTAGTCCAGAAGGTGTGATCACTGGTTATGCGACCGAAGGCAGTCATTTTATTGTAAAAGATCAGAATGGAAATATTCTGCAAGAGTTTAACTCCATTGCATTTGAGGGTTCAGGTATTACTCCTTTTAATGCAATGGCATTAGGTGAAGTCAGACCATTTACTTTGTCTCTCGACCAACCTTTGGAGGAAGGTACTCAAATTATTATTTCTACAGATAAAGATAATATTTCAGGCCATCCACAATATATTACTGCAGACTATACGCCCGCAGTATTTTTAGAAACTCCACAGTTTGATATCAGTGGTGAAACTTTATCAGTACATGTTAATGAGCCGAACAGCTTTATTCGTGCATTTTCTGGAGAGGGCAATTTAATTGCTACAGGTTTTACCGATGAACAAGGCTTTGCAAGTTTACAGGTGTTCCAATTTTTAAAAGAAGGTGAATCGGTTACCGTACAAGTAGTAGATAAAAATCAAAATACGAGTGAAGCCCTAATCGAAGTTCCAAACTTTGCTTATATTCCATATGTTGAACGTATTACACAAGAAGGCTTAATTTCTGGGTTTGCTGAAGATAATAGTACAGTAATCGTGCGTGATGCTGACGGTAATGAATTAGGAAAGGTTACATTAGGTGATGACAATAGTTGGAATGAATTTAGTCATTTTAGCTTGAGTGTAAACCGACCTTTAATTGATGGAGAGCAAATTTCCGTTCAAATTATTGATAATAAAGGGTTGATGAGTCCTGAGCAGAATATCATTGTAGATCTGACTCCTCCACCTGTTCCAACAGATTTAAATTTCAATGATGCTGGTGATTTAGTTTATGGCCATGCAGAACCTTTCTCTGAAATTTTAGTTAAAGATGGGCAAGGAAACATTCTTAATAAATGGTTCTGGAATAACTGGACTGATGAGAGTGGAAGTTTTTCGATAGAACTAGGTATGTTTTTAACTAATGCTGAGACGGTTTATGTCACGGCTACCGATGTGAATGGAAATGTAAGTTTAGCAGCGCAGATACAGGCGCCTAATTATGCTTTTGCCCCCCATGTAGATAGCTTTACTTCGGACGGAGTGATAAGTGGACAAGCTGAAAATAATAGTACTCTTATTGTTAAAGATGCCAAAGGTGAAGTCGTAGCTGAAATTAAAGTCGGTGAAGATAACGGTTGGAATGGATCAAGTTATTTTAAACTCCAGCTTGACCGCCCTCTTGTTAATGGTGAGCAGTTTTTCTTATCAATTAAGGATGCTCGTGGGCAAGTAAGCACCGATACTGTAATTACCGCTGATACGGTTGCTCCTACACCAGCCAGCAATTTAGTTTTCTCAGAAGATGGTTCATATCTTACAGGCGTAGCAGAACTGAATACTACGATTCAGGTTTTTGATCATAATGGTCAGCTCGTGAATATATGGAATAACACCATAAACTCAGATGGTACATTTACTATTTTCTTAGGTAGCAATAATTTACATGGAGAGGCATTCACGGTCACAGTTAAAGACCAAGCTGGAAATGTGAGTGAAGCTGTTTCAATAAATGCTCCACTTGATGATATTGCACCGGATCCAATTAAAAATATTTTACTTGATGCAAACGGTCAAAACTTTACAGCACAAGCAGAAGCAAATAGTCAGATTGAAGTTTTTGATTCATTAGGTAATCAGACGGGTTGGGGCTCTACAGATAGTGCTGGTAATGTCTCAGGCTTTTTCAATCAAATCTATTTACATGGTGAAGAGCTTACTTTTGTTGTCATAGATCGAGTTGGTAATCGCAGTGTCGAATTTAAGCAAAATGCTTTAATTGACACCATTGCACCAAATCCGATTGCAAATATCATCTTCAACGAAGATGGCCAAAGCTTTACAGCTCAGGCAGAAGCTGGAAGCTCTATTGAAATATTAGATCAGGATGGAAATAAGATTACTACTAGTTATACCGATAGCTTAGGTAATGTATTTGGTTATTTCCCGCAAGTTTACTTACATGGTGAGGAACTTACTTTTGTTGTAGTTGACCGAGCGGGTAACCGTAGTGCAGAGGTCAAGCAGAGTGCTTTAACTGATGATATCGCACCAAATCCGATTGAAAATATTGTATTAGATATCAATGGTCAGAGCTTTACAGCTCAGGCTGAAGCAAATAGTCAGATTGAAATTAAAAATACCAATGGTGATGTCATCGGGTATGGTTCCGCAGATAGCATGGGCAATGTTTCAGGATATTTGTATCAAGTACATTTACATGGTGAAGAGCTCACTTTTGTTGTAGTAGATCGAGCAGGTAACCGTAGTACAGAAGTTAAGCAGAATGCCTTGATTGATGAGATTGCACCAAATCCGATTGAAAATATTGTATTCGACTCAAACGGTCAAAACTTTACGGCGCAAGCAGAAGCAAACACTCAAATTGAAGTCAAAAATGCTGCAGGTGAGGTCATAGGTTCAGGTTATGTAGATGGCGCTGGTAATGTGTCAGGTTATTTATATCAAGTCTATTTACATGGAGAAGAACTTACTTTTGTTGTCGTTGACCGAGCGGGTAACCGTAGTGCAGAGATCAAGCAAAACGCTTTAACTGATGATATTGCACCAAATTCAATTGAAAATATTGTACTTGATGCGAACGGACAGTACTTTACAGCTCAGGCAGAAGCAAACACTCAAATTGAAGTCAAAAATGCTGCTGGTGAAGTCATAGGATCTGGCTCAACCGATAGCATGGGGAATGTTTCAGGTTACTTATATCAAGTCTATTTACATGGAGAGGAACTCACTTTTGTTGTCGTTGACCGAGCGGGTAACCGCAGTATAGAGGTCAAGCAGAATGCCTTGATTGATGACATTGCTCCGAATGTGATTGAAAACATTATCTTTAACGAAAATGGTCAAAACTTTACAGCGCAAGCAGAAGTAAATACTCGGATTGAAGTTAAAAATGCTGTGGGTGAGGTTGTAGGTTTTGGTTATGTGGATGGTGCTGGTAATGTCTCGGGTTACTTGAATCAAGTTTATTTAAAAGGTGAGGAGCTCACTTTTGTTGTGATTGATCAAGCTGGTAATCGTAGCGTTGAAGTAAAACAAACAGCCTTTCTTGATAATACGGCACCGGAAAATGCGACTAATTTAGTATTTAGCGAAGATGGTTCATATCTAACTGGTATGGCTGAGCCAAATGCTACGATTCAAATATTTGATCAGAATGGTCAATTGGTAAATCAGTGGAATAATAATGTTAATTGGGATGGAACATTTAACATCTCTTTATACAGTAACTACTTGCATGGCGAAGAGTTTAAGATAGTTGTAGTAGATCGGGCTGGTAATATGAGTGGTGGGGTTACTGTAAAAGCACCGCTTGATGATATTGCTCCCGCGGCTGCAAGTAATCTTACATTCAATGAAGATGGTTCGTCCCTTTCTGGTGTGGCTGAGCCAAATACCTTCATCCAGATATTTGATCAAAATGGTCAGCAGATGAATACGTGGGATTATAGAGTAAACGCTGATGGTACATTCACTATTTCTTTCGGTACTTACAATTTACATGGTGAAGAGTTCACAGTCACTGTTAAAGACCGAGCTGGAAATGTGAGTGAAGCTGTTTCAGTTAAGGCTCCATTTGATGATATTGCGCCAAATCCGATTAAAAATATTGTACTTGATACGAACGGTCAAAACTTTACAGCACAAGCGGAAGCAAATAGTCGGATAGAAATCACAAATGCTGCTGGTGAATCTATAGGATATGGTTATGCAGATAGCACTGGTAATGTGACAGGTTACTTCTATCAAGTGTATTTACAAGGAGAAGAATTAACGTTCGTTGTTATAGACCGAGTAGGTAACCGCAGTGTCGAACTTAAGTTAAATGCTTTGGTGGATACCATTACGCCAGATCCGATTGAAAACATCATCTTTGACGAAAATGGGCAAAATTTTACAGCACAAGCAGAAGCCAATAGTTTTATTGGTGTCAAAAATGCTGCGGGTGAGTTTGTCGGTTATGGTTATGCCGATAGCACTGGTAATGTGACAGGCTATTTCAATCAGGTTTATTTAAAAGGTGAGGAACTCACTTTTATCGTTATAGATAAAGCAGGTAATCAAAGTATTGAATTTAAGCAAAATGCTTTGATTGATGATATTGCACCAAATCCGATTGAAAACATTGTCTTAAATGAAAATGGTCAAAACTTCACAGCGCAAGCGGAAGCAGATAGTCGAATCGAAGTTAAAAATGCTGTTGGTGAGGTGGTAGGATCTGGTTCAACCGATAACATGGGTAATGTTTCTGGTTACTTCTATCAAGTGTATTTACATGGAGAGGAGCTTACTTTTGTTGTAGTTGATCAAGCTGGTAACCGCAGTACAGAGGTCAAACAGAATGCCTTAATTGATGATATCTCGCCAAATCCGATTGAAAATATTGTGCTCGACTCAAACGGTCAAAACTTTACTGCGCAAGCAGAAGTAAATACTCGGATTGAAGTCAAAAATGCTACGGGTGAGGTTGTAGGCTATGGTTATGTAGATAGTACTGGTAACGTGTCAGGTTATTTTAATCAAGTCTATTTACATGGAGAAGAGCTTATATTTGTTGTAATTGATCAAGCAAGTAACCGAAGTATTGAGGTTAAACATAATGCTTTAATTGATGATGTTGCACCATCAGCTGCTTCAAATATTACATTAACCTCTGACGGATTGCTTTTTGGTGAGGCTGAGCCAAATGCAACGATTGAAATTATTGATCAATATGGTGCAGTTATCGCAACAACTTATGTTTGGTACGATGGCACATTTAATCAATGGATTAATCTGAGTCAATACCAGACACAAAATTTGAGTATTGTTGTCAAAGATATTGCTGGCAACCGAAGCGAAGTTGCTCATCAGTTAGTACCTGTATTTACGAACTCACCAATTACTGCAACAGAGCTAAAACTGGATGTAGATGGTCATATTCTAACAGGAAAGGCAACAGCAGGAATGTCGATTGTTGTTACATCTACTGATGGTCAGATCATTAATGGAGGGTGGAATAATGTTGTGAATGAAGATGGTAGTTTTGCTATTCAGTTAATTGATTACTATCTACAGGGACAGACATTACAAGTTCGAGTTTATGACCAGAATACGAATCAATATAGCCTAATCTCTGAAATTATTGCGCCTTTAGACAATATTGCTCCAATAATTAATGATGTGGTGATTAGTAATGACGGTTATGGTATTACGGGACAAGCTGATCCGAAAGTAACCATTAAAGTAATGGATGCGGATGGAGATTTTAGAGCAGAATTTCAATCGGATGAAGCTGGATATTTCAATGCTAGTATTTATCCACCATTATTACGTGGAGAGCAGTTATTTATAACGGCAATAGATTTAGCTAAAAATATAAGTACCCCACTTAATATTACTTTTAATCCAGACACTAATGCACCACCAACAGCAGATCAGGTCGTTGTATCTGAAAACGGTTTCTTTATTGAGGGAACTGCTTCGCTCAATAGTGAGGTGCGTATTTTTGATGTGTATAGTAATTATATTGGTGGTGGTTCTGTAGATGAAACAGGGCATTTTAATATCCAGTTATACTCACCTCAGGCGAATGGGCAAACTTTACGCATTGTTGTGGAGCAAAATGGCTATCAAAGCGCTTACACCGAAATTAAGGCACCTATAGACACTGTCGCACCAAATGCAGCAACTCAGCTTGTCTTAGAAGATGGAAATGTACTTTCAGGACAAGCGGAAGCATATTCAACAGTTAATATTTTTGATGCTAATAATAATTTAGTTGGTCAAACTACTGTCAGAAATGATGGAAGTTTCACAACATACTTATGGTCACAATATTGGCATGGTGAAACATTGACGGTAAAAGTAGTTGATGCCAATCAAAATGTGAGTGTAGGTACAACGATTATTGCTACAAATGATACAACAGCACCGAAAGTGGTCACCCAGCTTGCCATAAATGGATGGGGAGAGCTCACGGGACACGCAGAAAGTAAGGCTACTCTTGAAATTACATATTATTTTGCTGATCAAGAACCTTCCGTAACGAGTACTACGGTCATGGCAGATGGAACTTTCTCTACTTATGTGTATGGGACTGCAATGTCATTTGACCTTACCATTATTGATCGTGCAGGAAATCGTAGTGAAACTATCAGCAAAGCGATTAATGATTTACCTACAATCACTGTCGATCAATTTAAAGGTGATGCTACGGATAATACGTATATAGTTGATCACATAAGTGATTTTGTTGAAGAATATACTGTTGAGCCGTATGCAACATATAAAGATGTTTGGATTGATAATAGCTATATGTATCCAGAATGGATTAATGAAGGGCATTATGAACAGATATGGCTTGTTGATGGATATTATGAACAACAATTAATAACAGATGTATATTATGAAAAGCAGTGGATCATAAGTGGTTATTCGACTATACAAAAAATATATATAAATCAAGATAATATAACTTATATAGATAATGGTACGGCAGAGAGCGACTATAGTCGATATGTAGAACAACATTATGATGCTGTAAATGAACAATGGCAAGAAGGCTACGAACTGACCTATATACGTTCAGAAGAAGGCTGGGTTGATACTAGTCATTTTGAAGATATCTATTTTGATACAAGTCATTATGAAGATGTTTGGGTGGATGCTAGCCGTTATGATGATGTTTGGGTAGATACTAGCCACTATGAAGATGTTTGGGTAGAAAGTGGCTATTGGGAGAACCAGCTTATCGAATCAGGCTACCGAGATGTCGATTTTGGTGGACACGATAAAATAGTTAGCTCTGTGAGTTATAGTCTGGTTGGATATTCTGATTGGTCGACAGGTCTAGAAAGCGGGCGTTATGTTGAAGATTTGGAGCTGGTTGGTTCTGCTCATCTAAATGCAACAGGTAATACTTTAGATAATCTTTTAACAGGTAACTCTGGTAATAACGTTTTGAATGGGCGTGAAGGTAACGATACCTATATGACTAATGAAGGTACTGATTCCATACTGTTCCAATTGCTAAATAGCCAAGATGCGACTGGTGGGAATGGACATGATACGGTGTTAGATTTTACTTTAGGTGATGTAAGAACTGATACTCAAGCAGACAAAATCGATTTAAGTGAACTATTAATTGACTATTCTAAAGACGTGAGCACATTAGCGAAATTTATTACTGTAGAGCAAGATGCTGGAAACACGACTATTAGTCTTGACCGAGATGGTGAAGGTACAATGTTTAGTAGTGTTTCATTGATAACTTTAAATCAGGTAAATACAACATTAGATGAATTGTTAAATAACCAGCAACTCTTTGTTTAACATTAATATTTATCTTTATAAAAGAGGCTATGAAAATAGCCTCTTTTATTTTGTGCTTTAAATTTAATAAAAACTCTTCACAACTTGTTAAAAAATGACCAAAAAAGATAAGTTTTTTTTCATTTTCCCCTTGAAGCCTTTTTTTTCATCCCCACAAAAGTGACATCTAAATATTTTGTTATTGCTCTGGATTAAAGCAATAACGATTAATCAAAAAGACTTAGTCTGATGGAGTTAATTATGAGCAACATTCGTCCATTACATGATCGCGTTGTAATTCGTCGCGTAGAAGAAGAAACCAAAACTGCTGGTGGTATTTTACTTCCAGGTTCTGCTGCTGAAAAACCATCTCAAGGTGAAGTAATTGCAGTAGGTAATGGTCAAATCACTGAGAATGGCGTACGTGCTTTGGATGTTAAAGTTGGTGACAAAGTATTGTTTGGTACTTATGCAGGTACAACAGTGAAAGTAAGTGGTGAAGAACTCTTAATCATGAAAGAGTCAGACATTTTAGCTGTGTTGGAAGGCTAATCAATCCATAACTCAATTCATTATCAGATTCAGTATTTAAAAAGATTCGGAGTTTAATATGTCAGCTAAAGACGTAAAATTTGGTGATTCAGCTCGCTCAAAAATGATTGCAGGCGTAAACGTACTTGCAGATGCGGTTAAAGTGACTTTAGGCCCTAAAGGACGTAACGTTGTTATCGATCGTTCTTTCGGTGCTCCGCACATTACTAAAGACGGTGTAACTGTTGCTAAAGAAATTTCATTAAAAGACAAGTTTGAAAACATGGGTGCTCAACTTGTTCGCGAAGTTTCTAGCAAAACTAACGACATCGCTGGTGACGGTACGACAACTGCAACTGTACTTGCTCAAGCAATTTTAAATGAAGGGATCAAATCTGTAACCGCAGGTATGAACCCAATGGATTTAAAACGTGGTATTGATATCGCAGTAAAAACTGTAGTTGAAAATATCCGTTCAAATGCAAAACCAGCTGACGATTTCAAAGCGATCGAGCAAGTAGGTTCTATCTCTGCTAACTCTGATACTACTGTTGGTAAACTTATCGCTCAAGCGATGGAAAAAGTAGGTAAAGAAGGCGTAATTACTGTAGAAGAAGGTTCTGGCTTCGAAGACGCTTTAGACGTTGTAGAAGGTATGCAGTTTGACCGTGGTTATATCTCTCCGTACTTCGCAAACAAACAAGATACTTTAACTGCTGAACTTGAAAATCCGTTCATTCTTCTTGTTGACAAGAAAATCAGCAACATCCGTGAATTGATTTCTGTTTTAGAAGCAGTTGCAAAAACTGGTAAACCACTTCTTATCATCGCTGAAGATGTTGAAGGTGAAGCGCTTGCTACACTTGTTGTAAACAACATGCGCGGTATTATTAAAGTGTGTGCTGTTAAAGCTCCTGGTTTCGGTGACCGCCGTAAAGCAATGCTTCAAGATATCGCAATCTTGACTGGTGCAACTGTTATTTCTGAAGAAGTTGGTATGTCTTTAGAGCAAGCAACTCTTCAAGATTTAGGTACTGCGCACAAAATCACTGTTTCTAAAGAAAACACTGTTATTGTTGATGGTGCTGGTGATGCTGCTGGTATTGCTGAGCGTGTTCAACAAATCCGTGCTCAAATTGAAGAATCTACTTCAGAATATGACCGTGAAAAATTACAAGAACGCGTTGCTAAATTAGCAGGCGGTGTTGCTGTAATTAAAATCGGTGCAGCGACTGAAGTTGAAATGAAAGAGAAGAAAGACCGTGTAGATGACGCGCTTCATGCAACTCGTGCAGCAGTTGAAGAAGGTGTTGTTGCTGGTGGTGGTGTTGCTCTAGTACGTGCGGTTAATGCATTAGATGGCTTAAAAGGCGCTAATGAAGATCAAACAGCAGGTATCAACATTTTACGCCGTGCGATCGAAGCTCCACTTCGTCAAATCGTTGCAAACGCTGGTGATGAGCCATCTGTAGTGATCAATGCAGTTAAAGGTGGTGAACGTAACTTTGGTTACAACGCTGCAACTGGTGAATATGGCGATATGTTAGAAATGGGTATCCTTGACCCAGCTAAAGTAACTCGCTCTGCACTTGAGCATGCAGCTTCTGTTGCTGGCTTAATGTTAACTACAGAATGTATGATTACTGACATTCCTGAAGATAAACCAGCTGTTCCAGATATGGGCGGTATGGGTGGTATGGGCGGCATGATGTAATAACGCATCAACGCTTTAACCAAAAAATCCCTGCTTATGCAGGGATTTTTTTATTTTTCACGTAATTTTAAGAAATAATTAAGTTCCATTATTTATATTAAAAACAGGAACAGCAGCTAGAAGTTCCTCTTTTGTTACAACCATGCTTATTTACTTGTAGGCATGGTTTTTTTTAGCCTAATAAAATAATTAACCATGTAATAGCAATGATAGAGAGTGCAACAAATTGCGCAGCACTTCCCATATCTTTTGCATTTTTAGAAAGCTGATGTTTTTCAAGGGAGACTCGGTCAACCACAGCCTCAATAGCAGAGTTGAATAGTTCAACGATCATTGCAAAAAGACATACAATAATCAGTAGTACATGCTCACTACGGCTCACATCAAGAAAAAAACTAACCGGAATCAAAATAATATTAATCAAAACAATTTGGCGAAAAGCTGCCTCATTTTTATAAGCTGCTTTAAATCCTGAAATAGAGTAGCCCGTTGCATTTAATATGCGCTTAAGACCGCTTTTACCCTTATAGGGAGAATAGCTATTCATATACTTATATTTCTGACACTTTTCATGCATTATATAATTTGGGTCTTAAAAAATTATTAAATCTTTTTTAAAGATTTCGACTTTATAACTTAATAGAGAAGAAAAGATGAAAAAATTATGTGTAGCGTTGGGCCTTGCAATTGGAAGTATCCATGCAAGTTATGCTGAGCCAACAGCAACCCCGCAAGTACCAGGATATTATCACCATCAATTTGGAAACTACCGCGTAACCTCTTTACTTGATGGTACGATTTATTTAAATCCTGATTTATTCAAAAATTTAAATCAGGCCCAGAAAACTAAAATCTTAACGAAATATGCTGCTGTTAATGAAAAAGGGATTCAAACCTCGGTAAATGCATTTTTAGTTGATGATGGAAAAAGCTTAACGCTTGTAGACAGTGGTGCAGCAAGTTGTTTTGGCCCGCAACTTGGCTCGATTGCAAAAAATATTGAATTGGCTGGTTATAAGCTTGCTGATGTAAAAACTGTTTTACTTACTCATCTACACCCAGACCATGTGTGCGGTATTGCTCAAAATGGAAAAGCCGTATTTCCAAATGCAACTGTATATGCACATGAGCGTGAAGCTGATTACTGGTTAAATCCAGCTTCTGAAAAAACAGTACCAGCAGACAAAAAAGAAAATTATTTGGGTACTGTTAAAAACGTAAAAACTGCTCTTGCTCCATACCAAGCAAAAAAAGCATTCAAGACATTTAAAGACGGCGATGTCATTCAAGGTTTTGAGGTAATCGATACTCGTGGTCATACACCAGGTCATCATAGCTTCCGCTTAAAAAGTAATGATCAGCAAATCATTTTTGTTGGAGACATTGTCCACTCACATTCATTGCAATTTGATGCTCCAAAAACTGGGGTAGATTTTGATGTGAATTCTGAGCAGGCAATTAATACCCGTCTAAAAATGTTTGCTGAAATTTCAAATAAGCAACAATGGGTTGCCGCACCACATTTACCATTTCCGGGCATTGGCCATGTTTATAAAGTAAATGCTGAGCAATATCAGTGGATCCCGCTCTATTTTGATAATGTTGTAGAGAAATAAAAAAACAGGGCATTTATTGCCCTGTTTTTTTATTAAAAACTTTATTTATTTTGTGGCTTTTTCATAATTAATAACGGCTTCACGGCCAAGTGCCGGGTCATCTGTAAAGACTCCATCAACACCAGCTTTAAAATAGGCTTCAAACTCTTTTAAAGCACCAGATGGACAGCGCTCTGCTGGTTTATCTTGACTGCACTTTAAAGGCGTTGGTAAATAATTATTTTCTGGGCGGAAAGTATAAGGATGTACTTTCAAGCCAGCTGTATGTGCATCAGTAATAAACGAAGTCGTTTGAACCGAGCCACTGTCATTAAAGTTAAGAATATAGCCTTTACTTGGCCCTACACCGTTTGCATATTTAGCCACGTCTTTTAAGCCTTGTGCTGTGGCTAAATCGGCATAAGTTTTAGTTTCGCCAGATTCAACGAAGTCGGCTGGTTGAGAGGTTTTAGCATCATATAATTGAATGATTTGTGCATGTTTAATCGTTTTATGAAGGTCGAGCTGATCTTTTAAATATTTTAGATTACTCACTTCAAAAGACTGTAAATAGACAGGTGCAATATCACGTGTATATTCGTATTTGGCTAAGGTTTTAAGAAGGGTATCTTCCATTGCCAGTTTCTGATTTTTAAAGTAAGTCGGATGTTTGGTTTCAATATATAAACCAATAATTTTTCCCGTTTTCTTATAATTTGCTTCAGCCAGTTCAATCACTTGCTCTAGAGTCGGGACAGGGTAGAGGTCATTATAGGCTGTGTTTGCTGGTCGGAACTCTGGAATGCGTTCACGCGCTTTAAGCTGTTGTAATTCACTTAAAGTGAAGTCTTCTGTAAACCAGCCTGTTAAGTCTTTACCATCAATATTTTTTGTTGTTTTACGATCTGCAAACTGGCTTAAAGTGCTTACATTGGTTGTTCCGCCAATCTCATTTTCATGGCGAGTAACCAATACGCCATCTTTTGTAGAGACTAGATCAGGTTCAATGAAATCTGCGCCATCATCAATCGCTTTTTGATATGAAGCTAACGTGTGTTCAGGACGCAAAGCGCTCGCGCCGCGATGTCCTACTACTAAAATTTTAGGAAGTTGATATTCTGGTGTGGTTGGTGAGTTTTCAGTTTTATCGTCATCATTACAACCAACCAAGCTAATTAAACTTAAGCATAAAAGTGCTCTTTTAAACATAATTCTACTCATATTGTTTTAGTCGAAACGTATTTAGTCTGATGATTGAACTTGACGTGATCATGAAGAATTCATGAATTTTCAGTGACACTTGTTAAAACCTTGTTTATGGGTTTGTAGGAAATGCCAGTTCTTGCTTTGTTTTTGTTCTAATTGCATTTATTGTGTTAATTCTACTTGTCTTTTTTATATCGCTCGTTGATGATCAAGAGGGCAAATTTGGTATTGCCATCTGTTAATTGACGACCTAATTCTGAGCAGCCATGCTATCTAAATTTTTTATTCAGCGTCCCATTTTTGCCAGTGTACTCGCAATTATTGTTATGGCATTTGGTATTTTCTCGGTGCTGAATTTACCCGTAGAGCGCTATCCTGATATTGCCCCTCCTAAAATTACAGTCTCGGCAAGTTATAGCGGTGCGGATGCACAAACGGTTGAGCAAAGTGTTACTCAGATTTTAGAACAACAAATACAAGGTATTGATAATTTACTTTATTTCAGCTCTACCAGTGATTCATCAGGACGTAGCCGAATTACCATTAGTTTTGATAATGGAACAAATCCAGATACAGCACAGGTCCAAGTACAAAATAGTATTAGTGGTGTCATAAGACGTTTACCCGATGAAGTACAACGCCAAGGGGTGACCGTGAGTAAGTCACTCGGCGATACTTTTATGGTGGTAGGCTTATATGACTCTACAGGTAAATCGGGCAATATTGAGCTATCGGACTATTTAACTACGCATGTGGTAGATGATCTGAACCGTATTGAAGGGGTGGGTGAGTCTGATGTTTTCGGTTCGCAATATGCGATGCGAATCTGGCTAAATCCAGAGAAATTAAAACAATATAATTTAATGCCAAGTGATGTAGCGAATGCAATCACTGCTCAAAATACACAAGTTGCCGCAGGTGCAATCGGTGATTTACCTGTCATTGATGGACAATATTTAAATACGAAAGTCACCGCAGGGTCTCGACTAA
Organism: Acinetobacter sp. 22301; assembly: GCF_052045285.1. Classification (NCBI taxonomy): domain Bacteria; kingdom Pseudomonadati; phylum Pseudomonadota; class Gammaproteobacteria; order Moraxellales; family Moraxellaceae; genus Acinetobacter; species Acinetobacter sp. 22301. Next base: position 13,295 of record NZ_JBQEOR010000016.1, on the reverse strand, counting down.
AAACAGTCGAAGATTTTAAAAATATTGTAGTGAAAGCAAATCAAACAGCGAGCTATGTCTACTTAAAAGATATTGCTAGAGTCGAGTTGGGTGCAGAAAATTATCAGTCTTTTAACACTATTAATGGCTATCCGGCCGCTGGTTTAGGCATTTCACTATCTTCTGGTGCAAACGCGATTCAGACCTCTAAACTCATCCATCAAACTCTAGATCAGCTTACAACCAAGCTACCTGCTGGCTATAAAATTGTTTATCCACGAGATAATACGCCGTTTGTTCAAGAGTCTATTAAAGAAGTTGTAAAGACGCTTATTGAAGCCATTATTTTAGTTATTTTGGTGATGTTCCTGTTCTTGCAAAGCTGGCGCGCTACACTCATTCCGAGTATTACCGTTCCTGTTGTTATTTTAGGAACCTTTGCTGTTTTATATGTGCTCGGTTTTAGTATTAACACCTTAACGCTTTTTGCATTGGTGCTCGCCATTGGTTTGCTAGTAGATGATGCGATTGTGGTGGTTGAGAATGTTGAACGGCTCATGCATGAACAGCATTTAACACCGAAAGAAGCAGCCATTGAGTCGATGGGAGAAATTAGTGGTGCCTTAGTCGGAATTACATTGGTTTTAACTGCTGTTTTTATTCCAATGTCGTTTTTAGGTGGTTCAATTGGCGTGATTTACCGTCAGTTTTCCATTACCTTAGTTGCGGCTATGGCATTATCACTCGTCGTGGCATTAGTCTTAACACCTGCGTTATGCGCTTTAATTTTAAAACCGAATCCAGAGCCTATGCGCTGGGCAGTTTGGTTTAATAAAAAAATTGATCAACTTAAAAATCAATATATCAAGATCGTTCAAACAAGCATCCGTTATAGTAAATCGGTTATCGTGATTTTTGTGGCTTTGATTGCTGTTTTTGCACTGTTCTATAGTGGTTTAAAAAGTGGATTTATTCCTAAAGAAGATCAAGGCATTTTAAGTGTTCAAATTAAACTTGTTGATAGTGCGCCAATCTCGCAAAGTCAGAAAATTGGAGAACAAGTCCGTCAGTATTTCTTAACCCAAGAAGATAAGAATGTAGATCTGGTTTTGATTCGCTATGGCCGAAATTATTCTGGTACTGGCCAAAACTTGGCTCAAGGATTTATTGCCTTAAAACCTTGGGATGTGCGTACAGGTAAAGAAAATTCGGCTGACGCTATACAAAAGCGTGCGATGAAATATTTTAGTCAATTCAATAATGCACAAATTAATGTGACATTACCCGCTTCAGTCAATGGTTTGGGTCAAACCGATGGTCTGGATTTATGGATTCAAGATTTGAATGGGCAAGGGCAAGATTTTCTAGATAACACCTTCCGTCAGTTGCAAACACAGAGCAAAAACTATTCAAGTTTTGAAAACTTTGATAAGCAATCTACTAATAGTAAAGCAAACCTCAATATCAAAATTGATCAGAAACAAGCATTAGCAAATGGATTAGAGCTACCCGCGATTAACAATACTTTGTCGAGTGCATGGGGGGGAACGTATGTAAATGACTTTATTGACCGTGGTCGTATCAAGCGCGTTATGATTCAAGGTGATGCCCAGTTCAGATCAAAACCGGAAGATTTATATAATTGGTCTGTACGTAATAACCAAAATGAAATGGTACCTTTTAGCTCATTTGCTAATTTCAGTTGGGGTGGTGCTCCTGAAATTGTAAAACGTTATATGGGTTATAGTGCCTTACAGCTTCAAGCCGATGTTGCAAGCGGCAGCAGTTCAGGTCAGGCAATGAAAGATGTTGAACAACTCGTAAATCAGCAAAAAGACGTTGGTTTGGCATGGACAGGTCTATCTTTTGAAGAACAGAAGTCGACAAATCAGGCCGTCTGGTTATATTTAATTTCGGCAGGCTTTATTTTCTTATGTTTAGCTGCTCTATATGAAAGCTTGAGTATTCCAGCCGCTGTGATGACCTCTATTCCGCTTGGTGTGGGAGGAAGTGTCATTTTCTCTTATATTTTCGGATTACCAAATGATGTGTATTTCCAGATTGCACTGTTAACCACAATTGGTCTGTCATGTAAAAACGCAATTTTAATTGTTGAGTTTGCAGCCTTGGCTCAAGAAAAGGGTAGGAATGCCATTCAGGCAGCTTTAGAGGGCGCTAGCTTGCGTCTAAGACCGATTTTAATGACATCTTTAGCTTTTGGTGCAGGTGTGATTCCTCTTGTGTTTGCTCAAGGTGCAGGGGCTGTGAGCCGTCAAGAAATCGGTATTAGTATTTTAGGTGGCGTGATGTTTGGTACGGTGCTGGTTTTATTCTTTATTCCAGTTATGTATGTGTTATTACGTTCACTATTTAGATCGAAAACTACTAGTTAAAAGTAAACAATTTAAAAAGAGGCATTTAAATCAAGTATATTAAGATTAACTTTCTCTTTATATATTTGATTTAAATGCCTCAAGAAAAAAAATTAACAGAGCAACAGGTTATCGCACTAGAACGAGATCTGGCCAAGTTTGCAACCATGATGGACAGTGCAGTTCGCATACCTTTTACAAAGCAGGGCATTGGTGCTGATGCTGCACTGAGTACTATTCCAATTGCAGGTGATGTCGCTGGTTTCGCATTGACCTGTTATGCCATCTATAAAGCTAAACAAATTGGTGTGCCTCAGCATAAATTGACTCCAGTCATCAAACTTGCCTTTGTAGATGCTGTAGTCGGATTTGTTCCTGTGGCTGGGACTATTTTTGATATTTTTATAAGACCAAGTCGAAAAGCACTAGATGTAGTTCATACGCATATACGCGAAGAATATAAGATCCAAAGTGATATTCATGTCGTTCATCCCTACTTACATGAAAAGCTCGAAAAGAAGCAGCAGAACTCAGCTTTCTGGAGAAATCCTGTTGTCAGTTGGTTATGGTTGCATATTCCCGATTTAGTAGGTGCGCTTGTACTGCTTTTAATTGGATTAGCTGTTTGGTGGGGCGCAAGCTATCTTTGGAGTCTCTATCAAACCATGTAATAAAAAATAAAGCCTCCATTTGGAGGCTTTATTTTTACATTAAACGTTTTATGGGCAATCTAATTGATGTAAAGCTGCCACACGTTGTTCAATTGTTGGGTGGGTTTGGAACAAAGCAGCTAAGCTGAAACCTTGTTCTTTACCTTCCGCAATTGCGAAGGCTTTCATTTCTTTTGGCATTTGATCTGGCATTTCTGTCTCAGCTTGGAGACGTAATAATGCAGAAATCATTGCTTGTTTACCTGCTAAACGTGCACCTGCTTCATCAGCACGGTATTCACGATAACGAGAGAACCACATCACAATGGCAGAAGCGAGAATACCAAAGACGATATCCAATACCATGGTAATAATGAAGTAACCCATACCAGGGGCTTCATCGTCTTGACGACCAAAGACATTACGGTCGATAAAGTCACCAACTACACGAGCAAAGAACATAACAAAGGCGTTCACAACACCTTGGATGAGCGCTAGGGTAACCATGTCACCATTCGCAACGTGACCAATCTCGTGCGCAAGCACTGCACGTAGCTCATCTTTGTTCATACGTTCAAGTAGACCAGATGAAACGGCAACTAAGGCATCATTTTTGTTCCAACCTGTTGCAAAGGCATTGGATTGATATGATGGAAAAATACCAACCTCTGGCATATTAATACCAGCACGTTGAGAAAGTTCAGCGACTGTTTGCAATAACCAGCTTTCAGCTTGGTTACGAGGAGCATTCGGGTCGATCAGTTCTGTACCGGTCGTTTTCTTAGCCATCCATTTTGACATGAATAACGAGATTAAAGATCCCACCATACCAAACACAAAACAGATCACTAAAAGGTTGCCTAGATTCAAGCCACCCGCGCCATGGTAACTACCGACACCGAAGAGTGACAAAATAATGCCAGCTACAACCAGTACCGCGAGGTTGGTAAGCAAAAACAAACCAATCCGCATCATTGAGAAAATCCTCTTATAAATAAAATGTTATCTGATTTACAAATTCGAAATCATGAAGCTAATATGCGGGGCTTGGGGAAAAAATTCAAGAAAAAAATAAGGAATTGATACATTCTTTCATTTAGCAGAATGTGCCTAAATTTAAAGAATAATTGGCTAAATTCGTCAAAATGGTAAAGATCAGGTAATAGATCATTACAATTTAAAACATCTGAACTAACCTAAATAGAACTGCGAGCCGCCGTTCTTCTTTACTGTTTATTCAATTCTTATATGGGCAATTGCAGTGGCATTATTGGTGACATAGGTGCCAGTTGGTGCATCGGTATAGGTACCGTCAGATAAAGTCACGATTTGACGAGAAGATGAATATTTAGATGATTGAGTCGTGATTTGAGCTGTTGTGTTTTCTGCCAAATTAGAAGGATGGGAAACGGTTTGTACTGAAGCATTCGTAAAAGATGAAAAACCTGAACCCGATGCATATAGGTTTTGGTATCGACTTGTTACACGGCGCACATAATCTTGTGTTTCACGGAAAGGGGGAATACCGCCATATTTGTCGACATTACCTTCCCCGGCATTGTAAGCCGCAAGCGCCATTTGCGTGTTTCCATTAAAACGCTTGAGCAACCAACTTAAATATTTAGCGCCTGCAAAAATATTTTGTTGCGGGTCATAGGCGTTAGAGACATTAAAACGACGGGCAGTCGCAGGCATGAGCTGCATTAACCCTTGAGCACCTACTGGCGAACGAGCTCTTACGTTAAATCCTGACTCGGTGTGCATAACGGCTTTAATTAGACCTTCTGAAACACCATGTTGTTGTGCAGCTTGTCTAATAATGTGGTCGAAAGCGTTCTTATTTTTATTGTAGCTTGGCAGAACAGAAGCTTCTGATGCTCCCCAGTTTGTATAACTATGAATATTACTATCAGGGTAATAGGTCACTTTTACTTTTTTAAGAGAGTGGTCATAGCTTTTTCGGTTGGTGAGCAATGTACTACCGTTTTTATCTTGGTAAATATACATTTGACCCGCTGAACTCGAAGTTGTGCCGACCGTAAAAGTGGTCATCCCCAGCAAACAAGAAACAAGAAATTGAACCGAATTTTTCATTTTATGTTATTCACAATTTTTAGGTACTCAAAACTTGCAAAAGAGTTTATCAAAAAATATTACTTAAAGAAGATTTGTGTAATTTTTTTTATTTCGACTCTTTCAAAAAATCAAGCTGATTTGTTCGAATGCTCATCAAAAAAAATTAAAAAATTTTTTTAAAATGATTCTATTGACATGGTTAACTTGTTGATTATTAATAACAAAAAACATTGGTTAAAAAATGATCAATTTAAAGAAAACCCTTAACAGAAGGCCAAAACAGTTTGTCAAGTACGAAGAAATCCACAATTTTATCCACAGGTTTTGTGGAAAACTGTGGAAAAGTCCAAAAAGTAAGCATTTTGCACAAATTTTGAACGCTTCAGTCAAAATAGAGCATGTGTTTTGCATCATGCACGAGCAATGTGACGACTTCAAGAATTGAAACTATTCTTTTGATGCGATTCTCTTCTGAATCATATAAAATTGCGCGGTATTTTTATTTATGGGTATATCTCGTCTATGTACGCGCCAGTTGAGTCCAATCAGGGATTTAATTTTAAGCCTGAACTTCCAACAAGCTCGGCCTATTACCGTTTGCTCAAGAAGCTTCGCCGTCAAGTTGGGCATGCTATTCGTGACTTCAATATGATTGAAGATGGCGATAAGGTCATGGTGTGTGTGTCTGGTGGTAAAGACAGTTATACCTTGCTCGATATTTTGTTGCAGTTTAAGCGTATCGCACCGATTAATTTTGAGGTGGTTGCGGTTAACCTTGACCAAAAACAACCAGGCTTTCCTGAAGATGTTTTGCCTCGTTATATGGAAGAGAACAACATTCCATATTACATTTTAGAAAAAGACACCTATACCATTACTAAACGTTTAACACCTGAAGGTAAAACCTACTGTGCAGTGTGTTCACGTTTACGCCGTGGTTCTTTATATGGCTTTGCACAAGAGATTGGTGCGACTAAAGTTGCTTTAGGTCATCATCGTGATGACATCATTGCAACATTCTTCTTGAATTTGTTCCATGGCGGTAGCTTAAAGGCGATGCCTCCAAAGCTTTTATCGTCAGATAAAAAGAACATTTTGATTCGTCCTTTGGCATATGTTGAAGAAAAAGACATTATTAAATATGCCGAGATTCGTCAGTTCCCAATCATTCCATGTAACCTTTGTGGTTCACAGGAAAACCTACAACGTGCCATGCTTAATGAAATGCTACGTGAATGGGATAAACAATATCCGAAACGCTTACACAGCATTTTCGGGGCATTACAAAACGTATCTCCGTCTCAGTTAGCAGACCGCGAATTGTTTGATTTCGAGGCTCTAGATTCTCAGCGCGAGTTGGATATTAAAGATCCGGAAGAGCTTAAGAACCGTTTAGATGTCGTGAACTTAAGCTTCGCTGCTGAATAAACGCTAGCATCAAGAATGTTAAAGGCACTTTATAAACAAGTGCCTTTAATGTATCAAAATACTAAAAAATGAATGTTCCGTACAAAAAGTCATAGCCCAAAATTTAAATTACATGCTATAACAAGCCACAAGCAGAATTGCTTCACATGATGTTGTCTGGATAGACAACCAGAGAAATTGAACAAATAAATTTGAGGAAGAATCATGCCTGCATTTTTAACTGAAGATTGGTTTGCGACTGTCGAAAAATTAACTGCTGAAGCAGGTGATCTTAATTTGCCGCCCGCTCTTGCGAACTTGGCAATTAATTTAGTAGTGACAGATGCTTCTGGAAATACCGAATTAGCTTTAGATGGGGGTAAAATCCAAAAAGGTTTGTCTTCAAATGCCAAAACAACTTTAAATATGGATGCTGAGACTTTACGTAAAGTATTCTTAGAGTTTGATATGGCTGCTGCCATGCAGGCATTCATGACTGGTAAAATTAAAGTTCAAGGCGACATGTCTCAATTAATGGCTTTACAAACAGCTAAGCCAAGCCAAGAACAAAAAGATTTGTTTAAGAAAGTATTAGAGCATACTGCTTAAACTTAAAAGAATTCATATAAAAAGCTTACCCAAAGAGGTAAGCTTTTTATTTGTACAAACAATGAATTTATCAACTTTTAAAAATAAAAATTAGATATTGATTCGTGTTTGCGCCGTTTTGATATGTTCAAGATAAGCACGGATACGAGTGACATATTGAACTGCTTGCTTATATCGACCATTTCGCGTTTTATTGCTTTGCAAATAGTCATAGAGGTTGACCCATTTGTTCGGATCTTTCCCTTGAGATTGCAAGCGCTTCTGAATCTGACTTACCGCACCTGGTCCCATGTTATAGGCCACAAGCGCATACCAGTTCCGATCAGGGAACGGAATATTATCAAATTCGGTTAGCATCAGATCGTAATACTTCGCGCCGCCCTGAATACTCTGAGCAGGATCGCTACGATTGCTTACACCCATTGCTCGAGCAGTACTATTGGTTAACATCATTAAGCCACGCACACCTGTGGGAGAAACAGATTCTGGCTTTAAATATGATTCTTGATAACCAATTGCAGCAAGTAAATGCCAATCTAGATCATACTTCGCTGCGCTTTGCTTAAAGCTCGCTTTGTAAATCGGTAAACGTGTGCTTAAGTCACGTTGAATGGTTGACCATGCTTCTGGTTTCACCACATTGCGGTTATAAAAAGAGGCAAGTTGTTGGGTCACACCATTTTGCTTACTTTGGCATACAAAGCCGCTGGCGGTCTGTGTGAGTGGGTCATCAGCCTGTTTAAATACCCAACTTAACTCAGGATTTAAGCCATTTTTTTGCAAGTTTGCTGTGTCACCACAACTTGCAGAAAACGACATTAAACCTTTGTTTTCGATTGTGCTTAAACCTGCTGTAGTCATCGCAAAGTTTGCTTTACCTTGCTGAACCCATCTAAGTGCAGTGGCATTGTCTGCCACGATTTTAAAGTCCAGCTTTACATTTAGGTTCTGTGCATAGTTACGTGCTAAGTCGTAACCAAAACCATGTAAAAACTGATCTTCTTTGAAAACGGTTGTCGGGCTTTCTACCGCAACAACAGTTAAAGTATTTGTGTTAACTACAGTATTGTACTGTAGGGTTTTTCCTGCATTAAGACTATGAAATGGGAGAAGTATAGTACTGAGTGCAAGAGCTTTTAACGGGAGAGAAGAAAATAAAGAGTTAAGGCAAAGCCTCGACCCAGAACTTGAATTACTGTGCATGTTGTCTCCGCTACAGATAATTTATGCCCTAAAAGTCAGACAAAAAGCTGCCATAACTTCTAAAAGTTGATAAATTCAATAAGGGGTGGGCAGTCATGACGTCATTCAAAATGACATGAAATGAAAAAAACAAACTGTGTAGAAAATCTACATAGTTTTCGAGTGGGTTAAAAAATGCTCAACATTTAAACTGCGCGCATCATAATATTGAAAAAAAGTAATGTCAAATTTTGTACAATTAAAACTTCGATATATCATCATAAACACATGAATTTCTTAAGGAAGAAAATTTATACACTTCTGATGTGAGAAAATAGGGTATAAAATGCTACATCTTGTAAGCGATATGTTGTTGAACAGTGGTTTTTTATCATGAAATCTAACTTAATCACTCGGTCAGGACATGACAAATTAGTTGCTGAATTAAAACAACTTTGGCATGAAGAACGACCGGAAATCACTAAAAAAGTAAACTGGGCTGCAAGCTTAGGTGACCGCAGTGAAAACGCGGATTATCAATATAATAAGCAGCTCCTTCGAAAAATTGATCGACGCGTACGCTATTTAGGAAAACGCTTAGAAGAATTAAAAATTGTTGATTACTCTCCTGAGCAAGACGGCAAAGTTTATTTTGGCGCTTGGGTCGAGATTGAAAACGAAGAAGGTGAGCAAAAAACTTTACGTATTGTGGGAATCGATGAAATTTATGATCATCACCCTCAACATATCTCGATTGAGTCACCTATGGCTCGCGCATTGCTCGGCAAAGAAGTTGATGATGAGATTGAAGTACACACGCCATCTGGAAAAAAGCTGTGGTATATCAATACAATTCGCTATGAAAAGACGGAAAACTCAGAAATTTAAACAGATTTGTGTTTATTTTGAGCGGTTGAATTAAAAATTAAATAAAAGATTTGCCAACTTCAATTTTTATTTATATTATAGCGCTCGTTGGAAGCGTGGCAGAGCGGTTTAATGCACCGGTCTTGAAAACCGACGAGGGTGTGAGTCCTCCGTGAGTTCGAATCTCACCGCTTCCGCCAAAATTTTTTAAACGGAATCAAATGTATAATTTGGTTCCGTTTTTTTATTGCAATTTTGGGAGTATTCTAAATTTTAGTAATCCTCTCTTATTCTCATCTGAATTAATTTACTTCGTATATCGTTTCATTAGTATCATGACACTGTGATCAACTTGTAAAGCTACATATTAGGGTTTAATGCATTTGTTAAAAATGTAGTCGCAGTTAAACTCGCTTATAAGAATTTTATTGATATGGATCTATTTGTTCAATTAATACATAACCTGTTAGGTGAGTACGATAATTTTAGAAGGTCGGCAGTACATTTAGAGTACTATCATGAAATACTAGTACACGAGAGGACATCTAAAGTACATCTATTTCTAATTTATAAATTATGTACAAATTAAACATTTTTTGGTATTTTAAAATGAGAATCACATTGTTCAGGCATAGTGTGGTCTATATTGCATGTATTATGCACGGCTCAATGCGAATGCTATGAGCTTTTTTTTCGTCTGTAGTTTTGTATGGTAACTGGGTAAATTTATGAATATCTGGAAATTTATTAAAAGTTTTAATACTGTAAACACTTATTTAATCCTTTCTTTTTCTTTACTTTTTATAATAACCACTTATTTTTATTATATAAATCCAAGGTAAGGGTATTGGTGTTTTGCTCATCTCTAGAAAATTATAACTTTAGATAGTCCTACAATTTAATTATTAGATAGAGTCCACCCCCCTAGATTTTGAAAGCATTTTGTAATTCAAAGTCTAGAGGGGGAATTAAAAGAATTTATTAAAACTTGTCCTTGATTACTAAAATTTAAAAATAATAAATTATTTTTAAATCAATACGATATTGATTTTTAAAAGGATAATTATAGTTTGATTTAATTTTAATGTGCATATTGCACATTTTGAGACTTGGTGATAATTTGATCACACTAATAGAAAAATTGTTGCTGTAGTTATGGCTGTTATACCTCTTGCAGTTAACTCAAGCACAAGGATATTTCCAACCAACATATGCAAAAAAGGAAATTAAAATGAATAAGATATATCGGTTAATCTGGAATGAGGTTTTGGGAATTTGGGTTACTGCATCTGAGCTATCTAAAGCCAAAGGCAAGCGTAGTTCAGGTAGCAATATTACAAATGTGGGTATTAGTCATACATCTAGTAAAGTTAAACATAATCAATTTATTGTTTTTTCTAGGAGTGCTCTCTTTTCTGGCGCTTTAATATCAACTGGTGCTTTTGCTGCAGGTAATGCAGACATAGGAATACCAACAATAACTGCGGCTATCGGACCGAGCAATAGCTGTGTGAGTCAAGCGGCAACCAATCTTACTAGTGTTGTTCCATGGACATGTCTTGGTCAGACTGCAACAGGCGGTTTTACCCTCATAAATGGTGTGCAGGCCAATGCGCAAAACGTTGCTCAGACAAATCTAGATGCAAGAGCTTCTGGGCAAGAAGCAATTGCAATTGGTTTTATTGATACAACCGCTTCGGGCACGAATAGTGTGGCAATTGGAGAAACTGCTAATGCGTTAGGTAAAAACTCAGTTGCTATTGGTAAAAATATTACGGCAGATAACTCTGATATAAATGAAGACCTATCTAATAATGTAGCGATTGGATCTAACAGTATAGCTAGTACAAAAGGTAGTCAATATACTGTAGGTTCTGGAGGTGCCGTAGCTATTGGTTATGGTGAGGATGCTAATGGTGTCGGGGCTGTAGCGATAGGCTCATCTAATACAGCTGAGGGTGATGGTGCAGTTGCAGTAGGTCGGATAAATAATGCTATTGGAAGTGGCACTATTGCGCTAGGGGACAGTAGTTCTGCAAATGGAAATCGAGCAGTAGCCTTAGGTTCAACTGCTGATGCTGTTGGTAATGCCGCATTAGCTATTGGTGATGGTGCAAAAGCTCATGGATGGAGTGCGATTGGAATTGGACGTGTTGCAAATGCTGATGCAGATGCAGCGATTGCACTGGGTGATTATGCTCAAGCATTAGCTTTTGGATCATTAGTTTTGGGTCGCGAGTCTTATGTGGATGAAAACTCTTATGAGTCAATTGCTCAAGGTTTTGGAAGTTCAGTAACTTCTGCACGAACTGCAGTAGCTCTTGGTCCTAATGCGACAGTAAATAGTCGGAATAGCGGTATTGCTATTGGCGATAATGCACAAGTAATTGTGGGAAGCCATGTTAACGATGTGAATGGCCTATCTGGATCTATAGCAATAGGTCTAAATGCTCGCTCAGTAGGGGGCAGCGAAGTTATTATTGGTAATAATGCTGCTCAAAATGCACAACGCTATGATGATGGTGTTAAAAATAATTTTGGTTCAGATAGTGTTATGTTAGGCAGCCAAGCTGGGCGTAATTCTCAATATTTATATGCGACCTATATTGGTGATGAAGCTGGTCGTAATAGTATTGGGCAACACAATAGTTATGTTGGGCAAAATGCAGCAAGATGGCGAACTGGGAGCCTTAATACCGCTTTGGGTAGTAATGCACTAGTAGGGATTAGTAATACTTTAAATTCTACTGGTAGTAATAACACTGCTATTGGTGCTGGTTCAGGTGGAGCCTTAGAGGGAGATAATAATACTTTAACTGGTTTGAATGCAGGTAGAAATCTAATAGGGAGCAATAATTCTGTATTTGGTAATTATGCAGCTTTTGGATTACAAGGAAATAATAATATTGCAATTGGAAATCGTGCAGCATACTCAGCAGTTGGTAACGACAATGTAATTCTAGGTTCAAATTCTAATATAGGTGTAAATACTAATAATGTTGTAGGTATAGGAACAAATACTCGAGCTACTAAAGAGAATTCAATTGCTTTAGGTGCAAATGCAAATACTAATACAGATGCAACACAAGAAGCAGAGGCAAATTTAAATGGGTTGACTTATGGGGATTTTGCGGGACAAGTTACAAATACAGGGATGCAATTGTCAGTTGGTTCTGAGGGAGCAGAACGTCAAATTAAAAATGTAGGTTCAGGGAATATTTCCGCTACGAGTACAGATGCGATCAATGGTAGTCAGTTATATGCAACGAATAGCGTATTAGGTAACGTTGCTAATAGTACACAAAATATTCTAGGGGGCAATGCGAGTTTAAATAGTGACGGTACGCTTTCAATAAGTAATATTGGTGGTACTGGCCAAAATACAATTGATTCAGCAATAGCAGCATCAAGAACAGAAGTCGCAGCGGGCACTAATGTTGCCGATGTAGTTAAAACGACAGGCAGTAACGGTCAGGACATCTATACCGTGAATGCACAAGGGACCACTGCGTCAGCAGGGTCAAATGCAGTGACCGTCACGGCAGGAACACCTGATGCCAACAATGTTACGGACTATGCAGTTGATTTGAGTCAGGACACCAAAGACAGTCTGGTTAAGGCAGACACGGCATTACAAAGTGTGGTGACACAGATTGACGGTGTCGATGTGAAGACCGTGAACAAGGATGACAACAAGGTTAACTTTGTGACGGGAGACAATGTTGAATTAACAGCGAATGCGGATGGCAGTATCACGGTGGGTACGGCAGCGGATGTGAGCTTCAATACGGTGAACACCACCAACCTGACTGCGACAGGAGAAACCAAGTTAGGTGACAGCTTCACGGTCAATAACGGTGGCAGTTACTACACGGGTCCAATTACCGAAGGTGATCACATCACCAATAAAACCTATGTGGATAGCCAAACAGCAGCATCAAGAACGGAAGTTGCAGCGGGCACTAATGTTGCCGATGTAGTTAAAACGACAGGCAGTAACGGTCAGGACATCTATACGGTAAATGCACAAGGAACCACTGCGTCAGCAGGGTCAAATGCAGTGACCGTCACGGCAGGAACACCTGATGCCAACAATGTTACGGACTATGCAGTTGATTTGAGTCAGGACACCAAAGACAGTCTGGTTAAGGCA
>NZ_JBQEOR010000015.1:0-67957 GCF_052045285.1 Acinetobacter sp. 22301 | reverse complement strand
ATCATGAGAGAATCAAGGTGAAGCTACAAGGTTTATCCCCTGTACAATATAGAAACCAGTTTTTAAAAACTGCTTAACTAACTGTCCAACTTTATGGGGTCAGATCATCCTACCGCAACAAAAAGGGGGACGAACGAGTCTACATTAAAAAAACAAATTTTTTCAATGTCTTAGGTTCTGGCCTGTCAAAGCCAACTGGCAATGTAGGCCAGCACGCAAAGCATAATCTGAGAGTTTAGAGGTGTCAATGTAGCTTTTATGACAAGTATTTAAATTTCTTATTGTTTTTCATTAGATTAACTTAATTATTATTTTATATATTATATTTAATTGTATTTATTTATTTTTTAAAAAGAGTCAGATACGGTAAGCTAAACCACATGAATTTACTTTTTGATTTGGAATATTTTTTAGAACTTTACGAGAACATAAATGAGAAGACTATTTTCAAAGTCCATTTTAATATTAACCACTGGGTGTTTATTGAATGGTTGTAGCCAAGGCCCTCTTCCATTAGAGGTTACACTACATCAAGATTATGTATGTGCCTTTACCAATAACCCTAAAAAAACGAATTATAGTTTTGATAATAAATTTTTGATTTTTATGGGGAAAGTGGACTACCAAAACGGATTTAAAAGTTCTTATGAGAAAGAATATTTAAACGCCCCTCTGCCAATAGAAGAGAAAGATTGTGTAAAAATTCCTCTAAAGGCGTTTGAAAAGAATGTAGCTTATGACATTACTTTGGATATATACAAAACTTTCGATACGCGTATTTGTATAGTAGAAAATAACAATAAGCTAGAAATCCGAGAGCCTGAACCCGGTGAAACAACCTGTAAATAGGATTGTTCCTAGCCCCTCATTTCGCTATTGCAGAAACAACTAAACAAGTGGGATTAGACAATCTCGGTCTGCCCCACTTGGTGATAAGCACGATTAAAATAAACCAAACTTTGGTCATGTTGGCTTTGTTTAATCGCTACGATTGGACATATAAAAATCGTGTGTGTACCGACTTGTTGAATTTGCTCAATCTCACAATCGAAACTTACCAAAGCATCATCTAGCACAGGTGAACCCGTTTCTAACTCAATCCATGCGCCATGTTTAAAGCGCTCTTCTGGTGTGAGTTTAGATGAAAATGCTTTTGAAATATGTTCGTGGTGCGCGCCCAACACATTCACAGTTAAGATTTTGTTATCTAGGAAATGTGCATGTGAACTCGCAGATTGGTTCATACACACCAATAATGTCGGAGGTGTGTCGGTCACACTACAAACAGCAGAGGCAGTAAATCCAAAACGGCCAGACATGCCTGCCGTAGTCACAACACTAACTGCACTTGTGAGTAAAGACATTGCATTTCTAAAGTCTGTTGCTTGAACCATGACATTATTCCTAAATTGAACCGTACCTTATCCGGTGTGTTTGCTATACCGCCCAACTCCATCAGGAAGGTACTATCGACATGCGATCTGATTAGAGCGACACGTAGTAAGTAAAATGAGGGTTACTTGTTTGATTATCAACTGCCATCAAAAAAGTAACCCTTTATACCACTTATTGGTAAATATTAAGCAGTAAGATCATAACCAGTCAGTTCTCGGCGAACGATTTCTGCACCTGCACTTAAAGCATTTAACTTGCCACGTGCCACTTCACGAGAAAGAGGTGCCATACCGCAGTTTGTGCAAGGATAAAGCTTGTCAGCATCTACAAACTGAAGCGCTTTACGAAGTGTGTTAGCCACTTCTTCTGGTGTTTCAATCTGGTTAGATGCAACATCAATTGCGCCGACCATTACTTTTTTACCGCGAATGAGTTCGAGTAAATCGATAGGCACATGTGAGTTGTGACATTCTAACGAGATGATATCAATGTTAGACGTTTGAAGTTTCGGGAAAGCTTCTTCGTATTGACGCCATTCAGAACCGAGTGTCTTTTTCCAATCAGTGTTGGCTTTAATGCCGTAACCATAGCAAATATGGACCGCAGTTTCACACTTAAGACCTTCAATTGCACGCTCTAAAGTCGCGATGCCCCAGTCATTTACTTCGTCAAAGAATACGTTAAATGCAGGTTCATCAAACTGAATAATGTCTACACCAGCAGCTTCTAACTCACGCGCTTCTTGGTTCAAGATTTTTGCAAATTCCCAAGCTAACTTTTCACGGCTCTTGTAGTGACCATCGTAAAGCGTATCAATCATAGTCATTGGGCCAGGTAATGCCCATTTAATTGGTTGATTGGTTTGCTGACGTAAAAACTTCGCATCTTCAACAAACACAGGCTTTTGACGAGACACCGCACCTACAACAGATGGCACGCTTGCATCGTAACGGTCACGAATACGAACTGTTTCGCGCTTCTCAAAATCTACGCCATTTAAGTGTTCAATAAACGTAGTCACAAAGTGTTGGCGGGTTTGTTCGCCATCGCTCACAATGTCGATGCCAGCAAGTTGTTGTTCGTGCAACGCCAAACGTAACGCGTCTTTTTTACCTTCAACTAAGCCTTCGTTTTCGAGTTTCCAAGGTGACCAAAGCTTTTCAGGTTCTGCAAGCCAAGACGGTTTTGGTAAGCTGCCAGCAGTTGAAGTCGGTAATAATTTTTTCATGATCAATGACCCGTATGTTGATTAATTAGGAGCGTAATTAGCAGACCACTGCTCAAGAATCGCTTGGTATGGTTTGATAAATTGCTCTTCAACAAACTTCCCCTGCTCAATAGCCAAACGGCTACGTTCTTCACGGTCATACACAATTCGAGTAAGTGAATAATCTTCGTGTTTCAAGCTTGGTTGATAAGATTTTCCAGCCACTGAATTTGCGTTGTAAATTTCAGGACGGTAAATCTTTTGGAATGTTTCCATCGTACTAATGGTACTAATCAACTCAAGGTTGGTGTAATCACTCAACAAATCGCCTGTAAAATAGAACGCTAACGGCGCAACGCTATTTGGCGGCATGAAGTAGCGAACTTTTAAGCCCATTTTTTGGAAATATTCATCAGTGAGTGAATAGTCTTCTTGCTTGTATTCAACACCTAAAACAGGATGTTCGTTTTCAGTACGGTGGTACTCTTTAGTCGTCGAAACGCTTAAGCAAATCACAGGCGCCTTTTTAAAGTTGGCTTTATAAGTTTCAGAGTTAATAAAGCTCTTAAACAAGTTACCGTGCAATTCACCAAACTTTTCTGGTGTACTAAAAGTCGACTTGTTTTTGTTGTGATCTAACAACAGCACACTAAAGTCATAGTCACGTACATAAGACGAGAAGTTGTTGCCTACAATACCTTCGATGCGTTCATTGGTTTTCTTATCAACAATATTGGTTTTCAATATTTCAATTAAAGGAAGCCCGCTAGTACGGTTTTCGGCATCAATATTCATTTCAACTGAAATGATTTCAAGTTCAACGCCATAGCGGTCGCCTTTAGGGTTGTCCCAATGAGCTAAAGCATTGAAACGATTGTCGATCATCTGCAATGTATTGCGCAAATTTTCTTCGCGGCTCATCCCTCTCGCCAAGTTAGCAAAGTTGGTTGTAATACGTGTATTGTCTGCTGGACGATAGTTCTCATCGAAACAAATACTCTTAATCGTAAATGTAAATTCTTTACTCATTGTGATCAGTACCCTAATTTCTGAGATAAAACCTAAATAAAAACTTTTTGCTCTTTTTAAACTTTCCAGAATTGTCAGTTTTGTGCCTTATGGTCTTATCAAAGTGAATTACTGGAGCGCTTCAGAGCATGAATAGATTTATACCGCAATCACAACATGAATAAAAATGATTTAGTCTCATTATAAACTGAGTGAAATTCATGTTTAAGGTTTAATAAATAAGTATGAAGTTAAATATTTTTCATCTTCGGAAATTTTAGACAGGAGAAATTCAATATACGGCGCTCAAGCAGCGCTTTAATAAATTAAAATATTTATCATTATTTTCAAATACTTAATAAGAAAAATTCAAGTTAAAAAGAATCAACCTAAAGTAATGTGTGCTGACTCTCATTCATCTCTGTTTTTAGCCATTCTAAAAATATGGTTTTACGTGAATCTTCCTCAAAAGCGCCATGAGAAAGTAAAAAATAGGCTGAATTATCTTGCACAACAGGTGAAATTTTTTTCAGTAAGTTCCACTCAAGCTCTTTTTCAATCATATAAATTGAGATGACCGTTGCGCCAAGTCCCGCCAAACAACCTTCTAAACATAGGTAAAAATGTTCGAGTTCAACTTTGGTGTAGCCTTTTAAACTCTGTTTTAACTCAGCAATACGACTCATGTTTTTGAAAAAAGTTGGTCTAGAAGTTGAAATGAGTAAGTCGTTTGTTTCCGATGGCTTGGTTGCTTGAACTAGAGCGATATATTCATCGGCAATTTTCTCGCTATAGATATGCTCTCCCCAATCAAAGTCATTTCGGCGAATCGCGATATCAATATTATCTTTTTCAAAATCGACCACGCCGCCTGCGGTAAGTAACACAATCTCAAAATCATGCCCAAGCTTTTTAAATTTTGATAACCGCGGTATGAGCCATTTCATGGAAAGAGTCGGTTCACACGACAAGACCAGTTGTTTGTTTTTAGCTTTAGGCTGGCTGAGTTGTATTAAGCATTCATCGAGTTGACCAAAAACCTGATGGCAACAACTCAGTAAAATTTCGCCCTGCTCGGTCATCACAAGTGTTTTGTTTTTTCGCTCGAATAAAGCCGTATTTAAAGCTTCTTCTAAATTATAAATTTGTTTACTGACTGCACTTTGCGTCACAAATAATTTCTTTGCAGCTAAAGTGACGCTGCCATACTTCGCCACAAAATAGAAAAATTTTAGTGAATTCAGCGATATTCTTTCGATCATTCCAAAAACTCATAGATGTGTAGTTGTTTTTATCGATTTTTATTTTTAGATTTCTGTTCAAAATAAAAATCATCTTTATTAAACCTCATTTTAGATGATGAAAAATATATTAGATATCTATATCTATCTTCATAAATGTAAAGCCCCTATCTTTCTCACGAAAAGAATAACAGCTTTAAATAAAATAATTCTCCTCTCAAATACATTCCAAAAAGTACAGACCAATCACCTCATTTTCAGTGAGGATGCAAGATAATGGCAGAGTTTATTGCGGTTATTCTCATTACGATTTTGGCGGTGGTTAGCCCCGGCGCTGACTTCGCGATCGTTACGAAAAATAGTTACTTGTACGGAAGAAAAATAGGTGTGTTCACTTCACTCGGAATATCGCTTGGCGTATTGGTACATGTAACCTATACACTTGTAGCCGTTGCCTTTGTGATGACTTATACGCCGCAAATTTTGAATATTGTTAAGTATATTGGCGCGCTTTACCTCATCTATATTGGCTATAAAACTTTTACTCAAAAACCTGTTTTAGACACTGCTGCTTTAACCGCTATCGGTAGTTTTCAAGCTATAAAGTATGGCTTTTTTACCAACGCCCTGAACCCTAAAACCACGCTATTTGTGATTAGCACCTATACGCAAATTGTGAGCTTAACCACGCCTAAAACCATTCTTTTGGCTTATGGTTTTTTTATGTCTTTTGCCCATTTTATATGGTTTTCACTGGTGGCTGTGCTGTTTTCATCCGTGCTACTGAGACAAAAAATGTTAGCCAAGCAAGTACAGATTAATAGGGTGATTGGCTTAATTTTATGTGTCTTAGGCGTGATTTTGCTTTTTACTAAGTTTCGGTAGAGCCGTTTAATTTTTAATAATCTTTAGGGTGAATTTATAATTAATGGACTGAGTGCTTCGTACAGAACTCAGTCCATTTGAGTGAGATAAAAAGCTATGTTTTAACTTTTTGACTCTGATAAATCATTTAGGTTCCAACGATTTGCTCTTTTAAAAGTTCCGACATCGTTAAACCGCACTCCCATATCACGCATGACTTTATGGGCAACTGGTGCAGTCATTTGGCGAATGTAGAATGGTTCTTTCACCACAAAATGATGGATGGCATGTGTTGAACCAAAGTTAAAGCAAAACAATTGGAACGGCATCATCCACCACGGCGTTAATACTTGAGTTTGTTGAATGACATTACCCAATTCAACGTCACCGTAGTAATGCATATTGCTAGTCACAAAGTGCAAGCAGAAGGTACGCAGCACATTCGGTGCAACCCAAACAATAGTCAAAATATTAACCACATGCATAATATTTAAAGTGGTAGCTGACCAAGCAATCGGTGCATTCGCCCAACCTGCAACAGCATCAACTACATGAAAGCCTAAAAAGATATACCACAGCGACCAGTGAATAATCCCTAGCGGAAAATAAGCCATAAATGCACGTTTAAAAATTACTTTTCTCACCGTCCAATTGCTTGCAGAGATAATACGAAACAAGACCGCCAAGCCGTTATCACCAATCGCGATGAGACGACGTATGCTCCACTGTTCTCCGTTGGTTAAAGCTCTTTCTTCTAAATCAACTTCGGTACCTGAGTTTTTATGATGGTTAAAATGCAGCTCACGACGTTTCCACGGGTTAATGGTACTTGGTCGAGCTAACCAGACTAAGCCCATCATTAAATGATGTGCCCATGGTTTCTTTCTAAAATACATCCAGTGAATCAGGTCATGCTCTAACTCATGGGTGAGCGATGCAAAAAAAGCAATAATCGGAATTGCAAACCAAGCTGAAAGTTGATGATTTATATAGAGCACAGCAGTCGCTATCATGCCGACCAAAGATATAAATAGAATCATCGCCCCAATGGCATTTTGATGGTTCAAAATAGGATGGCGTTTGCGTAAAGCCACGCCTTCTGCTGTTACTACTTTTTTAATATGTTCGGTTTTTTCGCTATCGGTCATTCCGGCAGGATTTTTATATATGTAGGTCATCCGTTATTCCTCAGTTTTTCATGCCCCTACTTTATTTAGATCACCCTAAGTGTGCTTAGCTCGAAACGCCAATCTATTGGCTATGGATGCCAAAATAAAAAGATTCAAAATAAACAAAAGATTTTTTAGTTTTGAATCTTTTATACTGTTTACAGGAATATGAATCACAAGTTATAGGACATAACATGCCACAGACAGCAACGGCACTGGCTAGCTGGGTGAAAGCGATTCAAAAAGCGCTCGAAAAAGCCGGTGTTGATAGTCAACCTTTATTAGAACAAGCAGGTTTAGATATTCAGGCTCTGAGTAATCCTGATGCACGATATTCATTAAAACAAACAGCAAATTTATGGAAATTAGCAGTTCAGAAAACTCAAGATTCATGTTTTGGCCTTAAAGTTGCCAGCCAAGTCAATCAAAATACTTTTCATGTGTTAGGGCATTCACTGATTACTAGCACTACTCTAAAAGAGATGTTTCTAAGAATTATTCGTTATTTTCGTGTGGTTACGGATATTCCAGAGCTAGAGTTTTATGGGCAAGGAAATAATCATTATTTTGTTATTCATGTTCCCGACGAAGTTCAGCCCGAGTCAATAGATGCATTTATTTCCGTTTTTATTCGCTCAAGTCGTGCTTTACAAGGCTCTGTTTTTTCGCCATTACGCATTGAACTTAGACGTTCAGAACCTGAAGATTTAGAAACTTTTCAGAGTATTTTAAAAGCTCCGATTGTTTTTAATGCACCCAAAGATATGATTGTGTTTGATACAGCAACCATAGAACAACCACTAGAAGGTGCAAATCCTACTCTTACCCAAGAATATGATGAAATTATTAATCGTTATCTGGCACGGTTCGATAAAGAAAATATACTGGCACGTGTGAAAGTAAAATTAATCGAAAAATTATCTACAGGTGATTTTCAACAACAAGACGTTGCGAAAAGTCTTGGCTTAAGCATACGGAGTCTGCAACGCAAACTTTCTGCCGAAAACACCTCTTATAGTGAATTACTGGATCAGACTAGGCATGAACTCGCCTTATCTTATATTAAAAACTCAAACCATAATATTACTGAGATTGCTTATATTCTTGGCTTTACCGATGTCAGTAGTTTTACCCGTGCGTTTCGCCGCTGGACCGATTTATCACCTATCCATTATCGAGAAAAATATTTGGCTTGCTCTTAACTTTAAAAAAGTTAGGCAAAAAAGATGCATGTGAGTGCATCTTTTTTATGAGTAACTTACTTTTTAGTAAGCAGTTCTAGCATCGAAACTGTAGTGACTTTAGCTCCCACTGGTAAAGCTTTTAAGTCAACAATGTAGTTTGGACTATGTGGAATATAAGGCACAGGTTTGCCTTGCTTGACTGCATTTGCAAACACAACTGGGTCTGCCACACCAATAAACATAAAGTTAAAAGGAATGTCTTTTTGGTCGCCTAACAAATGATGAACATCTTCTGACCCCATAACCGCAGGATACTCAGTTAGAACATGTTTATCGCCTAATAATGCTTTTAAAGGCCCATTTAAACGTGCCGAAAATTCTTTATTGTTAATTACTGGTGTGCTTGAACCTTTAAAAGTAAAGGTCGGCATTTGGTCTTTACCCATCCCCTGCATTTGAGACGCGCCTTCACTCATAGACTTAATGTTATTTAACATGGTTTCACGCACTTTAGGATCAAACCAGCGCAAGTTCATTTTGACCAATGCTGTAGAAGGAATCACGTTATTCGAATTTCCAGCCTGAATTGAGCCTATCGATAACACTGCCGCTTGTTGCGGGTCAACTGCGTTACCCATAATGGTTTGATATTGATTTACTGCATTGGCCGCCATACTAATCGGGTTTTTGGTGAGCATTGGTAGTGAACCATGCCCACCCACACCTTTAAATAAAACATCAAGCTGATCGGTTCCCGCCATACGTGGCCCCGGTGCATTGATGACTACGCCTACAGGTGCAGGTGTGGTATGCACTGCAAAGAAATAATCAGGTTTTGGCAAGTTATATTTTGTCCATAAGCCATCAGTCACCATAGCTTTTGCACCTGTGATCGGCTCTTCGGCAGGTTGCGCGACTAAAATAATAGTTCCGCTCCATTCCTTTTTTAAAGCGACTAATGTTTTTGCCATGCTGAGCATCCATGTCACATGTGCATCATGACCGCACATATGTGCTACAGGTGTTTCAGTTCCATCATCAAGTTTTACACGCACTTTACTCGCGTATGGTAAACCAGTCGCTTCTTCAACAGTGTTGGCATCCATATCGGCACGGTACATGACTGTTGGCCCTTCACCATTTTTTAAAATGCCAACCACGCCTGTTTTGGCTATTCCCGTTTTAACGTCAAAACCCATTGACTTAAGTTCTTTGGCAACAATTGCTGAAGTACGCGTTTCCATAAACCCAAGTTCAGGGTGTTCATGAATGTCTTTATAGACTTTATTTAACCACTCTGTTTGCCTATCAATAATGGTTAACGCTTTTTGCGAAACCGCCGGTAAAGTTGTTGGACTTGCTTCCGCATGAAGGAGAGTTCCATAACCTGCAATGAAAGTCGATAATCCTAAAAATAGGCTGTTTTTAAAAAATTTGTTCATTATGTATGAAGCTCCGTTTTAATAATCTTTGCAGTTAATTAATAATTATTTTGTTTTTAGCTAAATCTTTCTTTTCTAATTGATTTAATAAGGTACCAAATAAAGTGGCCATTATGTACATCAATATTGAATACACAGCTGCTGGCATTGCTGCATCCGAGCTTGACATCACAGTTAAAGCAATCGTTAAAGCCAAGGTACTGTTATGAATGCCAATTTCAAATGCACATGCTTTGGCTTGAAAGCTGTTAATGCCAAATAAACGTGGCAACCAATATCCAATCGCAAGACTACAAACACAGAAAAGTAAGGTTGCTCCGCCAACGAGTCCAATGTAATCGAGAAGTTTTTGATAGTCTTTAGCAATCGCGAGCGCAATAATAAAAAGTAAAAATACAATGGCAAACACACGAACGGGTTTATTTAACTTTTCTGCAAATTTTGGTGAGAAATGTCTAATCAACATTCCAATGATGACTGGAAATAAAATAATAACAAATACTTGAATTATTTTGGAAAACTGCAATCCAACGTGTTGTTCACTTGCCACAAAATGTAGTAATGCGAAGTTCACAATCAAGGGTAGTGTAAAAGCAGCGAGCACTGAATTTATCGCCGTTAAAGTAATATTAAGGGCAATATCGCCCTTATATAAATAGCTAAATAAATTTGCAGTGGCCCCGCCTGGTGAAGCTGCAAGTAACATTAGCCCAACAGCAATCATTGGTGGTAAAGCAAAGACCTTACAAATCATGAAAGCAATAGCTAATAAAATAATGAGCTGACAAAACAAAGCAATAAATACGGCTTTGGGATGCTGGCGAACACGTTTAAAATCCTTGAGGGTCAATTCCAACCCCATACCTGCCATAATAATCGCCAAGGCTATGGGTAAGAATACGGTAATTACCAATGAATCCATTCTCTATTTCCTCTTTTAATTTTTGTATTGTTTAGAATTTATATCCAATTTTTAAGCCATAGCTGACTGAGTGATTATCCTTAAACTCACCTACATAATAGTCACTACCCGCCTGTGCACCAAGCTGAGCCTTTGCATCGCCTAACCAGTAATACTTCACGCCACCAGAAATAAAGTATTGCGATGTCGGGCTATATTGAGCACCCACGCCCAAGTTGTAATATCCCTTGCTTGGGCCACCCGTTGACACTTTATCACCTGCTCCCGAGTCCCATCCAACCGACACAGAGCCTAACCATTTAGGTGAAAAGCGTTGTCCAACCCCCAAATTTAAAGACCATTGGTCGTCATAATAACGAACCAAATTAAAACCTTCCGGACGGCTTGGCGTTAATAGTACGCCAACAACTTTTGAGATCTCACCAAAGCGATAAGGCTGTAGAGCGAGATCACTCCAATTTACCCAGCGTAAACTACCAAACATTAACGTTCCCTGACGAAGTCCGGTCTGGAACTCCAAATTCACTGAATCAGGAGATTTAAATTTTGTTGTACCTGTATCTTCTTGTTCTGGCAAATTGGCAATAATCTGGTTTAAGTAAGCTTTCTTTTGTGAAGTCATCTGACCAATAGAAATCATGTAGTCTAGATGCTGATTAACTAAATCACGACCTTGTTGAGTGCTTAACATCTCAATGAGTGGAGCATTTTCAGTCGCGTTTAGTTTGTGAGTAATGGCTGAACGGTAGGTTAATGAGACTTTCACAGCTTTTTCCGGAATCTGGTAGGCAAGCCCTGCTAACCATCCCAAGTCATCTACAGTTTTGGTGTGAAAGTCATAGCCGTTGTAAAGACTAAATACATTACCTCTTAATTCAACCTGACTTTTAAAGGTTTGATAGACTGGCCCCGCATAAAGATTCCAGTTTTTTGTGGGTTGATACCCCAAAATAAAGCTTAAATTTTGTATATCAAATTCTGATTTTGCATTTCCTGTAGGAGCCTGACCAGAAGTAGCATTGGCAAGTCCTGCTGTTGTAATGCCGGGTAACATCACCGTGTCTTTTGGCGTTGCGACAAAGCCATTTAGTCCTGAATATTGTGTGTCGGCACCAAATGGTTGATCGTAAAGCAAGCCAAATGAATACTGCGGTGCTAACTGTAGTTTTAACGCTGCGGTAGGTCGATAATCGGTGTTGGCTATATCTGAAATTGAATGATGTGACGGGTTTGTGCCCGACTCTACACCACTTAAATCGGCATCTGTGATTCCTAAACTTGCTTCAAAATAGTTACCCGGTTGTAAAAATGCCGCTACAGACTGCCCTGTTTTATCAAATGCAGCAGCATGTAAAGTGCTTGTGCAAATTGAAGTTATTCCTAAGATCAATATTTTTTTATTCACAACAAAACTCATGGATCCATCCTGGATATTTTTTATTTTGATTCCTCACTTTATGTAGATTTGAATGCTTCTGCTTAGCTCCAAACGCCAATGATTTGACCGTAGATGCCATATTGAAAAGTTATGGTTTGTGTAGCAGCAAACACAACAAAGTTTTTATATTAAAAAGCTCTTACTTTTTAGATTTAAAAAATAATTGCAGACTGTATTGATAAAAAAAGCGTGTAGTGAGAATTACAAAAATTAATCTTGAAAGTTGAAAGGAAACGACGATGGGTACTGCGAGTCCGAGAGCTTTAGCCATCAGTGACATTTCTGCAATACCTCCGGGTGAAAGGCCTAAAATCAAGATTTGTTTTTCTGTATGACTTAAATTAACCAGTAATAAAGCAACGCTTATTGATAGCACTAAAGCTAGTAAATTGAATATCAGTGTGATTCCAATAAATTTTTTATTTTTCCTTAAAAAGCTAAATGGAAACTTGCTACCTAATGACCAACCAATACAGACTTGACCAAAGGCAGTAAACCATTCAGGCAATTTCATCTGAAGTATTCCACAAAATGACAATAACCCAATAATGGCAAGTGGCCCCAAAATCCAAGCATTCAAAAGATTAAAGAATTGAAAAACCTTACCCACAAACAGAGCTAGACAAAACAGTAAGATGACCTGAAAAAAGTTAAATTGATCCGACACTGGTATCTTTAAACCAGTCCATTCGACATGAAAATAAAGCTCCATAAAAATTGGAACCAGCACAACCAAAATCACAATTCTTAGGCTATGAGCGGCAACGACTTTATCGACTTGAGCTTGGTAGCGCTCTGCAATATTCACCATTTCACTGGCACTACCAATGGCCGAAGAAAACCATGCAGTAGCCCAATCCAAAGTATTAACTCGATATTGCAATCCAGCCAGCAATGTACCCAACACAAGTGACCATGCCAAACCTATGAGGATAAAGCCCCAATATGCTGCCACTGCCTGTACCAAAGCTGGTGAAAAGTATAGGCCTAAAGCCATACCAATAATGACCTGCCCTATGCGTCGCCACTGGGGATCACAGGCAAGTGAATGACCAACACTACCGAACAATAAGGCCGTCAATAAAGGTCCAAGCAACCAAGGCAAGGGAATATGCAAATATTTGGCAATTAAAGCTCCGACCAGAGCAATTGCTAATCCTTTGAGATTTGAGCTTATTTTTTCCATAATTCAGAGCAATAATAGCCAACCAATGCTGACTACTATTGCTGTCCTATTAAGCTTGCTGTTTTTTGATAAACAAGTATTTACGAACGATTGGCAAGATCAATAATAATCCTGACATGATCCAAAGTCCTATACTAATGTTACTGCTCCATAAGACATCAAGTTCCCCTTGAGAAATTGAAAGTGCACGGCGCAGATTCGATTCCATTAATTCGCCAAGTACAAAACCAAGAATCAGTGGAGCTAAGGGAAAATCAAATTTTCTGAGAATATATCCACATACACCTAAGCCCATACATAACAGCAAGTCAAAGATATTGCTATGAATAGCATACACACCAACAAAACTCACACTTGCGATGATCGGAATCAGAATGTAATTAGGAATACTCAGCATGCGGGCAAAGAAGCCTACCAATGGCAAGTTTAATACCAACAGAATGATATTACCTACCATAAGCGATGCAATCAGCGACCACACCAATACAGGTTGTTGAACAAATAACTGCGGACCTGGTGCAATATTGTACATAAGCAACGCGCCCATCATGACAGCAGTCGTCCCCGAGCCCGGCACACCGAGTGTCAACATAGGTACAAATGAACCACAAGCGGCTGCGTTATTCGCACTTTCTGGTGCAGCAAGCCCACGTAAGTCACCTTTACCAAACTTGCTACTATCTTTTGCCATTTTTCGTTCAGTGGTATAGGCCATCGCACTTGCAACGGTTGCACCTGCTCCTGGAAGAATACCCAAGAAGAAACCAATCACTGAACTGCGGATAATAGCAACCAACGAGAAAAAGAACTCTTTAAGATTAAAAAGAGAACGCTTTCCTTGTTTTAAGGCAACTTGACCAATTGTCGTACGTTCGAGCATTAATAGGATTTCGCTTACACTAAATAGGCCAATAACCAAAGTAGTAAAAGCAATACCGTCACTTAAACCCACACTGTTAAAGGTAAAGCGATATACACCTGTAATTGCATCCATTCCCACAGTTGAAAGTGCTAGGCCCATGAGTGCCATAATTAAGGTTTTAAAAGGCTGCGTACTGACCAGACCAGTTAAACAAACAATTGCAAAGACCATCAAAGCAAAATATTCAGCAGGACCAAATGCAATTGCCCATTTCGCCAATATAGGTGCAAACAATACAATCCCAATAAAGGCAACAGTACTTCCAACAAAGGAACTGACCGATGACAAAGACAATGCAATTCCTGCCTTACCTTGCTGTGCCAATGGATAACCATCTAACGTGGTCATAATGGCTCCAGCATCTCCGGGTACGTTTAACAGAATCGCTGAAATACGTCCGCCATATTCACACCCCAAATACACTGCTGCCAATAAAATCAAGGCGCTATCTACAGGTAAACCCAAGGCATAAGCAAACGGCAATAAAATTGCCACACCATTAATTGGACCTAAACCCGGTAATAAGCCAACAATCGTTCCAATAAATGCGCCAATCAAAGCAATTAAAAGATTCTGCGGCTGCAAGGCAACCTCAAACCCCATCATTAAAAAACTTAATACATCCATATCGGGTCATCCTTAACCAAAAAATCCAAGTGGTAATGGCACATCCAAGAAACGGTCAAACATATAGTAGGTACTGATGCTAAGTACTAAACCTGTCACCAAAACCGGTATGGTTTTGCCATGGAAAAGTTTGCCCACTGCAATGGTCATCAACAGGGTTGCAACAATAAAGCCGAGCCATTCAAAAACTAATGCATATAGCGTTAAAGCCACCGCACATAACGCTAACTTAACGACTAGATGTTCTGTCCATCCCAATTCCACGGGCTCAAACATAATGGCTGGTCGAATAGTGAGATACGCTGCACTCGCTGTAATTAAGCCCATTAATAAAATAGGAAAAGCTTTAGGGCCCACTGGATCGTAGGAAATTGGGGCTTCAAAATTGCTCGCATAAATCAACAAAAATAACCCGCAAACCGTAATAATGGCGGTAAGAATCCGTTCAGATTTCATCATCTATCCTCAGAAAAAACTGAGCTGAAAATAGTTTCTCAACCCAGCCAATTTGTTATTGTGATAATTTATATTCTTGCGATAACTGCCGCATTTCCGCGGTCTGTTTATAAACATAAGCTTTGAGTTCTTCACCTGTCAGCTGAAATGGGAGTAGATCCTGATTTTCACGGACTGCGTCAAATTTCTGGTTAGCCATCATTTTATCGAAGGCATTTTTCCACCAACCATAGGCTTCATCGCTCACCTTTGGTCCCATATAGAAACCACGGATGACTGGCCACTCAATGTCATAGCCTTGCTCTTTTGCAGTAGGTAATTTTGAGAACTTTCCGTCTAAACGTTTGTTAGCAAAAACAGCCAAAACCCGAATATCACCAGACTCTAGGTATGAACTGACTTCACTAATATTGCCTACCCCAACTTGAATATGCTGACCCAGTAATGAAGTCAGCACTTCCCCACCACCTTCAAGTGCAACAAATCTTAAATCGGCAGGACTAATACCTGCTTTTTTTGCCAACATTGCTGTTTGCATCCAGTCTTGACCGCCCACACTTCCAGCACCACCAAAGCTGAGTGCTTTTGGGTTTTCTCTGAGTGCTTTCATCAAGTCATCAAGGTTTTTCAATGGTGAGTCTTTATGTACCGAAACCAGACCATAATCGACGGCGACGCCAGACAACCATTTCACATCTTTTTCAGTGAAATGTCCGAATTTTCCTTGTGCTAAGTTCAAGAGTGAACCAGTGGAAAATGCAACCACGGCATTATTATTCGCAGGATCACTGTTTACGATTTTGTTATAGGCTACGGCACCTACCCCACCCGGCATATAGGTTACGCGTATTGGATCTTTAAGCTGGTCTGTTTGTTTAAAGCCAGATTGAATCAATTTACAGGTCATATCAAACCCGCCACCCGGCTTGGCTGGGGCTATACATTCCGGACGTTTTGGCTGACCCGCCTCTTTAGAAGCATTTCCTGATCCACACCCAGCCATTGTCACACTGACGCATGTTAATGCGAGTAAAGTTAAATTTTTCATGTTACATACATCCTTATAACGTTTTGCTCTATTCATATTTTGATTTTTACCAATCTCCATAATCGACCTCCTTGGCACGATCATGCTTATCGGTTTTTAGTTTTGGTTTTATGTTTTGAAATGCGCTTTTTCACAGCGAACTTCAGTAATGCAGCGTTACTATAAAAATTACGAATCAATCGACTGAAAAAAATCGCTAAGTAAAGGGAAAGTTAGGATAATCACCAGTTCTATAATGAGAATTAAAACCTTTGCAAAAATATCTAAAAATGCTTCGGTTAAATAATACTGATGAATAACAACAAGATAGTAAAAACGTAATCTATTGAGTTGTCTTTTGCATATCCATGCTATGGGTAACGTTAATATTCAAATAAATAAAACTCTTTACCCAATCTTCCCTTCTGATCAAATGAGCTAAATACTCATATATTGTTCCAATAGTTATTTAATCAGCTACTCTTCTTCATAATTTGAAAATCCATCATATTTTTTAATGCATCATGCATTTAATGTGCTCCTTTTTTCATTTGAAAAGATTAAAGCACAGATCAAGAAAACATCGTGATACCAATAAATTAAAGGGGGCATTAGTAAAATTAAATAGGTTGAAATTCTAAGAATAGGGAATGTAAAAGACTAAAAATTTAAGGGTAAATGTATCGTAATAATAAATAAAAGTTAGAGAATAAATTTTAATATTAAAGTTGAAAAAGATCGTTTTATTGTTTTTAGAATATCAAATTGAAGATCTTTTTTATGGATTGCTGTTAATATTAAAGCGCATGATAGATTTCCCAATCCTTCATATCTGTATCAATTAAATCAAGGATAATGAGCGAACACATTTATTATGGAAATCAAACAAATAAAGTATTTTTTGACTGTGGTTGAAGCGGGCAGTATTGGTAAAGCTGCCCAAAAACTTGATGTGGGCGCTTCAGCAATTAGCCAGCAAATTAGTAAATTAGAACAAGAGCTAAGCATTCGCCTATTACAGCGTAATGCCTTTGGTGTCACTCCTACTCCCGCAGGTCTCGCCTTTTTAAAACATTCTCAACTTATTTTACGTCAAGTGAACTTCGCGGTAGATGCTGCCCATTCTGCACGACTATCTGGACATGTCAGCCTTGGCTTTCCACCGACCATTACGGCTTTGATTGGTATCCCTTTAATGAAACTAATGTCTGAACGTTACCCAGACATTCGTTTAGAGATTGTGGAAACGCTATCGGGCAATCTAATTCAATCCATTAACTCGCGTCAGCTCGATATCGCGATTATTTTTACCAATGAAATTGATAAACAGTGGTCAATACAGCCTTTGGTACGCGAGCAAATGTATTTAATGGCACGCAAGGAAGTACTAGAAAAATATGGTCTTGCCGAATGCATCAAAAGTGGTGTGATTCAGTCTCAACAAATTGGAGACCTTCCTTTAGTATTACCACGCCAGCGCCATAGTTTAAGAAAGTTGCTTGAGCACAAGATTGGTCAGCTTAATGTCGTCTATGAAATTGATGGCCTACACTTACTCATGGACAGTCTAATTCACCTCGACCTTGCCAGCGTCCGCCCAGGTAGCGCTTGTCTGCAAGAGTACAAACATAAGCTTCAATTACTCAAGTTAGTAGACCCTGAAGTTGAACGAATCAATTACTTGGTAAGCCTTGCCGAAGAAGAATTATCACCTGCTGCACTTGCCGCAAAGTCAGCGATTAAGGCTTGTGTGAAAGATTTGATTCAAAACCAGATTTGGCCATGTTCTGAAATTATTTTATAAAGAGTCATTAATTTTATTAAATACCTAATTAATTTTGCCCTCTCACTCCCTCCTGCTTTTTGAGATTACATTTTCGTCCGAATGATAAGTGGTTTGCTACTTATCGAAATATAGATGTGTAGTTTGAACTGGAAACAAGGCATCACATTTTCTGCAAAGGACCTCGCTAAATCTCATCTCTAACCCATTTGCTCTTTAGATTTATTGATTGAATCAATTTAGGTCCAGCCTCGAAAATCGTGAATGTTTCCATTTTGTCAGGCCAAGGAGGTCTCCAATGGATGTCGTGAATAACCGTAGGGCTACTTTTAAAAAAATATTAAATGTAACGAGTGGCAACTTTTTAGAGCAGTACGACTTTTTTCTTTTTGGTTTCTATGCCACTTATATCGCGGCAAAATTTTTCCACTCTGAAAATGAATATGTCTCTTTAATGATGACATTTACCGTATTTGCTGCGGGCTTTCTTATGCGTCCTCTCGGCGCTATTTTCTTGGGCGCTTATGTCGACAGAGTTGGTCGACGCAAAGGTCTCATTGTTACTTTAAGTCTTATGGCCATCGGAACCATCTTAATTACCTTTGTACCGGGTTATGAAACCATAGGTATTATTGCGCCGATTTTGGTGGTGATTGGACGTCTATTACAAGGCTTCTCGGCAGGTGTTGAATCTGGCGGTGTTTCTATTTATCTAGCAGAAATTGCAACGGATAAAAATCGTGGATTTATCACAAGCTGGCAGTCTGGCAGCCAACAAGTTGCTGTTGTGTTTGCCGCATTACTTGGCTACTGGCTCAACACCATCTTAACTACTGCTCAAGTGGGTGAATGGGGCTGGCGTATTCCGTTCTTAATCGGTTGTTTGATTATTCCGTTAATCTTCTTGTTCCGTCGTACTTTAGAGGAAACCGAAGACTTTAAAGCACAAAAGACTCATCCTTCAACAAAAGAAATTTTCAGCACACTGGCAAGCAACTGGCGCATCGTACTTGCAGGTATGATGATGAGTGCCATGACTACAACCACGTTCTATTTCATTACGGTTTACACCACAGTATATGCAAAACGTACTTTAGAAATGTCAGTAACAGATAGCCTTTTAGCAACCGTGTTTGTTGGTTTGTCTAATTTCTTCTGGTTACCAATGGGTGGTTTGCTTTCAGACAAAATTGGTCGCCGCCCAGTTCTAGTCGGTATTACCACACTTGCTCTCTTTACAAGTTATCCAGTTTTAAGTTGGTTAGTGAGCAACATTAGTTTCTCAAACCTTCTAATTACGCTTGCTTACTTCTCATTCTTCTTTGGTATGTACAACGGAACCATGGTCGCAACCCTTGCAGAAGTGATGCCGAAACGTGTGCGTACAGTTGGTTTCTCTTTAGCGTTCAGCCTTGCAGCCGCTATTTTTGGTGGTATGACACCAATGGCTTGTACCTTCCTTGTCGAAAACACAGGCAACCCAAGTACCCCTGCTTTCTGGCTCATGCTTGCTGCGGTCTGTAGCCTCATCTCAAGCTTGTATCTATGCCGCGGTTCTAAACAGAAAAATACTGACGCGATTGCTGAACCTGCAAAAATTAGCGCTTAAAACAACAACTACTTAACCTGAAATTTTAATGAACAGTACGGCAGATCTTAAATCTCCGTACTGTGTTCTCCTGTCATTAAAGCGAGATACTATGAAAAAGTCCCCTATCTTCATGACCATTTGCCTAGCTGGTGCTGGCTTAGGCTCAACTCTTGCTAACGCAGATACAATCGAAGTGATTAGCTCAGGCGGTTTTTATTCATCTATGGAAAAACTCATTCCATTATTTGAAAAACAAACTGGTCACACGGTTCACCTTTCGTCTGGTTCATCAATGGGTGCATCACCAACTGCAATTCCAAATCGACTCGATCGTGGTGAACGTTTTGATGTCGTTGTGTTAGCTGCACCTGAACTCAACAAGCTCGCAGAAAAGGGTTATGTAGACCCAAATTCACAAAGTGCTTTAGTAAATTCAAGCATTGGCATGGCTGTGCCTAAAGGTGCACCAAAGCCAGATATTAGTTCTGCAGAAAAATTTGAAAAAGTTTTATTAAATGCCAAGCACATCGGCTATTCAGCAAGTGCGAGCGGTACACATCTTGAAAAAGATGTTTTCCCAAGCTTCCCACCTATCGAGTACAAAGTAATTTCGAGTAAAGCAGAAAAAGTGGTAGGCGACCGCGTTGCAAAACGTATTGCCGAAGGCCAGTTTGATATTGGTTTCCAGCAAATTAGTGAAATCAAACCTTTTACTGGCAAATATGGTCAAGTTGAATTAGTCGGCCCAATTCCTGCGCCTTATCAAAAAGTGACGGTATTTGCGGCAGGCATTGGTAAAAATTCGGAACATGCAAAAGTCGCAAAAGAGTTAATTAAATTTGTGAAATCGTCACAAGCAACACAAATTATTGAAGAACAGGGTCTTGAGCAGGTTAAAGAATAAAAGCTCTAAAAGGCAACGTCTTGAGGTGATGTTGCCTTTTCTCTTTTAGTGGTTTACTCAAAGCAATAGAACAAAAACTATAGCAATAAACCAGTGTAGAATTAATCCATAAAGGTTAATGTAGTATTTGCCGTGGAACTTAAACAATTAAAGTATTTTATTGCAGTGATCGAGTCAGGAAGCTTGGGGAAAGCTGCAAAAAATCTCGATATTGGAACTTCTGCATTAAGCCAGCAAATCTCAAAATTAGAAAGCGAGCTTTCTATTCGCCTTTTACAACGTACCGCTTTGGGTACGGTTCCCACCCCTGCGGGTTTAGCTTTTTTTCAACAAGTGCAGCTGGCGCTTAGGCACTTAGACCATGCTGTAGACTCTGCGCATTCCTCACGTTTAAGTGGTCACGTCACCGTCGGTTTTTCACCGAGTGTTGCAGCTGTTATTGGCACAAACTTTTTAAAACTCATGAGAAATCGTTATCCCGATATTAAAGTCCGTTTAATTGAAGGGTTATCGGGTGACCTCAAAGCCTTGGTAAATGCAAGGCAGCTCGATGTTGCCATCATCTTTAGTGACGATGTCGACCCACAGTGGGCCATACAGCCTTTAGTCAAAGAACAGATGTTTTTAATCTCGCCTAAAGAAGTGTTGAGTCAGTACCACCTTGAAAGCTGTATCGATACTCAGACCATTACTCATTCGCAGCTTAAAGAACTTCCCCTGATTTTACCGAGTCAACGACATGGGCTGCGCTTGTTGCTCGAACAGAAAATTCATCAGCTTAAAGTGGCCTATGAAATTGATGGGCTGCATTTGTTAATGGAAAGCATTAGCCAACTCGAAATGGCAACCATCCAACCTGCGGGTGCATCGTTAAACTCACGGCAAGACCTATGTTTACTGCGCATTGTAGAACCTGCAATTGAACGCATTAACTATTTAATTAGCCTCTCTGAAGAAGAAATCTCACCTGCTACTTTAGCCACCAAAGTAGTGATTCGCGCCTGTGTAAGCAACTTGATTAATGAAAAGCGCTGGCCCGGTGCGGAACTCATAAATACTTAAGCGCTTAGTGTTTATTTTTACTAAACACCCATTCAAGCTTAGCCTCTCACTTCACCTTTCCTTTTAAAGCTACATTAGCCCTAGCTGAGAAAGGGAGAAATCCATGCATGATGTGATTGTAATTGGTGGTGGGAATGCCGCACTGTGTGCCGCGCTCACGGCAAAAGAGAGTGGCGCTTCTGTGCTTGTGCTAGAAGCAGCACCTAAAGAATGGCGTGGTGGTAACTCACAACACACTCGTAACCTTCGCTGCATGCATGATGCTCCTCAAGATGTATTGGTCGATGCCTATCCCGAAGAAGAATATTGGCAAGACCTACTTAAAGTGACTGCGGGCAAAACCAATGAGCACTTAGCCCGTCTGGTCATTCGTAGCACGGCGACTTGTCGTGACTGGATGCGTAAACATGGGGTGAATTTTCAGCCGCCGCTATCGGGTGCTTTGCATGTTGCACGTACCAATGCGTTTTTTATGGGTGGTGGTAAAGCCCTCATTAATGCGTATTACCGTAGTGCCCAAGAACTTGGCATCGAAATTTTATACAACACAAAAATTAAAGATCTAAAGTTAAACCAAGGACATTTTGAAGCTGCAATTGCTGAAGATGGCCGTGTGTTTAAAGCCAAAAGCTGTGTATTGGCCGCAGGTGGTTTTGAGTCAAATTTGGAATGGTTAAGAGAAGCATGGGGACAAAATGAAAATGGCGAATGGCCTGCCGATAACTTCATTATTCGTGGTACCCGCTTTAATCAAGGCAATTTGCTTAAATTTATGATAGATCAAGGCGCCGATATTATTGGTGACCCATCACAATCGCATTGCGTCGCTGTAGACGCAAGAGCACCGTTATATGACGGTGGTATTTGTACTCGTATTGACTGCGTTTCCTTGGGAATTGTGGTCAATAACAAAGCTGAACGTTTTTATGATGAAGGCGAAGACTTCTGGCCAAAACGTTATGCGATTTGGGGCCGTCTTGTTGCCAAACAGCCACAGCAAATTGCTTATTCGATTATTGATTCAAAAGCGATTGGTCGCTTTATGCCACCTGTATTTGCTGGCGTAAAAGCAAATAGCATTCATGAGTTAGCCGAAAAAATCGGGCTAGATGTCAAAACCTTATGCCATACCGTAGAAGAATTTAATCAAGCCTGTGTGCAAGGCACCTTTAACCATACTGTTTTAGATGACTGCACCACCGAAAATATTGTTCCCAACAAAACCCACTGGGCCGTTCCTCTCGACCAGCCACCCTTCTATGCCTATGCCCTTAAGCCCGGCATTACCTTTACCTATTTAGGCTTAAAAGTAGAAGACGATGCTGCTGTGCGTTTTAACAATAAGCCAAGCAGCAACCTGTTTGTCGCAGGTGAAATGATGGCAGGTAACGTACTTGGTCAGGGTTATACCGCAGGCGTTGGTATGTCAATCGGAACGACGTTTGGACGCATCGCCGGAAAAAATGCAGCCCACTATGCACTTTCACAAGGAGTTGAACATGAATGCTAATAGCAAAGCCCTAATTCCAGTTGTTCAGCTCTCTGACCATGAGCAAGAAGTTCAAAGAGCCCTACAGATTTGTAATGCTTGTCGCTACTGTGAGTCATTTTGCGCTGTTTTTGCGGCCATGACCAAACGTCTTGAGTTTAATCAAGCCGATATTCATTACCTCGCAAACCTGTGCCATAACTGTGGTGCGTGTTTACACGCTTGCCAATATGCCCCACCGCATGAGTTTGGAGTAAACATTCCTAAAGCGATGGCACAAGTACGTTTAGAAACTTACCAAGAATTTGCGACCCCTCAGCCTTTAGGTCGACTTTATAAATCTGTGGGTATTCCTTTTGTCTCGGTGTTAACACTTATTTTCTTTTTTTGCATGTTAGCCGTAGTGTGGTACAAAGGCACCGACCTGTTTGCAGGCTATCAAGGTAATTTCTATGCGATTTTCCCGCATAACTTTTTAGCACTATTGTTTGGAGCGACCTTTACAGTTGCGATTGTTTTGCTCGGCATCGGGATTAGTAAATTCTGGCGACAAACCTCAAAAGTCATTCATGGCAAAGTTGAAAAACCAGACCTAGTTCAAGCCACCCAAAATGTATTAACACTTAAATATTTAGATGGTGGACATGGCAAAGGCTGTAATGAGCAAGATGACCGTTACACACAAATCCGCCGAGTGTTCCATCACCTGACTTTTTATGGCTTTATGCTCTGCTTTGCAGCTACAGGTGTAGCGACTTTATATCATTATTTTCTTGACCTACATGCACCTTATCCTTACCTAAGCTTGCCTGTGATTTTAGGAACTCTGGGTGGAATTGGCTTAGTGATTGGACCATCCGGTTTGCTCTATTTAAATCTTAAACGCCATCCGTTGCATGGTGACCGTGAGCAAAAACCTGTAGATCGAGGCTTTATTTTCCTTCTACTTATCGTTAGCGCTTCAGGGTTAGCACTCATGGCATTTCGTAATACCCCTTACATGGCACTTTTACTGATTTTCCATTTAGCTACGGTCATGACATTCTTTATTACCATGCCATTTGGAAAGTTCGCACATGGTTTTTACCGCAGCGCTTCTTTACTCAAATTTGCCATCGAAGAACGTATTTCTAAGAAGTCATAATTTCATTCAAAAGTATTCACTATCTTGGCGTAGTGAATACTTTTATTATTTTTAAGCTCAAAACACTTCATGCCATCCCTACTTTTTACTGTTTAAAATTCCCAAGCCATACATTGGCCACTTCGTACTCGCTTTAATATTATTAATGAGCATCGCCACTAAAACTAAAGACACTGCACCAACCAAAACAGGGAAAATTAAGAAACTCCACTCATAATGTATGCTGCTTGCGGTGAGTAAAATAACCAAAGGATTGGCCCCAGCAGGTGGATGAACGCATTTAAAAACTTGCATGAGCGCAATGGCACAACCCACTGAAAAAGCAATTGTAAAAATGGAAACACCGACAAATTTTAGAAAAAACAAACCCACAAAAGCCGAAATAAGATGCCCAAATATGATATTTCTCGGCTGTGCCAAAGGTGACTGCGATACGGTATAGAGCAATACACAGGTTGCACCAAACGGCGCCATGATAAAGATATTGTGTGTGAGCTTACTCAACCACAACAGTATAAAAATACTGAGTGTCCCCCCAACAAGGCTTCTTAAGACATCAACTTTAGTGGGCGACGGAGCCAGTTTTTCTTTGCCATAAAAGATCGAGAACATGGTTTTATTCCTTAAACAGACATTGCTTTTTAAAAAGCATATAGATAAAATTTCAAATAGTACAGATCTGTACTATTTTATTTTTTGGAAAAGTTTTATGTCAAAATCTGCCTTAAAAATATTAGATACAGCCGAGAAGTTATTTAATGAAAATAGTTTTGGCGGGGTTGGCGTTGACTTGATTCGTGATGAATCTGGCTGCTCTAAAACCACCATGTACACGTACTATAAAAATAAAAATCAACTGGTTAAGTCTGTGCTCGTTGCACGTGATGAGCGATTCAAGCAAAGCCTTTTGGGCTATGTAGGAGATACAACAGGGTTAGAGGCCATAAATAAAATTCTGGATTGGCACACCAATTGGTTTAGACAAGATTTTTTTAAAGGCTGTTTATTTGTAAGAGCAGTCGCTGAATCTAACCAAGATGATCAAGACATTATTTCTATTTCTAAAGCCCATAAACAATGGATTAAAGTGTTGATTGCGCAAAACTGCAATATACCCAATGGTGAAGCTTTATCTGAGCTGATCTATACGGTGATTGAAGGGCTAATTAGCCGCTTTTTAGTCGATGGTTTCGATGAAATACTTGCGACAAACATGAAAAACTCTATTAATCAATTATTTAATATTCATAAACATTAGCATGAGAACTTAAAATGGAAGTGGACCATATTTTTATTTGTGTACAATCAGGCGCTCCCGAAGCTGAAACTTTAAAAAAATTCGGTCTAACAGAAGGTTCATCCAACAAGCATCCGGGTCAAGGTACAGAAAACAGACGCTTTTTCTTTAAAAATAGCTTTATCGAATTAATCTTTTTAAATAACCCAGAAGAAGCCTCAAGCGATCTCACCAAACCAACTCTGCTTTTTGAACGACTCAGTGCTCAAGATAATATCGCATCCCCTTTTGGTATTTGTTTTCGCCCTAAAAATAAAGATGATAACGGCGCAAAATTTCCTCATTGGGTGTACAAGCCAAGCTATTTACCAGCCAGCTTAGAAGTAAATGTTGCCAAGGATGCTGTGGTATCTGAACCGATGTGGTTCTTCCTTTCATTTGCTTCACGACCAGACCTTGCTGCAAAAGAAAAACAACAACCACTTGTGCATAGCAAAGATTTATCAGAAATCACCGCGATCAAAGTTTCTATTCCAAACCTCGAACAGCACCCTACTTCGTTACTGTTCAACGCGCTCGATCATTTTGAAGTGACAGATGGATCAGAGCATTTAATGGAAATCAGTTTTGATCATGAGCCTCAAGGAATGATTCATGATTTTAGACCAGAACTACCGCTTATTTTTAAATATTAAGGCTCTTATTTTCCAATAAAAAAAAACTGTGATTTACTTCAAATCACAGTTTTCATTAAAATTAAATAACATTAAAAACCACAATAGCTTAAGCAATTTTCCCATCAATAATGCCCTTCTCTTTTAATGCAGCAAGCTCCTCTGCTGTTTTAAATCTCGATAAGATTTGAGCGGTATGTTCACCTAGTTCTGGTGGTGCATGATGATATTCAACGGGAGTATCAGACAACTTCATGGGTGAACCAATCGTTTGAAAGTTTTTATTTAAACGATGAGGAATGTTCACCACCAAATTACGATGCACAATTTGTGGTTCAACTAAGGCATCTTCAATAGAGTTGATGACACCTACGGGAACTTTTAAAGCATGAATCATGTCGACCCATTCTTTAGCAGTTTTTTGCAAAAAGTGCTCCGACAATAAAGGAATCAGTTCATTTCGATGTTTTACGCGGTCCTGATTACGCACAAATTTTTCATTTTCGAGTAACTCTGAATAACCAATCGCAATACACAAATCTTTAAACTGTTTGTCGTTACCGCAAGCAATAATAAATTCTTTATCCCTAGCCTTAAAAGTTTGATACGGCACAATACTTGGGTGTTGATTACCCATGCGCTGTGGGGCTTTACCTGAGGCTAAATAGTTCATTCCCTGATTTGCCAGTGCCGCGACCTGTACATCAAGTAAGGACATATCAATATACTGACCGCGCCCCGTGTGTGAGCGTGCAATCAATGCGGCCTGAATGGCAATGGTGGAATATAGACCAGTTTGAATATCTACCACAGCCACTCCAACTTTTTGTGCACCACCGCCTGCCACATCATCAGGCTCGCCAGTAATGCTCATTAAGCCAGACATACCCTGAATAATAAAATCATAACCGGGTTCTTCTGCACGTGGGCCATCTTGCCCAAAACCGGTAATCGAGCAATAAATAATATTTGGGTTTAGCTCACTTAAGGAAGCATAGTCCAAACCATATTTAGCCAAAGATCCTGTCTTATAATTTTCAATCACGACATCGGCAGTCTTGGCAATTTCATAAATTAAGGCCTGACCTTCGGGTGTGGTTATGTCTACCGCAACCGAATATTTATTACGGTTGGTACACTGGAAATAACCAGACTCACGGGTCATGTTTCCATCTTGATCGGGCATCCATGGTGGACCCCACATACGGGTATCATCACCTACTCGAGGACGTTCAATTTTAATCACTTCTGCGCCAAGGTCTGCCAAGATTTGCCCACACCACGGCCCAGCAAGCACACGACTTAAATCTAAAACCCGAATTCCTTGTAATGCACCCATAACGATACCCTTATCCTTTTAGAAGGTACTCAACGCACCTTCTTGTCATTGTTTATGATTGTCTTTGTGGATCGTACTGACGATCTTTAATAAATAGACCCGGCAATACACCCGCAACAAAATACGCAGCACCCATCACAATAAAGGCCATGGTAAACGTACCGCCCGACGCTAAGAATCCAATCGTGGCTGGTGCAATCGCTGCCCCAACACGACCAATGTTATAAGCACCGCCAATGGCTGTTCCGCGCACATCGGTTGAAAAACTTTCAGCCATATAAGTCGCGTTCACACCGTATGGAATGCCATATAAGAAGCCAAAAGTGATTAATAAATACAAAATATTGTCAGGGGTATTGAAGAAAATAATGATTGGCAAGAACACAGCGCTGGCAATTGTTCCAAACACAAAAACAGCACGACGGTTAAATTTGTCAGCAAGATAACCTGCTAAAATTTTGCCTAAAATCATTGCAGTGTATGAACCCACCATATAACTGGTTAAGTTTTTAAAGTTCATATGCACTTCTGTTTCTAAATAACTTGGCATCCAGTTGTTAATGCCGTAATAACCAAACTGTAAGAAGAATGCTGTGGTCATCCACAACAGAAACATTTTACGGTGCTTAAAATTATTAAAGATTTGTTTGTAGATACTGCTACTTTTCGGCTTTTCAGCCACCACTTTTTCTTTAGGTTGTCTATTGCCTTGCAAGCTTTCAATTTTGGTGAGCTGCCAAGATTTTGGCTCTGGCACAAATCGTTGTAGGAAAATATTAACAAAAGCAGGTACTACAGTCAGGAAAAATAAAACACGCCAGCCATGATCTGGAATAATTGCGCCAGCTAATAGCGTCGCAGCAATATAACCTACGGTCTGACCAGTCTGTAATGTACCCAATACCGTTGTACGGTAAGTGGTCGGCACATATTCAGCCATTAAGGTATTACAGGCCATATAGAGTGCTCCGATTCCCAAAGCACCAATAAAACGTAAAGCCATAAATTGCTCGAAGCTTTGCGTAAAGCCTAATAAACAGGTCGCTACCGAAAAAAAGTCACCGAGTTAGCAATGGTTCTTACACGACCAAACTTGTCACATGCCCAGCCACCCAAAATACCGCCAATACCCATACCTGCCAAAGAAGCACTGCCTAATGCACCAGCCTGAAAGGTACTTAAACCAAACTCTGCCTTTAAGCTGGTCAAGCTATAAGACAGCAGCATAATATCAATGCCATCGACCACCATTGCAAAATAGGCAAATAACAACGCCCATTTCCATGTATGAGGTCCAATCCTTTCGTATGTCCCAAGGTTACTTGGAAATGTATTTCTTAATTCTTTCGATATTACTTGAACGTCATTGTTCATCTTTAGTTCCTCATTTTCCCAAATGAGTCATCGGTAGCTTACTTATGTTTTCTGTATGACTTAATCTTCTATACTTTTCATCAACTTACTTTCAAATTTAAGTACACAGAGGTACATCTTCACATGAGTATCCTTACGATGAATCTTGTCATTTTCCATAAATTTTTGCGTAAAAATCCCTAAAGGTGCTCCCGAAAGAACATCTCTATCTTTTAAAAATTAATGAGTTAGTTACTAAATGCGGCTATGCCTGTTTGTGCACGACCTAGAATTAAGGCATGAACGTCATGTGTGCCTTCATAGGTATTTACGACTTCAAGGTTAACCAAATGACGTGCTACGCCAAACTCGTCACTAATACCATTTCCACCCATCATGTCACGCGCCATACGAGCAATATCAAGCGCCTTTCCACAGTTATTACGCTTAATTAGAGATGTGCCTTCAACTGATGCAATGCCTTCATCTTTCATACGGCCAAAACGTAAAGCTACTTGCAAGCCTAATGCAATTTCAGTTTGCATATCTGCCAGTTTCTTTTGAATTAACTGATTTGCAGCCAATGGACGGCCAAATTGTTTGCGGTCCATGGTGTATTGATGTGCGGTATGCCAGCAGAACTCGGCAGCACCCATTGCGCCCCATGCAATACCATAACGGGCACTGTTCAAACAGGTAAATGGGCCTTTTAAACCTCGAATTTCAGGGAATGCATTTTCTTCAGGTACAAATACGTTATCCATTACAATTTCACCTGTAATCGATGCACGTAAACCAACCTTGCCATGAATGGCAGGTGCAGATAGACCTTCCCAGCCCTTTTCTAAAATAAAGCCGCGAATATCACCCACGTTACCTTCAGCAGAAACTTCTTTTGCCCAAACGACAAATACATCGGCAATTGGACTATTGGTAATCCACATTTTGGCGCCAGTCAAACGATAACCACCGTCAACTTTTTTAGCACGGGTAATCATACTGCCCGGGTCTGAGCCATGATCAGGTTCGGTCAAACCGAAACAACCAATGTATTCACCCGTAGCTAGTTTAGGTAAGTACTTCTGCTTTTGCTCTTCAGTACCAAACTCATGAATCGGAACCATGACCAATGAGCTTTGCACGCTCGCCATAGAGCGGTAACCCGAATCGACATATTCAATTTCACGTGCAACCAAACCGTAACTCACATAGTTCAAACCCGCGCCGCCATATTGCTCAGGAATGGTTGGACCCAGTAAGCCGAGCTCTCCCATTTCACGGAAAATAGATGGATCTGTTGTTTCATGACGAAATTGTTCAAGTACACGTGGTTGCAAACGTTCTTGGCAATAGGCATGAGCTGCATCACGAATCATGCGCTCATCTTCGGTAAGCTGTTGCTCAATTAAAAATGGGTCTTGCCAGTTAAATTGAACTTTTGCTTTTTTTGTTGTCACCATGTGATTCATCGCATCCTCTGCTTGATTTGATCTTCTTTATTTAACTCGATGTTATGCGTGAAAAATGCAGTAATCAAACGATAAATGTTCATGCAGATATGCGACTTACGCATATTTAAAATAAGATGCATTAAATTTAGATATTTAATTCGTTGTATTTCATTAAAAATGGCTTATTTTTATACTAAACTCTGCTCTCTGCATTTAGGTCATATGCTGTTTTGAAATATGACGACAAATAAAAGGATTTATTTATGCGAAGAAGTATCCCATCCATTCAGGGTCTAATTTGCTTTGAAAGTGCAGCAAAACATCTAAGTTATACCTATGCTGCCCAAGAGTTATGTATTACCCAAAGTGCAGTCTCGCGCCAAATTCAGCAGTTAGAAGATTTCTTGGGCGTTGAACTCTTTATACGTACTCGGCATGGTGTTGAACTCACCATTGCAGGTCAGCAGTATTTTAAAAGCATTAAACCTTACTTGTTAGGACTAGAGAAATGTACAGCCGATGTGATTTCTCATAAAGGTTTAGGTGGCACACTAAAGTTAGGTGTAGTACCTACCTTTGCAACGCGCTGGTTGTTACCCAAGCTCCATCTTTTAAATCAAAAACACCCTGAAATTACGGTTCACTTAGAAACCAGTACCAAGCCCTTTTTATTTAATGACAATATTTTTGACGCTGCTATTTTTGCAGGTACGCAGCAGCAAATTGATCACTGGCCCGGCATACAAGCACATTATTTAATGGATGAAGAAATTGTACCCGTGTGCTCGCCGAGACTCATCGAAAAGTATTTTCCAGATGCAGTCATGATCAATGAAAATACCTATGATTTAAGCTCTGAAGATTTACTGAAAATCCCCCTACTTCAACAAACCACTCGGCCTAGCATTTGGCAAGAATGGTTTCTGACCCATCACATGCAGCACCCGAAACCTTTTGATGGACAACGCCATGAGTTATTTTCGATGCTTGCCGTTGCTGCCAGTCATGACATGGGAATGGCTCTAATTCCACAAATGTTGATTGAGTCTGAACTACAAAAAAAGGAACTGGTGATTGTTTCTAATAAAAAACTAAAAGGTAGCCGAAAATACTATCTCATTCACTCAAGCCAAGACATCTCACCGACTATTCAAAAATTTGTTGAATGGATTTACCAAGAACTAGAACTACTAAAGAGTAATTCAAATTAGCTGAGCCACTTTGTGCGATCTATACGCATAAAAAAAGATTGTGATTGATAAGATCACAACCTTTTAGTTAAGCATAAATGACTTTGGAATTAATGACTCATTAATTGAATATCTGAACCGCTACGTTTAGGGTCAATCAAAATTTTGGCATGCTGTTCAGGATCACGTAATGCTTCAAATGCATTAGTAACACCTTCTAAGCCAACAACACCGGTAATG
This sequence comes from Acinetobacter sp. 22301, assembly GCF_052045285.1. Lineage (NCBI taxonomy): Bacteria > Pseudomonadati > Pseudomonadota > Gammaproteobacteria > Moraxellales > Moraxellaceae > Acinetobacter > Acinetobacter sp. 22301. The sequence goes on along the minus strand of NZ_JBQEOR010000015.1, from coordinate 36,412 downwards.
AGCGGTGAACAGTTCACTTTACCTTCTGCAATCATGTGTAGCGCATCTCGGAACTCAAGCGGTGTATAGCCCAACACAAACTGAATTTCTAGCTCTTTATTAATCGCAAGTGCGGGTTCTATTTTGTCACTTTGCATGCACACGCCCACCCCAACAATTCGGGAAAACAAAGGTGCACCTTCAATAATTTGCTGCAAAACACCCGGTACACCCACACATTCAAAAATAACAGGACGTTTTGGCAGAGCACCTAACTTATCAATCATGCGCCATCCATGCCACCACGGTAAGCGTGTCGCTTGCAACTTATCAAATAGTCCCATGCCCATATTAATTGCGTCAGAAACATTGCCAAGCAAACCAAACTCTTTCCAGTTGGCAAATGGCGATGTCTCTTTAGGGTCTACCACAATATCCGCACCACATTGCTCGGCAAGCTTACGGCGGTTTGGTGAAAAGTCACTGGCAACTACAGTTTTAACCCCAGCCGCTTTAAGCATTAATATGACACCTAACCCGACAGGACCACAGCCAATCACAATTGCAGGTTCACCAGTTTTCACACGGCTACGGCGAACAGCATGCAATGCAACCGCCATAGGTTCAGTCATGGCAGCACTATCGGCATCTAGACCGTTGGGTACTTCAAACATCAAGCTCGATTGAGCCAATACTTGCTCGGCATAGCCACCCGAAGCATTTGGAGAAAGCCCTGTAGATAAATAACCATGCTGATCTACATTTAAAAGAGGCATTGCGCAAACAAGTGTATCGGCTTTAAATTTATGACGTGTTTTTGGACCATAATCCAAAACCTTGCCACAGAACTCATGTCCTAGTACAAACGGGTCTGTAGACTTCGCTAAACCATTAAACCCTACACGTGCAGCTAAATCATGCATGTGGTCGCAGTGATGCTGCATATGCAAATCAGAGCCACAGATCCCACATCGCACCACTTCCAATAAAACCTGTCCTTTAGCAGGGGTTAATTTTGGTTGGTCCACCACTTGTAGTTTTGCTTGATGACAAAGTACCGACTTCATTTGAGTGCTTCCTATTTCTTCTTTTTCATTTACTTGCCAGAAATAGATTTCTACAGATAAATTAATCGCTTTATCAGTTTGGTCTTTAGCAAGCCTTTATTCATATTTACAAGTAAAAGCCAAAAATACCAATGACCATTCTTCAGCCAATCCACTCTTGAAGAGTCAACAAAAAATAGGCTCAGCGAAATTAAAAACAATAAAAATCTTGGTGCTCGTATCTTACACAGACTGCGTTGTCTTCTTAGGCCAGAACAATGTCATCAAAATTAAAACTAATACAAATATAGTAAGTTCAAAAAACTCAACTCAACGCTTTTCACAAAAACATAGCAAATCCAAACTTTTATCAGCGCAACTAAACAGGCATGATGAATTGATGCAAACAGAAAAGAAGAAATTTATGATTACAAAAACGCTTCCGCTTACAGATATACACCGCCATCTTGATGGCAACATCCGCATTCAAACTATTTTAGACTTGGGGCAACAATACCATTTAGATTTACCTGCCTACGACATTGAATCTTTACGCCCGCATGTACAAGTAATGGATAACCAACCTGACTTATTAAGTTTTTTATCTAAGCTCGATTGGGGCGTAAAAGTATTAGCAAGTTTAGATGCCTGCAAACGTATTGCTTTTGAAAATATGCAGGATGCAGCACAGCAAGGCCTAGACTATGTAGAACTGCGTTTTTCACCAGGTTATATGGGCATGACACATCAACTCTCCCTTGAGGGAGTTGTTGAAGCTGTGATTGCTGGAGTAAAAGAAGGTAGTCAAGCTTACGGAGTAAAAGCGAATTTAATCGGCATTATGAGTCGTACTTTTGGTCAAGAAGCCTGCGAAAAAGAATTAAATGCCCTACTTGCCCATAAAAATGATATTAAAGCGTTGGATCTCGCTGGAGATGAGCTTGGTTTTCCGGGCAATTTATTTATTGACCACTTCAAAAAAGCACGTAATGCAGGTTGGCACATTACCGTACATGCAGGCGAAGCTGCTGGTCCCGAAAGTATTTGGCAAGCCATTGAAGAATTAGGTGCTGAACGAATTGGACATGGTGTTAAAGCAGTTCAAGATTTAAAACTTTTAGATTATTTGGCTAAACATGAGATTGGTATTGAATCTTGCCTGACTTCGAACATTCAAACCAACACAGTGCCTTCTTTAGCAGAACACCCATTAAAGACTTTTTTAGAACATGGTGTGCTTGCCACCATTAATACAGATGACCCAGCAGTTGAAGGCATTGAGATACAGCATGAATATTTAACTGCTGCCCCACTAGCAGGTTTAAGCCCTGAGCAAATTTATACAGCTCAAGAAAATGGACTTAAAATCGCATTTTTATCAGATCAAGAAAAAGATGAGTTAAGGCAGAAATATCAATAACAGAGAACAGAGAACAGAGAACAGAGAACAGAGAACAGAGAACAGAGAACAGAGAACAGAGAACAGAGCTTATATAAAGAAGTTCAAAGATTGGAGTATGTATGAATTAAAATTTCGAACTAGAAAACAAAAAAATTCCTTCTATCTGTAAGACTAGAAGAAATGATTTTAATATTTGGGATATTTTTAAAGCTTGAACGCTTTTAAATATGGTCGGAGCAGTAGGATTCGAACCTACGACCCCCTGGTCCCAAACCAGGTGCACTACCAGGCTGTGCTATGCTCCGAAATTGGGGTGAATGACGGGATTCGAACCCGCGACAACTGGAATCACAATCCAGGGCTCTACCAACTGAGCTACATCCACCATCAAATAAGTTCTATGTACCAAGCTACCAAATGGCGCGCCTGACAGGATTCGAACCTGTGACCATCCGCTTAGAAGGCGGATGCTCTATCCAACTGAGCTACAGGCGCTTAACCGATGATGCTTATCATGCGATACTTCGCCGATCTTAAAATATTATTTTAAGTGGTCGGAGCAGTAGGATTCGAACCTACGACCCCCTGGTCCCAAACCAGGTGCACTACCAGGCTGTGCTATGCTCCGATCTATCTCAGCTTTTGCTGTATCGCACATCGTGCGGTACGGTGTGCATTCTAGGCGCGACGCCCTCAGACGTCAACACCTATTCTCAAAAAAAGTTAAAAATCCTTATCAAATGTATATTTAACAAGCATTTTGAGGTTTTTTAACGTTTTAACGATGCACTAAAGGCTAACATTCGATCTAAAGGCATTTTGGCACGTTCAGCAAGCGCTGGATCGACGTGTATTTCCTGATCACCTTTTTGTAAAACTTCTAAAATTCCGTCAAGTTCATTCATTGCCATCCACGGACAGTGCGCACATGAACGACAAGTTGCTCCCTCACCCGCTGTTGGCGCTTCAACTAAAATCTTATTGGGTACTGCTTGCTGCATTTTGTAGAAAATACCGCGGTCTGTTGCCACAATGAGTCTTTCGTTTGGCAAAGTCTGCGCAGCTTTAATGAGTTGAGACGTACTACCTACCGCGTCTGCAATTTCTACAACCGACTCTGGTGACTCAGGATGTACCAATACAGCAGCGTCTGGGTACAGTGCTTTCATGTTGGCAATACCACGTGCACGGAATTCTTCATGCACAATACATGCGCCATCCCAAAGCAACATATCTGCACCTGTTTTCTTTTGAATATAGCGCCCTAAGTGCTGATCTGGTGCCCAAATAATTTTTTCACCTAAGCTGTCTAGATGCTCAACAATTTCGACCGCACAGCTTGATGTCACGACCCAATCTGCACGTGCTTTAACAGCAGCCGATGTGTTGGCATAAACAACTACAGTGTGGTCAGGGTGCTGATCACAAAATGCCGTGAACTCATCAACTGGGCAACCCAAGTCGAGTGAGCAGGTTGCTTCAAGTGTCGGCATTAAAATTGTTTTTTCAGGAGACAGGATTTTTGCTGTTTCTCCCATAAACTTAACACCAGCCACAACCAGTGTAGAGGCTGCATGATCTCGTCCAAAACGGGCCATTTCTAAAGAGTCAGAAACGCATCCACCTGTTTTTTCGGCAAGTTCTTGTACTTCAGGGTCGCAATAGTAATGAGCAACAAGGACAGCATCACGTTTTTTGAGCTCTGCTTCGATCTGCGCAAACTTTTGTTGTTTTGCTTCTTCACTTAAGCGATTGTCTTTTGGCTCACCTAAACGGTCTAAATGCGCTTGTACAATGTTTTTTGCATCGTTGGCAATTAAAGTCGCATCACTCATAAAACGTCTTCTCTATCCTTCATGCTGGCATACCTGCTCGCATATAACGTTACTGCTTAAATGATTTACGGATTGAATCATTTAATATCAAAAGATGGGGCTAATAAAAAAGCCTCTTTGTCGAGGCTTGATTATAACTGATATTTAAGAACGGTAATCAGCATTAATTTTGACATAGTCGTAAGATAAGTCACAGGTATATACCGTGTCTTTGGCCTGACCACGTCCTAAATCAACACGAATGGTAATTTCGGTTTGTGCCATAACGCGCGCACCCGCTTCTTCGGTATAGTCCTCAGCTGCGCCACCGTCTTTACAGATTTGTACATCGTCTAACCACACTTGAATTTTAGACACGTCTAGGTCTTTAACGCCTGCATAGCCAATCGCAGCTAAAATACGTCCCCAGTTCGGGTCCGATGCAAAAAGTGCAGTTTTGACAAGTGGTGAATGCGCAATACTATAAGCAATGTCACAACATTCTTGAGTATTCGCGCCGCCTTCTACAGCAACAGTAATAAATTTCGTCGCACCTTCACCATCACGGACAATTAACTGTGCTAAACGATTCATTACACGAGCAAGAACTTCTAACACTTTAGCGTAGCGTACATCACTGTCCGATGTAATTTCAGCGCCACCCGCCTGACCTGTTGCTACGAAAATACAAGAGTCATTAGTCGAAGTATCGCCATCAATCGTAATACGGTTAAATGAATGCTCAACCGTGGTTTTTAGTAGCTTTTGTACTAAATCACGGCTAATAGGTGCATCTGTTGCCACGAAACTTAACATGGTTGCCATGTTCGGGCGAATCATTCCAGCGCCTTTACTAATACCTGTCATGGTATAAGTAATGCCATCAAGCTCAAATTGTTCAGATGCTCCTTTAGGCACAGTGTCTGTCGTCATAATGCCAGTTGCAGCATCATTCCAAGCCGCATCTTGTACGCTATTTAATGCAGGCTGAAGTCCAGCAAGTAAACGCTCCATTGGAAGCTGCTCGCCAATCACCCCCGTAGAAAACGGAAGTACTTCAGAGCTATTTACTCCAGCAAGCTCCGCTAACTTCGCACAAGTATCCTGAGCGTTTTTCAAACCCGTAGGTCCGGTTCCCGCATTGGCATTACCCGTATTAATCACTAAATAACGAGGATTACCTTCGGCAAGATGGGCTTTAGAGACATGAACAGGCGCTGCACAAAATGCATTTTGCGTAAATACACCAGCAACATTTGAGCCTTCTGCAAACTCAAAAATGACTAAATCTCGTCGGTTTTGGTAACGTACATATGCTTCTGTTGAGCCAATTTTTACACCTTTTACCACATGCATTTGTGGCATTGTTACGTCACCGACAGCCATTTTTAGAACATCCAAAGTTTGTTGAATAAGATCAATATTTCAAAAAAAGCGATGCAATAAAGCACCGACCTTATGAAATATCATTGTGAACAGCTTAGTAGAAAAGACTAAAAAAATCGAGCGCAAAAACGGCTCATTGTTGCTCTAGTTTTAATAAAATATCTTTCTTATCAAGCCCACCAGCAAAACCAACTAAAGCTCCACCCGCACCAATGACTCGGTGACAAGGTGCAACAATTGAAATCGGGTTTTTGCCATTTGCAGCGCCAACTGCTCTCACCGCTTTTTCATTGCCAATTTGAACAGCAATATCTTTATAGCTTCTTGTTTCACCATAAGGGATGGTCAGTAAAGCAGACCAGACCTGCTTTTGAAATGCAGTTCCTTCGAAATCTAACGACAATGTAAATTCACGGCGTTTGCCTTCAAAGTATTCTTGTAATTGTTGTTCCGTCTTTAATAAAACTGGATGCTCAAGTTGTTCGACCAGCTCGGCCAGTCGAACACGTTTTGGATTTTCATTGTCCCAGAGTATTGCCACCAAAGCATTTTCATTCGCAACTAGTTTTAATTGCCCAACAGGCGAATTGATATACTTATAAGACAGCAACATAGTTTTATTCTCTTAAGACGGCGATGAAATTTTCATTAAAACCAAACCTGACACAATTAATACAGCGGCAATCATTCGTATAGCTCCAATAGGTTCATGAAGAAAAAATATACCTACAAGAAATGACCCAATTGCGCCAATGCCTGTCCAAACCGTATAAGCAGTGCCAAGAGGTAAAGTTTTCATTGATATTGAAAGCAGAACTACACTCAAAATCATAAAAACTACGGTAATAACACTAGGGGTTAAACGTGTAAAACCTTCGGACATTTTCATAGAATATGCCCAAATGATTTCAAATACACCTGCTAAAATTAAAATAGCCCAAGCCATAACATTCACTAATTTTTATAGCGTCAGGTCGTCCCGACATGATGTCCCATTATGGGGGAGGTCGTTCCTCCTTTATGTGAGGACTCAGTTTACTTTAAAATAAAAAATGAAGGCAAACCCTGACACAGGCTTGCCTCTATCAGAAAATATTATTCATTTTTTAACTGTAAAATTTTTCGTGCACCATTTAAAACAAACAAAACAATAATCAATCCAATCATTAAATCAGGATAACGCGAACCTGTAATGGCAACCAATATTCCCGCGACAATGACACCCAAGTTGACGATGACATCATTTGCAGAAAAGATATAACTCGCCTTCATGTGTGCCCCGCTCTCCTTATGGTCTCTCATTAAATAAAGACAACTAATGTTGGCCGCAAGAGCTAATCCGCCAATTAAAATCATGAGAATTGAAACGGGTTCACTACCGTAAATAAAACGGCGAAGTACATCAACTAACACGATCATGGCTAACCCAAACTGCAACCACCCCGAAAGATGCGCAGCCTTTAATTGCGCATTTAGATTTTTACCCACCACAAATAAAGCAATGCCATAAATTGCAGCATCGGCAAACATATCGAGCGAATCGGCAATTAATCCTGTAGAGGAAGCAATGATGCCTGCCATTAACTCAATAACAAACATGACCCCATTAATCAGTAACAACCATTGTAAAACTTGTTTTTGTGCTGCATTCGTTGAAGTACTTGGTCGAACCTTTTTAGGTTTTTCAACAGGTTCATAATGTGGCTGTGTTTGTTGTAACTCGGCTCCTAATCCTAAACGCTGTAAACTTTGAGTAATCCTTTCAGCTTGAAGACTGTGATAAATCGCTAAATGGCGTGCAGGCAAATCAAAATGAAGTTCTTGAATATCGTCAGTGTAAGAGGCTAAAGCCATCCGCACCATTTGCTCTTCGGCTGCACAATCCATGCGGGGAATATGATAATAACTTACCCATTGACTCTTTTTAGTCACAGGTTCACTAGGTGTGAAACACTCCTGAGACGACATGCTTGAGCATTCGCAGTTAGAGCTATTTTTACTTAAATGTATTTGATTCTCTTGTTTTTCTAAAGCCATCTTTGCACCATAACTGACACAAAAAACAATGCCATTAGTATAAACCAATGGCATATGTTTAAGCTTACTTTTTGTTCGGCAATTAGAATTTTAGTGTTAACCCAGCTCCATAATACCAACCATGTTCGGAGTCGGTTCCAGTTTGCCAAGCAGTTTGTTTTAAACCTTTTTCATAGCCGTAACCAACATCAACAAATGGCATGACCTTTTTGTTGATTTCATAACGGGTTTGAAAGCCAACTTGTAAACTAGATAGCCCTGTTTTATTGGCATAGCGAGATTCATCTTGCAAAACGACATCTGCTTTTAAATAAGGTTTACCAATTAACTTTTGGGTAAAGAGCAAGTCCCTTTCTGTTTCTAAACTTAACTTCCATAGCTGGTCTTCACCTGCATAAAGATATGCATCGGTTTCAAAAAAGTAAGGCGCCATGCCATGTAAACCCACGACACCAGCCCAGCGATCTTGCTTTTCATCTTCCCGTTGCAAACGTTCGTAGTTTACACCGGCCTGTACATCCCAATAGTCAGCTACATTTCGACTATAAAGTACTGAACCGCCATAATTGGCATCTTCTGACTCTGCTTTTTCAACGTGGGCTTTAATGAACAATTTATTTTCATCCGTTCCCACCCAAGTTTCTAATTCAGAAGAAAAACTATCTTCTCCTTCTTCATTTTGAGTCCAGCCAGTATCAATTTTTGTTGCTTGATAGATCTGTCCGCCATGTTCACGTAAATGATCATGAGTTAAAGGCTCTTGAGCAAAAGTAAATACTGATATGCTTGAGAAAGCACCGTAATATATCATTTGAGAAAATAACTTAGTGATGCGCATGACTAGCTCCTTTCTCATTTTCAGATTGAACAGATGGTTGAGCTTGAGCAGGTTGTTGTCCATCATTCACTTGAGCAACAATCAACTTATTCATCATTCCCGCACTCATGTGGTAGAGCAAATGGCAATGAATCGCCCATTCGCCTAATGCATCGGCTGTCAATAACGCAGTAACGGTTTTTCCAGGTGGAACAATAAGAGTATGTTTATTTGGTAAGTTTTCAGCTTTTTGGCCATTTTCTAATTGCATGAACATGCCATGTAAATGCATTGGGTGAGCCATCATGCTGTCATTCACAAACTTCAAGCGAATACGTTCGCCATACTTAACTTGTAATGGCTCAGCTTCGCTAAATTTTTTGCCATTAATGGTCCAGATATAACGCTCCATGTTGCCACCTAAACGAATAACTAATTCACGTTCTGGTGCACGCGTGTCTGGCTGAGGTGTTAAAGATTGCAAATCACTATATTGCAGTGCTTTCATACCCTCTGGTGTTGAAGCATTTGCCCAGCCATAAACGGGTTCATCCTTTTTAGGCTTATTCTCAGATTGCGCAGGCATCTCATGATTCATATTCATCATAGCGTGGTCATGCTCGCTAGCTGACATTGCCTGCATATCATGCTTCATTTCAGGCATCGCTGACATGTCATGCTTCATTTGCATCATGGAATGATCATGTTCGCCAGATGCCATATTTTTCATGTCATGATCCATGTTCATCATTGTAGAATTATGATTAGCATGGCTCGCCTCTTTTTTCATTTCAGGCATAGCCGACATGTCATGTTGCGTGTTCATTTGATGGCCAACATGTTCATCACTTGCCCCATTGCCATGACTCATGCCCATATCATCCATAGTTAACAAAGCACGTGGACGCGGCTGCGGCATTTGAATTGGCCCTAAAGCTTGCGTATTTTCATTGTGCAAAGTCCCAATGGCAAAACCACTGCGGTCAATAGACTCTGCTTCAATCTGATAATTTGATTGCGTAGGTTCTACAATGACATCGTAGGTTTCGGCTGTACCGATACGAAACTCGTCAATTGCAACTGGCTTAACTGGCTGCCCGTCTGCACTCACAACAGTCATTTTCAAATTTGGAATTCTGACATCAAAAAATGACATCGCTGATGCATTAATAAATCGTAATCGCACCTTATCGCCAGTCTTAAAGTTAGCTATCCAGTTTTGCTGAGGTGTTTTGCCGTTGACTAAGAATGTATAGCCCGTCACATCAGACATATCGGTTTTTAACATCCGCATCTGATTCCACATCGAACGATCTTGCCAAGTTGCTTTTAAACCTTGCGTTTTAACTTGCTTCAAGACATCAGATACCGTTTCACGGCGGTTTTGATAATACTCAGCAGATTTCTTCAAATTCCTCATAATGCTATCGCTAGAAGAATTATGAAAATCTGAAAGCATCACCACATAATCACGATCCGTTTTTTCATGTGCAGCTACGGGTATTTTCCCTTTCGGGTAAATCACAAGTGGCCCATATAAACCATCTTGCTCTTGGCCTTTGCTATGGGCGTGATACCAATAAGTGCCGTTTTGTTTCACCTTAAAGCGGTAAACAAAATCTCCGTTTGGCGCAATTCCTTTGAAATTATTAAAACCAGGTACGCCATCCATTAACCCTGGCAGTAATAAGCCATGCCAGTGTAAAGACGTATCTTGATTCTTTAATTGGTTATGGACGTGAATAACAGCTTCATCCCCTTCCTCAAACTCGAGGAGTGGTGCTGTAAACTTTCCATTTACGGTAATTCGTTTAAGGGGTTTGCCCGTAACATTGACCTGTTGTTCATTAATATTAAGGTGATATTCCTTAATTGCTGCGAGTGACCATGGTGAAACCAATAGTCCAAATACAGCGACTAAGCTGCTAATTGTTTTATGAGACATTGCTGTGACCCTTTTTAATTAAAAAAATAAGTAAATAAGGATCAAGCTTTAGGAGGACGTAAAATCTCTTGCCAGTATCCGGCTAAATGTTGAGCCTGATAAATACTGCTAAATTGATATAAAATAGGAATAAGTGGGGATTCAACGTCAGGTACAGCTTGCTGCAGAGCTAAATTCACCATTTGGCAATGGACTGGGTTACAGTCCTGACAATGCTCACCATGCGAATGAAGAGACTGAGTCATCTTTTGATGACATACGGTCTGATCATTTGCTTGAGTATGCATATTGTTATGCGAAGATTTTTCACTATGACACGGCATAGTATTAAGATCATGTTGCATAGGCGTCTGTGCAATAGACACACCACTCCACCCAATGACGAAAGCCATTAGGAACACAAACCAAGCATACTTGCGTAAGTGTTGTAGAGCCATTGTGATTTATCACCTAGAGCCAATGAGTGATCTTAATGCCATTAGCATAACGAAGTTTTAAAAGAGATACAATTTTCTATCTTAAATGCTTGTTATAGAGCAATTAAGCAAATGGGGGTTGATGCTGAAGTACTAAATCAATCACCTCTAATGCACCTTCTTTTTCATTACTTACAGTGGTATAAAGCGCCACCGCTTTTAATGCTTCTACTGCATTTTCAACTGCAAACCCATAACCCACAGCTTTAATCATCTGCATATCATTGTTGTTATCACCAATCGCAACCACTTGATTAGGTTCAACCTGCCATTTTTGTAGTAACAGCTTCAAACCATGTGCTTTATGCTGGTCGGGAAGAATCAAATCGATAAAATTAAAACCACTTGAAACAGGTACCAAAACTTTATCTGCTACAAAGCTTTGCTTCTGAAAATGCTCAAAAATCGCAAAGCTTTCGTTTTCCTGAGCGGTAAAAGTAATTTTGCACACTAAGTCATCTAGTGCATAAAAGTCATCTACAACTGTCAGTTTTTCAAAATATCGGGCAACTTTGGCATAGTCTTCTGCGTTCATACATCTATGCACGTAAGCATTTTGTTTTCCACAGATCACCATTGTTGAGGTATATGAAGGGTCGATTGCTTTTAGAATCTCAATGTATTGTTGTTGACTTAAATGAGCAAAAGCTATTTCTTGCCCAGCATCTACAACATGTGCGCCATTTTCTGCAATAAATGCAATCTCATGATTAATCTCTGGAAAATAGGTAACAAGTTTTGCAAGTTGATTACCACTGGCTACCACAAAATGAATATTATTTTGTTTTAGTTGTTCGTATTGTTTTAAAAAACGTGCTTTGTTGTACTGCTTTTTGGAATTAAGAAAAGTCCCATCCATATCTACCGCTAAAATTTTTACTGTCATTAATGATCAAGGTCTCTTACTAAAAACTTATTAAACCAAATTTAGCTTTATTTTTCATGACACTTTTACAGTTTTATACGTATCTATGCACAAAAAGTTTTACACAGAGCTGCATCGTTTTTTGCACAGGTTATTTTTTAGCAAAGCTTAATAAAAAACCAGCTAATAAATTATTCAACACGCATAAAAAAAGAACGCCAAGACGTTCTTTTTTCATAGTTTTTGTCTATAGAATAAACGGTTGATCTAATTTTGTTTATTTTACCAACATCTTATCCATACGGTTATCAACACAGTTATCCATACAGTTATAAACAAAGTTATCCACAAGTCTATTTTAGATTAACTCTATCTTTTTAAGCATCAACACTGCCTACTTTCGCAAGCTCTGCACGCATTTGGTCAATCACAACTTTATAATCGGGTTGACCAAAAATTGCGGAACCCGCAACAAACATATCTGCACCAGCTTCTGCAATTTCACGGATATTTGCAGGGCCAACACCACCGTCAACTTCTAAACGGATATCACGACCACTTGCATCGATAATTTTACGAGCTTCACGTAATTTTTCTAAAGTCATTGGAATGAACTTTTGTCCACCAAAACCAGGGTTTACACTCATTAATAAAATTTGGTCAACTTTATCAAGTACATAATCTAGATAATGCAATGGTGTTGCTGGGTTAAAAACCAAACCTGCTTTAGCACCACCAGATTTAATCAGCTGTAATGAGCGGTCAATGTGGTGAGATGCTTCTGGGTGGAATGTAATAATATCTGCGCCTGCTTCCAAAAAGTCTCCAATAATTCGATCAACTGGAGATACCATTAGATGCACGTCAACAGGAGCTGTAATCCCATAGTTTTTTAAAGCCTTACATACACCTGCACCAAAAGTTAAATTTGGAACATAGTGATTATCCATAACGTCAAAATGCACTACATCTGCACCTGCGGCTAACACTTTGTCTACATCTTCGCCTAAACGAGCAAAATCGGCAGATAAAATAGAAGGAGCAATCAAATAAGGCTTGGACATAGGTGGATGACCTGGCTAGAAGTTTAAGGAGAGGCTAAAAATTATAACAAAAAAGAACCTAATTGGCCCGCCCTTCCTTGCTTAAATGACAACATTTCAAACTTGAAACGTAACGTTGCAACAATAGAATGCTAACGGCGAAACGAATTTGTTAAGGTACATTAAACCAATGTGAGGATTGATAATGAAAAGCACAACTCATCTATTAACAAACGATGGAAAACGCATTGCAAAACGTCTAGTTAATCATTGGAAGCACAAGTTTGAAGTACAAGAAACTGAACAAGATTTTAAAATCTTAATGCCTACAGCAACGATTACGCTTGCACCAGAAACAGAGCAGTTAAACGTTGCTATTGATAGCCAGTTAGATGACCACAACCACTTAGAAAAAGTGGTGCTTGATCATCTAAACCGTATGGCTCAACAAGAATTTCAAGTTGAATGGCAACACTAAACTAATTAGCCAGATACTTTTTCTAACTGGATTGCATGAAACTGTAAATGCTCATCCATAAAGGTTTGAATAAAATAATAACCATGGTCATAGCCAGCATGTTGTCTTAAAGTTAAAGGCTGTCCTGCTTTTAAACATGCTTGCTTAAATTTTTCAGGGTGAAGTTGTTCATAAAATTGGTCATCCAATCCCTGATCCACCAAAATTTCGCTAAATATTGCACCATTCTTTGAGACTAAAGCTGTAGCATCATGAGCTAACCAGCTATTGCGATCTGCACCTAAATAATGGCTAAACGCTTTGTTTCCCCATGCACACTCTGTTGGTGCACAGATCGGAGCAAAAGCAGATACCGACTTAAATTTCTCAGGATATTTAAAAGCCAAAGTCAATGCGCCGTGGCCACCCATTGAGTGCCCAAAGATACCAACTTGTTGATCGTTTACAGGAAAGCTTTTTAAAATGAGTGGATATAGCTCATCAATTAAATAACTTTCCATTTGATAATGCTCAGACCAAGGTGCTTCTGTAGCATTAATATAAAAGCCCGCACCTTGACCTATATCCCAATGATCCCCTGCCGCAACCTGTTCGCCACGAGGAGAAGTATCAGGTGTAATCAAGATAAGACTAAGTTGTGCTGCCATATGTTGCGCATGGGCTTTAATGGCAAAAGTTTCTTCAGTACACGTTAAACCCGCTAAGTAAAACAAAGTTGAGCAAGCTTTACCCTCTAAAGCTGCCGGTGGTAAATAAACACCAAACTTAGCAGGCCCTTTTAAATAAGAAGATTCAAATTGATATATGCGCTGCTCACCCTCAAAGCAGCGGTTTTTTTGCAGGAGTTGCATCGTTTTTAGCCTCTGTTTTTGTTTGAGCAATATCTACACTACCCGTATTTTGCTGAGGAAATAGATACTTTTCCAATTGAGGTAGCATAAGTTCCATATTTTTACCGATCATCCACTGAGGTTCTGAAGGTTCAACACCTTGAGCCACTTCCCATTTGGTTACTGTTTGCTTAGCTGTGTTAAACGAATCTTTCATCGACGATTGCTCTCGCATAGCCAAATCAAAGAAAGCTCGACCAAAATAGGTATAGTCAGCTTCGTTATTACACCCAAAAGAAGTTTTATCAGCAGCCGATGCAGTAATAATTAAGGTATCAGGAGACTGTAAAGCAGGAATAAAGCTTCCTGAATAACAGGCTGAGATTACAATTACACGCCAGCGAATACCGGATTTGTCCAGTGTTTCACGTAACCATTTCGGGTCTACTTGCCCTAAATCTAATGGTGCATTTTCAATTTCAAAGTGATTTTGTTCCCCGTGTGAAGTCATATATAGAAATAAGACATCACTATCACGGTTCATTTGCTGCCCCATACGGCGTAGGGCTAACTCGATACTGGTTTTAGAGGCAATTGGAATCTCTGTACGGGTATCTGGATTATTGACCAGCATCATTGAGCGACCAATTGTTCCGAAACGTGTATCAAACTGTTCTTTAATACGGACCACTTCCGATTTAAAAACATCTTGATAACTATCGCCAGCAACACCTAGAAAATACCAATGGCTTTTGGCGAGCTCACCATATTGAACTTGCTCTAAAGAATCATTTAACAGTTTACTTTGCGCATAAAAAGCATCTTCAGCAAACGTTGGAGCCGAATCTTCGACCTTCCAAATCGGTTGATCTTTTACAGAAAGTTGCCAAACCACCATCGTTGCAATGGTCGCAACCATAACCAGTGCACGTTCCCACCATGGCCACTTAAGCTCACGTGAGAAAACCCAAATTACGGCTAAACTTTGCCACACGAATAAAGCTACAAATAAACTCGGTAAAATTCCGTTATAAATAGCATCGGGAATAAAGTTGAGATAACCGTTAGACCCCAAATACTGGATTAAACATTGAATTAATAAGATATTTGTATCTAGAACCAGCCAAAGTAAAGCAGGAACTAGCATTAAGCGAGGTTGGTTGGTTCGCTGTGATAAGAAAATACCAACAATTAAGGCAATGAATGGCCAAAGTGCATAACCAATTAGACCTTGTGAATTAAAATCACCGATTTGACCAGCTACAAGCCAGCTATAAAGAGAGTTGGTACATCCTCCTAAAATTCCCCAAACAATAAGCTGAAGAATAGATGGATGTACAATCTGTAAAGAACGTCTTGACCCCAAAAACAGCCACATTCCGGCAATTTGGTTGCTTTTAAAATCATGCCAAAAGTTAATGGAGGGTTTAAGATCAATCATAAAAGGTTTTCAAAAATTTCGTTTTGACAGGCATCTTAAGTGTATGCCTGCTAAGAATTTTAGCAATCATGCTTTTGAACTATATCACATATATTTGTGCATTATTCAAGCAATAAAACCTAACCTTACATAAGCCTACTGAAAATACGCATCAAAACGACAAGCATCCCCTTGCCATTGATGAGCTGGCTCTTGATTTGCCAAGAAAATAGCATGGCGTGGTCGCTTAACGACTACACGTTTAGCAACTCTCTGTGCCAAAACTAGCAAATTATCCCCCAAATCCATCTCACCATCTTCAGGTAAAAGAAGATGTAAAAGCTGCATTTGTTTTTTGACTTGAGCTTGTTTTTTAATTGCTTGTTGATTCTGGTCGCGCTGTGGGAACATCGGGTCAAGGTAGACTACATCAACCGTTTTTGCTTCTTGATGTAATTGCTGTAAATAGCTTCCAGAGTCAGCAAAGATCAGTTGAATACGATCCATAAATTGACTTAAAAATGGATCACGTTCCGCCAGAGCTTTTGAATCTTCAAGTAAAGTAAATAAAATCGGATGGCGCTCAACAAGCTGGATTTGGGCACCTAGATAAGCCATAAGTAAGCTGTCATGGCCTAAACCCGCTGTTGCATCAACCAGTACCGGCTTTTCACCTAACTGACAAGCACGGGCAATCATTTCCGATTTAAGACTTGCACGTTTTAAACGTGGAATTTCTGCTTTCCAGTCGGGTTGCATTTTCATGCCATTAGCAGATAACCATAATCCGTTTTCATCTACACAAAGGGCAATTTCAGGATTGAAGCGTAAAAACCGTGCATTCAACTTTTCAATTGGCTGTAAATCGACAGTCACATCTCTAGAACAAAGCACAGCTTGGTAGTGCTGTGCTTGTTCTTGAAAATCTACTTCAAAATATATGTGCATGATTAGCCTTTATTTTACTTTACCCTGATCCGCTATTTTTTTCCATGCATCATCACGTAAATAAACTGGCAAAGCATGTTCGGCATCCACCCATTGCTTTTGTGCAGCATAGACACGTGCAATAGAAGCAATATCCTGTGCAGTTGCGGTGATTGTTTGATGCTCTGCATCAGCTTGAAGTAGCTTGGCGCCCGAACCAATTAAGCAATGTTTTGCATAAGCTGCTGCTGGCTCATAGCTCATTAATTTTTCTTCATCAATACACTGCATAATTCCTTGTTCATCTAGAACAAAACTTGCAATGTAAACTTCGTTCATACGTGCATCGAGCACCGCAGTCACCTGCTCCAAACCTTCAAGTCGGTATGCCGCTTGTGCTAAAGCTTGCAATGTAGAAACTGGAACCACAGGTAAATCTTGTGACCAAGCTAAAGCTTGGGCAACAGCAGCATTAATTCGAACACCACTAAAAGAACCAGGTCCACGGCTAAAGGCAATCGCATCCAAACCAGCAACTTCAAGACCTGTTTGTTGTAGCCCTTGCTCAATCATAGGCAAAATGGTCTGTGTTTGTGCTTTCGCCCGCGTATCGAGTTGAAAAAACAGTTCTTGGGTTTCATCGACTAATGAAATAGAACACTGCTCATTTGCAGTTTCCAACGCCAGCAATTTCATGCACAACCTTAGTATTAAATCAGATTAAAAACGAGGGTTATGATACCCCACTCGGCTCTGATAGGCGAGTTGTTCTCTTTCTAAATAAAAATGCCAAGCTTGTGCTTGGCATAGAAAATAACTTATTAAAAGATTTTAAAAGTGAAACTCTTTTAAATCTGTATAGTTCTTAAAGTGCTCAGCATAATGCAATGCACTCAAACGTATTTTTGCAGCGCCATCTTCATCTAAAGTTTTGACAATTTTGCCAGGTGAACCCATCACCACTGAATTATCTGGAATTACTTTTCCCTCAGGTATTAAAGCATTAGCACCGATAATACAATTTTTACCAATCACCGCCCGATTTAAAATTACGGCGTTCATACCAATCAAACTATTATCACCAATCGTACAACCATGCAGCATGACTTTATGACCGACTGTGACATATTCACCAATGTTTAGCTCAAGTCCAGCATCGGTATGTAAGACAGAATTTTCTTGAATATTAGAGAAATCACCAATCCGAACGACACAGTTATCAGCACGAACTACCGCACCAAACCAAATGCTGACCTGACGACCTAATTCCACTTGCCCAATCAGCGTTGCTGTTGGAGCAACCCAGCCATCCCATGGTTCATGTAATGCTTTTGGGTGCTGTCCTTGATAGCTATACATCATAATTTATCAATCCTGATCTTTATTTTTTATGAGAAAACTTTGGCATTCCAAAGGTTGGTGAGTTGAGTAAAAATGGCCAATCTTTTTGATAACCCAATCCATATTTAAACAGAGCAACTAACATACGAGCAGTTAAACCCCAAATAATTTCATTATCAATCTGTAAGCTTGGGAAGTATAAAGACTGATGAGCATATCGGACTTCGTAAGGTGTGGGCCGCGTCTCGATAAGCTGCTGTAATGGGACAAAGAAAATTCGATCAATTTCAGTAGGCTGAGGTATTAAAGTGACCTCAGGAGGAATAAGCCCAACGATCGGTTTTACAGACAAACCGCTTCTTGCACGCTGCATCGGCAAATCACCTAACAACTGTACATCAAATGGATTTAAAGCTGTCTCTTCTTGAGCTTCTCTCAACGCTACAACAATATTACTCGTATCACTAGGATCACGCTTTCCCCCAGGAAAAGAAACTTCCCCCGCATGGTTGTTCATATGTATTGAACGGCGTGTAAGCAGTACCTTTGGATCATTCTCATTCGTAATTGCAATAAGTACTGCTGCTTGTGCTTCTTGTATGCGGGTGGAAAAGCGCAATCTTTGCTGTAACTTTTGTGTTAGCAAGTGCTCTTCCATACCATTCACCTATTATTCTGTCTCTCTTTGCATCATATCTGAAAATCAAAGTTAGGGAATAGAGTTGATGCGTAAGTCTAAAAATTCAGTTATGCTGAGGCATCTCTATACTCGATGATAATTATGAGTTTCTGTGTAGCGTGTGGGCATAAAACCGAACAAAAAATTCCTTTAGGTGATCATAAAGTACGCCGTGTTTGTACTCATTGTGGAAATATTCATTATGAAAACCCCAAAGTAATCTGCGGTGCCTTAGCGTTATGGGAAGACAAAGTATTACTTTGTCGTCGTGCGATTGAACCTCGTTATGGTCTGTGGACATTACCTGCTGGTTATATGGAATTGTTCGAAACCATGGAACAAGGCGCAGCACGCGAAACTCGTGAAGAAGCAGAAGCCGAGATAGAAATAGAACAACTTTATTGTATGTACAATATTCCGCGTATTGGCCAAATTTATGTACTTTTTAAAGCACAGCTGAAAGATGGAGTTTTTGGTGCAGGTGAAGAAAGCATTGAGAGTCGCCTGTTTGAAGAACATGAAATTCCATGGGGTGAACTTGCGTTCCCTAGTGTTGAACATACACTAAGACATTATTTTGAAGACCGTAAAAAACAAGTGTTCCCAACACATCTTGAAACTTTGGGGACTCGTTTAGACCATACAGGTTAATCACTTGAACCATAAAAAAGACCGCTCTCGCGGTCTTTTTTTATATGTTTTTTATTTTTTAAGATTTAGTCTTAATTGCATTACAAGCTGGAATAGACTGATTGGCTAGTTTAATAGACACCGTGCCAGACAAGCGTTGAGCCAAAGCTTTTTCAGCATCTGTTGGTGCTGGGCTAATATCCTTAATATTATTATAAACAGCTTGATAGAAAGCATAAAGGTTAATCCAACGTGCGGTCTTGTTTTCATAATCACTTAAATTAATACTATTACTGCTGTTTTGACCTGCTAATAAGTTATAGAGGTTAATCTTGGCTCCATTTACCGAAATTGAATCATTTACATTATCATCTGGATTAGTATCCAGTCTCACCACAGAGTTAAGTCCCATCAAAATCCCATTAAGGTTACCTAGCTGAGGATTCGATAAAATCATACGAACAGTAATAGAGCTATCATTATCCGATGACTCTGTTCCACCAGTAGTACCAAGTCGGTATTGTTGCACACCATTACTATCAATTAAGCTGTTGTCTGTTACTGTTGCACATTGACCAGACATATCGGTTGCAGTTGCATTTGGTTTAATATCCGTACGAATATTTCCCTTTTCATCAACAACAATGCCTAAATCGATAGGAGCTATCCCAGTAGTATCAAATCGGAATGTCAAAGTCGCATATAATGGGAAGACATAGCGTTGACCAGAACTCACGTTAGCTGCTGTTTTAAAAATTTCTTTTCCAAGATAACTAATTGGGTTGGCTTTAATAATATCAAGTGAACCCTTATAGTTTTCTGTGCCTACTGTTTGACGCCATAAACCATAATGCTGAATATTTCCTGTGGTCGAGCGTGTTAGTTGCTTATAAAAACCTTCACTTCCCGCAACAGCATAATCGTTCATAAACTTACCTTGATAGATTTGCAAATCATTATTTGCATTGCCATCAATGCTTAAACGTAAGGGTTGAGTCGATTGAATATCTTTTGAAATTGGGTTAAGCCAACCATTTTGTTGGGGAGCAACAAGCATTTGCATTGGTTTTGCTTTGGTCCACAATAAAACTGGTGGAGCAACACCAGTCACGTTTCCGTCCTTATCTTTATATAAAGTAGCATCACCACGCCATTGCAGACCGTAACCCATTGCATAACCTTCACGGTCAGTCAACATGAACATGTTAGCCATCATATGACGTAAATTAGTGGTAGATTTATTAAAGCAATCTGCTAATGCCTGATTACAGCCATAAAAACCCAGCGGTAACGGGGAACTAACAGGATCTACAATACCCGCATAAGTCGCTTCATTTGCTTGAAATAATGCAGCATTTGCTAAGTTTGTGACTTGAACCACGAGTGCATAAGCTTGTGCATCAGACACTTTACTTACATCTAACCAAGGTTTTAGAAGAGTTGCATATTGCCCATTCTTCCATTCTGTTGCAGTTATATCTTGTGTCAAACTAGTCAACAGATTTTTCTTATCTTGAGTAAATTGGGTTGGTTGTAAATCACCTACCACATTATCGCCACGTTCAACACCAATACTTTGGAATAACTTAACTAAAGCCATAGCTACTTTAATAGTTGGATCAGCGTTACTCATTGAAGCAGGAGGCTGACCAGTTAATGCTGTAGCCATATCCAGAACTGTTAAATGTGTTGTCCCGTATTTTCCTAATGTATCAAGTTTTATCGTACCTAACGCAATCTTGTGAGTATTGCTACCTTGTAGATAAAGCGTAATTGTTTCATCTGATTTACTGCCACTGATACTACAAGCACCGCCAACCGAGTTACCAACCAATTTAGTAATATAACGCTGATTCGGAGATAAACTACAGTCGAAATTCAAACCTGCTATTGGATAATTTAATTCAAAATTCAGACAGGTTTCATCTGTGGCTTTACAATCCAAATTAGTGGTCGGAATCGTACCCCCACCTTGAGTAGGATCTTCATTAATTGTTGAGCCACCACCACCGCAACCATTTAATACAATTGCCAATGTAGATAATGCAAAAGGTAATAAAATTTTTTTACTCATCATCATTCCTATTTATTTTTAACGTAATACCGAAATTTTAATTTGTCCCTGATTAGATAGTTCCTGATCTGGCATATCCACAGCCGACGATAAAGGCGTTAACATAATATAGTGTGTACGTTCTGGCACCTGTAAAACGCCTAAAATCGATGCATGTTGTAAAATCGTCGCAGGATACGACTTACTTTTAAAACCACTAGCACCTTCTATAACACACCCCTTTTCATCCAAGAAAACAGCGAGGGGCCAATAATATACAGGCTTATCATTGGTTGTAGCATAGGAAGCTACTTGTATATTCTTAATAGAAGAATCTACTTTTACGACTTCGTATTCAAATTTTTCTTTAAGAGGTTTTCTCGGCCATAACCCAACTTCTTTATTCTGGCTTAGCTTTTTAATTGATTTGTTATAGCCATTAATAAAACACAAATCATTTTCAAAAGTGCTTGCTAACTCTTTGTGCGAAAGTCTCACATAAGTAGGAGCTAATACCACAGAAGAGACTTGATCTTCTTGAGATCGATGCAATACGTTATCAAGGATAGACTGACCAACACCTTTTTTACGCTCAATAGATTCAGTACGACCTAAACCATCAGGCATAATATAAAAACGTTTTTTCCCTTCTAGATTAAATTCTTGATTCTCTAAATATTCATTATTAACGTATTCCACACCATCAATGGTAGTGTACTTCGTCTCATCGTTTTTTGGTGCTACTGGTGCTGATGAAGTAACGATATCCTTAGACAAGGGTGGAAGCGAATTCGGTTCTACTTTTTCTACAATCTTTTGTTGGGAAGCAGAATCCGTTATCACTGTTTTTTCTTTAGTAGTCGCAAAAGTAGACTTTTGATTAATAATTTTTGATTCTTCTTTGCTTATTTTTGTCTGTTTTGAAACTGTAGATTGTTTCTTTATCGAGACAGTTGGTGCAGTTGGTGCAGTTGGTGCAGTTGGTGCAGTTGGTGCAGTTGGTGCAGTTGGTGCAGTTGGTGCAGTTGGTGCAGTTGGTGCAGTTGGTGCAGTTGGTGCAGTATTAGACGATTTCGTAATTACTTTAGGCAATTCTTTTGATTTTAAAGATGTTTCTGGCAATACTTGCTGTTCTGGACGAGACGTCTTTATCTCTGGATTTGTTAACACCTTAGACGGTGTAGCAGTTCGTTCCACCCTTTTACTCGGAACAATCATCGGTCGACCATCAGGGCCAATAATCGTATAGAAACCATCCGCATAAATAGCAGAATTACTTGCTATTGCAACAAAAAAAATCGCAAAAGCAAATCTAGGTCGAGACATCCGTTCGCAATTTAATTTTACCATTTTGTTCTATAATTTAACCCGAGTACTGTAACTTTGGTATTGGTTTTAACATCCAAACCGGCATAAGGATTTAACAGGATATTATCAACTCCCGTTTTATTAGATAAGGTACTAGTCCCTGCTGGAATATTATCGCGGCTACGTAAGAAACCAACTGAAAGATCCAAATCTGTATCTGCATCAAATCGGTACCCAATACCCAAACCGAATAACTGCGCATTATTAATTGGAATCATGGTATTACGTTTGTCATTTGGAATAGCGCTAGCACGAGGCTCATAACCAGCACGTAACTTCAAACGATCTGTTGCGGAATACTCTAAACCAATACCCCAGCTCCATGGTGAGGTAAACTTTAGAGGCAAAGCTAATGATGCATCTGTCACATCATTTGATAAAAGTTTGGCAACTTTGAGTAAGGTAATCTGTCTATCAAATTCAAACTTGAACTTATCCCATGCAGAATAATCAGTCCAACCCACATCAAAGTTAACTTGCAAATCAGGGAATATTTTATATTTAATCCCTGCTTGAAAATGTGCAGGATATTCCAGATCCATCGCAGCCAGTCCAGACTCAGAGCTTGGTACATTCCCCGGTAAACCGAGAATTTGAGCCAAAACCGATCCTGTAGCAGAAGAATTTAGACCTTTAATTAACTCTTGAGGAGCCTTAGCATTATTAATTAGGTATTTCCCTTTCATACGCATTTTAGCGGCACTTTGATAAACCATACCAAAGCCAAAATCGTCCGTCGGTTCCCACATTAATCCTAAGTTATAGCTTGGGCTTAAAGACTGCTCCATAGAAACTTGAAGTGATCCCATTTTCTTGAATGGATTCATACCTTCTTGAGTATTACATAAACCAAATAACAATAGATTAGTAATCATATCGTTATTATCTTTAAAAGGCCCGCATACTACATCATCAACCATACGCAATACTCCAATCATATCATTGGGAAAACGTAAATCGGTTTTCATGGCAAGAGCGTTATAAGACATACCAACCGAAGCACCGATCGACAAATGGTCATTTACTTGATAACCAAAAGATGGAGACAAATAAGTAATCCGCTCAACAGCAACTTGCTGACCCATAAAGTTTCCTGCGTTACCATTTTCAGCGCCAAAACCTGCAATTAAAGGTGCATAAATTGCAGTAGCATAAGTCAGCTTTGAGCCTGGTGGTTTATAGGCAATCCCTGCGGTAGGAGCAGCGAGTGGATAACCCTCCCCTAAATCAACCATTTTTTTTAGAATTGGAATATATAAGCTAGCGTATTCAACATCACCACGCACAGGGCCTTTAAAATCAGTACAAATATTAGCTGTAACTTCTGGACCATCATTACAAACAAGAGGGTCATCTGAGTAGCCAAAAACGTTATAACCAGGGGGTGCCGAGAATTCACGCTGAATATCAAAGTTCGCTAAAATTCCTTGCACATCTGTCTGTAACCCATCAATTTTTGCTAACGCCGCAGGGTTAAAATGAATTGCACTAATACCAGGCGGATCTGCAGTTACAGCATTCCCCATCGATAGTGAACGAATATCAACAGCTAGGTTTTGTCCCAATTGAGCGTTGGCAAAGCTAGAAAAACCGGAGATCACAATTGCCGCCGTTAAAGGACATAATTTAGGATATTTCACCTGCCTATCTCCTTATTTTGTTTTTTTGCCAAAGCCTATAAAATCTAGCGGGAAAGATAGACCAAGCGAAACATCTGGTGCATCTTCGGTTAAACCAATACCCACTGTGCCATTAACAATCGTTTCAGGTGAAACACGTACACCTAAAGCAAAGGACAACATCGCGCTACTTTGGTCTGGCGACTGATATGACTCGCCATCCTTAAACTGGAACTCAGCATCCATGTTAAAGCTTTGTTGATATGACATGGTTAATGAAACGTCATAATTAAATGAGTAAGCAAAACCGAAAGAGAAACCACCACTAATACCAGGGTCAAAACTCTCTAGATAACGAGGACCATTCGCCCCACCACCACGTGCCTGATTTAAACCTGTTTCTTTAAATCCATAATTTGCAGAAGCAGAGGCAAATAAAACCACTGGATCAATATATTTACGGGTACTTGCTCCTACCCCAACAGAGTAATATCCTTTACCTGTTGAAAGCTCATCTAAACCAATTTCGTAAGGGCTATCCCCAGTTTTTGTTGATAGGTTACCAAATAATACCAATGGCAAACGGCCTTGCTTTAACGGGAAAGGTTCCCAGCGCGCCCCTAAAGAAATATCACCTAAACCCGCTGCAGTTGTATCTCTAACAATTTCAGATTTTGCAACGAAAGGAACTGTTGCAGATAATGTTAAGTTGTCCAATATCCCATATTGAACAGTAAAACTATTCGTTAAAGTATGGTTCGCATCTTCTTCAACACGTAAACGGTTAAGTTGAGATGAGTCATCAGCTAAAGCTAAATCAATTCGAGTATCGCGATAATAGGTATAATCGAGATCGTAATAGGCTGAAAATACGCCTCTTTTAATCAATGAATATTGGCGCTCATTTGAAGTAAATACTTCTTGCAAATTTGTCTCTTGAGTCGCATCACCTTCTTTTTTCTGTAAAGCAGTAGCAGCTTGATTAGCTCCAGTATTTGCTGCCTCAACAGGAGCAGGTTCAGTAGTTACAACGTCTGTAGCTGGAGTTGTACTCGCTTCTTGAACTGAATCTGTTGATGTTACTACTGATCCTGTACTCGCGTCAGAAACAACTGTGGTGTTTTGAACTTCAGCTTCAGTTTGTGCGACTTGGTCATTTGCATAAAGTGTGCCCGTAATAGCACTCATACTTAATGCCAACACACTCATCTTCATCCATCGATTATTCATGTTTCTTCCCACCTAATGTATTTATTTTACTCAATTCATATTTGATTATTTACGCTTATAGTAAAGACGCATATATGTTTCAATTGGCTGATTATAGGTTGCAGAATTTGGGTCTTTATCCAGTACCCTACGCATAGTTGATGCTTTATTTGCTAAACGGTCATAATTGAATGTTGGATATTGCACATCCACAAATGCATAACGGTTAACAGTTGCATCTTCCACATGACGCATATCTGAGTCTTTTAAGGCCAATAGGTCTTTACGTTGAGATTCAGGAACAGAAACAACGAATAATGTATTATTATCCCAAACCTCTTTAAAACGATTTTCATCAAAGCTGATATTCCCTAATGCAGGATCAGCAACATAGACTCGTCCATCTTTATAAGCTTTATATACGACAAAATGTTTAAAACCAGCATAAGAAATTGGAACGATTGCAGGTTGTCCAAGATTGACTAAATCAGAAAACTCCCCTCGATAACCACCACTATCCAAACCAATAGCAGTTACAAAGCGCTTCATATCAAGTAATGAGAAGCTTCGGCGTTCAATAATACGTTGATATTCACCATACTGTAGTAAACCACTCATAGTCTGCTGTTCAGTCAAACTTGTTCCTACATAACCATTTAAAAGTGTAGTAAGAGCAGCTGAACCACAGCTATAGTCATAAGCTTGTCGAACAATACCTCGGAACTGATCTTCTACAGCTGGTTTAATCTGAACTGGTTCAATATGATTACGGCGAAAAGATAAATTACGTGAATCGGCAGTCTCTGTATAATAAACAGTTCCCGGTGGCTTTTTTTCTATTTCGAAGGCTTCTGTCGCAAAGTAATATATCAATGCTGAGCCTAAAGCAATCTCTAACATAAGCACTTGTTCTAAATGGTGGCCTACTGGCCTTATTCATTTTATTCTTAGAGCAATAGCTCTACATCCCTGTGTGTTGAAGATACCTTTTTTTTTTGAAAAAAACAGCCTTTTTTTACTTTTTTTTGATGAACGTTTAGTTTTATAAAAATAGAGAGACTTGTGTGATTAATTTAAATAGATTTTTAATTTAACAGCTTATTTTTATCAATAAAAAATATATTTTTATATAGTTAAATTAGACAATTAATAAATAAAAAAGCGCGTAATAAACGCGCTTTTTTTATTAAAACTCAGATTAGTGACCTGAAATTGTAATTGTAGAAGTTCCTACATTTAAACCTTGAATTTCAACATCACCAATAGATGCATTAGCAGCAGCACCTAAATGTACACCCTGTACATAAACGTTCATACCTTGTGCACTATTATTTTGAATTTTCAAGCCAGTTGGTACAACTGAAATATTAGCATCAACATCTAAATTACCAGTTGTGTTACCAGCACCACGAACCATCACTTTGTCTAGGAAGATCTCACCACCACCTGCAGCATCTTTGATACCGAAGTTAGATAGTGTTAAACCGCCCTGTAAAGCAGAGTTCACTTTAATCATTGCACCTTGTGGAGTAGAACCTAATTGTACGTTGGCTGAAATTGCACCTAGAGACAAATCTAAACCAGAGATAATTTCAGTTGGAGCAGTTTCAGTGATACCACGTACAGCAGTAGTTGTATTTAAAGTACCAGAAGTACCCACACCAATAGAACCTACACTTACATTAACAGCACCCACGTTTGCAGCAACGTTTAAAAACGCGCCATTTGTACCCGAAGCACCAACGCTGTCAATTTTAAGGTCTAACAAATTAGCAGTTTGATCAACCTGTGTAACCTCTACTCCACTTACTACAATCGCACCCGCAGTTGCTGCAGCACCAGTAATACCTGTAGTAGGGTTTAAACCATCATTATCATGAATAAATACTTTATCGATAGAAATACCGCCAGCACCTAAAGCGATACCGATATTAATACCATCTTGACCTGTAGCAGCACTAAGTGCAGCATCATCCATTGACTGCATTGCCATTGCATTTGCGCTGATAGCTAAAGAAGAAACTAAAGCAAGTTTAGTAAACATTTTCATTGAGCACTCTCCCAAGAGCATTTATTTTTTGACTTAACCACTCTCATTGTCTCAAATTGCATTTTTCTTTATATGGCAACCGAAACTTCCAATCCTTGAGTAGTTTTGCTTAGCAATTACTAAATTACATCTACGTTAATTTTTGTTCAACTAGTGTTGTGCATTTTTTGCCAACTACCCGACAAACGGTACACTCAAGTTTTTCTACACAAACCTTGCTAAAAACAATAAATTCTCAGTTAAAATTTCGTTCATTTTATCAGCAAAAAGTTTAGTACTTAAAAGACTTTCTCCTGATGAAGTGCAACTTATAGTAAACTAACTACTCTCTTATTAAACACTCTTTTATTTAAAAATGTCTCAGTTAAAGAAAAAAATCTCTTTATATAGCAAAAATGCTGCCGATATTTTAAAAAAATTAGATGGTTTAACTGGGCTTATTTATTTAAATGACAATAACAACCCAACTATTGGATTTCTTCCGCAAGATTATATTATTATTCAAAATGAAAATTATTTAGAGTTTGAGCGCCAAAATTTCAATGAATATAAAAATAGATCAAAATCAAATCAACTTTTAAATTTCATTCAATTTAAAGAAAATAATTTAAATAAAAATATTGAATCAACAACAAGTTTTATGGGTGGTTATATTGGTTTTATCAGCTATGATTTCAGTGCACATCAATTTATTAATGGACAAAATCATATACAACCTTCTCTATTCCTAGGCCAATATCGATCTTTTTTAAAATATATAGATAATGATTGGTATTTTTTTAGTGATGAAGAAAATGCAATTGATCTATTCTCATATATTGAAAATAAAATAGAGAATTTTGGTTCCAATAACTCTAAAAATACATTTGAATTAAAAACCATTATTCAACCAAGATGGTCTAAAAAACAATATTTCGATGCTTTCTATAAAATACAAGAATATATTAAGGCTGGAGATTGCTATCAAATTAATTTAACCCAAGAGTTTAAAGCTAAATTTTCAGGATCCTTATTAAATAAAGCTAAAGACTTATGGCAACTTACAAATGCTCCATATGCAGGTTATTTAAAATTAGATGATTTTGAATTATTAAGTTGCTCTCCCGAGCTTTTCATCGAATTTAATCAAAATAAACAAATTAAAACTAGACCTATTAAAGGCACAATGCCTCGCTATAAGAATGCAGAAAAAGATTTTATTTCTAAACAAACCTTAAAAAACTCTCAAAAAGACCAAGCAGAAAATGTGATGATTGTCGATTTATTACGTAATGATTTGAGCATTTATGCCAATACAGGATCTGTAAAAACTACAAAACTATTCGAGATTGAAAGTTTTAATCAAGTACATCACATGGTAAGCGAGATCGTTGCCACTCTTAAAGATGATATCAATCCTATGCAAATGTTGCTTTCAGCCTTACCCGGAGGCTCAATCACAGGTGCTCCCAAAATTCGGGCAATGCAGATCATTGAAGAGTTAGAAGAATCAGCAAGAGGCGCATATTGCGGAACATTGGGTTACTTCAATTTTGATGGAACTGGTCGCTGGAATATTCTTATCCGTAGTTTTCAACAATATCAGAATCAGCTTTCTTTATGGGCAGGTGGTGGTATTACGATTGCATCAAATGCAGAAGCAGAATATCAAGAAAGTCTTGATAAAGTCTCTGCTATGCTGAACTTGATGAACAGCACAGCAGAGTAAAATTTAGAGAATATCTTCTTTTAATGTCTGTACTAAACGCTCATTTTGCTCATCAGTTCCTACAGTTATTCGCAAGAATTGATTAATACGAGGCTTATTGAAATAGCGCACAATAATGCCCTGCTCACGTAATTGCTGTGCAAGCTGACCTGCATCATGCGATGGATGTGAAGCAAAAATAAAGTTTGCTTTAGAAGGTAAAACTTTAAAGCCCAAAGTAGTTAATTCATCTACTAGCTTTTCACGACTAGAAATAACTTTTTGACATTGTTCTTCAAAATAAGTTTGATCTTCAAAAGAGGCTACCGCTGCTGCAATTGCAAAACGGTCAATAGGATATGAATTAAAACTATTTTTGACAGCTTCAAGTGCAGCAATTAGATGAGACTGAGCAATCGCGAAGCCAACGCGTAAACCCGCAAGAGAACGAGATTTTGAAGTTGTTTGACACACAACCAGATTCTCATAGCGATTTACTAAACTCACAGCTGATTCTGCACCAAAGTCAACATAAGCCTCATCAATGACAACCACTTGATCTGGATTAGCTTTTAAAATTTGTTCGATTTCTGCTAAGCCTAGTGCAATACTTGTTGGAGCATTAGGGTTTGTAATAATAACCCCACCATTTGGTTGCACATAATCTTTAACTTCTATCTCAAAATTATCATTGAGTGGGATTTCTTTAGTCTTTGTACCAAAAAACTGACTATAAACTGGATAAAAGCTATAAGTGATATCTGGATAAAGAATTGGTTCATCTTGAAGAAAAAATGCTTTAAAAATATGAGCAAGTACTTCATCTGAGCCATTACCAACAAAAACTTGTGAAACTTCAATATTCTGTTGCTTAGCAATCGCATGTTTTAATGCCGTAGCATCTGGGTCTGGATATAAACGCAATGCATCAGCCTGATGAGTTAAAACAGCTTGAACTGCTTCAACTACTTTTGGTGATGGCGGATATGGATTTTCATTTGTATTGAGCTTCAATAAATTCTGAATTTTAGGCTGTTCACCAGGAACATACGGCTCTAACTCACGAACTTCTGGACTCCAAAAGCGCATTTGTGCTGTAGATAAAGTCATGGTCTTATCTCAAAAAAGGGCTGAAAACCAGCCCTGAGTAATAATTAAAAAACTACAAGGTTTATAAGCTTATTGATAACGATAGCGAGCTGAGCGTGCATGGGCATCTAAGTTCTCTTGAACAGCCAATATATCTGCTGTCTTAGCTAACGATTTGACTCCATCTTTCGAACACATAATTAAGCTCGAACGTTTTTGGAAATCATAAACACCTAATGGAGAAGAAAAACGAGCAGTTCCAGAGGTCGGTAATACATGGTTTGGGCCTGCACAATAGTCACCAATTGCTTCAGGTGTATAGCGCCCCATGAAAATTGCTCCAGCATGGCGAATATCTTCACTCATAGCCTCGGCATCATCTAAGCAAAGTTCCAAATGTTCTGGTGCAACTTGATTAATCAAATCAATTGCTTCTGCACGGTCCTTTACTAATACCAAAGCACCACGGTTTTCAATCGAAGTTCTCGCAATGTCTGCCTTTGGCAATTCATTTAAATGCTTTTCAATTGCCAACTCTACCGCATTAAGCAAAGCTTCATCAGGAGTAATGAAAATAGCTTGAGCAACTGTGTCATGTTCAGCCTGAGATAAAACATCCATAGCTAACCAATCTGCATTATTTTCACCTTCTGCATATACTAAAATTTCAGAAGGTCCAGCAATCATATCAATACCAACCTGACCAAATACAGCGCGTTTGGCAGCCGCCACAAAACGATTTCCAGGGCCAGTAATTTTATCTACAGGTGGAATAGCCTGAGTACCATAAGCAAGCGCTGCTACAGCTTGAGCTCCCCCAATAGTGAATACTCGACTCACTCCTGCAAGGTAAGCCGCAGCTAGAACCAATGGATTTAGTTCACCGTTTGGTGCAGGAACAACCATAATAATTTCAGGTACACCAGCAACATGGGCTGGCACTGCATTCATTAAAACTGAAGACGGATAAGAGGCTAAACCACCTGGTACATAAATACCCACACGGTCTAGAGGTGTGACTTTTTGTCCTAATGTATTACCCAAATCATCTATATAAGTCCAGCTCTCTTGTTTCTGAGCTTCATGAAATGAACGAATACGCTTTGCAGCTAACTCTAGAGCATCACGAATTTCTGGGCTTAAATTATCAAAAGCGGTTTTAAGTTGTTGTTGAGATAATTCTAAATCTGAAAATTGATGCGCAGGATGTCGATCGAACTGTTGAGTAAGCTTTAAAACATGATCATCACCATGCTGACGAACATCAGCAATAATTTGATCTACTGTTTGCACTAAATTAAGATCATTTACAGTTTCAAATGCTAAAAGCTCAGCAAAAACCTGTTTGAAGTTCTGATCTTGAGTCGATAAACGTCGCATCAATTTACCCACAAGGCGAAAAAGAAAAACCAAGTTTACTCTTTTTCTAAGCACTTGTGGGCATCATCTGAAGCAACTATCACAAAAGCATGATGGGAAATTGCTTTTAACGTGATTGAACGGCTTGCTCAAGCTGTGAAATGATTGGATTTAATAGAGTTTGCTTACGTTTAAAACTAGCTTTATTTACAATTAAACGTGAAGAAACTTTGCAAATTTCCTCTAATGGCTCAAGACCATTCGCTCTTAGCGTATTACCAGTGTCGACCACATCGACAATGTAATCACCTAAACCTACTAAAGGCGCTAATTCCATAGAACCATAGAGTTTGATCACATCGACTTGCTCACCTAAGCTTGCATAATACTGACGTGTAAGATTGACGTATTTCGTGGCAATTTTTAAACGGCCTTTTGGACGTTCCATTCCCACTTTACCAGCAGTCATTAATTTACACTTAGCGATTTTCAGGTCAAGTAGCTCATATACATGCTGAGCGCCATGTTCCATCAACACATCTTTGCCTGCTACACCTAAATCTGCTGCGCCATTTTCTACATAGGTAGGCACATCAGATGCACGTAAAATCAAAATACGTACTTGCTTATGCGTAGTAGGAAAAATCAGTTTGCGGGACTTTTCCGGATCTTCGAGCAAATTAATACCCGCTGTAGCTAGTAAAGGTAACGTCTCTTTTAAGATACGTCCTTTACTGAGTGCCAAGGTCAAACCATGATCAAAATTGCCCATCACATCAAAATTAGGATCATCGTTTCTTACATCATTCATTAACTTACTCGCTTAATTTTGGCACCTAAACCTTGAAGTTTCTCTTCGACATGCTCATAACCACGGTCAATATGGTAGATACGGTCAATTAAGGTATCTCCTTCTGCCACTAAAGCTGCCAAAACTAGAGAGAACGAAGCACGCAAATCTGTTGCCATTACAGGTGCAGCCTGTAAAGTTTCTACTCCAGTCACGACAGCATCATGACCTTCAACCTGAATATTAGCACCCATGCGTGACAATTCAGGAACATGCATAAAACGATTTTCAAAAATCGTTTCAGAGATAGTTGCAAATCCACGAGCAATAGCATTTACAGCCATAAGCTGAGCTTGCATATCTGTTGGAAACTCTGGATGTGGCAAAGTTCTAAAACTTACAGCTTTAGGGCGTTTGCCTAACATATCAAGTTCGATCCAGTCATCACCACGAGTGACTTCGGCACCCATTTCTTCAAACTTATCCAAAACAGATTCAAGTAATGCAGGGTCGGTATGTGTAGTTTTGACACGACCGCCCGTAATTGCCGCAGCTGCCAAATAAGATCCCGTTTCGATACGATCAGCTACCACAGCATATTCACAGCCATGCAAACTTTCTACTCCAGTTACAACAAGAGTATCAGTATCAAGTCCTTCAATCTTAGCGCCCATTTTAATGAGCATTTGAGCAAGGTCAGTGATCTCAGGCTCACGAGCTGCATTACGAATAGTCGTAACACCATCAGCCAGTGCAGCAGCCATCAAGATGTTTTCAGTACCACCAACGGTAACCATATCAAAAACAACTTCGCCGCCTTTTAAACGACCTTCAACTGAAGCATGGACATAACCATTTTCAACTTCAATATGTGCACCTAAAGCTTCTAAGGCTTTTAAATGCTGATCAACTGGACGTGATCCAATTGCACAACCACCTGGTAAAGAAACTTTCGCATTACCGTAACGCGCTAATAATGGTCCTAAAACCAAAATTGAGGCGCGCATTGTTTTTACTAGTTCATATGGAGCAAACTGATTATCTAAAGTAGAGGTATCAGCTTTTACTGTGTCATTTTCATAGCCGATTGTAACCCCTAAACCACCAATCAACTTGACCAAAGTATTTACGTCTTTAAGATTTGGAACATTAGTGATCGTAATTGGAGAGTCTGCAAGAATAGTTGCAGCAAGTAATGGTAAAGCTGCATTTTTAGCACCAGAAATGCGCACTTCCCCGTCGAGCTTAACACCACCCGTAATTAAAAATTTATCCATTAATATTTAAGCTCCGAAAAGGCTTGCTTTACGCCATTCATCTTTGGTCATTGCACGAATTGTTACCGCGTGAACTTCGCCACTTGCAATATAAGTATTTAATGGTGCATAAACTAATTGTTGGCGAGCAACAGTACGCTTACCGTCAAATTGATCATCCACAATACGGAGGTCAAATTTTCCAGCCTGTCCGCTCACCGCTACTTCCGCTTCAGGGAAAGCTTCTTTTAAAATTTGAGTGAGCTGTTCACTATTCATTGCAAAGACCTCTGACACAACCTAAGGTGTAAAACGAAGTATTTTACTATAACTTTTTCAAAGAATTCAGTACGTGTTTATATTTTATCAATAAAAAAGAGGCTATGTTTCAAGCCTCTTTCAATTATATAAAACTTATTAAATAGAAACAGCAACTTGCGAATAAGTGCACTGCATTTTCCGATATTTTAATAATTGTTTTTTTAATTTTTCAGTTAGTTTTTTAATTGAAGTATACATATCATCAGCAGTTGCCTGAGCAAACAACTCAATTCCCGGCAATCTTACAATAGCCTCTGCAACATGGTTCGAACTACCTTTATGAGAGCGCTTATCAATTTGATGATCTTTTGTTAATTTAATCTGCATACTATTCACCTGATCTAAGTGTTTTGTTAACTGATTAAATTTTGATTTAATATTTTCTTCTATAGCTGGTGTAATTGCTAAATGATGTCCACGAATCGTTATTTGCATAATTCTATCCCTCACCTTTTTTAGGTTATCTAAAGAAGAACTAAAACGATTTAATGCTATCAAAAAGAAAACTTAGAACAATTAAACCATTTTAGTTACTCTCTTGGTGAAAATGAAATTTCATTATTTCGTCATAATGAATCTCTAGAATAGCCATACTTCAAAATTCAGATCAAGACTTTTCTTTCAGACGACGAAGGAATATGTAACGATTCTCGATATTTTGCGACCGTTCTTCGAGCCACTTCAATTCCCTCATCCTTTAACAATGTAGCAATTACATTATCTGACAAAGGCTTACGTGGATTTTCGTTGGCGACTAGTTTCTTAATCATTGCCCGAATTGCGGTGGAAGATGCCTCTCCCCCTGCTGTTGTTCCTACATGGCTAGAGAAAAAATATTTCAACTCAAATAGACCACGAGGCGTAAGCATATATTTATTTGTAGTTACACGAGAAACTGTAGATTCATGCAATTCGACTTCTTCTGCCACGTCTCGAAGAACTAGCGGCTTCATCGCTTCCGGGCCTATTTCCAAAAAAGCTTTTTGATGCTCTACGATACAAGAAGCTACTTTTAATAACGTTTTATGCCTTTCATCAATACTTTTGATAAAGTTTTTCGCCTCAAGCATTTGGTTACGTAAATATAAATTATCCTCACTCTGATCTGCTCTACGAATCATACTAGAGTAAAAAGAATTAATTCTTAATTTAGGAAGTACATCTGGGTTTAGCTGAACCTGCCAATGTAAATCTTTTTTTGAAACCACTACATCGGGAATTTGATAATCAGATTCTTGCTTATCAAAATCCATACCAGGATAAGGTTTTAACGTTTTTAAAAGATTGATTGCAAACTTTAATTGGTCTTTCGTTAAACCAGTTTGTTTGAGTAATTTATTAAGATCATTGGCTATCAAAAGCTCATAATACTGTAATAGATTTTTTGCCTCGTTTAGATATTCAACATCTTTGGGCAGAAACTCTAGCTGTATTTTTAAACACTCCGCTAAATTACGCGAACCAATCCCTAAAGGATCAAGTCGTTGAATGTGTTTTAAGACAACTAAAACCTCATCTTCTTCGATCTCTTCCTCAATATCCATTTCATTCAATAATTGTTGTGCCGCTAAAATTATTTCTTCAATTTCAGCATCTAAAAACCCTTTATCATCTAATGCATCAACAATACAATAAGCAATTAATTGATCTATTTTAGAAAAATGCAAAAGGTTAACTTGTTCTAGAATATGCTCCTTTAGCGATAATTGAACTTGGCGATTATCCTCTCGCTCTTCAAATTCTGGAGTAGCCAAAGCTGTTGATTGATGGGTATAAACATCATCCCACTCAGTATCAACGGGTAAATCATCAGGCAAATGATCTGCATTTAGCTCAGTCGTTAAGTCATCCGATTCTTTATTTTCTAATGCAGCCAGACTCTCCGTTAGTGATTCTTCTTCTATTTTTTCAAGTAAAGGATTACTATCTAGTTGAATCTGAATTTCCTGTTCAAGCTCTAAACTAGAGAGTTGTAACAAACGAATCGCCTGCTGCAATTGAGGTGTTAACGATAGAGAATTCGCTACTTTCAATCCAACAGATAATTTCATATATTTCATTTTCCATAAAACAAGCAAAAATCATGCCTATTCAATATTTATAACATATAGTCTCTATTTGTCATACATATCCAACTGAAATTTGTAGAAGAAAAAAGAGATTTTTCCAATTATAAAAATAATCTTATTAAATTAATTCTATCAAACATAGTTCCCATATGATGTCAGACGCGAAATCTTGTTATAAAAAGTTAATT
The DNA here is from genome assembly GCF_052045285.1 of Acinetobacter sp. 22301. NCBI lineage: Bacteria > Pseudomonadati > Pseudomonadota > Gammaproteobacteria > Moraxellales > Moraxellaceae > Acinetobacter > Acinetobacter sp. 22301. The sequence goes on along the minus strand of NZ_JBQEOR010000015.1, from coordinate 239 downwards.
AGGAGAAGCTAGCCCTCTTTTAATTTTGTTTAATTGATTACTCTTCGGTTGTATAGTTTTTTCTATTAAATTTAAAGATTTCAACTCATAGCTTACTATTTTATATTTATTCCCCGCACATATATTTTTTATCACAATAAAAAACACCCCCATTCATTGGAATGGGGGTGTTTAGAATAATGAGCTGGCGATGACTTACTCTCACATGGGTAACCCCACACTACCATCAGCGCTAAGAG
>NZ_JBQEOR010000014.1:0-70467 GCF_052045285.1 Acinetobacter sp. 22301 | reverse complement strand
ATTGCTGCTTCAACACCTGAGTTACCGCCACCAATCACGGCAACACGTTTACCTTTGAACAAAGGACCATCACAGTGTGGGCAGTACGCAACACCACGGGTACGGTATTCTTGCTCACCTGGTACATTCATTTCTCTCCAACGTGCACCTGTTGAAAGGATCACCGTTTTCGATTCAAGTTTTGCACCGTTTTCAAGTTCAACTTCAACCAAGCCATTTGCAGTCTGGTTGGCACCCGTGATTTTGCTAACACGTTGCAGGTTCATGATATCGACATCATATTCACGAACATGGGCTTCCATCTCGGCAGCAAACTTAGGACCTTGTGTCTTTTGCACAGAGGTGAAGTTTTCAATGTCCATGGTGTCCATGACCTGACCACCGAAGCGTTCAGCCACAATACCTGTGTTAATACCTTTACGTGCCGCATAGATTGCTGCTGTTGCACCCGCAGGACCACCACCAATCACCAATACATCAAAAGCATCTTTGGCATTGAGTGCTGCTGCATCTTTTTCAGCTGAGTTGGTATCAAGTTTCGCTACAATCTCTTCAAGGGTCATACGACCTTGGCCAATGTGTTCGTTGTCTTGGAATACCATTGGCACAGCCATGATTTTGCGTTGTTCCACTTCATCTTGGAAGAATGAACCGTCAATCATGGTTGCTGTGGTGTTCGGGTTATAAATGGCAATCAGGTTAAGCGCCTGTACCACGTCCGGACAGTTATGACAGCTTAAGGATACAAATACATCAAAGTTTGCTTTGAGGTTTAAACTTTTAATCTGGTTGAGCACTTCATTTGACACTTTAGGTGCATAGCCAGACACTTGTAACAGCGCCAAGATCAAAGACGTAAACTCATGACCCATAGGTAAGCCTGCAAAGAACACACGAGGTTGTTCACCTGCTTTAGCCACACCAAAGCTTGGACGACGTGTATTGTTACCGTCAAAACGGGCTGTTACCTTGTCAGAAAGCTCAGCGATTTCACTTACCAACTCTTTAATTTGAGCTGCTTTGTCTGATTCATCTAAAGCAGCAACTAATTCGATTGGACTTTCTAGACGTTCTAAGTAAGCTTTTAATTGAGTTTTAATGTTTTGATCTAACATCTGTTTTTACTCCAATGCATCCAAATTCTTTCAATAGATGCATAGTACGTGAAAACATAAAATAGGTGAAACAGTATGTTTTTATAGATTTAATCGGTTTTTTAGATTTAATTATTATTTACTTCAAATTAAAAAAAGCCAACCTGAACTCATCCAGCGCAGGTCGGCAAACTGGTTAAACTAGAGTAAGACCACACCAAATACAGCCCCAGCAATCAAGACATGTAAAGGATGAACCTTTTTAATTAAAGATAATAAAGTTGCAATGACTACCATAATAATGAGTAAAGTATTTATGGCAGCTGCCTCAGAAATAATCCACGCACTGGCAAGTACAGTTCCCACAGTGACAGGTTGTAAAGCAAGCTGTAAAACACGGCGCCATTTCTTATCTTTAAATTTTGACCAGCCTCTCATCACAAATACAGTAATAAGAGACGAAGGTAAAAATTTAGCAGTAGACGTTACAAGTAGACCTGACAATCCTGCTACATGCCATCCCACCAAAGGTACAATCATCATGTTCGGACCAGGGGCAGCTTGAGCCATGGCGAACAATGCACTGAATTCTTGTGCCGTCATCCAGTGATGAATATCAACTACTTGGCGTTGCATCTCAGGCAAAATTGTATTCCCTCCACCGAATGCAATAAGAGACAATTGAGTAAAAATGATCGCTAAAGTAAGTAGAACTGCACCCATTACACACGTCTCCAAATGATAGCTGAATAGAATGCCAACAAAATCAGCATGGTCACAAGTAATGGAACTTTCAGAAAAGCTATACTGATAATTGCAACGAGAACTACGCAAATCGCTAATGGATTACGTAATAATGGCTTAAGCATTTTCAAACCTGTTGCAACCAGAAGTCCAGCTGCCGCCGCCGCTAAACCTTCGAAAAGATGCTTAACCATTAAATTATCTTGGAACTGCTCATAGACATAATGTAAAAGTACAACAATTATCGTAGGTGCAAGGATCAGACCAATGATTGAGCTCACTGCCCCACGAACACCGCGAAACTCCATGCCAATCGCAACCGATAAATTAATAATATTGCCGCCTGGTAAAAATTGACACAGACCAAGTAACTCAGTGAATTTTTCAGGGCTTAACCACTGTCTCTGCTCTACAATAACTTTACGGGCTAAAGGCAGCACGCCACCGAATCCAATTAAACCTAATGTTAAAAAACCTAAAAATAACTCTGTGCAGGTCGGGACACTCTCCTTCTGCACAGCAATCTCAACATGGTTCATTTTCGTTACTTTTCACTTTATCTGACCAAGATAGAATGATACTTTTGTGATATATCTACAAATGCTTTTATTTTCACTAACCATACCCTAAAGGTATTCCTATGCTAGATTTACATAAGCTTCATGCCTTTGTGGTGGTAGTAGAAGAAAGAAATATCACACATGCCGCAAACCGATTATTTATTCAACAGCCGCCTTTGACGCGTTTACTCAAAAAGCTTGAAGAAGAACTCGGTGCACAGTTACTTATTCGCCAGCCTCGTGGCATTGAACCGACTGAAGCGGGTTTAGCCTTATTTAAAGAAGCACAACTTTTATTAGAACATGCCAAACATATTCCAAAATTAGTCCAAGATGTTAGTCAAGGTAAAACTGGACAACTCAATATTGGTTTTACAAGTTCCGCAGGTTTGCATCCGCTCATTTCATTAGTATTACGGTCATATCGAGAAATATATCCAAAGGTACTAACCAAACTTGAAGAAGCAGGCAGCCAAAAACAATTAGATCGATTAATCTCAGAGAAACTTGATATCGCTTTTTTAAGAGCGCCAATCAGCCGTGATATTGGGCTAAAGCATCTTCATATATTAGATGAGCCAATGGTAGTGGCATTGCCTATGGGCCACCCACTTACACAAAAAGAAAAAATTAGCTCAAATGACTTATCAGATGAAAATTTTGTTTTATACCGTCGTTCTTCAGGACAAGGTTTATATGACAATATTTTATATAGCTGTTATCAAGCAGGCTTTAGTCCACGCATTATTCAGGAAGCACCTCGTCCTACTGCAACATTAAATTTAGTCGCTGCTGGAATTGGTATAACGATTGTGCCAGCCTCAATGCATAACTTTTGGGAACATGAAATTGTATATCGCGAGTTTGATAATTCAATGAAACTAAATGCGCCTCTTTACCTGATTACTCGGGAAAATGAGAGTTCTGCCAAAGTTTCAAACTTTATTGAACTATTACAAAAACTTTTGCCCACAATGGCCTGAATGTAAAAGCTAAACAATAAAAAGTGCCCCGAGTGGAGCACTTTTTTATGAAACTGTTTATTTTTGATTTACTCGTTTTGCCAGCTCTTCTGCCGACTCTTTACGCTCAGAGTAGCGATCTGTCAGGTATTGTTTTTGCCCACGTGTTAATAAAGTGAACTTATACAACTCCTCCATAACATCAACGATTCGGTCATAGTAAGAGGATGGTTTCATACTGCCATCTTCTTCAAACTCTAAAAAGGCTTTAGCAACTGAAGACTGATTTGGGATGGTAATCATGCGCATCCAACGGCCTAAAATACGCATTTGATTGACCGCATTAAAGGACTGTGAACCACCACTAACTTGCATGACTGCTAAGGTTTTACCTTGAGTTGCACGAATTGCTCCGGCTGCTAAAGGAATCCAGTCAATCTGGGCTTTTAAAATTGAACTCATCGCGCCATGACGTTCGGGTGAACACCACACCATACCTTCTGCCCAAGCCAAAAGCGCGTGTAATTCTTGGACTTTCGGATGATCTGTTTCTGCATCCTCAGGTAAAGGTAAACCTTTAGGATGAAAGATTTTGACTTCAGCACCTAAGTATTCAAGGATTCGACCAGCAGTCAGCACAGCAAAACGACTATAAGAACGTTCACGATTAGAACCATATAGCAATAAAATGCGAGGTGGATGCTCAAGCTGCTGCGCTTGCACTTGCTCAAATGTAGGTTTATCTAGAAGATCTAATACTACATTTGATAAATCATTATTAAGACTGTTCATCTGAGAAATACTTTTTCTTTAACCAAAGAGAAACGGTAACGAGTGAAATTAAAACGGGAACTTCAACCAATGGTCCAATCACTGTGGTAAATGCCACAGGTGATGCCAAACCAAATGTTGCAATGGCAACCGCTAAAGCTAACTCAAAATTGTTACCAGCCGCAGTAAACGAAATAGCAGTGGTACGTGGATAGTTATTCCCCATACGTTTACTCATAAAGAAGCTAATAAAGAACATCACCACAAAGTAAATCGTCAGTGGAATTGCAATACGTAATACATCTAAAGGCAAGCTCACCACATCACCACCTTTTAGACTAAACATAGCCACAATGGTAAAAAGTAAAGCAATTAAACTAATCGGGCTGATTTTTGGTAAAAATTTAGTTTGATACCATTCCAACCCTTTCGACTTGACTAAAATCAAACGCGTCAAGAACCCCATTAAGAATGGAATACCTAAGTACACCAAAACCGCATGTGTGATAGTCCAAAAATTCACATCAATGACTTGCCCTGCCACACCAAAATACGGAGGTAAGAAGGTTAAGAAAAGCCAGGCGTAGGTACTAAAGAACAAAATTTGGAAAATACTGTTAAAGGCAACCAAAGCTGCAACGTATTGGTTATCACCACAAGCCAGACCATTCCACACCAAAACCATTGCAATACAACGTGCCAAACCAATCAAAATCAGGCCTGTCATGTATTCCGGATAACTATGCAAGAAAACTATAGCAAGTACGAACATTAAAACTGGAGCAATAATCCAGTTCTGTACCAACGATAAAGTTAAGGTTTTCTTATCTTTAAATACTTCTGGTAACGTAGCATAATCAACCTTTGCTAAAGGTGGATACATCATCAAAATTAAGCCGATTGCGATCGGAATATTAACGTTATCTACACTCATTCTGTTCAAAGAAACCGAGGCTTGAGGAAAGAACACCCCAATTGCCAAACCTAAAGCCATGGCAATAAAAATCCATAGCGTCAGGTTACGATCTAAAAAAGAAAGCTTTTGCTTAGTCATCTCGGCTCTCTCACTCAATATGAGAGATTTCATTAATCTCAGCAATTAAATGTGAACGGCTTAAGTTCGGAACATCAAGTGCAAACAATGCATCTAAACGACGGTTGATATGATCTACAGTCTCTTGGAATGCTTTAAGCTTTTCTTCTTTTGGCAAGTCCAAATGAGATGGATCACTTAAGCCCCAGTGTGCTTTGATTGCGCCACCTAAATAAAGTGGGCATGCTTCTTGTGCAGCAGAATCACAGACTGTAATCACAACATCTGGTTGATACTGTTCGCAGTCATCAATAGTTTTACTCCATAACCCATCTGTTGAAAGACCTAAGTTTTCAAGTGTTTCAATGGTTAATGGATGCACCTGCCCTGATGGTTTACTGCCTGCGCTATACGCTTTCCAATTTTCTGGTGCACGACTATTAAATAAAACTTCTGACAAAATGCTACGACAACTGTTTCCAGTGCATAAAAATAAGAATTTCATGGTCTTACTCACAATAGGTAGAAATAGAAGAAAACTTTGAAGATGATTGATTCACTAAACTTTCATCTTGGTTTCCTATAGTTTTCAAAACTTCAACAGCCCAATTTGGTAAATCTGGATTGACGCTGTAATACACCCATTGCCCCTGTCGTGCATCAAGTAAAATGCCATGAGTTCTTAATAAAGCTAAATGTCTGGAGATTTTCGGTTGGCTCAACTCAAGCTGTTCTGTTAGCTCACAAACACAAATATTTTGTTTGCTCAGAACTAACTTAAGAATGTTTAACCGAGTTTGGTCAGATAGACATTTAAAGAAATCGATTTGGTTGATCATATCTTCAACAAAATATATTCGTTATTGCAAATATACGGATATCCATATATAAATGCAATATCTTAATTTGATAATAAATTTACCATGACTGAGCTAGTGAAAATTTACCATAATCCTGCTTGCGGAACCTCACGCAATACATTGGCGCTTATTCGTCATGCTGGGTTTGAGCCTATCGTTATTGAATATTTGCAAACACCACCAAGTAAAGATGAATTGATTCAACTCATTAAGGATTCAGGCTTAACTGTACGTGAAGCAATTCGTAAAAATGTTGATCCCTATAAAGATTTAGAGATAGAACAAGATCATTGGACCGATGAACAGTTAACTGATTTTATGGTTCAGTACCCAATTTTAATTAATCGCCCATTTGTGGTTACACCAAAAGGCACACGACTTTGCCGTCCTTCTGAGATTGTATTGGATATTTTAGATGTAGAAAACTTAGGCTATTTTGTAAAAGAAGATGGCGAAGTGATCATTGATGAGCAAGGTCGTCGTATAAAGTAATTGAAGATATTTATTAATATAAAAAACTAAATGGCATGGCACCATTTAGCTTTTTTGAATGAAACAGATTAAAAATAAGACTTGATGAAAGGAAGCAGTTGCTCTCCTATTACCATGCCTAATAAACCAACTAATGCAACAAGAGGTGGAGCTGGTGACTTAACATTTAAAACATAATATAAGACACCAACAAGCAACCCTACAGCCAAAGATAACAAGTACATTTTCATCGTACATACCTTAGAGAATCAAGCCATTTAATCAGCAGGTTCCCATACTGTTTTATTTAAAATGCAAAACACGAGCACCCAAGTGCGCCCCAGAAAGACTTTTTGTCTTTATCATTTACAGGAAGATCAAGCATCCAAGCGTGACTGTGTCCATGCATTCCACAGCTGCTAGCACATGCACACAAAGCACTTTGTGACTGTAATGATTGATTGGAAGGAGCATTACGGTTTTCAGATAACCGCCACTGACCACCGAAGCGTTTTACCGGCGACCATGTTGGAGATGCTGGCGGTAACGGCGGATCGTCTTGCTTAAACTCTGCCCCTGCATAGACCACTTTGCCACCTAAGACAGTAAGTACAGACTCAATCCACTGGATATCCTCAGCTTCTACTTTAAAGTAGTCATCAGACAATACCACCAGATCACCAAGTTCTCCTGCTGTGAGTGAGCCCTTAACATCTTTTTCACCAGAGAACCAAGCGGAACCTTTAGTCCAGAGTTTGAGTGCTGTCTGACGGTCTAATAGATTTTTTTCCTCATACAAAGGTAATCCACCCACTGTTTTACCCGTACTCAACCAATATAAACACACCCAAGGGTTATAAGAGGCAACACGAGTCGCATCTGTTCCCGCACCCACAGGAACACCGAGTTCTAACATTTTCTTAACAGGTGGCGTTGCCTGAGCAGCCTCAGCACCATAGCGTTTTACGAAAATCTCACCTTGATATGCCATACGGTGTTGAATGGCAATACCACCACCCAACGCACCAATACGTTCGATATTACGCTCAGATACAGTTTCGGCATGGTCAATAATAAATCGTGTCGCAAATGGTTGTTTTGAATTGACGCGCTCAAATACATTCAGTAAGCGATTAATACTTTCATCATAAGTTGCATGAATACGGAATGGCCATTTCTTTTCAGCCAAGTGCTCTACAATAGCTTCGAGCTCACCTTCCATTTTTTCTGGTAAATCCGGACGTGGCTCATAGAAGTCTTCAAAGTCCCCCGCTGACCAAGTCAGATTCTCGCCTGCTCCATTCATTCTAAATAGCTCATCACCATCGCCCGGAAATGTCATTTCGGTCCAACGGCGATAATCATCAAGCTCTTGGCCTGCCTTTTGAGCAAATAGGTTGTAAGCAATACGTACGGTCATTTGATTTTGATCGTGTAATTGCTTAATCACATCATAATCTTCAGGATAATTTTGACCGCCACCGCCCGCATCAATTGCTGAAGTAATACCTAACCGGTTCAATTCACGCATGAAATGTCGAGTTGAATTGACTTGATCTTCAACTGGCAATTTCGGTGCTTTCCCTAAGGTCGAATACAAAATCATAGCCGATGGCGTAGCAAGCAAGAGACCTGTTGGCTCACCTTTTTCATTTCGTACAATCTTGCCGCCAGGTGGGTCCGGTGTGTCTTTGTTAAAGCCCAATACATCAAGTGCAGCTCGGTTCAACAAAGCACTGGCATATAGATGTAAAACAAAGACAGGAGTATCTGGTGCAGCTTTATTAATTTCTTCTAAAGTCGGTAAACGCTTTTCGGCAAACTGGAATTCAGTCCATCCGCCTACGACACGAACCCATTGTGGAGCTGGAGTATTGTCTGCTTGTTCTTTGAGTAAGCGTAACGCATCGGCAACAGATGGCACACCTTCCCAGCGCAGCTCCATATTGTAATTTAGGCCACCACGAATAATATGCAAATGACTGTCGTTTAGACCTGGTATAACGCGACGGCCATTTAAATCTACAACTTTACTTGTTGGAGTTGCGAGTTTCATTACCTCATCATTTGTACCCGTGCGTAATACTTTACCGTCTGCAATCGCAATTGCTTGTAATTCGGGGTTCTGAGGATCTAGTGTTGTGATTTTACCGTTTATGAGTATGAGGTTTATTTCGGTCATTCTGAACTCCATTCTTGTGAATTATCGTTCTAAAAAATAAAGGCATATCTGTATTAATATCACTTAAATATTGAATACTAGACATGCCTTTACCTAAATCAGTACTGTTTTATTTTGCAGGAACTGGTGCAAGTACTTCATGTTTTGATGTTGTACGCTCAGGTGCCTTATGTACCATCGTATAAGCATAATCCACACCCATACCGTAAGCACCAGAATGCTCGCGTACAATTGCCATAACTGCATCATACGTATCACGGTGTGCCCAATCACGCTGCCATTCAAGTAATACTTGTTGCCAAGTTACCGGAACAACACCAGCTTGAATCATACGTTGCATGGCATAGTCATGTGCCTCTTTCGAGGTACCACCTGAAGCATCTGCAACCATATAAATCTCATAATCCCCTTCAAGCATCGCACCAAAAGCAAAGGTGTTGTTGCACACCTCAGTCCACAAGCCTGAAACAATCACTTTTTTACGATTATTTTTTGCAAGCGAATCACGTACTTTTTGGTCATCCCACGAATTCATTGAAGTACGTTCTAGTAATGGAGCATCTGGAAATACATCTAAAAGTTCTGGATAGGTATGACCAGAGAAGCTTTCAGTTTCAACCGTTGTAATGGTGACAGGAATATTGAATGTTTTAGCTGCTTTTGCTAATCCTACAGTATTATTCTTTAATACTTGGCGATCTATTGACTGTACCCCAAAAGCCATTTGTGGCTGATGATCAATAAAAATAACCTGACAATTGGTTGGTGATAGTTGTTCTAAAAGTGATTTATTCATGGGTAAACTCCATTATTCCTTATGAGTAATGCATTAAAATTGCTTACTGGTTATTATGAAAACAGATAAAAATGTAAAAGCATAGACAGCAAATCAGCACGAATCTGTATGCTGTACGAATACAATCAAAACAATGATTGCTTTTTAATTTTTATAGTTTAATCATTGATATATATTTTTTTACCTTTCGCTTATCCATGGATCGATTAGACTGTATTTCCACTTTTGTAAGTGTTGTAGAACATGGGAATTTTAGTAGCGCAGCCAGAGCACTCGATATTTCTCGTGACTTAGTTGCCAAACGTGTTTGCTACCTCGAAAACGACCTCAGAACCACACTTTTAACTCGAACAACAAGACAGATGAACCTCACCTCTTGTGGGGAAAAGTTTTATCAACATAGCAAAGTCATTTTAAGTGAGTTCGAATGGGCTGCATATGAAATTAGCTATAATCAGCAGTACCCTGAAGGCGAACTCAAGCTCAATACACCAATGTCTTTTAGCAACATTTTTCTTCAACATATCATTTCGGACTTTATAGAGAAATATCCCAGCATCAAAATTGATTTATTCATGACTGATCAGCTATTAGACATGAATAATAATAAATTTGATTTAACCATTCGTGTAGATGGCTCTCCTCCTAATTTGGCAAATAGTAAAATATTAAATACCTATCAACGATATTTGTATGCAACACCTGAGTATTTTAATCAGCATGGATTGCCAGATTCATTAGAAGAACTTAAAGAACATAAGTTTCTAATTTACTATCAGGATAGCCGACATAAGAAGTTGATCTTTCAAAAAGATCAAAAAGAAGTGTCCTTTAATTGCTTCCCTGTGATGACCTGTAATAATGGTGAATTATTATTAGATATGTGCTTGAAAGATCACGGTATCGTTTTTCTTCCAGAGTTTATTGCAGAGCCTTACTATAAAGAAGGTAAATTACGGAAATGTTTGGAGGACTACACCAGTCAGCCGCTTCACTTATATGTCACATGGCCAAACCGTAAGATTTTATCGAAGAAAGTAAAACTATTTATTGATTTTTTAACACGTCAAATCGTTCCTATAAAATAACCAATATGGGCCTTTTCCATCGGAATTGGCCCATGATTTTCAGTTAGTTTGACTGGTTTCAATCTTCTTATTTTTAAATAAATTTAATAAATTTTGTTCTGCTGTTGCTGTACTGTCTTGTTCAACAAATGTTGTCGCGTAGTGTTCTAAATGCTCTTCCATCAATTGAGTTGCTCGTTTTTCATCACCTTGTTCAATCGCATCTAAAATTGCACGATGTTCATCTGCCGAACAATTATTATGTTTGGGAATTTCATATAAGCCAATTAATAACGAAGTCCTTGCAATAAGCGTCTGCAAATAACTGGTCATAATCGTATTTTGATTTGCTTCAATCAGCTTTAAATGAAATTGCCCCGATAGCTTAATCCACTCGGCCCAATTTCCAGCTAAACGCTCATGAGACTCTTGATCGACTAAACCTCGAAGCTCACTAAAATCTAGGTTATGTGACTTTTGAGCTAGCTTTTTTACAGTAGCGATTTCAAGCATGCTGCGTGCTTCAAAGACCTCTTTTGTTTCATGAGCACTATGTTTTGCGATGAGTGCTCCACGATTGGGCTGAATTTCGATGACCTTATCATGTGCAAGTTTGACGAAAACACGTCTTAACACTCCTCGCGTTACACCGAATGCTTCACACAAAGGTGCTTCAACTAAACGTGCGCCAGGGGCAAGTTGTCGATTTAAAATAGCATCTACAATAGCGTTATATATATGGTCATCAATTTCATCATTGCTCATTTCTACGGCTTTTTTTGGTGCATTCGATGGCATTGATTTCTCCATTTTTATTGATGCCCCCTCTTTTTAAAACTTTATCTAATGACAATAGTGTAAGTTTAACTTAAGCGTTTTGGAATATTGCTCTCATTCCCAAACACTTATGTTGAGCTAAACAATCCAATATTAGATCTCTAAAGATCCACTTATACACCTAAATTTACTTACTTTTTATAAAAATTAAGCACTTCTCATTTTATAAATTTGTCTCTGCATATCCAAAATCCATACCAGTTTAAATAACTCATAAGCGCTACTTCTTAAATTTGGCATAACTTTTGCTAAATTAAGATTGTGCACAATTTAAATATCACATTGTACACAATTTTAATTTCATTCTTTTAGACAGAAAAACAATGCTGCTGAAAGTGCCTCCATCTTAAGGAAGTGAGTGTTCAAGATGAATAATACCGAAGCAATAATTAAACCTTCTTATGATGCAAAACTGACAAATCAAGACTTGGCTCCTTTAAAAAAGCAAACATGGGGCGCTTATAATATTTTTGCTTTCTGGATGTCTGATGTTCATAGTGTCGGCGGTTATGTCATGGCCGGAAGCCTTTTTGCACTTGGGCTCAATAGCTGGCAGGTACTTCTCTCTTTACTCATCGGCATTGCCATAGTTCAGTTTTTTACAAACCTGATTGCCAAGTCTAGCCAACAAACTGGTACGCCCTATCCTGTTATTTGCCGCGCAACCTTCGGTGTGCTTGGTGCAAATATTCCTGCCGTTATTCGTGGTCTTATTGCTGTCGCATGGTATGGCATTCAAACCTATTTGGCATCAAGTGCCTTTTTATTGGTCATTTTAAAGTTCTTTCCAGAATGGTCGGTCTATGCCGATGTTTCAAATTATGGCTTTCTTGGACTTTCCTATTTAGGATGGGTTGGCTTCATGCTGCTTTGGTTACTGCAAGCGGTTGTTTTCTGGTCTGGCATGGACAGCATTCGTAAGTTTATTGACTGGGCAGGTCCAGCTGTCTACGTTGTAATGTTTGCGATGGCAGTATGGCTCATCTGGAAAGCTGGCTGGCAAAATATTGATCTAAACTTGAGCGGTGTTCAATACGACGGTTTTGCGGTTGTACCAGTCATGATTGGTGCTATTGCACTTGTTGTTTCATATTTTTCAGGACCTATGCTGAACTTTGGTGACTTCTCTCGTTATGGCAAAAGCTTTAACGCGATTAAAATGGGTAACTTTCTTGGACTACCGATTAACTTCTTAGGCTTTTCTTTACTTACTGTAGTTTGTATTGCAGCAACGCTTCCAGTCTACGGTAAGCTCATTACCGACCCTGTCGAGATGGTTGGAAAACTTGATAATACCTTTGTAGTCATTTTAGGTAGTTTGACCTTAATGATTGCCACCATCGGGATTAATATTGTCGCTAACTTTGTATCACCTGCCTTTGATTTTTCCAATGTTTCACCGAGCAAAATTAGCTGGCGCATGGGTGGAATGATCGCAGCAGTAGGTTCAATTTTCATTACCCCATGGAATTTATTTAATAACCCTCAAGTGATCCATTACACCATTGATATTTTAGGTGCATTTATCGGTCCGCTTTTTGGCGTATTGCTAGCTGATTTTTACCTCGTTAAAAAACAAAAAATCGTAGTAGATGATTTATATACCTTAGATACCAAAGGTTTGTATTGGTACAAAAATGGTTATAACCACTCTGCCTTTTATGCCTTAATTCCAGCTTCATTAATTCCTATTCTCTGCGTACTTTTACCACAACTATCAGGGCTAGCTAATTTCACATGGTTTATTGGGATGGGATTCGGTTTTGTCATTTACCGATTTCTTAATCAACCGCTTGCCCATGCTAAATCGGCAATGACTAAGGCAAAAGTACAATGAAAATTAAAATTATTAATCCCAATACTACTCAAAGCATGACTAACAAAATTGCAACATCAGCAAAGATAGTCGCAGGTTCTGATACTCAAATTATTGCAGTGAGTCCTCAAATGGGCCCTGCTACGATTGAAAGTTATTATGATGAAGCACTAAGTGCAGTAGGTGTGCTGGAGGAAATTCGTCAAGGTGAATTTGTAGGTGTAGATGCTTATGTTATTGCCTGTTTTGGTGACCCTGCGCTTTATGCTGCCCGTGAAATGACTTCGGCACCTGTGATTGGGATTGCCGAAGCAGCTATGCGAATTGCAAGTTATGTAAGTACTGGGTTTAGTGTAGTCACAACCTTACAACGCACAGTGAATATGAGCTGGCATTTGGCTCATCGCTATGGGGCTACGCCATTTTGCAAAAATATTCGAGCTTGTGATATTGCAGTTGAAGAGTTGGAGCTTCCTGACTCAGATGCCTATCGAACCATACGAGATGAATGCAAAAAAGCACTCGCTGAAGATAAAAGCGATGCAATTGTTTTAGGATGTGCAGGTATGAGTGATTTGTGTCTAAAGCTACAAAACGAGTTGGGCGTGATTGTTATTGACGGCGTTGCAGTAGCAGTTAAACAAGCTGAAATGTTAGTCCAGTTAAATTTAAAAACCAGCAAAGTTGGTGATTGGGCCTCACCTCCTGTAAAGAGTTACACAGGCATATTGTCAGGATTTGGAATGCGCTAAAGAGCTATTGTTTCAATTCCAACTCAAAACGCTGCGTCGGAATTGAAACGGCTGAAAACCAAAGAATTAAACTTCGGCTAACTCTGGCTGTTGTTCATTTTTATAAAATGGCACATCACCGTTAATAGTTGCACGGTGCATGATGCGATGAGCATCGCCATAATCAAATAATGCTTTATGTTGCGTACAACGGTTATCCCAAATCGCGATATCATCATCTTGCCACTTCCAACGCAAATGAAATTGCTCTTGGGTCGCATGTTCAAACAAGAAATTAAGTAACTGTTCACTTTCTTTTTTAAGTAACTCATTAATGCGAGTGGTAAAACCCTCGCTTACAAACAACAAAGGCTCACCTGTAACCGGATGGGTACGCACCACTGGGTGAACCACTGGTGGATTACGCTTAAATGTTTGCAAAAGCTTTTCACGTTCTTCTTCGTTATGAGCAAAACGTTCAAGCGGAAAAGACTTACGAATATCGTGGGTTGCAGTTAAGCCACGTAGTTTTTGCTGTAACTCAAGCGGAAGCCCTTTAAAAGCTGCTGTGTTGCTCGACCATAATGTATCTCCGCCTACAGGTGGAATTTTAATGGCTTGCAACACACAACCTAAAGGCGGGGTTTTACTAAAAGTCACATCTGTGTGCCAAAGTTCATTGTCACGCAAATCTTGTTTCCAGCTATCGAGTACCATCACTTCAGGTACATCTTCAATTGAAGGATAAATCGGGTGCACATGTAAGCTACCAAAACTGCGTGCCAAGTCTGCTTGTGCTTGCGGTGCTAATTGTTGCTTTCGAAAAAAAATGACCTGATGATCAAGCAAAGCCTGCTGGATTTGTTGCGTTGTCTGTTCATTTAACGCATTCAAATCAATTTCGTGAATAATTGCGCCAATGCTAGGCTTGATCACTTCAATATTTAAGTTTGCTACTACTGTATTCATCTTCTTTACTACAACTGCTGACCATACCAAGGAGAAAACTGTTTTTGTAACCAACGTAAAAACAGCTCAAAACTAACTGCGACAATCGCAATCACAATAATGCCCAGAATCACCGTATCGGTAATTAAGAACTGTGCTGCCGATTGCACCATAAAACCAATACCACGGTCCGCTGCAACCAATTCTGCTGCAACTAATGTTGACCAGCCCACCCCGAGACCAATACGAATACCGGTAATAATATGAGGTAAAGCTGTTGGTAAAATGACATGCCAAAATACTTGTGTCTGACTTGCCCCTAGCGACAATGCTGCACGCTCACGATTAAGTTGATGGCTTAACACACCATGCGCACTACTAATGATGACAGGCGCCAAAATCGAGAAGAAGATCAAAAGTACTTTTGTGGTTTCGCCAATACCGAACCAAATCACGAGTAAGGGTAAATAAGCTAACGGTGGGATTGGACGTAATAATTCAACTAAAGGATCTAGAACAGCGCGAACCCATTTGTTCAGACCCATCCATAAGCCTAGCGGAACTCCAATCACTACGGCAGCAATCAAAGCTAAAAATACACGTGAGATACTGGCTGCCAAGTGTTGCCACAAAGTCGCCTTCATAAAGCCTTCTTGGCTGACCGATATAAATTTTTGCCAGACTGCCTGTGGACTCGGTAAAAACAGTTCAGGTACGATATGCAAAGCAGTAATGAGGAACCAGAGTGCAACCACACTTCCCACACTAATTATGCTAACTGCCAAAGTGCGATGCTTCTCAAAAAATGACGATAGAAATGAAGCATTTTCTGTTTGCACATCTGACTTAAGTTTTAGCTCTGCTTTGTCATATTCATAGACGTTATCTTTAGTGTTCATGTAGGTAACGCCTCCTTACCGCTTTGTTTTTGTGCCCTTAAACTTTCAAATAACTGTTCTCTGAGCTGAATAAATTGAGAGTCCGATTTAATCGAGCGAATAGACTTGCCCTGACGATACCGTTGAGCAAAATCGAGATGTAGAGTTTCTACAATTTTGCCTGGATGTGCCGTCATCAGAACTAACTGATTGCTGAGCAATAATGCTTCTTCAATGTCATGAGTAATCAAAAAGAAGCTTTTATTTTGTTGAATCCATAAATCGAGCACTAATTGCTGCATGTTTTCACGCGTAAAAGCATCTAATGCCGCAAAAGGTTCATCTAATAAAATAAACGGCGCGTGACTGATCAAAGCTCTGGCAATACCAACACGTTGTTTCATACCACCCGAAAGTTCCCAGATATTGGCTTTTTCAACGTGACTTAAACCCACAATTTTTAAAATTGCACTCACTTGTTTCTCAATCTCTGCACGCTTTAAACCTTTTAACTGCAAAGCGAAGCCAACATTATCTGCAACATTCAACCAAGGAAGTAAGGCGTGATCTTGAAATACAACAGCACGAGTTACATCTGGTCCAGTTACGACTTCATGATTTACAAGCACATCACCAGAACTCGGCTTTTGAAACCCTGCCAAGATATTAAGCAAAGTTGTTTTGCCACAACCCGACTCACCTAAAATCACGGTTAAAGAACCTTCTTCAATGGTTAGGTTAATGTCTTGTAAAACTGGCTTTTGCTGTTTAGGAAAAGTCAGATGAATATGTTTGGCTTCAAGTACACTCATGACAACTCCTTAAGGCTGCAAAAATGAAGAATTCACATTGCCTTTATAATCGGCTTTCAGTTGATCGACTTTGCCCTGACCTTTTAAGAATTTCGCTGTATCAAAAATATTTTGCGCAAATTCACCATCTAACGTTTGTTTTTGCTGAGCGTGGTCAAGGTAAATATTTCCACTTAATAAAAGCGGGATATCTTTTGCATCAGAACCTGTGAGCTGCGCAATTTTTTGCACGTTATCAGCATCTTTAACGTAAGCGGCTGGGTCTTGGTTATATTTTTCGAGTTGCTCAAGTGTGGTTTGGACAAAAGCTTTCAAAAAATCAGGATTTTTCTCTGCAAAATCTTTACGTACAACCCATAAGTCATAAGTAGGCGCACCCCATTCACCGACTTGTTTTGAGTCGGTTAAAACCGTACCAGATGCTTTGGCTTTACTTAAAGCAGGTTCCCACACATAGGCAGCATCAATATCACCACGTTCCCAAGCAGCCGAAATTTCAGGTGGACGCAAGTTAATAATTTTTACTTTGTCTTCTGGAATGTTCCAATGTTTAAGTGCAGACAAAAGGCTGTAATGCGTGGTTGAAACAAATGGTACAGCAATGGTTTTGCCAATTAAATCTTGAGGAGTTTTAATACCTGATTTATTACTTACTACTAATGCTTCAGATGCACCAAGTTTTGAAGTAATTAAGAATACCTCAATCGGTAAATTACGGCTTGCCGCGGCAGCAAGTGGGCTTGAACCAATATTACCAAGTACCACATCACCTGAAGCAAGTGCATTGACAACATCTGAACCCGCATCAAATTTTTTCCATTGAATAGTACGTTGACTATGTTTTTCATAGTCTCCATTCGCCTGCGCCACTTTGCTTGGGTCAACCCCAGTTTGATAAGCAATCACAACAGGTTTGTTGTCACGAACTGAAGCACTTGTATTATTGTCTTTTTTATTTTGCCATACGATAAATGCAACAATTGCGACTATAACAATTGCCGTGATAATCAACGGTTTGGTCTTCGTGCTCATAATTTCATGATCTTTCAATAATATAAGCTCATGGTATGCAGCTGGCCTTATAATGAAAAATAAAAAAATATGAGTTGCTTATCTGGTTTTTATAAATAACTTTTCTTCATAAGTTTTTATCTTTTGGTAAAAAGCAAATATCAACCAATCTTACAGATTAGCCATAAAATTAAAATACTTATATATCAATAATTAAAAAGGATATTCAAAAAACACATGATGAGAAAAACCTGACATACCTACTCTAATTATTTTATCCTACTCATTTCGTCATTTTTATTTTTATCTCTATACCCAGAGGTTTGCATCTAATTAATTTTTACTCTTTTATATAAAGTTCAGATTTTATTATCTTTTTATCTTAAAACTTCTGCAAATATTAAGATTTGGATAAATCTTTTTCTGGTTTATACATGACGCAAATTTAATTTTTATTTTTAAGAGGAGAAAAATTCTTTTGTTTAAACATTCTCAAATTTTGAAAAAAACATTAATTACAACGTCTTTAATTACATTCAGCCTCTCAAGTCATGCAGCGCTTACCTTTGGCAATGCTGAAGAAGGTCAGCTTAAAGTAAGTGGTACTGTTCGGGCTAAATATGTTTATGATTTTGACTCTGAACCCTCTGCCAGTAAATTTTCTTTTAATGACGCCGTATTATGGCTAGATTACAACTCCCCGAAATGGATTGGCCGCTTAGATTATCGGGTTTATGAATATTACGGGCATTTAGGCGATGCCAATTGGCTCACCGATGCATGGATGGGTTATAAAATTAATGACAACAGTAAAATTATTGCTGGCTTAAACCCCGTTCCTTTTGGCTTGGGTCGCTTTTGGGGAAATACTTATTATTTAGGCATTGCCAATAGTGCCGGTTGGGAAGATGTACACAACCTTGGGGTGAAATATGATTTCAATGATGGAATCAATGAAGCACAACTCGCCTTTTATCCTACTGATGGTGGCACCTATAGAGGTAAAAGCAAAGACTCGAGTCGATTTAGTATCAACCCTGTCAATGCGGATGACTCAGTACCACAAGGCACCAATACTAAAGAAAAGAACTCCATTGTTGTTCGCGGTGCTCATACCTTTAAAAATGTCTTAGGCCAAGAAAATTTCTCTACCCAACTGGGCGCCTCTGCATGGTACTCCACCATTGAAAATAAACGTTCAGGGCAAGATGGCGATCGCCAAGTTTATTCGGTTTTTAGCAATACCAATTATAACCAATGGAATTTACAGCTTTTGGCTGGTTATCAAGACATTGATAATGCCGACAGTGAATATAAAGATCATCTGACTTTGGGCGGTTTCGATTATTCATTTAACTCCGCAACCAAAGGTCAGATTTACTCAGCCGAGCTCAGCTATTTATTTCCTCAGCAATTTGGCCCAATTACCTCTGTTCGCCCTTATCTAAACTATAGTTCTTATCGAAAAGAACAAGACGGGTTTAAAGACTCCACCCGTTTTATTCCCGGCATTGCCTTTAACTATCAAAAATTGACGGTACAAGCTGAATTGCTGATGGGTAAACACGATCCATATCTAGGAGACAGTGAAGGCCTTGCAGCTGGTGGAAGTAATGATAAATGGAACAAAAAAGCATTTGTGATTTTTGCTTATTACTTCTAATTCTAAAAATAAAGGCCAACAGATGTTGGCCTTTATTTTTATCTAGATATTTATTTTTACTCTAGTCGATTACTGGTGAATTATTGAGAGGAAGTTCTGTTTTATCCTCATCGATAACATCGACATCTTGGGCGGTAGGCTCAAACTTAATCAGTAGTCCAATCACAATTAAAGGAATAAACGCAAAAATAGAAATAATCAGATAAACATCAGTTTTATATCCCGCCATCCAGATTGGTAAAACAAACAAAGCAATTGCTTGAGCAACACCCGTTACTGCACGGTTAAAGCCAACACCAACGCCACGAATCGAAGCAGGATAAGCCATAGTTGGATAAACCATCATTTGTGCCCCTGGCCCAAAGCCTTCGGCAAAAAGCCATAAACCTAGCATGCCAATTGCGGTGTAGAGTAAAAAGCTATTATCCGGTTCACCAATGAATGCCAAGGCAATGAGGGCTATAAACTGGAGTAAAAAGCCTGTAAGCAACACATGACGAGATTTAAATCTGCTAGCAACAAATACGCCTAACAGTCCGCCCGTAAATGCAAACAGTAAATTAAGTCCGAGTGTGGTTGTAATGGTCGTCAAGACATCTGTATGAAAAAAACGCGTTAAAATAGAAGGTAAAAAGAAGGCAATGGTCGTGTACTGAAATGCCACCGAAATGTGAATCACAATTGCCACAATAGTTCTTGGCAAATAGGTTTTATTAAATAAAACCGCAAACCCCTCGCGCTTTTTCTTTTCAGCAGTTCTTTCTACTTTTTCAACTGTAGCAACTGCATGAATTGCATAGGATTCTTGTAGAACTTTAGCTGCACCTTTTAAATCGCCTTGATTTGCAAGCCAAATGGGTGACTCAGTTAAATATTTACCGCGAATAAAAATAATGAGTAACGCTGGCACTGCTCCAAAAATTAAAGATGCTCGCCATAACCAGTTGCTATGCTCAGGAGGTAAAAGAAAGTAAAGCACCAAAACCAGACCAAAACACACCGAAGAAGCGGCGTACCACATTGGGCACCATGCAGCTAAACGGGCTGCCTTGTTGCTCCTACCGTTAAACTTGGAAAACTCAGATAAGTATGACATTGCAACAGGCAGATCAATACCAACACTAATTCCCATAATAAATCGGGCTAAAATCAAAACCCAGACATTTGGTGCAAAGCCTGCGACAATTGCCGCAATGACAAAGAGCACCATGTCTGCCATGAAGACCCGATAACGGCCAATTTTATCTGTCAGCCAACCACCAATCAGGTTACCAACAATAGTTCCGCAGACAATTGCTGAAGCCACCACACCAGTCATCACAGGGCTTAAAGAAAACTCTGAGATAACTTGCTCAATACCAAAGGATAGTGTTGTTAAATCATAGGCATCAATAAACACCCCAATTAGTGCCAACCAAATAACTTTATTCGATTTACCCTTCCCTGCAAATTTTGAAATTAATTGTGAAACATCATCGGGAGATTTAATTTCATAACGATGGTTATGATCGAGTTCTTGTGTGCTCACTTAATAATTCCTGTATTTTAATCACAGAAACAAAATAATGATTATTCGCACTATACAAAAACAAATTAATCTGATGTTTTAATCTCAATTATAGAATTATCTTTTCATTATTAACTCAGCAATAAAATCGATATAAAACACAAAATAAAAGCTGGTATTTAACCAGCTATTTATTTAAAGGTTTTCTAAAATATTAACTCGCCTCAGCAAGTTTTAACTCTTTTAGATTACGATATTTTGCACCGCGGTGATTTTCAGGCAAATATGGCCCAGCACCAAATAGTTTTTCTCTTAATGTTCCTTGTGCATATGAGGTTTGATATACCCCTCGTTTTTGCAACTCTGGCACAATAAATTCAACCACATCGGCAAAGGTTTGATGCGCCAAAATATAGGCAAGGTTAAAGCCATCGACATCTGTATCTTCAACCCATTGCTGTAAAGCATCCGAAACGGTTTCTGCCGAACCCACTAACACAGGTCCATTCCCACCTAAGCTGTTCCAGTTTGCAATTTCTTCAATGGTCCAAACACGTTCTGGGTCCGCATTTACATAAGAATCTAATAAAGATTGAATGGCATTGGTTTGAATATATTCAACTTTATCCGTTGGCTGGTATTGTGAAAAATCTACACCTGACCAGCCAGACAGCAAGGTTAAAGCACCATCATAGCTTCCATAGCTTTGATATTCTTTAAACTTAGCCTGCGCTTTTGCATCGGTTTCATCAGTGACAATCGACAAAAGTGCATAAATTTTAACAGAGTACGGGTCGCGGCCTTCTTGAGCCAGTTTTTGACGAATACCCTGTACCACTTTTTTAGTGGCAATTTTAGACGGCGCCGCTATGAATACGCACTCCGCATTTTGACTAGCAAACTTCTGCCCGCGTGAAGAAGCACCTGCTTGGTAAAGTACTGGTGTTCTTTGCGGTGATGGTTCACAAATATGGATGCCCGGTACAGTAAAGTATTTACCCTCGTGCTGAATTGGATGCACTTTTTTATGGTCAGCAAAGATACCGCTTTCACGGTCACGGAGTACCGAACCTTCTTCCCAAGAACCTTCCCAAAGTTTGTAAAGAACTTCTAAGTATTCATCAGCAATATCATATCGATTATCATGATTAACCTGAGTTTTTAGACCTAAGTTTTTCGAACCACTTTCCAAATAAGACGTCACGATATTCCAACCAACTCGCCCTTTGGTTAAATGGTCTAACGTGCTAATACGTCTAGCAAAAGGATAAGGGTGTTCAAAGGAAATAGAAGTCGTGATACCAAAACCCAAGTGCTTTGTGACTGCTGCCATCGCAGGCACGATCTGTAGCGGATCATTGACTGGAACTTGTACTGCACCTGTTAAGGCATGTTCAGCACTTTGATGATAAACGTCATAAATACCAAGCACATCTGCAATAAAAATACCGTCAAAAAAACCACGCTCAAGAATTTGTGCTAAATCTGTCCAATATTCTAAATCTTTATATTCAACAGATCGATCTTGAGGATGTCGCCATAATCCAGGAGATTGGTGGGCAATACAATTCATTTCAAAAGCATTAAAACTAATTTTCTTAGTCATAAAATATTCGCCAGCATTTTATTTATTTTTATACTAAAGCAATTTTTAGGTTTTCTTTATAATATAAATCCCAAACAAAATATGATTTTATTCTAATAGATTTTTAAAATTTAATTTAAACAATCAAAATAATATTAAGCCGCTAAAAGCAGCAGCTTAATATCTAAAACTATAATTTATTGTTTAGCAACATTCCCTATTCGCCATTGATACGGAGGTAATGTGCCGTTCACACTAAAATCACCTACAATTCTATTTTTAAATACTCTCGGGTTATGTGAAGATAAAGTTCGTACATTACGCCAGTATCGATCTAGGCCTAAATCTTTGTCTGTTGCAGAAGCACCTAAAGCGTCAAATAAAATTGTAGAAGCATTTAAAATTAGATCGGTAATGACCGTTTGAGACTGTGCACTTTCAAGTTCGGCAAGTGCATTTTGCTCTTCTTCAAGCTGCTCATTATTTTGAAATGCAGCCAAGTAAGCACGTTGTAAGCTTTGTGCGACTTTTTCAACAATCGCCCCTGCACTGTAAGCTGCACCACGGATTTGACCTACTACTTGTAAAATTTGCGGATCCTGTTTTACAAATTGAGCATTTGCATGCGTGTAGTTTCGGGTACGTTTAGCAACAGCTTGAGAAACATCATAGGTTGCAGCACGTCCTAGACCTGTAATGATTGCCATTTGGACCAGTTGATAGTAAGCAGCCGAATATTTAAAACGGTCATCGTCAGGTAAAATTTCAGTTTCATCGACCAATACATCATTGAAATATGCTGTACCACTCGCGGTGAGTTGCTGACCATAGCCATTCCAGTCATCAACAATTTCAACACCTTCATCTTCTCGGCGAACAACGACCGAGCCAGATTCACCCTTTAAATCTGTTACACCAACGTCCACCCAGTCTGCATATAGACTCCCTGTGGTGTAATATTTTTTCCCTTTAACGCGAATTTTTCCTTCACTGTCTCGATACAAATGAGTTTCGAACTGATCAATTGACTCTTTCCCGCCTTCAGACCATGCACTACCGACTGTTTCCCCATTTGCAATTCGGCTAAGCCAACGCTGTTGAAACGCTTTGTCTTTACTCACCAACACATCTTCAGTGAAACCAAAATGCACACGCAAAGCTTGCGGTAAGTTTGAGTCAGCTTCTGCAAGTTCAACGAGTAATGCAAATAGTTCAGGAATGGTTGCATCAAAGCCACCATGAGCTTTGGGAAGTCTTAACCGTGTAAAACCAATATCTTTGAGCCACTGAAGTTGTTCATACGGCAAAATATGCTGTTGCTCACGGATTAAAGCCCCTTCTTTAATGCGGGCAAAAGTTGGTCTGAAATTTTTTGCCAATTCATCATAACGCTCAGTTGGCCCTTCACCCCACACGCGAGAAATAATTGAAGCCTGACTAAGTGCTGCATGCGTTAGTGAACCGAGATGATGCTCAAAATTTAAATTTGTCATGTAAGTAAAACCAATATTGCTTTGCTTTTACCATAAAATATTTATTTCACATGAAAACGATTATTTTTTTATAACTGTATTCATTCTTTATATAAGAACCCAAACACAAACATAAAAAGCCCATTTCTCAAGCCCTAAGATAACTCTTTTTGTCTAATGCTCTGCTGGCTTTGCAATAAGGTTTGTATATATTCTGAATAGACAGATAATTTTTCAAAAATATGCTCTGAATAAAACATATCATCAATTAAATGTGTCATTTGAGGCGTCGTAAAAGTGTCACAGAGTCCTACCAATTCAGCATTCATTTGAGCAAATTTCGCGCATAATTTGACATAAGTTTTATCTTTATTTTTGAATAATAATTTCCGCATTTCTAAGCCATTTAGGTTTTTCAAGTCATCATCTTTTGTCGTTTTAATCCAATAAATTTTGACCTTTAAAAATTGCTCCAGTGCTTCTAAATGCTCGATATCTATGTCTAAACTCGTAATTAAAAACACTGTAGAGAGATCACTTCGGCATAGTGCCTTGATGAGGCTTAAATAGATAAATTCAACTTCATTAAGCTCCGCCAGCTCCAAGTCGATATAAATTTTTAAGCTGTCTAAAACATCATCTACTTTGAATAAGGCTTTTTTTTCAGCTTGGTAATATTTATTAAGAATAGAAAGCACAGGCGCAGTTGCAGGCGTTGTATAAATAGCGGCCTTGTTTAAGTTAGCAAAAATAAATGGTGAAAATAGATAGGCCACACTACTTTGCTGTGCCTCAATATGAGATTGAATTAAATATACTGTTTCAGATTTAGAAAAGTCTCTGAGTACTTTCGCTCTAAGTAAGGTTGCTTCAAGGTTCACATACGTCTGTTCTAACTGATCTATTACCAAGGTAGAAATAGATTGATTTTTAATAATTTTATGTAGAACATTCAGTTGAGAAGTAATAAACATTTTTTAACATCCAAGCTATTTTAGAAGCGCTACACTTATACTCAGGTCTTTAAGAAACACGCAGCAACCGGACCCTACACAAAACAACAATGGAAATAGAAAAGAAGAACATAATCATGTGCTTTAAAAAAAATCTAAAGCAGCGTTCACATTGAGTCTTGAAGGTTGGTTTAGGTCGACGGTAAATCCTGTTCATTTTTATTGTGAACTTTAGAGGACTGAATATATAGCTACAGATGATCGAAAAAAAACTATAGCACCCCCTCGAAACAACACTGAACTGTTATAGTTTTATAAAAAATTTCTGTATCTACATATACAAATAGAGCGAGTGCATGATTAAGAAAACTTCTTAAGGTAGGTAGTTTTCATGAGACGATCTATTGCATATCGCCAGATATTTCATCAATGTTTCAATGCAACATGCATTTTTACAAATGCAACATCAAGCATAAACTTTGCTAACAGATTGAAAACAATCAATCGCACTATTCTATTGAAATATCAAGCAATTATATTGCTTTACCCTGTTGGCATTTTACTTGCTAAGAACATTTATCACAGAAGTAAGTTTAATCGCCAGAGTACTTTTTTGCCTGAAAATAAGTATTTAACTCATTTAATCATCATCAGCTAGTTCACAGGGGGAAAGTTTATGAGCCTCGGTCTAACCGCTCTAGAATTAGCGCGAATACAATTTGCTTTCACAGTATCCTTCCATATTATTTTTCCGGCCACTTCCATCGGTCTTGCCTGCTTTTTGGCAGTTTTAGAATGGAAATGGTTAAGAACGCAAAACCCAATTTATAAAGATCTATTTAAATACTGGATTAAGATCTTTGCTGTTGCGTTTGGTATGGGAGTTGTTTCCGGTGTCGTAATGAGCTACCAGTTCGGTACTAACTGGAGTGAATTTTCACGCGTTGCAGGAAGTATTACTGGTCCTTTACTTACCTATGAAGTGTTAAGTGCCTTCTTCTTAGAAGCAGGTTTCTTAGGCATTATGTTATTTGGTTGGGGACGTGTTGGTCCTCGAGCCCATTTCTTCGCAACACTTATGGTGGCCATCGGAACATGTATTTCCATGTTCTGGATTCTATCTTCTAATAGTTGGATGCAGACACCTCAAGGCTTTGCCATCGAAAATGGCATTATTGTGCCAAAAGACTGGTTTGCAATTGTCTTTAACCCATCCTTCCCTTACCGCTTTGCCCACATGGGTGCAGCCGCCTTCTTGGTTTCATCTTTATTGGTCGTAGGAACATCTGCATGGCATTTAGTAAAAGGCCGTCGTGATGAATTGGTGAAAAAATCATTCTCGATGGGTCTCTGGATGGTGCTTGTGACTTCATGTTTACAAGTAGTAATTGGTGATAACCATGGTTTAAACACCCGTGAACATCAACCAGCCAAACTTGCCGCAATGGAAGGTCACTGGGAAACCAATCACAATGAACCTATGCCATTATTGCTATTTGCAATTCCAGATATGAAAGAAGAACGTAACCACTTCGAAGTGGGTGTTCCTTATTTGGGTAGCTTAATTTTAACGCATAGCTTAGATGGCCAAGTGACAGGCTTAAAAGATTTCGCACCTGAAGATCGTCCAAATTCAACGATTGTTTTCTGGAGCTTCCGTGTGATGGTGGGTCTTGGTGTACTCATGGTCACTTTGTCACTCATTGCACTTTGGTTACGTAAGCGTGGAAAACTCTATGAAACTTCGTGGTTCCATAAATTTGCATTGGTGATGGGACCATCTGGTTATGTCGCTATGCTTGCAGGTTGGGTAACTACTGAGGTTGGCCGTCAGCCGTGGGTTGTATACGGCATTATGCGAACTAAAGATGGACTTTCACATACGGTTTCCGCAGATCAGGTCGGACTGAGCCTGTTTATTTTTGTGGTGGTCTATACCATCGTATTTGGTAGCGGTATTTACTACACCTTAAAACTCATTAATAAAGGCCCATCATTTATCGATACACCAAATATCGAATCTGGTGGTGTTGGACACTTTAAAACACCAATGCGCCCACTCAGTGCAGTTGATGAAAATATTGACAGCAACCAAAAATCTGGGGAGAACCGTCATGATTGATCTTTCTTTAATATGGGTCGGTATTATCGGTTTAGGTGTCATGATTTATGTGGTCATGGATGGTTTTGACTTAGGAATCGGGATCATGTTCCCCTTCATTAAGAACAGCCAAGAACGTGATGTGATGATGAATACCGTCGCCCCTGTCTGGGATGGTAACGAAACGTGGATGGTACTCGGAGGTGCTGGTCTATATGCAGCATTTCCACTGGTCTATTCAACAGTTTTATCAGCACTCTACCTGCCTATCATTTTCATGGTCATTGCCTTGATTTTCCGTGGAGTTGCTTTTGAATTCCGTTTTAAAGCTCATCGAACCAAACACCTTTGGGACTTGGCTTTCATTTGGGGTTCAGTTTTAACGAGCTTCCTTCAAGGGATTATTTTGGGTGCTTATATTCAAGGAATCAAGACCGAAAAAGGTATTTTTGCTGGTGGGTCTTTTGATTGGCTTTCCCCGTTTACCATCTTTACAGGTATTGGCGTAGTTGCCATGTATGCCACTTTAGGCTGTGGATGGCTAATTTTAAAAACCGAAAAAGGTTTGCAGCAACGTATGTATGAGCTTATGCCAAAGCTGATCATTGCACTGCTCATTATTTTTGGTGGTGTGAGTTTATATACGCCGTTGACTCATCCTGAAATTGCAGATCGCTGGTTCTCTTTACCAAACCTGTTTTATTTTAGTCCTGTACCTATTTTGGTCTTGTTATTTGTTGGCCTGATTTTATCGGCATGTAAAAAGCAAGATCACGACCTCAAACCATTTGCATATACATTGGCCCTCGTTTTCCTTGCATTTACTGGATTCGTAATTAGTTTATGGCCATATATTATTCCGCCATCAGTCACAATTTGGCAGGCCGCAGCACCACATTCAAGCCAAATGTTTGCTTTGGTTGGTGCACTTATTTTGATTCCAATCATTATTGCTTACACCATTGTGTCTTATTGGGTATTTAGAGACAAAGTTCGTGTAGGTGACGAAGGCTATCATTAAGTATGGAGGGTTTTATGAAAAAGTCATCCGTTAAACTCAATCAAACCCAATGGTTTATTCTGCTATGGATCGGTGGTTTTTTAGCCTTAGCTGTGATTGCGGGATTGTTTAAAGTTATCTTGATTTATGCAGCCCCTTACTTAAAGTAAATCTATTGTTCTAAACAAATGCCGTTTGTAGATTCTGCAAACGGCATTTATTATTGATTAAGTGCTTCTTTCATTTTGTTATTTCGTGCAGCTCATACATGTATAAATCAGAACAACTCGCTCATAGCATTCGCCAACTCATTGAGAGCGGCACTTTAAATGCACATGAAAAATTACCGTCATTGAGAGATCAGGTACAACGCTCTGGCTTTAGTTTAATGACCGTAATGAATGCTTATCAGGAGCTTGAATCACAAGGTCTGATCTATTCAAAAGAAAAATCTGGGTACTTTGTTGCCGAGCAAATTGCACTAAAGCCACTCGAACAATATTCAGTTGTTTCACTGAACTCTAAAATTGAAATTAATTCCTTAGTTTTTAAATATCTTAAGTCAATTCAACATGAATCTGTCGTACCTTTTGGTTCAGCTTTTCCAGACAGTCAGCTTTTAACAGCTCCCAAACTCATTCAAATTATGGGACAGCTTGCGCGGCAAAGACAAAGTTATGACCAAACCACAAGTCTACCACCAGGTAATTTAGCCTTAAGAAAGCTGATTGCTCAGCGCTACTGTATGCAAGGCATACAAACTGACCCAGATGACATTGTCATTACATCGGGAGGTTTAGACGCATTAAACCTTTCGCTGCAAGCCGTTGCTCAACCCGGCGATTATATTTTATTACAGCAAACCGTGTTTTATGGCGCTTGGCAAGCCGCCGAGCGTTTAGGGCTTAAAGTGATTACCATTCCTGAACATCCTCAACATGGTTTTGACTTAGAGGCTTTTGAACAGGTTATTCAAACATATCCAATCAAGGTCTGTTGGCTCATGCTGAATGCCCATAATCCGATTGGTTTTACTGTCAGTGATGACATTAAATATAAAATTGCCAAACTGCTTCACGAACACCAAATTTATTTGATTGAAGATGATGTCTATGAAGAACTTTTTTATGGCGGCCAAAAACCACTTTCAATGAAGTATTTTGATCAACAAAATCTGGTGCTTCACTGCTCGTCTTTTTCTAAAACATTAGGTGCTGGTTTTCGGGTCGGTTGGGTCTATGCGGGTAAATTTTCAGACCATATTCAACACTTGCAACTCATGAGTACCATTTCAGTCAATGCACTCATTCAAAATGCATTAGTCGAATTTTTGTCACATCATCATTATGAAAAGCATTTGCGTACACTTAGACTTTCACTTGAGCGTTATAAAAAGCAGTTTTATCACTATTTAAAGCAGCATTTACCTAGCTCTTGCGAAGTGTATTACTACCCGAGTGGCTATTTTCTATGGGTCAAACTTCCTAGTGCGCTAGACAGTATGCAAGTTTATGAAGAATTGATTCAGCAAGACATTGGTGTTGCGCCAAGCCCTTTGTTTAGTGTTTTACCCGCACAGCAGCATTATTTGAGAATCAATTGCTCTTTTGAATGGGACACTAAAATTCAAAGCGCATTAGATCAGGTTATCAAAACCATTCAACAAAGAGTTGAAGCAAGTCTCTAAAAAAAAGCTTCGACCTAAGCACAATTTTATAGACTTTATTTTGTGGTAACTTTATAGCTCAAATCTATAGTTTTTAGGGAAACAGGTTCAAAGGATTAATATGGAAATTGATGAAGAACTCACCCTGAAAAAAATACAGATTTTTTTAGCTTTCATGCGCTGTGGAAATTTGTCTAAAACAGCCACAGAAATGCAGTTGAGTAATGTCAGTGTTCATAAAGCCTTACATTCTTTAGAAAGTGCTTTACGTTGCCCTCTTTTTAAAAATGAAGGCCGTAACCTCATTCCTTTAAAAAGTGCTTATGTCTTTGAAGAACGGGCACAAAAAATCGTACAAGACATTTTTATTACCGTAAATAAAACCAGAGAAGCCGCAGGCTTTGCAGCCAAGGTTTTACATTTAGGTTCTCTTTATTCTTTAACTGTAAATACGATTCCAAATGTGATTAGCGGCCTTAAAATCAGACGCAGTGAGCTTGATATTCAACTGTTGCTGAGCTCGAATCAGGATTTGGTGAAAAAACTTAAAGCAACTGAGCTGGATGCCATTATCGTGGCTTTAAATGAAACCACTCAAGATGATGACTTTGAAATTTTGCCGATGTTTTCAGATGACATTTTTTTGGCCGTCAATAAAGATTCAAAATATGCCGATTTTAAAGATATTGATTTAAGCCTTTTAAAAGAAGAAACTTTTTTAACTTTAACTAAGGGTTTTGCAACTCATAACGACAGCGACATTATTTTTAAAAAAGCAGGTTTTTCACCAAAAGTTGCTTTACAGGTCAATGATATTTTTACCTTAATTAGTATGGTCAGCTCAGGTGTCGGTTTTGCTCTACTACCCGGTCGTATTTCTGCAGTTTATGAAAGCTCAGTCAAACTCATTCCGCTAAAACAGCAATATCATATGCAGCAAGAAATCGGTTTGGTCTTTCTAAAAAGCAAAGAACGAGACCCAAACTTACTTGCTCTGATTGCTGAATGTCGCATGTTCGCCACTAATTTTAAAAGATAAATATCGGCAACTTATTAAAGAATAATGAGTTGCCGTTATAGGATTTTCAAAAATTTATCCAAAAATCGCATTAACCGTTAAGAAAAATACAGAAGGTCCAAGTAAGCAACCTAGTCCTGTATAGAAGGTTGCAACTAAAGCGCCATAAGGTACCAATCGTACATCTGTACCTGCCAATCCAGCAGCTGTACCACTGGTTGTTCCTGCTAAACCGCCAAATACCATCGCTGAGCGTGGACTTTTTAAGTACATGAATTTAGCAAGCAGCGGCGTACCGACCATAAAGAAAACTGACTTGATTAACCCAATTGCAATAGAAAGTGCGATCACATCAGAGCTCGCGCCAATTGCGGTTCCTGTAATTGGACCGACAATATAAGTCATTGCGCCTGCACCGATCGTTGTCATCGAAATGGGATCTCGATAGCCCATGCTCCATGCAACCAAAACTCCAATTGCAAAAGGCACAACACAACCAAGCATTAATGCAATTAGACCAATTTTGCCTGCTTTCTTCACTTCTTTCACATCAACTTCAAATGCAGTTGAAGCGATAGCTAAATCACGAATCATGGCTCCGCCCAACAGCGCAAAACCAGAAAAAATAGCGATGTCCGAAACACCTTTGGTTCCTTGCGTATAAACTCCTGCAAAGTAAGCAACAACCAAACCTAAAGTAATCGCAATTGCAGAACTTTGTAGTTTCCCTTTCGTCAAATATTTTGAGAGTAGATGGGAAACGAACATCATTAAACCCGTTACTGCAAGAGCAGTAACTAATGCATTTTTTGATAACACAGCAATTATAGCGTCCATCATTTAAATCCTTTTTGATTGAACTTTTTGTAGTTTATGTTTGCTTAGGCTATTTTTTCTTTGGATTCTATCGTCCATTCATAGGTTTCATAGTCGCCACTAATTCTATTTAAATAACGGATGACTAAAACCGTACCGATTAACGATGCAATAGAGACAATCAGTCCTAACATGCCCCCTGATAAAGCGGCAACCACATTTTGACCTGCTGACATCGCAACTACGATCGGAATATACATACCTGACCAATACAAGACGCCAAATTGTGTGACTTGAGGTAAGTAACCTTTTTTTGCCAATAACTCTTTAGATAAGATTAACAGAATCATCGAAATAGCCACTCCACCGACATTGGCTTTAACGCCTAATACCATGCCTAAGGTGTTGCCAAGATAGTCACCTAATAAATGGCAGATCGCTAATATTGCTGTTCCATAAATAATCATTGTAAATCCCTCATATCCTTGGGTTATTACTCAATTTTTAATTTGTATTGTAATTACAAAGAAGCATTATTTTCGTTTTGCATTGCCAATTGAATGCTGTCTAAACGTGTTCCCTGAAATGACAATACAGTTCCTTCTTTAAACGTTCGACGTGCAAGTGTAGTAAGTACCGTTCCCGGCAAAGCTTCTATCTGTAACCTTACACCTCGCTCCCATGCAGCTTGGATGGTGCTTTCCCAATCTACAGTTCGACTCATATTAAAAGCCAAGTCATCACCAATTTGTTCTGGCCTGCCAAGCGTACGAGCCGTTGTTCCACTTAAATAACGTATTTTAGGCTGCTTTAAAGTCACTCCCTCCATAGATGCTGCAAGTTGCTTTGCTTGCTGGCTTAATAATTCACAGTGCGATGGTACCGATACATCTAATTTTTTTGCCACCACGCCTTGTTGCTTTGCCAAAACAGCAACTTGGTTCATGGCTTCAAAGCTTCCTGAAATAACGATCTGGTTATGTGCATTAATATTTGCGACAAAAACCTTTGGCGTTATTTCATAAATCTGTTTGACCCATGCATCGACAGCTGAACGATCTGTACCAATCAGAGCTGTCATGCCATATCCAGCGGGGTAAGCGTTTTGCATAAGTTCACCTCGATAGGCAACCAAACGAACGGCATCCTCAAAGGCTAAAACTTCTGCTACAACCGCAGCCGACCATGCACCAATTGATAGACCAGCCACATAGTCAGGTGTTAAGTTTTCCGCTGTTAATAAAGCTGAACTCACCACACCTGAAATCAGTAAACAAAGCTGTACTGCACGTGTCGATTGCAATTCAGCCGGACTATCTAACATCAAGACATCTTCTTTGAGTGCATCCGATGCACGCTCAAGGTATTCTTTAACCAGAGCGTTTTGAGGTAAGTCGTGCAGCATATTGCTTCGTTGCACACCTTGTCCCGGATATACCCAAATTGAAGCCATGATATCTATTTCCCTAATTCCATGGGTTTTCTACTAAAACAGCACCCTCAGGACGTTTCAATAGAACTTTTCCACTATTCCTGACCCATTCTTTTAAAGCCAACCCACCTTGTGAAAGTTGTAGCTGTACATCCACATTAAGTCCTGCTTGCTGAAAATTTTCGAGTAGCTCAATTGCCTGCATTTTGGCAAAAGGTTTTTCAGCTCGAATCAACAAATCTATGTCACTTTGCTGACTTACTGTTTCAATACCAGTTGCCAGTTCAAATCCGAAACTTCCTGTATATCCCCAACATCCTGAAAAGTTTTTCATGATGCTGGAAATGGTCTGTAAACGTTCTGCCAAGTGCTCAAACTGTTGCGTATCCACGCGAGTCATCGCTTCTGGCTTAAGCTGTCTGCTAATTGCAGATCGTGGCATTTGAGCTGCATAGCGTTGATGACGAAATTGCCCTCTTACACCCACAGCCACCTGATCTACAGGAGTAATTGCCCGTCGAACTACAACAGGATCACCTCGTTGCAATACCTCTTTCACCCAAAATGGAGCATCATCGGCTAAGCAATCGACCGTCATGCCCCACAGTAAATCATGGGCTTCGAGATTAAGTTTCATGACCATTGCTCGCGCAATAATTCACGGACTTTTTTAGACATCTGACGGTTTTGGCCGTGAAGTCTTTGTTCCAATCCTCTCGATTGATCAGCATTAATTTCTTTAAACGCTTGAGCGATCACCTGCTTCGCTGACAAAAGATCATCGGTTGTTGGTTGTTCAGGGTTTTCAACAGATAACAGTTCAGATAACAAACCTAGAGTTGCATAACTTTCAATGTCATAGGCCATTGGAGGAATGCTTGAGGCCAATTGCTCTAACTCATCAACCGATCGCAAGGTAACGCGTGCAGCAGATTCCTTACCCATCGCATGCACCATAACACCTGAATCTTTTAAGGCAATAATACGATTGGCTTGGTATCCATGCGCCAAGAAAGCACCCGACATCGACTTACCAAGCAATAAACTCACAATAGGATGACCTACCAATCTGGCTCTGGCATAACTATCTACTGCACCTGCTAAAGCTTGATGAATACCTAATAATTCTTCACGGCGCCCATAGGCCTGACTTGGCACATCAACCAAGCATAAAATGCCGCGTTTAGTTTCCGAATGAATATCGGCTTGAATCACGTCATCAACTGCTTTTGCCAAACTCCAGCCTTCCAGTAGCCCAACCTCACCTTGTCTCGCGCGTGGGAACAGATTATTGCTGTCTTGAACAACGGCAATCACACGTACTGCTTGCTGGTCAATCTGACCATCAGCTACCCAAACCGAAGCTGGAAAACCTTCAGCTGTCTTAAAGCCCTGTGTAAATGCTTTAAACCAATGTACACCACGTGTAGATGCTTTTAATGTATCAACGGCGATATTCATGCTTACTCTCCTTGATACAAAGCTTGAACTTGTGCTGGGGTAATCTGCTCAGCAGTATCGACTTGTTGTAGCTTCACTAAATAGAATGAATAATTTGAACTACGATGCTGCTGAGGCACGCCTTGAGTTAAATAATCGATGACTTGCTCACGAATTTTCTGGCGATCATCGTCAACATAAGCATCTGCCAAACCACTAGCGTAACGCTGATTACCACCAGCAATACTCCATATAAATGGACGATCTTTGGCGTTATATTCTTGTACACCAGCTTCTTGTTCAATTACTTGCGGGCCATTTAAGCCTAAACGTCCTTCTTTTGTCATTACAATGTAGCTACATAGGCCAGCCGCAATTGACATACCGCCGAAGCACCCTACACTGCCTGCAACTACAGCAATGACGGGTTGATACTGACGTAAGTTCACAATGCCAGCCTGAATTTCAGCAATTGCAGCCAAGCCTAGATTTGCTTCTTGTAAGCGAACGCCACCCGTTTCCAACAATAAAATTGCAGCTGTTGGAATGCCTTTAAGATTGTCTTCAACCGCAAGTTCTAAGGCACCCGCAATTTTGGCACCACCCACCTCACCTAAACTGCCACCTTGAAATAAACCTTCAATAGAAATTAAAACTACTGGCTGTTCTTGAATAGTTCCCTTTGCAATCACTACACCATCATCGGCTTGCGGCACAATATTCTGCTTAACGAGCCAAGGCGACATAATACGGGCAAATGGGTCGAGTAACTCTCGAAAAGTCCCTTCATCTAATAATGCTTTGGCACGTTCTCTTGCGCTGAGTTCAATAAAATCTTGTTTATTTAATAAGCTCTCAATATCAGTCATGAGCAATCTCCTCTAATGCTTGTTCCAGACGTAAGCGAACGACACCGGGAGTTGCACCAAAGTCATGAATATCAATATTGACCGCTGGTGGTATTTGAGCGGTAAAAATCCGTTCAAAAAGATTGTGCCAACGTGCTGCACTGCCATCTACCGAAGTTACTACCTGAATAGAAGTTTTTCCTGTTTCACCAGGTTCCATCAAAATTTCTAAATCGCCCGAGCCAACACATCCTACCAATGCTTTTTTTACAGGTGGCTCTGTCGCCACAAATTCAAAATGAAGTGTTTCCATCATCAAAATCCCTCTTTATTTTTTAAAGATGACTGCTGAGCACGATCTATAAACAAGGTTGCTGCCAACAAATCTGCACCACCACCAGCAGAAGCTTTCATCCGAAGCAGATCAATCTCTAAAAGATGTAAAGCACGTCGACCTTCCAAGCTTGAGCTACCGCCCAAATCGAGAACTTGCTGAGCACCTTGTTGCATACGCTTTAAACCATTTGTTCCAGATCGATAAAGCACACATGTATCGTTCAGATCGGTCATCATGGCAAGTAAGGCATCTAAGCGAGCGAACTCTTCTTTCATAGGTTTACTACGACTTTGGTAAAGCTGCTTTAAACCAAAATTCACAATAGTTGGAAAACCTTGTCGTGCCTGTTCTTTCGCACCTAAGATGCCTAATTTTTTCTGTACTTGTTGACCATGGCTTAAAGCCTGCTTCGGAATAAAGCGATCTTCAAGCTGGGCAATCTGGCCCGCTAACTGGCATAACTCAACAGCCGATAAGTACTGTTGATTCGTGCGCGACAATGCTGCTGCCGTAACCATTAAACCCAAGGCCCAAATTGCACCGCGGTGTGTATTTACGCCATTTGTTGCCAACATCATGGTCTTTTCACCTTGGCGGCCAATTTCTCCAATACCTTCACGTAAGGCTAAACAGACTTTTCCGTGATGTATGGCTGCTTGGGCCATTGCCTCAAACATTGGCCTTAAACTTTTTGCAGAGCGCTCCATTAATTCCAAAGTCAGGTCGTTGTGTGCACCACTGCCACGGCGATCAACCAAGGCGGGCTTCGGCGTTAGATTCACTTCATCAATTAACGCTTCGACCGCCATATCTGCCAAAAGCTGACTATCGCTGAGCGTTTGATATTGAACTTGTGCCATCATTACCAACTCCTGAATTTTGCAGGGGGTTGATATAAGCCATCTGACCATGTCACCAAGTCGGCAATATTTTTTGCAGCTAAAAGTTCACGTGTTGCATCGGTGCGCCGAATACCTAAATCTTCAGGGAATACCACCAAGCCTTCGCTTCTTAAGCGTGCTGTTGTTTTAGGGTCTTGAGTTAAACCAATACTGGTCACACCTGCTACCGCAGCAATCATAGCTTGACGTTCTTCTTGGCTGCTTGCTTTATATAGATAAGCAATGCCTTCTTCGGTGAGTAAATGGGTCACATCATCGCCATAAATCATGATCGGTGCTAAAGGTAGGCCTGCTGTTTTAGCCACATCAATCGCATCAAGACGTTCTACAAAAGTTGGCTTACCACCCTCTTGGAAGGTTTCCACCATTTGAACAACTAACTTTTTACCACGTGCCAAATAGGTCTCTGTTTCACTGGCACCTTGCAAACGCATATCTAACCATGCTGGCGTATCGTGACGACGTCCACGCGGATCATGCCCCATGTTTGGCGCTCCACCAAAACCAGCTAAACGTCCTTTGGTGACAGTTGAAGAATGCCCCATTCCATCAACTTGCAAAGTTGCGCCAATAAACAAGTCAACGGCGTACTGACCTGCAAGCTGACACATCATACGGTTGGAACGTAAAGCGCCATCACGACCTGTAAAGAACACATCAGGACGAGCTGCAACATATTTCTCCATACCGAGTTCGGTACCAAAACAATGCACGCTTTCAACCCAACCTGTTTCAATCGCAGGAATTAAGGTTGGATGTGGATTCAGAGTCCAGTTTCGGCAGATTTTTCCTTTTAAACCTAAAGATTCACCATAGGTCGGTAAAATCAGTTCAATCGCCGCAGTGTTAAAACCAATGCCATGATTTAACGATTGTACATTATGCTTTTCATAAATTCCGCGAATTGCCATCATCGCCATGAGCACATGCACTGGCTTGATATGTTTCGGGTCTCGAGTAAATAACGGTTCGATATAAAATGGCTGATCTGCGACCACCACATAATCCACCCAAGAGGCAGGAATATCGACACGGGGTAACTCTGAGACGTCATCGACCAGTTCATTGACCTGAACAATCACGATACCGTCACTAAAAGCAGCAGGTTCAATAAGGGCTGGAGAGTCTTCGGTACTTGGGCCTGTATAGATATTGCCTTGACGGTCTGCCATAAAGCCCGCTGAGAGCACCACATTTGGAATGAGGTCGACTACCAAACGTGAATATAGTTCGATATAGGTATGAATCGCACCAATCTCTAGTAAACCATCTTCAATTAACTGACTAATACGCAAACTTTGTGGGCCAGCAAAAGAAAAATCGAGTTTACGCGCAATGCCTTTTTCAAACAGATCAAGATGTTCTGAACGCCCTACGCTTGGCATGATCATATGCAAATCATGCAAAATATCTGGATTGGTTTGAGCCAAAGAGCGCGATAAAAAATCAGCCTGCTTTTGGTTATTCCCTTCGAGTACAACTTTGTCACCCGGTGTAATTAAGGTTTCCAAAACTTTAATAATTTCTTGAGTTGGAATCACCACACCATCGGTATATTGGTTTGCCATCTCTAGTTTTAGTTGTTTGGCATGACGCCGCTTTGTCCATAATCGTTCTTTATTCTGAACTGATCCTTCCATGTACTTACCTATAGATCGCAGTTTTGTTCTGAATCTATAAAAACGCTTTATGGAATTTCGATCAATCAACCTACTTCGTTAGTTATTAACTTCAGGTTAACGATTAATTTTATATTCGATGAATTTCTTCAAAAAACCAATCTAGACAGATTTTGACTTTGGGTAAATTTGCGTATTGTGGTCGGTACACCAAATAATAAGAAAAGGGCGATGAGAAGTGAATTTGAGGAAATAATCGTATCAAACGTCCGGTTTGTATATCTTTTTGCACCATAACACTACGCGCTAACGCAACACCATGTCCTTCCATTGCAGCCTGTAAAACTGCAGATGAACTGTTGATTTGCATACCACGGCTAATATTAATGTCATTCAAACCTACACTTTTTAGCCAAGATTGCCACCCCGGAAATTGTTGATGTTTTTCCATCGAAAGATCATGAATTAAAGTGATATTCTTTAGATCGTTCGGCGTTAAAAGCGATGAATGTTCATTTAAAAATGTAGGCGAACATACGGGATAAACCTCTTCATCCATAAGTTTAACGGCTTCTAAACCTTGCCATTGTCCTTGACCATATCTGACACCCACATCGACTTTTTGCTCTAAAAAATCTACGGCTTTAAGGTTAATGTCTAAACGAATATCAATATCTGGATATTGTTTTTGAAAATGATCAATTCTTGGTAATAGCCATTTTTCAGCAAATGCTGGACTGACCGCAATATTAAGCACACCTGATAGAGAATCTTGCTTTAATTTTTCTAAAGCCAAAGTGAGCTTATCAAAACCCGCACGAATATCCGGTAAAACCGATTCAGCCAGTTCAGTAGCGACCAGCCGATTTTTACCGTTAGTTTGCCGATGAAACAACGGAAAGCCTAACCAATCTTCGAGTGTACGTACCAATTGCCCCACTGCGGCCGGAGTAACATTTAACTCTTTTGCTGCAGCAGAAAAACTTTTGTGTCGTGCACTGGCTTCAAAAGCACGAAGTGCATTCAAATAAACTGGTGAATTCATAGCGCTAAAGTTTTTCTTTATTGGGTAAGTAGATTATCTCATTTGTACTTATAAATCTTTATTTCTAAAATACTCTGTAATCTCTTCATAACGATTAAATTTTTACATCTTGAGTAGGCTTGCTCACTCACTTTATTTATTTTGTTATTGAATAAAGAGAATTGCCTTTAGGAGGAGAGTATTCATGTTGATCCATGCCGATTTTTCACAGGCTGTGATTATCAAACCTGAAGACTATCACTGGGTGAAATCTCCCCGTGGGGAAGTTGATCGTGTCATGCTCGATCGTATTGGCGATGAAGTAGCCCGTGCAACCAGTTTGGTGAAATATGCACCCCATACAACCTTCCCTGAACATCGACATCATCATGGTGAAGAAATCCTCGTACTTTCAGGCGTATTTACTGAAAATCAAAATCAGCACTACCCTGCTGGATGGTATTTACGCAGTCCCCATCAGTCGGGACACCAACCATCGAGTGAAGAAGGTACATTGATTTTTGTCAAACTTATGCAAATTCCTACGTCAGAAACGCAAACCTTACGGATCAATACCAACGACCCAGCACAATGGCAAGAAA
This sequence comes from Acinetobacter sp. 22301, assembly GCF_052045285.1. Taxonomy (NCBI): domain Bacteria; kingdom Pseudomonadati; phylum Pseudomonadota; class Gammaproteobacteria; order Moraxellales; family Moraxellaceae; genus Acinetobacter; species Acinetobacter sp. 22301. The sequence continues at coordinate 30,909 of NZ_JBQEOR010000014.1, read as the reverse complement.
TAGGTTCGCGTTTAATTTGCACATTGGTTGATGCAAGTTATGAACACACTTATTTAGAAAAACTTAAGCCGCAGCAACTTTTTACTGAAAAAGCTGAGGGTGGAATCGAAATTTTGATTACCCAAGGTCAATTAGTTGATAAAGAAATAGTTTATGAAACTGGCACATGGATACGCCTACCACCGAAAACACATGCACATTTTCAAACTGGTTTATCTGGCGCTTCTCTTTATGTAAAAACCGGACACCTAGCCTCAGCCATTGCTGAATATAATTAAAGGCTCTTTATGCTTCAAAATACCATGCACCGCCAAGTATTAATTTTGGCGAGTTCCCAATCACTTTTCCAAACCGTTTCTGTCATGGTCATGACCATTGGTGGCTTGGCTGGGGCAAATATTGCAAACACCCCCACACTTTCAACGTTGCCCATCGCCTCTATGTTTTTGGGTACGGCCTTAATGATGTTTCCGGCCTCAATATTAATGGCACATATTGGACGGCGTAACGGTTTTCTATTCGGTGCTTTTTTAGGTGTGCTCGGCGGCATTATTGCATCAATCGGCATTTTTTATAGCTCACTCATGCTTCTGGCTTTGGGTACGCTATGTGTCGGGGCCTATCAATCCTTTGCTCAGTTTTACCGTTTTGCTGCCAGTGAAGTGGCAAATGATGCGTTCCGCTCACGCGCTATTTCTTGGGTAATGGCAGGTGGAATTGTTGCAGCACTGATTGGCCCAACTTTAGCACGCTTCGGCGGACCTTTATTCCAGCATTTAGAATATATCGGTTCATTTTTAATTATTAGTATCATCTCACTTGTGGCAATGGGCATTTTATCTAACCTACATATTGCCGATACAGTTGAGCAGAAATCCAACTTTACTGCTGGTCGTCCATGGCAACAGATTGTCTTTCAACCTACCTATTTAGTTGCTTTATTTGGCGCAATAACAGGTTATGGCATCATGATTTTAGGTATGACTGCCACACCAATTGCTATGCGACATTCACACCACGAACTTGGATCGATTACGACAGTCATTCAGCTACACGTGCTTGGTATGTTCCTACCTTCATTCTTTACTGGACATTTAATCGCTCGATTTGGTGTGCTTAAAATCATGTTTGCAGGTCTTTTATTATTTGCCTGCTATATCGGATTTGCTCTCTCAGGTATTCAGTTCGCATCTTTTGCTATTTCTTTAATTTTATTGGGTGTGGGATGGAACTTTTTATTTATTGGCAGTACTTCTTTACTCACAGGAACTTATTCTGTGGCTGAAAAAGCTAAGGCCCAAGCCATTAACGATATGACGGTTTTTGTTGTCGGCTTAATTTGTTCTTTTAGTGCAGGTGCTTTTCTGGATTTATTTAGCTGGGAAGCAATGAATATAGCGTTAATACCATGGTTGGTGATTGCCGCAGCTTCTCTCTTCTGGCTAAGCCAAAAAAGAGAAAAACAGCTTGCTTAAAATTCCTTTTAGCGCGGTTTATTCAACATCCATTCCAGATTTTGGCGAACCGCAGGCCACTCATGTTTTAAAATGCTGTAAACGTGAGTGTCCCGCAAAATATCATCTTTTACAATTTGATGGCTTCTTAGCACACCGTCTAGCTTTGCACCCAAACGTACGATCGCGGCTTGACTTTGAACATTTAAAGAAGATGTGCGTAACTCAACCGCAATACAGTTTAAAGTCTCAAATGCATGAGCCAGCAATAGCTTCTTACATTCAGTATTTACAGGCGTACGCTGTGCAGACTTTCGGTACCACGTCGAACCAATTTCTACACGGCGATGTGCTTCTTCAATATGCATTAGTGTTGTCATGCCCAGCGCTCGTCCCGTTTTTCGGTCTTCAATATAAAATGGCAACATAGAGCCGGATTTTTGCAAATCAAGACGTCTTTCAATTTCAGCAGTCATCTGTTCAGGTCTTGGCACACGGGTATACCAAAGATTATGGAGTTCCCCATCGCAAACGGCCTCTTTGAGCGCTTCAGCTTGAGTTACATCTAGCGGCTTTAAAATAACGTGCTCACCCACTAATTCAACAGGTGTAGTCAAAGACATCTTTATCTCCTCAATTGATATTAAGCTTTTATATTTTCAAAATTATTTATTTAAATCAGCCACACTGTACATGGCATTCGCTATGGTTTGATGACCAGATTTCGATAGGCCATCTGCCGCGCCTAAAATGTCTCGGCGTTCTTTGTTTTGCCCAAGTTTTGATTTTCCTTGCAGCTTAGTAATTTCAATTTCTATTCCCACAATCGTCTTTAACATTGGTTCAAGATAGTCCTTTGGTGCATCGGACATTTTCCATGGTTCAGGTTGAGATGCTTCATGAGTACGGGTTAAACGAGCCACAACACCACGGACGTAACGTTCATCATCGCGAATCGTCACTTTGCCATATGCATGCACAACCCTATAGTTCCACGTCGGTACTTGTCTGTGCTGTTCATGTTTAGATGGATACCAGTTTGGTGAAATATAAGCATCGCCTGCTTGAAAAACGACCAATACCTCATCTCCATTTTTAATGTCCTGCCAAACAGAATTATTTCGTGACACATGGGCATGTAGCATGCCAAATTCCCCTTCATTTTCCTGCAACTCGAATGGAAGATGATTTGCATTTAAGCCATTACTTCCATGAGTAAAAAGCACTCCAAATGGATGTTCTGCAATAAGAGAATGCAACACATCCAAACGGTTTTCTGCAAAATCATCAGGGATATACATGACTAAAACCTCACTATAAATATCAGGGTTATTTATATTTTATGTTGTAAATTTTCTGGTTTCTGTGGTTTATTAAAAAGAACCACTTTGTATTTTATTAAGTAGACCAGAATTATGGCAAGAATGGCAAAAGTTGTTGAACTTCCGTCTATTGCAAAGATTGATAAAAGCCAAGGAAAGATAAGTGCTCAACTGACTCAAGCTTTACGCGAAGCTGTACAAAGTGGTGATTTACAGCCCGGCGATCCATTGCCTTCTTCACGCGAACTGGCTTTAACCCTAGGTGTCGCTCGCGGAACCATTATTGAAGCTTACGATCAGCTTTTAGCTGAAGGTGTGTTTGACTCTCAACCACGAACTGGCACTTATGTGTCTCATTCTTTGGTTAAAACATCTGTAATACAACATTCATCAAAAGAAAATAAACCTAACTCGATATCTTTGACCAAATCGGCACGTTCTTATGCCAAAGTGCTTGATGAATTTAAGCCACTTCCTCATGTTCCTTTTGCGGTATCTGTCCCCGTCGGTCGTACTCAACCGAGCGACATCTGGCGTAAATTTGGTAATAAATATAGATCACGAGGTGCAGGGATTCCTTCGGGTTATGGCGAACCTCAAGGCGTGTTATCACTAAGAGTCGCTATAGCAGACTATGTCCGACGGTCACGCTCTGTCCACTGCGAACCTGACCAAATTGCGATTACTCCCGGTATTCAGCAATCACTTTATATTTGTAGCCAGATTTTATTTGAAGCAAAAGATGAAGTCTGGATAGAAGATCCAGCTTATCGGGGTACAACAGCCATTTTTGAACATGCTGTACAAAATATTCGAATGGTGCGTGTTCCTGTCGATGAAGAAGGTATTCAAGTTGAAACCGGAATTAGACTTTCGAAAAATGCACGTGCCGCCTTCGTGACACCCTCTCACCAATATCCACTTGGCATGCCGATGAGTCTAGCAAGACGCACTGCTTTATTGGCTTGGGCAAAACAGCAAAATGCATGGATCATTGAAGATGACTATGACAGCGAACTCCGTTATAACGGTCAGCCCTTCCCATCTTTACAAGGCATGGCACCCGACCAAGTCATTTATCTGGGTACTTTCAGCAAAGTACTATTTCCTTCCCTTAGACTTGGCTATGCAGTATTACCTAAAGAATTGGTAGCACCTTTTTGTGGGCTTAGAGTCTTAATTGATCGACATCCACCTGCAGCTGACCAGCACGTTTTGGCTGCTTTTATTCAAGAGGGTTATTTGGAACGACATATTCGACGTACTCGAAATGTCTATGCAGAAGTTCGAGAATACATTATTGGCTTGATTGAAAAATACATACCTCGAGAACTGGCTTGGTTACAGCCAGGCGATCAAGGCATGCATATGGTGTTATGGCTTGCTCATCATATTAATGACATTAAAGTTGCAAGCTCGGCAGTCGATGCAGGCATTGCCATTAAAGCAATTTCACCGACATTTTCAAAAGAGCAACAACGTCCGGGTTTAATTGTTGGCTTAGGGGATTTTGAACCCGAACTAATGAAACAAGCCATAAAAAAACTATCAAAGATTATTCAACAACATGGCAAGCTGACTTAGACAAGACCTACAACAGCAACCATAGATGAATCGCAAATGGCCCAATCAGTACCATTAAAATACCGGCAATGACCATGGTTAAACTGGCAATCACCCCTTCTTCACTATTGCGCTGCTGTGCTCTAACTGTACCAAAACCGTGGGCTGCATTTCCGAAAGCTGCCCCATTTGCTACATTAGAACGGATTTTAGTAATCGCTAAAATTGCATCGCCGCAAATCATACCGACCAAACCAGTAATGACTGTAAATAGTGAAACCAAAGCTGCCGAACCGTGAATATCTTCCGCTAAAATCATGGCAAATGGAGTTGAAATAGAACGTGCCATTAAACTATTGGTCACTTCCGGGCTAAAGTGGAACCACTGTGCCATTTCATAGGCAGACATCACACCTACACTCATCCCCACAATAATCGCAATCGAAAGGACCCCAAGGTTTTTACGAATCGTTTCCCGATAACGATAAATCGGTACAGCAAACGCAACTGTTGCAGGCCCTAATAAATTAACAATCCACTGCGTATCTTCAGCATAAGTTTGATATGAAATTCCAAAAATCGTCATCAAAATGATGGTGAGTACAGGCACACTAATCGCGGGTGACAACCAAAGTTTTGGATTTTTCTGATAGATCCGCTTTGCCACAATATAGGCTGCCAAAGTCCAGATCAGACAAAGAATTGACCAGATATTCATGTCGTTTGCTCTTTAGATATGCTTATGTTGAAGACGTTTTCGAGCCTGTAAATAAGCTTTCAAACGATTGTAATAGTGAATCGTCAGGCACGTACTGAGCATGACCGAAATGGTCCCAACCGCAATGCTCAAAACAATTTGCCACCCTTCGGTCATAAACAAGGTCTTATACTGAACTACGGCAACGACTACAGGCACAAAAAACAGTAATAGCTCACCTAAAACAACAGTTGCTCCCATTGCCACCTGATCCATTTTGATAATTTTAAAGAACAGGCATAAAAGCAATAAAAACATACCTAAAATGCCTGCCGAGACAGGTACGCCAAGTTTTTGATGTAAGAGATATCCGACCCACCAAAATCCAGCCAAAATCAAAATTTGTTTAACTAACACGAATAGTGAAGGTTGTGTGGGTGTTCCAGAAGCAGATTCAGTACTCATTTTGCGAAATTAGATGGTTAACTACACTATTATGCTAGCTTGGTTAGACCTGCTAAATATGAATTATTCATGTTAATATTATTCCAAAATGGAATAATTTATTCTTTATTATGCTTTCTCTAAAATCACTACAGTGCTTCGTTACGCTGGTCAAAACTAAAAGCTTTACACGTACTGCTGAAGAGTTGTATCTGACTCAACCGACTATTAGTAAAATATTACAGCAGCTTGAAGAGCAGCTTCAGGTACAGCTTTTAGTTAAACCTGATCATGGACGAAAAAGACAAATTGAACTAACTGAAATTGGAGAGCGGATTTATCAACATGCGATTGAGCTTCTTCAGGCAGAACAGAACATCTTTCTTGAAATTGAAAACTATCAACAATTAAAAACAGGAACTTTAAAACTCGGCGTTCCACCTTTAGGCTCACAGCTTCTGACGACTGCCCTGTTTGATTATCATCAGCAATTACCAGATATTGAATTGGCTTTTATGGAGGTTGGTTCACGCGGTATTGAACAGGCTTTACTCAATAATGAGGTAGACGTTGGCGTTTTATTGCAGCCTTTTGATGAGCAAACTTTTAATAGCATCGAGTTATGTAACTACCCTTTAATGGTACTTTTACGTCGTGATGCGACTTGGGCAACCCGCAAAAAAATAAATCTAGAAGAGCTACAACACCAATCATTTTTAATGTTTCCAGAGAATTTTTCTTTAAACAGTATTATTCTCAATGCATGTAAGCAGCATGGTTTCTACCCAACCATTGCGTGCCGGACCAGCCAATGGCACCTCTTAGCAGACATGGTGTTACAACGTATGGGGATCGCGCTTCTTCCTCAATATTATACCGACATGCTTGACCCGACTTTATTTGCAGCAGTGCCACTCGAAAAACCAAATATTCAATGGCACTTAGTCATGGCTTGGAAAAAAAATCTTCCTGTTTCACCAGCAGTACAAGCTTGGCTTAGCATTGTCCGTCAACATTTTCAGCACATTAAGCCCTAACGTTGAAATAGCTTAATTCAAAAACCGATAAAGCTTTTCCACAAAAAAGCTACCCAATCTTGGATCAGCTCACTTAGACTAGATCCGATTGTTTTATGACATGGACAATAACAATGAATAACGAGCATTTTAAGCTGTATACAGATTCACAATTTCTAAGTCCCTATGCATTTACAGTTTTTGTAGGGCTACATGAAAAACAAATTCCATTTGAAATAGCGACCATCAACTTAGGCCAGCAAGGCCAGTTTGAAAAATCTTATGTAGAAAAGTCATTAACTGCCAAAGTGCCTGTACTCGAACATAACGATTTTGCCTTATCAGAATCTTCTGCCATTTTGGAATATCTTGAAGAACTTTATCCAAACACATCTATTTATCCAAAAGATATTCAAGCACGCGCAAGAGCAAGACAAATTCAGGCATGGCTCAGATCGGACTTAGTTGCATTAAGAACTGAGCGTCCAACCGATGTTATTTTTATTCAGCCCACCTTCACTCCACTTTCAGAAGAAGGCAAAAAAGCAGCCGAGAAACTTTTCTTTGTTGCAGAAAAACTTCTTGCGTCTGATGCTGAATTTCTTTTTGGTTCATGGAGTATTGTGGATGCTGAACTTGCCCTGATGTTGCAACGCCTTATTCAAAATGGTGATGCTGTACCACAGCGTTTAAAAACCTATGCATTACAGCAATGGCAACGTCCGAGCGTACAAAAATGGCTTGCCTTGCGAAATAACTAAGCCTTTTATTTACACCAAACATGAGATAAAAAATGAGTGATTCAAACTATATTCCTCCACAAGTTTGGCAATGGACTGGAGAAAAAACCGATTTAAACCAACCTAGCTCAGGTGCGCGTTACGAGCATACACTTCCAGTAGGAAAACATCCGCTCCAACTCTACTCTTTAGCAACGCCTAATGGTCAAAAAGTTACTATTTTGCTTGAAGAGCTTTTAGCGTTAGGACATAAAGATGCTGAATATGATGCTTGGCTGATTAAAATCGGAGAAGGACAGCAATTTGGCAGTGGCTTTGTAGAAATTAATCCCAACTCTAAAATTCCAGCATTGGTTGACCATAGCCAAAACCCGCCATTAAGAGTATTTGAATCTGGCTCAATTTTGCTTTACTTGGCTGAAAAGTTTAAAGCGTTTATTCCGACTGATATTGCTGCACGTACTGAATGCCTCAATTGGTTATTCTGGCAAATGGGCAGTGCACCTTACTTAGGTGGTGGTTTTGGACATTTTTATGCTTATGCCCCTGTTAAAATTGAATATGCGATTAACCGCTTTGCAATGGAAACAAAACGCTTACTTGATGTATTAGATCAGCATCTGGCAAAAAACGAATATTTGGCTGGTTCTGAATATAGCATCGCTGATATTGCAGCGTTCCCTTGGTATGGCGGTCTTGTTAAAAACTGGGTATATAACGGCGCGGAGTTTTTAGGTGTCGATCAATATAAAAATGTTCAACGTTGGGCAGATGCGATTTTAGAGCGCCCTGCGGTACAACGTGGCCGTATGGTCAATCGTACTTTTGGTGATTTAACTACGCAGTTGCATGAACGCCATGATGCGAGTGATTTTGAGACCAAGACTCAAGATAAATTGCAGAATCAGTCTTAAAAATATCATTTAGTTTTTGACTTACCCGCAAGATATTTCATTTTTGCGGGTATTCAAAGTTGGCAAAATAGCCCGTGTATAACTCACTCAGCCAAGCGACAAAAACGCGTACGCGTGGCGAGAGCTGCCGATGCTGCGGATATAAAGCAGAAACTGACATCTTCGGGATTTCCCACTCCGATAAGACCTCAACTAGTTGCCCGTCTTTTAACTCATTTGCCACATGATAGCGTGGGACCTGAATTAAGCCAGCCCCTTGTAAGGCAGATAATACATAGTTTTCAGCGTCATTTACCGCGATCCAGCTTTTCAAAAAATAATCTTGTTTTTTGCTATTCACCATCAATTCAAATGGGTAATTTCGCCCGCCTGATGTTGAAAAGAAATTGACACAATAATGTGATAATAAATCTTCTGGTTGCTGTGGCGTTCCATGTTTATTTAAATAGTCAGGACTTGCACAAATGACTTGTGGCATATCGACCAAATGTCTAGCAATTAAAGTGGAATCATCTAAACGGCCCGCTCTCACCACACAGTCTATCCCTTCCCTAATCAGATCAACCAAGCGATCACCTGTACTGATTACCAGTTCAATGTCGGGGTATAACTCGTGAAATTGATCGATATTGGGTAAAACAATTTTAGTCGCATGAGCGCCTGATAAATCGACACGTAATAAACCACGGGGCTGAGCAATTACATTGCGTAAAGATGATTCGGCATCATCGAGTTCCGATAATATTTGTGTGCAGCGTTCATAAAATGCCTGTCCATCTAGTGATGGCCTTACATGCCGAGTCGTCCGCTCTAGTAAACGGCACTGTAAATTACTCTCTAACTCTTTAATGGCATTACTTGCTGTAGCACGTGGGATATTTAGCTGATCGGCTGCCTGACTAAAACTACCCAGCTCTACGATGCGGGTAAAAAGTTGCAAGGTATCAAATTTATCCATGGTGCTCGCTTTTAACTCTACCTATTATTAATTTATATGGAATTATCTTATCTAATTTTGATGATTTATCCCATATTTCTATATTATTAAAATAAGCCATACTTACTCAAACAGGCAATCTAAAAATGAATATTTCAAGAAAAACAGCTCTGGTTACTGGCGCATCACGTGGTATTGGCCGTGCTATTGCAGAACGCTTAGCTCAAGATGGGTTTTATGTAATTATTAATTATGCTGGCAATAAAGCGCATGCCCAAGCCACTGTAGAACACATTATTGAGCAAGGTGGTCAAGCCTTAGCTATTCAAGCGGACATTGCAAATGAACATGAGGTGAGCCGTTTATTTCAAGAGGCAAAGGCCATTAATGGTCAAGTAGATGTGGTAGTTCATAGTGCCGGTATTATGCCTATGGCAAAAATTACACCTGAAAGCCTGCCAGATTTCGATAAAGTGATTCATACCAATTTACGTGGCTCGTTTTTAATATTGGCGCATGCGGCCGAAACAGTGCCAGATGGTGGTCGGATTATTGCGCTTTCAACCAGTGTAATTGCCAAATCTTTTCCGGCATATGGTCCTTATATTGCTTCAAAAGCAGGTGTCGAAGGTTTGGTACATGTGTTAGCAAATGAGTTACGTGGACGAAATATCACTGTAAATGCAGTTGCACCCGGCCCGACAGGCACTGACCTTTTTTACAATGGAAAAACTGAAGAGCAAGTGGCAGCTATTGCAAAACTTGCTCCATTGGAACGAATCGGAACACCTGAAGAAATTGCTGGCGTAGTGGCCATGCTGGCTGGTCCAGATGGGGGCTGGGTAAACTCTCAAGTCATTCGGGTAAATGGTGGGTTTGCTTAATATTTAAAACCGTGTAGGTTATTTTAATCTGCACGGTTTTTACTAAATAATAAAATTTCTTAAATCTATTTTATTTTAATAACTTTATAAGATTAACTAATACTATTTTATATAAAATATTTACCGCTCTTATTTATCAAAATAATATATATAAATAGATATTCCTTATTTTTGCTTATATTTAAAAACGCGTAAATTGAACCTTAACAATCTGAATCAAAGATAAGGATATATTCAATGAACGCTAAATTAAATACTGAAACTCCGCAAAGTTTTATCTCAAATGGTTCAAATACGTCCTTTTCAGCCGAAGATATCCTTGCTAAAGCACAGCAATATGCACAAGAACACGAATTAAATTTTAGTGGCAGTTTATCACCTGTTGATGCATGGCAGCTCGTACAACAAGGCGAAGCTGTTTTAGTTGATGTACGTACCAATGAAGAACGTAAATTTGTGGGTTATGTCCCTGAAAGTGTTCATGTCGCTTGGGCAACAGGCACATCGTTTAACCGTAATCCACGCTTTTTAAAAGAACTTGAATCAAAAGTTGGCAAAGACAAAACCATTCTTTTGTTATGTCGTAGTGGCAACCGTTCAGCACAGGCAGCAGAAGCCGCATTTAATGCAGGTTTTGAGCACATTTATAACGTTCTTGAAGGCTTCGAAGGCGACCTAAATGATCAGCAACAGCGTAATCAGAAAAATGGCTGGCGCATCCACCAACTTCCTTGGCAACAAGACTAATACTTCAATCAATTTTCAGTGAATCAAGGAAAGCTTGTGACTCAATGGAACATTAATGCGGTTGTACAAGGTTTACAACAAGCAAGGCATGACTGGCGTCAGCAACAGCACAGAACAAAAGAATTTGGAGGCCGTGAACTTCCATCTAAAGAAGCTTTAAAAGTCATTTTAGATGACTTGTGTGGAATTTTATTTCCAATGCGTTTAGGCCCTGCTGACTTACGTCAAGAAACTGAAGATTCTTATATTGCCTATACTTTAAATCGGGTGCTGACAGCCTTACATGCTCAAGTGCAACTGGCTTTGAATTATGAAGCAAAACGTCATTTAGGTCATTCAAGCCCAGTGCAGCACCCACAAGAATTTGCTCAAACAATTGTGCAGGATTTTGCCAACACCTTGCCCTCTATACGACGTCTTTTAGACGGCGATGTGCGTGCTGCTTATGAAGGTGATCCAGCAGCACATAGTGTAGATGAAGTATTACTCTGCTATCCGGGCATATTTGCGATCATTTATCACCGAATTGCGCATCAACTCTATGCCCAAGTGCCTTTATTGTCTCGCATTATTTCCGAGTTGGCTCACTCTGCAACGGGTATTGATATTCATCCGGGTGCGCAAATTGGCAAAGGATTCTTCATCGATCATGGTACGGGTGTAGTGATTGGTGAAACTAGTGTCATTGGGGAACGTGTTCGTATTTATCAAGCAGTGACTCTTGGAGCAAAACGCTTTGAAACCAATGATGATGGCGCTTTGAAAAAAGACTATACACGCCATCCAATTGTTGAAGATGATGTCGTGATTTATGCAGGCGCCACTATTTTAGGCCGTATTACCATTGGCCGAGGGTCAATTATTGGGGGGAATGTCTGGCTTACACATAGTGTTGCTGCAGGTAGTCAGATTTTACAGTCTCCTAATGAGTCTTATCAAAAAAATCATATAGCCGGTTAAAAACTATAGATGTGAAATAAATAGATAAGGAGATAAATAAACAAAGAACGTGCAGATTAATAAAATGCTTATTTCTAGTTTAAATATATTTTTATTTAGAAAATAGATAACTCATTAATAAGCTCTCTATTTAAAAAATTTATAACGCTATTTTAATTTTAAAACCAGAACTAATTCTAGTTTATATGCATCCTAGAATTTTTATTTTCAAAAAGCCAATGTAATAAGGAAAAATGATTCATGGCGAAAAATACTGACAAAGCCCAACTTGCGCTGGGGGACCACGCAGCCCGTCAACTGGCCAATGCAACAAAAACAGCTCCCCAACTTTCTACAATTACTCCCCGATGGCTGACTCATTTACTGCAATGGATTCCTGTTGAAGCAGGTATCTATCGCCTAAACCGTGTCAATAATACCGATGATATTCAAGTGGCTTGCACACAACGTGATGAAGCAACTTTGCCACAAACTTTTGTCGATTATGATCCAGAGCCACGTGAATACTTTTTAAACGGTGTATCTACTGTTTTAGATGTACATACACGTGTTGCTGACCTTTACAGCAGCCCACACGACCAAATTAAAGAACAGCTCCGTTTAACGATTGAAACCATTAAAGAACGTCAAGAAAGTGAGCTTATCAATAACCCTGAATATGGTTTACTGGCAAGTGTGACAGATGACCAACGTATTTCGACTTTAAATGGCCCACCGACGCCAGATGATCTTGATGATTTGCTACGTAAAGTCTGGAAAGAACCGGGATTTTTCCTAGCACACCCTGATGCGATTGCAGCATTTGGACGTGAATGTACACGCCGTGGTGTACCGCCTCCAACGGTTAGTCTGTTCGGTTCGCAGTTCATTACATGGCGCGGAATTCCACTTATTCCATCAAATAAAATTCCTGTAGAAGATGGCAAAACTAAAATCTTGCTGCTTCGTGTTGGTGAAAAGCGTCAAGGAATTGTTGGTTTGTTCCAACCGGGTCTTGCTGGTGAACAGTCACCAGGGCTTTCAGTACGTTTTATGGGCATTAACCGTAACGCAATTGCGTCATATCTAATCTCGTTATATTGCTCACTTGCAGTATTAACAGACGATGCTTTAGCAGTGTTAGATGATGTGGAGGTGGACAAATATCATGACTACCCAGTTAACTACAAGTAATCTGCAAGGTAGTTCAACGGGGCCTAAAGTGACTGGTGTTAACCCACCAGCCAACTTCCCTGATGAGTCCACCATTGCTCGACTTGCTAATGAGTTTTTTTCAGCAGTGCCAAGCTCAAGCAGTTCAGCTTCTCCATCGGGCCTTAACTTGGACTTACCAGTCGGAGCGCCACCGCATCCACCACAACCGGGTGAACCATTTTCTGCACTCAGTGGTCGTGCGCCCAATATCGCCTTTCAGAAAAGTCTCAATCCGGAATATCCTGAGCATATTCCAAATTTGCCAGACTACCCTGAACGCCGAATTGTAGCGTCTGCGCCTGTGGTTGGTGGAGCTAATTTGCCACGCCCACCATTTGAACCATATTTGCCACAAGCTGCTCATAGTGAACCCAATGTGCCACGCATTGAACCAAACTTACCCACTGGTGCAGGTGAATCACCTTATTATTTTTTAAATGATTTTTCTGCTCCCAATACAGCAGAACCGTCTGTTAAAGGTGTTGAAGATAATTATTCAGTTGCACAGTCTTTTCAGTTACCACATGGTGATCAGCTGAAATCATTGCTGACAGAAGATCGTTTTGCAACGAACACGCCTCCCCAAAGTTCGGCAAGCTCTGCATTTTATTTTTTAGACTTGCCTCAAACTGGACAAAGTTATAGTCACTATCAACCATCGCAACCCACTTTTGTAGCAAGCAGTGCTCAACCACTCGATGTACATGCCATACGTCGCGATTTCCCAGTTTTACAGGAACGCGTCAATGGTCGCCCTCTAGTTTGGTTGGATAATGCTGCGACCACACAAAAACCGCAGCGTGTGATTGACCGGATTGCTTATTTTTATCAGCATGAAAACTCAAATATTCACCGTGCTGCCCATGAGTTAGCGGCTCGTGCAACCGATGCCTATGAGCATGCAAGAAATGTAGTTGCCCGATTCATTGGTGCACCCTCTTCTAAAGAAATTATCTTTGTTCGAGGAACAACCGAAGGCATTAACCTGATTGCAAAAACATGGGGTGAGCAAAATATTGGTGAAGGTGATGAAATTATCGTTTCTCACTTAGAACACCATGCCAATATTGTGCCTTGGTATCAACTCACTAAAAAAACTGGAGCAAAATTAAGAGTCATTCCTGTGGATGACACAGGCCAGATTATTTTAGAAGAGTTGCCAAAACTGATTAATGAACGCACTAAACTGCTGTCGATTACTCAAGTTTCGAATGCTTTAGGAACAGTCACACCTGTTGCTGAAGTCATTAAAATTGCGCATGCCAAAGGTGTACGTGTTTTAGTTGATGGCGCGCAATCTGTTTCGCACATCCCTACTAATGTACAAGCTCTTGATGCAGACTTTTTTGTATTTTCTGGACATAAAGTGTTTGGGCCAACGGGTATTGGTGTGGTCTATGCAAAACCAGAGTTGCTAGAAAGCATGCCTGTTTGGGAAGGCGGCGGTAACATGATTCAGGATGTGACCTTCGAACAAGTAGTTTACCAACCTGCACCAAACAAGTTTGAAGCTGGAACAGGAAACATTGCCGATGCTGTCGGATTAGGCGCTGCACTTGAATATGTCGAAAGTCTAGGCATTCATAACATTGCTCGCTATGAACATGATCTACTCGAATATGGTCAAAATGCTCTGAGCAGTGTGTCAGGTTTACGCTTGATTGGAACGGCGCATCACAAAGCCAGTGTGATGTCCTTCACTTTACAAGGCTATTCAACTGAGCAAGTCGGTAAAGCTTTAAATCAACATGGCATTGCGGTACGTTCTGGCCACCATTGTGCACAGCCAATTTTACGTCGTTTTGGTGTAGAACAAACCGTGCGTCCGTCTTTGGCTTTTTATAACACAACTGAAGAAATTGATTTATTGGTGTCAGTGTTACATCAACTGACGCGTAATAGGCGTAGCAACTAAATCTATTTTTAGACTAGAAAAGACTGCTTTTGAGCGGTCTTTTTTATGGATTATTTATTAAAACTACTTGAGCTCAAAAGTTATATATGAAGTAACAAGTCAAAGTAGCTATTACAGTGGAGTCTTATTATTTTAAATTCGATTTCTGAATTAGCCTTCGGCTAGACTTACTTTGGTTTCGCCCAAAGTAAGCAAAAGCATTTTCATCTGCAAAACCTGTCCTCTTCTTATATCTAATCGATATATCGCAGAAACATAAACTATTTAATACCACGCAGGTTGCAGATGATTTTAGCTCGAATTAAGAGTCATCAATAGTTCGGACAACTCAAAGTAGTTATCACTACGGAGTCTTGTTATTTTAAATTCGATTTCTGAATTAGCCTTCGGCTCGTGCTAAGAGTCATCTACAGCCTGCCCATAATTTATAAAAATAATGTTTTTGCAACATTTCCTGATAGATGAAAAACAGTGAACAGGTTCTGTAGATGACAAAGTTTTTTGGTTACTTTTTCCAAAAAAAGTAACAGAATTAGCTACTTTATTATGACGTATAAACGGTAAGACTCCGTCGTGCTACCCCATCCACTTATAAATACAACCAACTTAAACAAACAATCCCCAAATCAATCTCAATGCAATTCCAATTAATAACACCCCCATCACCCGCTCAAAATAAACCCCAAACTCCAAAAATCTTTTACGTACGATAGGCTGTGCAAACAGTACGCTCACCACCATAAACCAAATGGCATTAACCATACACATCCAGACCCCATAAAAGACCTGAACTTTCATTGGTGTAGTTGTACTCACAATCGTTGTAAAAATTGCCAGAAAAAAGATAGTGGCTTTTGGGTTTAATGCATTGGTAAGAAAACCCATAGTAAAAGCTTTAAATAAACTTGGCGTATCACCGTTTGCTTGGCCATTAATTTCAATATTAGTATTCGGCTGGCTACGTAAACACTGCCATCCTAAATAAATCAAATAAGCTGCCCCTGCTGTTCTGATCAGTGACATGAGCCATTCACTTTGCTGAATCAAAAAGCCAATACCAATAAGTGTATAAAACACATGCACTGAAATCCCGACACCAATACCAATTGCGGTTAGACATCCAATCAGATAGCCATAACGTACACTTTGCCTTACCGTAATCACAAAATCTGGTCCCGGTAAAATCACCGCCATAAAGTGAATAAGAGCTAGCGTTAAAAACTCATGTCCATACAACTGCCACATAACAATTTAGTTTCCTGAAAATCACCTAAAAGATTGTATTGCGATTTTTTAGACGCGATAATCCAATTAAAATCCAAATAACTTTTGCCTCATGAGCACAAATCAAAGTCCGGTTCTGTTAAATGAAATGGCGACTTTCGTTAAGGTTGTCGAGTCGGAAAGCTTTTCTGAAACTGCACGCCAGCTTGGTACAACACCTTCTGCTGTGAGCCGCGCGATTGCCCGTTTAGAACGAGTTTTAGGCACCCGCTTACTCTATCGGACTACACGAAAACTTCGTTTAAGTGAAAGTGGGCAACAGGTTTATCAGCGTTGTTTAGATATGGTGAATGCTGCACAAGCAGTCATGGAAAGTTCAGGACAATTTCATGTCGAACCAGAAGGTGTTATTCGCATGAGTGTTCCGAAAGCTGTGGGGCATTTTATGATTCACCCTCATTTACCCGAGTTTTTAGAACGCTACCCGAAAATTGATATACAAATGCTTTTAGAAGATCGCTATGTAGACCTGATTGATGATGGAGTAGATTTAGCACTTCGAATTACAGAGCAACCACCGGGTGGCCTTATGGGTCGAAAGCTGATTGATATTGATCACTTGGTTTGTGCTACACCTGAATATTTGTCCAAGCACGGTACACCGAACCACCCTCATGATTTAAAGCAGCATGAATGTATTTACTTGGGCGAACAAGCCAGTGACTCAAAATGGAAATTTCAGCAAGGAAACAAATCGATCAGTGTGGCTGTGCGTGGGCGTTATGCAGCAAACCATACAGGTGTGCGTTTGAGTGCGGCATTACAGCATTTAGGTATTGCGAGCTTACCTTACTTCGTTGCACGCCATGCTCTACAACAAGGTACCTTAGTCCAGGTTTTACCAGATTGGTATTTTAAAACCTATTACAGTGGTGGGCTGTGGTTACTTTATCCACCGACAAGGCATGTCCCGCCTAAATTAAGTGTATTGATTCAATATTTGGCAGATAAATTAGCAGCAGAGCCGACTTTATTTAAATTAAAGTAATATAAAGTCAAGGAGTTAGCACGATGAAATCCTACCTTTTAACCTCTAAAGCACTCAGCTAATTCTGTTACTTTTTTGAAAAAAGTAACCAAAAAACTTTCTCATCTACAGAACCTGACCACTGTTTAGATCTATAAAAAAATATTGCAAAAACATTATCTTTATAAATTATGGGCAGGCTGTAGATGAATCCTAGCTCAAGCAAATACTATCTAGAATCCTAGTCATTAGAGGCTCTGAGTAAAACTACTCAACCAACAAATCTTTTGGATTAATCGTATCGCCATAGACTGGTTTTAACGTTTTTTCATAAGCCTGATGAATCACGCCGTCTTTAGCCAGTTTCTCTAAATCTTGGTTCAACCAGTCCAGCAACTCTTTATCGCCTTTTTTCACTGCTGGTGCAATTAAGTCCTGCTCACCTAAATTGGTAATGCCAACAGTGTAATTTGGATTTTCTTTAGCCCAAGCTAAAACCAGCAAGTTATCATGTGCAAGCGCAGCACCACGACCATCTTTTAAAGCATCAAAAGTTTCAGTGTTTTGTTCATACTTTTGTAGTTTAATTTCAGGATGAGTCTTGGTGAAGAATGAATCAGCCGTTGTACCTTTATTTACCAACAAAGTTTTATCTTTAAGTTGAGCAACATCGGTAATCGGATGACTTTTTGGAGAAACCACACCTAGTGCCACTTTTAAATAAGGCTTTGCAAAATCGACAACTTCCTTACGTTCTGGCGTAACAGTAAAGTTGGCAAAAATAATATCCACTTTATTGGCTTTTAAGTATTCGACACGGTTAGCCGCTTCAGTTAAAACAAACTCAACTTTGTTTTCATCACCCAGCAGATCTTTCGCAACATGCTTAGCAATTTCTACATCAAAACCTTGATTTTTACCTTGAGCATCTAAATATCCAAACGGCGGTTTATCACTAAATACGCCAATTCGTACCACGCCATTCTTTTTGATCTGTTCAATACTCGACACAGTTTGTGTGGTATCTGCTGTTTTTTCAGTAGACTGAGTTCCTTTGTCACATGCAACTAAACCTAAACTCAGTAAAGACGCAGCTAAAATATGCTTCACGTTTTGAAATGTTAATGTTGTCATTATTTCATCCTATCGTTCTTGTAAAAGTCTTATTTAAAATCGCAGCGCCTACTTTTAGACACTGCTCTAGCGATATTGAAAATTATTGGCCTACATCTAAAAACACATTCGGATTGACCGATTCACCGTAAATTGGCTTCAAGGTTTCATCATAAATTTTATTAATTTCACCACTTGTTCTTAGCTGCTTAATTTCAGTATTGAGCCAATTCAATAATTGGGTATTGCCCTTTTTAACTGCTGGTGCAATAAACTCTTGATCACCAATAGACTGAATACCTGCAACATAACTTGGGTTCTTCGCGGCCCATGCCAAAGCATAGGTACTATCTTGTGAAATCGCGTCACCACGACCGTCGGTTAAAGCTTTGAAGGCATCCGAGTTTCTTTCAAACTTGAGTAAGTTCACTTTCGGATAATGCTTAGTAAAGTAAGTATCTGAACTTGTGCCTTTATTTACGATTAAGGTTTTACCTTCTAATTGGGCAATGTCCGTAATCGGCTTGGCTTTAGGTGAGACAATCCCAAAAGCCCCTTTTAAATAAGGCTCGGCAAAATCGACAACTTCCTTACGTTCAGGGGTTACTGTAAATGTCGCAAACACCACATCGGCACGATTTGATTTTAAAAACTCCACCCGATTTGAAGCTTCAGTCACAATAAACTCAACTTTCTTTTCATCACCGAATAAATCTTTAGTCACCCGTTTTGCTAGAGCCACATCAAAGCCCTGGTTATTCCCCGCACTATCTACATAACCAAACGGCGGATCATCTGCAAAAACGGCAACGCGTAGAACCCCATTTTTTTTGACTTGTTCTAAAGAATGGTCTTCTTGAGCATTACTTGCCTGTTCAGTTGATGGCGTTTTACTACATGCAGTTAATAAAACCCCAGCAACGGCAAGACTGCTTAATATTTTTATTGAATTACGTTTAAACATTCACTTCCTCATGATTCAAATAATAAAAATTTAGTACGACAAAATATTTAAGAAGGCTTTCGCTCGTTCTGTTTTTGGCTGTTCAAAAAATTCTTCTGGTGAAGCCTGTTCAATAATTTTGCCCTTATCCATAAAAATAATGCGGTCGGCAACCTTGCGTGCAAAGGACATCTCATGTGTCACAATCAACATGGTCATTCCTTCATTTGCCAATTTCAGTACGACATCGAGTACTTCCCTAACCATTTCCGGATCAAGCGCAGCAGTAATTTCATCAAGCAAAATGACTTTAGGTTGCATGACCAGTGAACGCACAATGGCAATACGCTGTTTTTGTCCGCCTGAAAGCTGTCGTGGATAATCAAGTTTTCGCTCAAACAATCCCACTCGCTTTAGCAATTCATCTGCTACTTGTTCAGCTTCATCACGGTGGCGTTTTTGTACTTTAAGTGGCCCAAGCAAAATATTGTCAATAACGTTCATATGCCCAAATAGCTCATAGTTTTGAAAAACCATGCCAATTTTTTGACGAGCATTAGTCCAGTCCACATCTTTGCCCAAAACACCTGAGCCAGTTAAACGAATTTCGCCACCCTGAATCGGTTCTAAGCCATTAATACAACGCAGTAAGGTACTTTTACCGCAGCCCGATGGACCTAAAATAACAACCACCTCTCCTTGTTCTACATCCAGATCAATGCCCTGTAAAATATGACTTTGTGCAAATGATTTCTGTAATTGTTGTATCGATAACAAAGGCATAATTACTCCCAGACCTTTTCTAAATGTGCCGCCAAACGAGATAAGGGATAGCAAATCAGAAAATACAAAATAAAAATAAAGCCATAAATCCAAAGAGAAGCGCTCGGCACGGTCAACAGCGAATTTTCAATAATTTGCTGGCCAACTTTAATGACCTCAACCACACCAATCAGGACTGCCAAAGAGCTGGTTTTCACCATTCGGGTAAATAAGTTAATCGCGCCTGGTGTTACTCGTTTTAGACTTTGCGGAAAAATGACATAGATCAAAGCTTGAACATGAGTTAGTCCGAGCGCATAGGCCGAATCGCGTTGATGTTGATCAATCGAAGTAATGGCTGCACGAACCAAATCGCCCATTTCTGCCGTACCCCATAAAACAAACACAACAATGCACACCCACATTGCAGAAAACTGCCAGTTAAACCATGTCGCAAAGCCGAAATAAAACACAAACAGCAAAACTAAAATCGGAATGATTCGAATGGCTTCTAAGTACAGGCGGCACAGTGCTTTAACGACTATATTTTTTGAGGTCATAATGACGCCGAAAACTGTGCCGAAAATTGCAGAGAAAAACACCGAAATAAAAGCAATTTTTGCAGTTGCCCAAAGTCCCCACATTAAACGTTCGAGGTGACTCGCTTGAAATAGATAATCAAGTTCCATGGCTCACCTTCCGACTTCTGTACTCCAGATAGCTGGTTAAAATAGACACGGGCAATAAAATAATGAGATAGGCCATGATGAGTAAAAACAAAGCTTCTGTGGTTTTATAGTCCATGCCAATTAAGTCTTTGGTGACAAAAAGCAGTTCAACGACAGCAATTGCACTGACCACAGAACTTTCTTTAATCAAAAATAGGCAATTTGCCCCTATTGCCGGAATTGAAATGGCAAGTGCTTGAGGAAAAATGACATATCTAAAAATTTGAATCGGTTGTAGACCAATACTTTTTGCTGAGTCAATCTGCCCTTTAGCAACAGACTGCAAACCTGCTCGGAAAGCTTCAGCCATATAGCTTCCGCCTAAAAAGGTCAATCCGATCACACCACAAGCGAAACCATCGATTTTTATACCGAGTTTTGGCAAACCGTAATACAAAAAGAACAGTTGAATTAATAAAGGGGTATTTCGAGATAACTCAATATAGAACTGGGCAATTCTATTTAGCACCCGCACGCGATATGTGATTAAAATGCTGCAAATTAGCCCTACAATAATTGCCAAAATAATACTGATAATTGAAATTTGCAGCGTGGTCAAAGTTGCAGAGAAAAATTGCGGCAACACACTATGGATATACTGCCAGTTCAAGGAAAATTCCAAAAAATAATATTAAAACGTTATAAATATTTAGCTTTCGTCAGCCATTAAATATTTGTGCAAAGAGTTTATTTTTTTCCCAATTGGTCTAAAACTATTTTTATTAGATAAGCTTTTCTATAAGTTTGATAAATTCGATTTGGCAATCGAAAACCTTCAAATCAGTTGAATACAACTGCTTAAAACATATTCACTAAAACAAAGATGAATAATAAAGCCAATAAAAAATCGGACACCAACGCCCGATTTTTATAAAATGATTTTTAATCTATTGTTTATTTTCTAAGTACATCACCAATGCTTGGGTCTTTATCAAAAACCGATTTTGCATATGGGCAAAGTGGAATTACTTTTACGTCTTTTTCACGAACAAAAGCCACCAAAGCATCAAGTAATTGGCGACCTACGCCTTGTCCCCGATAATTTTCATTTACATCTGTAGCGTCAATAATCAGCATGCCTTCGCCTGCCCATGTATAAGTCATTTCACCCGCAACGGTTTCACCATCAAGTAAGCTAAAGCTGCCGTGTTTTGCATCATCTTTTTGTTGAATATTCACAATGAATTCCTCGTATTATGGCTCAAATTTATTTAAAAATGACTTTATATATCTTTATCTATAAGAACAAATTTAAGTGTAAAAAAATAGACTATTTTTAGCAGTGAGTCTGTATGCTTTTTAAATACAATCGTCAATTAAATTAGTGAAACTCTTGTACCAGACTATTAATGTGTGCCACAGCAGCAGTTCGGTTTTCAACACAAAGTTTTTCAAAAATATGCTCTAAATGCTTGTTTACCGTCCGTGGACTAAGCTCCAAAATTTCTGCAATATCTTTATTGGTTTTTCCTAACAACAACCAATGCATGACTTCTGCCTCACGTTGAGTCAACTGCGGGCAATATTTTAAAATATCAGCCATTTCTAAAGCTGGCGTAGAAGTCTTAATCTGTATCAGATAATTTTTTGCCACACTTGGTTCAGTTTGCCACGGCGTAAGCAATAAAAGCTGTAATTGCTGAGATGGCGTTGAATAAGAACAGCTTGTTAATTTTTTGGGGTCTTTTTCATGTTCCAAATCTGAAAACCAAGCTTTTAAGCCTGCTTCAAAGCCCTCTAATTCAGGTAAATATTGATTCAGTAGATCATTAGCCTTTTGGGTTTTCCAAACAATTTTACCGTGAACATCTAGCGCAAGAATGGCTGTTTCCGTTGCATCAATTACCTGTTTCTGTTGTTGCAATAGTTTGGCATGTGCCAAATGTGTTTTTACCCTTGCTAATACTTCTTCAATATTCAAAGGCTTGGTCACATAGTCCACCCCGCCGACCTGAAAACCACGCACTATATGCTCTGTCTCAGACAAACCTGTCATAAAAATGACGGGAATAAACTGCGTAATTGGGCTCGCTTTAAGCTGAATACAACTTTCAAAACCATCCATATGTGGCATATTGCCATCGAGTAAAATCATATCTGGTAAGCATCGGTGGGCAATTTCAATTGCACTTAACCCATCGGTTGTGACAAGCACGCGATAACCTGCCTGATCCAGACTTTCATGTAACAAGCCTAAATTTTCCGGCACATCATCTACAATCAGAATAACAGCCTGCTCGTTTGGTGAAGCTTGCTGAAAAGAAACATGTTGCGTACTCATTACTTATCCTGAATTAATCGTTGGGCGTGTTTTAAATCAAACTTTTGAATAGCCTGTTCCAGCTGTTCCCATAACTCTTTATGCTCCGGAAAATTTTGACGACATTGCGTTAAAGTCTGTTGAATTCCACGAATGTAGCCCTGTCCAATTAAATCATTTAATTGCTGCAAGCTTTGCTGTAAATCAAGCAGATCATTATTTTCTGGTTGCTGGACTGGTGTATGAACAGTGGCTTGCTCTTGTTTAAACACCTTTACATCAAGTGCTTGAACTTCATTATTTTCAAAATGAGTATCCGATTTGGAATCAATCCATATCAAACCTAACTTATCTCCAATTTTACTGAGCAACAAATTCAGGTCGATTGGTTTTAACATAAAGTCTTCACTTAAGACGGCATCTTGTGGATTGACTTCACGCTCACCTGCATTGGCCGAAATAATTAGGATCGGCACATTGGTAATATTATTTTGACGTAATAATCGCGCTGTTTCCCAGCCGCCCATCAACGGCATATTTAAATCCATCAAGATCAGATTAGGCTGAAAAATAGGTACACGTCTTAAACAGTCAATGCCCGACTCGGCTTCTTCAATCATAAATCCTAACGGTTTTAGAAAATTAGCGACTAAACCTCGGTCCACCGCTTCATTATCGACAACCAAGATTCGTTTTCGCTCGCCTTGATAACCCGTAATCTGGTTGGAGTAAACATTAGAAATTGGATGAACCACTTCTTTTGAAGGTAAATAAAACTTAATCTTAAACTGTGAACCCTGATTAAGCTGGCTAGTCACAGATAGCTGGCCACCGAGTAAATCGACTAATAATTTTACAATTGGTAGCCCGAGCCCTGTTCCGGTAAATCCGCCTTGAACCACATTACTGCCCCGTTCAAATGGGTTAAAGATTCGCTCTAAATCTGCCTCGGCAATACCACAGCCCGTATCTCTAATTTCAAAATAAGCCGTTTGAAAACGGTACTCGACTTTTAAAGTAATTGTGCCACTCGTTGTAAACTTTAAAGCATTGCCCAATAAATTAATAAGTACCTGTTCTAAGCGTTTTTTGTCAGTACGGACATAGTGCGGCAGGTTCTCTCCAATTTCATAAATAAACTGTAAATTCTTCTGTTCAAACTGTGGCTGAAACATTTGAATAATTTGTTCAATAAAATTTGGGAAATGAACGTCCACTACATTTAAAGAAATCTTGCCTGTTTCAATTCGCGCTAAATCTAGTAAACCATCAATCAGTGAAGTTAAATGCTGCCCACTACGGCTAATCACGCCGAGCGCCATTTTGCCTTGTTCTGAGAGCTGCTCTTGTTTTTGAAGCAATTGGCTATAGCCCAAAATACTATTTAGGGGTGTTCTTAATTCGTGGCTAATACCAATGACATAACGGCTTTTTGCATCATTTGCCCGTTCTGCTGAAATTCTGGCGTCTTGTAAGTCTTTTGAAGTGACTTCATGGGCAGCAATTTCATCAATCAATAATGCTGTTTGCTGGTGTGTTTCGATTTCAGCATTACGACGGCTTTCATCGTTTAATACGAGCCACCAAGCAGCAACACTCATCAATAGAAATAAAATGGTATAAATTTTGACAAATAGCGTAAATAGCTGAGGAACGGCTGCCGCATTAATGGTTTCTAAATAGGTTTTTTCCTGGATATAAACCAGACTTAAACTCACTGCCAGAACAATAGACAACCCCAGAGTCAGTAGTAAATATAAACTGACTCGACTATTTAAACGGCTAGCCCAACGTTCTGGTAAATAATGCCAGATGGCTTTTTTGAGTTGTACTGACCAGCGTGCATCAGGTTTACATAAATCGTGACAGCGTGCTTCAAGTGAACAGCATAGAGAGCAAATCGTACCGTTATAGGCTGGGCAACCCGCCATATCAGCAAGCTCATAGTCCCGTTCACACACGACACAGTTAGCAACCAAAGTCGCCTGAATTTTTTCAGGCTGACGTGCAATGTAATATTTGCCTTTGGTTAGGTAAGCAATAACAGGAACGCATAGCACCGCACTCCCCAAAGCAATAAAACTCGCCAAGCCTTTCGCCATGAATCCGAAAAAGCCCAAGTAACTCAGCATCGATAACACTGAAGCGATGAGTAACGCGCCTACACCTACGGGGTTGATGTCATATAAATAAGCACGGCGAAATTCAATTCCTTTCGGGCTTAGACCTAAAGGCTTACAGATAATTAAATCGGCAACGACGGCACCAATCCATGCCAAAGCAATATTGCTATATAATCCCAAAATACGTTCAACCGCATGGCTAATTCCCATTTCCATCAAAACAATGGCAATAAAAACGTTAAAAAGAAGCCAAACTATTCGCCCCGGATGGCTATGAGTTAAACGGGCAAAAAAGTTTGACCATGCCAATGAGCCAGCGTAGGCATTGGTCATATTAATTTTAATTTGCGCTAAGCAAACCAGTACTAATGTGAGAATTAATGCAAGCTGAGGATTTGGAATAAATTGTTGATAGGCAACCCAATATAGATAAGTCGGATTGTCTAGTTCAGAGACAGGAATAAACAGCTGAAAAGCCAACACCATCAGCAGCATGCCCATCAAAACTTTTAGAAATCCAAAAATAATCCAAGATGGACCACCTAGAAAAACGGCAAAACGCCACGCGGTTCTGTTCTTTTCTTTTTGCGGTAAGAAACGTAAATAGTCGGCTTGCTCACCAATTTGGATCACAAATGAAAAAATAAGAGTGCACGCCGCACCAAAGTAATACAGATTAAAATCGGTTGAGTTTGAAACTGCCCCAACAAAATGCAAGCTACTACTTAAAATTTGTGGTTGTTTCCAAAGTACAAAAAACCACGGTAATAACAGCAATAAGAGCCAGATGGGTTGTGTGATCGCCTGAACTTTATTAATAAAACCAATACCTTTGACCACTAAAGGCAAAATCACTAATGCAGAAATTAAGTAACCGATAACTTGCGGAATGCCTAAAGCCAGCTCAAGTGCCATTGCCATAATTGCGGCTTCAAAGGCAAGCAAAATAAAGGTAAAGCTGGCATAAATTAGAGATGTAATGGTCGAGCCAATGTAGCCAAAACCTGCACCACGAGTAAGCAGATCAACATCTACATTATATTTTGCGGCGTAGTAACTAATCGGCCAACTGGTCAAAAATATGATGGTACATACGACAATTGCTGCCCATACTGCATTGCTAAAGCCATATTGCCAAAGCATGGTTGCCCCAATGGCTTCCATAGCCAAAAAGCTAACTGTAGAAATTGCAGTATTGGTAACGGTCCAAGGTGACCACTTACGTACCGAGGTGGGTGCATAGCGGAGCGCATAATCTTCGATACTTTCATCTGCCACCCAAATATTATATTCACGGCGTGTTTTGATCACACGTTGTGGGGCTTGTTGTGGGTGTGAAGAATCTGGCATAACACTCATGTTTGGCTTGTGGCTGCATTAAACCCAGCAATCCTTATGCCAAAAGTCATTTATCATGGCGATTTTTTCTAATGCGCACATATACGCAAAATAACGTATTTTCAATTTTTCCCAAAAATCACACACTCAAAACCATCAAAAAACAATGATCAATATTTGTGTTGATTGACCGAAAATGATTGGGAGATTGATGTTATGAGTGTATCTGAACATCCAAATCTGGACACTGTGCAAGGTACAGATTCACAAAAAGCAGTGAATGAAACCTTAGAAGATTATACTTTACGTTATGCTCCACACAGCTTTCGGCGCTGGAGTCCCAAAGTTGTCGCTATTACTGCACTTGGTGGTATTGCCTATCTTGCTGACTTTTCTATTGGCGCCAGTATTGGTATGTCTTATGGAACAACCAATGCTGTTTTCTCCATTCTATTTGCAGCGATTATTATCTTCTTAACCGGCATTCCTTTAGCCTACTACGCAGCTCGCTATAACATCGACCTTGACTTGATTACCCGCGGTGCAGGTTTTGGTTATATCGGTTCGGTCCTGACCAGTATCATTTTCGCCAGTTTCACGTTTATTTTCTTTGCCCTTGAAGGTTCAATCATGGCGCAAGGATTATTGCTCGGTTTAGGTATTCCGCTTTGGGCAGGTTATCTCATTTCAACAGTTATGGTTATACCGCTAGTGATTTACGGCATGAAAGCCTTAAGTAAATTACAAGTCTGGACTACCCCGCTTTGGCTCGTTCTGATGATTGGTCCTGTGGCTTATCTGATTTATCAAGAGCCTACTTTAGTCAGCCAGTTTGCAACTTTTACTGGTAACGAAGGTTTCGCAACTGTAGACATGGCAGCAATCATGTTAGGTGCTGGTATATGTTTATCGCTAATCATGCAAATTGGTGAGCAAATTGATTACTTACGTTTCATGCCTGCTAAAACAAAAGAAAATAGCAAAGCATGGTGGGCTGCGGTTATTTCAGCGGGTCCGGGTTGGGTGATTTTAGGGGCAATTAAACAAATTATTGGGGCATTTTTAGGTTTCTATTTACTTACTAAAATACCGGGCGTAAACAGTACTGAACCTGTTCAACAGTTTAATGCGGCGTTTCATGACATGCTTCCAGGCTGGGCAGCTTTAACACTTGCAGTGATTTTGGTGGTCATTTCTCAAATTAAAATTAATGTGACCAATGCTTACTCTGGTTCCCTTGCATGGACAAGTGCCTACACACGTATTAGCAAACATTATCCTGGTCGTATTGTGTTTGTGATGGTGAACTTGGCAATTGCGCTTGCTTTAATGGAAGGCAACATGTTCGCGGTACTGGGTAAAATCTTAGGGTTCTATTCAAACTTTGCGATTGCTTGGGTTGTGGTTGTTGCAACAGATATTTCAATTAATAAATATGTATTAAAACTTTCACCGAAAGAACCGGAATACCGCCGTGACATGCTATACAACGTAAACCCTGTCGGCATGGTTGCGTTCCTTGTATCAGCAGGCTTATCAATTGCAGCATTCTTCGGATTACTGGGTAGCTTCTTGGCGCCTTACTCACCGCTTATCGCACTTGTACTTGCCTTTGTATTAACACCAATCATGGGCTTATTAACCAAAGGAAAATACTACATCAAGTCACACGATGACGGTATTAAAGAACCACGTTATGATGCTGAAGGTACTCCTGTAGCAACTGTTTATCACTGCCGCGTATGTGAGCAAGGTTATGAACGTCCAGATATTATGTTCTCTCACAAACATAACGGTACAATCTGTTCTTTGTGTAAAACACTCGATGCTTAAATATTCTTAAAACTAAAAAAGAAGCTTTAAAGCTTCTTTTTTTATATCTGATGATTCTTAGCCAATCGGGAATAAACGTTCAGGCACTACATCTTTCATCACAATGGTTGAGATGAGTCGTTGCACACTTGGAATAGCTGATAATTTTTCATCGTACAAACGCTGAAAAGCAGGTAAATCTTTAGCCACCACATGTAGCAAATAGTCAGGTTCACCAAACAAGCGCTGGGCCTGAATAATTTGCGGGATATCAATTACAGCATTTTCAAACTTCTCGACTGCCTGTTTATCACCTTCTTTAAGCGTAATAAAAACAATCGCTGAAAATTCAAATCCAACTAAGTTTGGGTCGAGCTCTGCCCGATAACCTTTGATAGCTCCTGACTCTTCTAAAGCCTTCACTCGTCTATGACAAGGTGAAATGCTCAAACCGACTTTTTCTGCCAATTCAGTAATAGATAATCGGCCATTTAATTGCAATTCAGCAAGAATCTTTTTATCTGTGCGATCCATTTAGAAAAATTTACCCCAAATGAGTGTGATATGAGCAAACATTTAAAAGCACATTCTAAATACATGAGCATATTATTTTCAACAAGCTCGAATAAATAGGGATTTTTTCTAAACCACGAGCGAAACCTTTGGAAAATAATTTGCTGAGATAAGCATATGGCTTTTAACATTTTTATTGCATTTTGGAGTGTCTCCATTCTTTTTATTATTACGCCAGGGGCAGACTGGGCCTATGCCATTTCAGCAGGGATTAAAGGCAAAGTCGTCGTACCCGCCGTCGCAGGTATGCTATTTGGACACTTTATTACGATTTTATTGGTAGCGGCTGGTGTTGGTCTGCTTGTAGCAAATAATCCAACTGCTCTAATGATTCTTACTGTTGCGGGTTCTGCTTATTTGTTATGGATGGGAATAAACTTATTACTTACCCCTCCTACTCCGAACGAATCTGGTTCTGAAAAAGCTCAGTCATGGTTGAGCTGGGCAACCAAAGGCGTTTACGTGAGTGGATTAAACCCGAAAGTTTTTTTACTCTTTTTAGCCCTGCTTCCTCAGTTTATTGATACTACTGCTTCATGGTCAGTAACAACACAAATTCTTGCCTTTGGTGTTGTCCACATGATTAGCTGCGCGATAATTTACTTAATGGTGGGTTATGGTTCAGAGGCTATTTTGAAAACCAGACCACAAGCAGCACAATTAGTCGGCCGTTTTTCAGGTGGTTTGATGGTTGTTATCGCAACATGTTTATTGATTGGACAAATTTAAAAGTCATTCAGCAAAAAGTTACTGACTCACTTTTCGGGTCAGTAACTTGAATAATAAAATATAAGAAAAATTATCTCATTCGTTTGAGGTTATAAGTCACGACTCCCCAAATAACCAGTTCTTGCCCCTCTTCAATATAAATATTCTGATAATCAGGATTTTCTGCTTTTAGCCAAACTTTAGGTGGATGAAATTGACTATCAATCATTAAGCGCTTCACAGTGAAATCATTATCGATGAGTGCAATCACAATATCACCCGATTTAGCGGAAATGCTACGATCCACAATAAGCGGATCATTAATATCAATTCCAGCATCTAACATTGACAAAGAGTTGGCTTTGACAATAAACGTGGCATTTTCATTTCTAATTAAATATTCATTTAAATCGAGTGCTTGCTCAATATCATCTTGTGCAGGTGAAGGAAAACCTGCCGCAACACGTTCAGTTGCCAAAGGAATGTGGTAAATTTTATCGTTATTCGGGTGGACCTGTTGGACATTAAGTTTTGAGTTAAAGTCAGTCAAGTTATTGGTTTTGACATTATTCAGTAACCAATTTTTGATAAAGTTAACTTGAGACTCGGGAACACGAATGACTTTGGTGGGTTCATTGAACTGTGCTTTACGTCCGGCATTTTCTCGTACACCGCCATGCTCGAACTCTTTTTTCTTTGGCATATTGCCTCCATTCCACTGTTCAAATCCTACACAAACAATGTAACTTGAAAAAGTTACATTTTCAAGTTGACGAAATATTTTTTTTGCATAACAATAAATCTCATGATCAGATTTTAATCCATTTTGTTTTTAACAGGGATGTTTTAACCAAAATGGCAATTTGAAGAAAATCAAAACCTATTTCGAAATAGTCGTTATCGCTGACTGTTTTTTGATTTTTATCAAATGAGATTCTGAACACTTAACATTCTGGTTAAATTCAGTTTTTGGTATGGAGACATGCGAAATGAAAAATCAACGTGATGCGGTTTTAGGTTATGCAAATGAGCAACATGCTTACTATATCCGCCTAATTGAAAATGATGCGGTTTTAGGTGAAAGCTACGGATTATTTTGTGAAAATCCAGATAGCGAAGCAGCCGAAAGTATTATGACGACACTTTTTTTGAAAAAATCTTTTTGGTTAAACGGTTCTGAATACCTTGATATTGTAAAAGGCCTACAACCTCTCCCTCAGTAAATACAGTAAGTAAGCTAAAAAACAAAGGAGGCAAAAGCCTCCTTTGTTTTTAAAACATTCTGCTTAAGACGTAAAACGTCCGTAGGCATCACGTTTTTGATTACGAGAGTTTTGACCACGGCCATCATAATCATCGTCGTCATCACGGCTGCGACCACGACCTCGTCCGCCTGAGCGACCACCGCGATCGTCATCGTCGTCATCATCACGGCTGCGACCTCGGCCTCGACCACCTGAGCGGCCACCGCGATCATCATCATCGTCGTCATCACGGCTGCGGCCACGGCC
>NZ_JBQEOR010000013.1:0-92904 GCF_052045285.1 Acinetobacter sp. 22301 | reverse complement strand
GCTTCACCGCCGTAAGTTTTTGCACAAATTGTTGCAATCGCAGCAGTTAAAGTTGTTTTACCATGGTCAACGTGACCGATTGTGCCCACGTTTACGTGTGGCTTATTACGTTCAAACTTAGCCTTAGCCATGTTTATAGTCCTCGTTTACGTCGAACACAATTCTGAGCAAAAACTCAGCATCGACATATCGCCTAAAAAATCAAACACCCAATACTTGAAAAGCAGACTAATAAGCCTGCTTTTTAAATCTTTGTAGAAAATCTACTAAACTGTATCTGGAGCTCTTATCGAGATTTGAACTCGAGACCTCTCCCTTACCAAGGGAGTGCTCTACCACTGAGCTATAAGAGCGATTATCCTTCGATGGAGCGGGAGACGAGGATCGAACTCGCGACATGCAGCTTGGAAGGCTGCCGCTCTACCAACTGAGCTACTCCCGCACTGTGTTGGTATATATACCACTTCAATCGAAGTTAATGGTGGTGAGAGAAGGATTCGAACCTTCGAAACTTTCGTAGCGGAGTTACAGTCCGCCCCCTTTGACCGCTCGGGAATCTCACCATATCACACTTATTTCAGTGTTGTTCTTTACTTCACAACTACACACCTTTAAGATGGTGCCGGCACACGGATTCGAACTGTGGACCTACTGATTACAAGTCAGTTGCTCTACCAACTGAGCTATGCCGGCTCTTCTTAGTGTTTCGTACGTTTCGTATCGGAACGGTGTGCAGTTTAGCAAAACTTCCAAACGATGCAAGCGGTTTTTTAAAAAAAACCGCTAAAAACTCATAAAATCAATCCGTTTGATGATAATTCAACCGCTTTGATCACTGCGCGAGCTTTTATTTGCGTTTCATTCCATTCAGATTCAGGATTTGAGTCCGCTACCAAGCCTGCTCCAGCCTGTACATAGACCTTTTTATCTCGAATAACACAAGTACGGATTGCAATCGACATATCCATTTCGCCGTGCCATCCTAAATATCCCACTGCCCCACCAAACACACCTCTTTTCACAGGCTCAACTTCATCAATAATTTCCATTGCACGAATTTTTGGTGCACCCGATAAAGTACCTGCTGGGAAAGTTGCTTTAAATACATCTAGCGCATCGATATCGTCACGAACTTCGCCTTGCACATTTGAGACAATGTGCATGACATGTGAATAGCGTTCAATCACCATTTGATCCGTTACTTGGACCTTACCTATTTTTGATACGCGCCCCACATCATTTCGACCAAGGTCAATCAACATTAAATGCTCAGC
Source organism: Acinetobacter sp. 22301 (assembly GCF_052045285.1). Lineage (NCBI taxonomy): Bacteria > Pseudomonadati > Pseudomonadota > Gammaproteobacteria > Moraxellales > Moraxellaceae > Acinetobacter > Acinetobacter sp. 22301. The sequence goes on along the minus strand of NZ_JBQEOR010000013.1, from coordinate 91,630 downwards.
GATTTCTTTTTCATCAGAAAGTAAGTCTTTTTCTAAAGCAAGATCTTCTTCTTTAGTTTTTCCACGTGGTCTGGTACCTGCAAGAGGGCGCACTGTCGCAATACCATTTTCTAAACGAGAAAGAATTTCTGGCGATGACCCTACAATATGGAATGGCTTTTTATCAGTAATCGTTTGCCCTTGTACCAAGAATAAATAAGGCGATGGGTTCAAATGACGTAAAGCACGATAAACCTGTAAAGCCTCCCCATCGAAATCAGAGACCATACGCTGTCCCGGAACAACCTGCATCACATCACCAGCACGTATATATTCTTTAACCTTTTCGACTGTTTCTAAGAATTTCGCTTTACCAGTAATTGACTCAAAATGTGGAGGTGTATGAGGCTTAGCTTGCAGACTTACTGGTGTAGCTAACAATTGCTCTAATTGATCTAATTTTTGCTGAGCGTCTTCATAAGCATTACTCTGCTCTGTATCCGCATGAACAATTAAAAATAAAGTATCTTTAAGGTTATCAAAAACTATGACTGTCTTTGATAGCATTAACCATAAATCCGGCAATGTAATTGGGTCAGCTGTAGGAACATTCTTTAAACGTGGCTCGATATAACGGACTGCATCATAGCCTAAATAACCTACTAATCCGCCCGTAAAACTCGGTAAGTTTGGCAAGAGCTCAGCAGATGGCACTTTAAATTGCTTCTGAAATTCACGAATATACTGAAATGGGTCTTGGCAATCTTCTTGTGTAATTGAGCCATCAGCATGTTGTATAGACAGAACACCTGCATTACATGAGAAAACCGCCGACTCACCTAAACCAATCATAGAATAGCGTGCCCAATTTTCGCCACCTTCGACTGACTCAAATAAATAAGCTTGTGTATGGTCTTTAAAACGAGCAAAAACAGATAAAGGAGTTTCTGTGTCTGCTAAGCGTTGGCGATAAACTGGAATCGTGTTGTAACCAGCAGCCTTGAGTTGCTCGAATTGCGCTAATGTTGTCATGAATTTTCTCTAATATGGTTTCGATTTAAAAGTGTGTTTTTCTAGATTCGGTTTAGACACGCCATCGAAAAACCATACGCTTATTCATTCTGATCTCCATTTCATTCATTAGATAATTAACTCAGCAAGACTATCAACAACTTGCTGAGGTTGGCAATCATAGATATTTTCTCCATGATTATAGCCATAGCTGACCACAATACAATCAATTCCAGCACGACGCGCAGCCTCAATATCATTACTTGAATCGCCAATCATTAACGATTGTGAAGCAGATATTTTTAGGCTTTGCATGCAATGCAATAATGGCAATGGATGAGGCTTTCTCTCTGGTAAGCTATCCCCACCAAGTACGACTTGAAAATATGGAGAGAGCTGTAAAGCATCAAGCAAACCTTGAGCAAGTTGTACAGGCTTATTGGTAACGCATGCCATTTGTATATTCAAAGTTTTACAATATTTTAAAAACTCGGTTACACCAGGATAAATTTGAGTATTTACACAGAGTTCTACACTATATATATCAATAAATTTTTGTAATAAGACTTTGTGCTGTTCAGGATCTAATTTTCCAAAAATATGAAGCAGAACACTTTCACAGAGTTTTGAAGCTCCTTTACCCACCCATTCTCGTATTTGAACTTCTGTTACCAATGGCCAACTTAGCGCCTCTAAACTTAAATTCATAGACCGATACAAATCAGCAGCAGAATCAACCAACGTCCCATCTAGATCAAATAAAATTAAATCGCGCTTACTTAGTTGTGCAACAGACATCTTTTTTCTACTCAAAATTAAAAAGGCATGCGTTTAGCATGCCTTGATTGTAAAAGCAGCAACGGATTATTTAAAGAATAACCATGCCAATACAGCTAAAATTACTAAAATAATAATAGTGATTAAACCAACTGAGGCATTCTTCTGTTGCTCTTTTTCTTCTGCAACACGAGAAACTGGTTCATCAAAAGCGATAGGTGTTTGCTGTTGCGCATTAATATCCACACCCTCTGGAATAGGTGCAGGTTTTGGAATAGAAATATTCTGCGGCATACCATCGCGACGAACTTCTACTTCTGCGGCACGCTCTGCAAGGCTCGGCATTCCTTGATCGCTTAAATCTGGAGAGGATGTCGTATTTACAGGTTCGGCTTCAATTTCAGGTAATTCCGTGATTTTCTGTGCAGGAGCCAATAGAGAAAATTTAAAACTAGCAAACTGAACAATATCACCATCATGCAACTGCTTTTCTTGCTCAATACGAATATCGTTTACAAATGTGCCATTCGATGAATTAAGGTCTTGCACCCATAGCGCTTGATCTTTTAGAAGCAATGCAGCATGGCGACGTGAAATTTCAGCAGCTTGCAACAACACATCGGCATCTTGATGACGCCCTACCAACATATCACGATCAACATTAATTTCTTGGCCAGTAATTTCACCAGTAATTGCTTGTAGTTTCCAAGTCATGCGTATGTCCTATTCATTTTTTATCAATCATAACATGCTACTACTGTGCTGTGCTTGTGCGCAGTGTCGTTGTTGTTACTGTATTTTTAGTACGATTAACTTCAGGATCAGGTAACTGCAAGGTTTGCTTTTGAACTGCTGGCTCTACCGCTACAGGTGTAGTTGCCGTCGAGGTTTTTCCACCTGAAGGAACCTGTTGATAATTTTTTGGCTGAGAGGCAATACTAGGTGGTGTCATCTTTTGATTATAGACATCATCAACTTGCTCAGGCAGTTTTGCAAAATTGCCGTTTTTATCCATAGCCAATTGCAAGCTATAAAGCTGGCTATAGCGCTGCTGAGACAAACGGCGCACATCATTTGCATCACCCACAATTGTTGGGTGGATAAAAACAAGAAGGTTACGCTTCACATTACTTCGAGTATCCGAGCGGAATAATCTACCTAAGTATGGAATACTGCTTAACCCAGGAATACCTTGACGGTTAAATTCAACATCATCAGATACTAAGCCACCCAAGACTACTGTCTGTCCATGCTCAGCCAATACAGCTGTTTTTATAGCACGTTTGTTTGTAATCAAATCGGCAGCCTGCCCCTTACTCGCCTGAACATTTGAAACTTCTTGTTCAATTTCAAGTCGAACTGTGCCATTTTCACCTATGTGAGGTATAACTTTTAATGTCACCCCCACATCTTTACGCTCAACCGTGGTGTATGGGTTGATCCCCGTACTGTTTGTAGTGACCGATCCTGTTACAAATGGAACGTTTTGACCGACAACAATATAAGCTTCTTCATTGTCCATCGTTACAATAGAGGGGGTAGACAATAAATTAGAAGCTGTATTCTCTTTTAAAGCTTGAATTAAAGCTCCATAAAGCTGGCGAGAACCATCCGCACCCTCTTTATACTTCCCTAATGCAATTGAACTACCGGCTCCAATTGCACTTCCCAAACCAGAAGCACCGCCAGTTAAGTAACCTGCTGCCAATGAAGCCAGACTTGAACCTGCATTGGTAAAGTTAATTAGACCAATACCACTATTAATGTCACCAAGTGCCCATTGCACCCCTAATTGATCGGCATCTTTACCTGAAACCTCAATAATCGCAGCTTCAATCAGAACTTGCTGACGACGAACATCGAGCTGCTGAATAGCAGATTCAATTTCGCGCATTAATTGAGGATCTGCCTTAACCACTAACGAGTTTTGGGCATTATCCGCAATAATGCTTACCCCATTTTGGCTAAAGCTAGAGATATTGTTCTGATTATTATTGTTCGAATTACCGTTTAAATTAATAGATGGCGTAGAAATTGAACTACCATTTGAACCAGAGGTATTTGAACTAGAATTCTGGTTATTACCCATCAAATTATTGATCGGATTCGATGAATTAGAAGAATTGTTATTACTATTTGACGAAGAAACAGCTTGACCTGTTACGAGGCCTTGCAAAATCTCAGATAAATTTTTTGCACTTGCATATTTCAATCGAAAAACTTTTAAACCACCTAAGCGGTCGGCCGAAGGGACATCCAGCATTTCAATCATGTGGCGAATACGCTTACGCGTTTCAGGATCACCCTTAACTAAAATACGATTGGTTCGATTGTCTGCAATAATACGGATACGTGCACCATTAAAATCTTTAGATGCTCCCGTAGCACTCATGGCCTCAAGTTGAGTAATGATTTCTTCCGCTTGGCTCGATTGAAGGTTTATTGCCTCAATATCATTCTGGCCAGTACCATCTAGATTACGAATAATATTTTCAAGTTGATAAATATTTGCCGCACGGTCCGAAACAATCAGTGCATTAGTCCCTGCAATTGCAGCCATATGTGCAAATTGCGGCATTAATGGACGAAGTGCTGGAATTAAATCATTAGGATTGGTATTTTCAAGCCAAATGACTCGGGTAACGATCTGATCACCACGCAATTTATTTCGCGAGTCGTAAGGAATTCCCGAATTTTTAACATTGCTATCTGGAACCAGCTTAATGGTGTTACCCGAAGGAATTGCCACTACCCCATTCACATTTAAGACCCCAAGGAATAGGTCGTAAACTTCATTTTTATTGAGGGGTTTATTCGATATTACTGTGACGTTACCACGCACTCGTGGATCTACTGCAAAGTTTTTACCCGTAATGTCTGCCACTTCATTAATAAAAGCAGTTAAGTCAGCATCACGTAAATTGATCTTCCATGTTTGGGCATAGACGCTGCTGCTCACTGTCGCAATCAATGGGGCTGCTGCAAGTAATGCCCAAAGTGGACGTTGATGATTCAATAAAGCCATAACTTGCGATAATTCCTAACTCTTATGGTGACGTGTTATCACTAAAAATTTTGTTGTATGGTCATCACTTGATCACCACGTTTTATTTCTATTTTCACTTGCCCAGCTCGACGAGCCTGTTCAAGTAACTGCACATCCGTTTGTCCCTGCCCAACCGTTTGACCGTTTAAAGAAACAATCCGATCACCCGGCCTTAAACCTAACTTATTTCGAAGCGCAGTGGGTGTACGTTCTGTAACTTCAAAACCTTCACCAGAGTTCCCACTAACGCCCATGTCACGCAGATATTGTTCACGGTTGCCTTGCATTTGCTGAATAGCCTGTCCTAACGCCTCTTGAGTCGTATTAACAGGTGCCGATGACTGAGGCGCAGTAGCAGTTGGCTGTGAAGCATCTGGCGTCATAGGTTGATATAAACCGTTTGGCAAACCTTTAAATTGGAGTTCACGAGTACTTCCATTACCTTGACGCAATATCACGTGATCCCAATAAACTTCTGCTAACTGATAAGAGGTAGAACCTATTGTTTCTCCTACACGATATCGGTCAGCAATATTATCTAGCTTAATAACAGCCGAAGAAAAACGGTTCGGATAGCCCAGCATTACGCCTTGTAATTCTAGGTTGACATTTTCCTGAGCCGCATTGGCTGAAGGTTCATTAAAAAGCGAAAAAGTACTAATGTTAGGAATTTGCGGCTGCTGTGATCCTAACTCGACTCGATCAAATTGCATCATTTGAGGAGGGGCAATTACCCACCAAAATAATGAAGCTAATTTCCAACACAACCATAAAACCAAAAAGGCAAATACAACTACACTTAACCGATCTAATTTTTGCCACTGTAATTGCTGTAATTTTTCAATCCATACTTTCATTAGTTACCCCCTTGTATTAAGGGTTGACGAGAACTAATGACAAACGTATCTAAACCAGCTTTTCCATCATAAGATGGGATATTAAGTAATAACCTTTGGGTAAGCTGTACATCAAGCATCATGTTGGCATCTAATAAAAGATTCGCCATTTTTTGACTGCGTTGATCACGTATATCAACTTGTAATTGTCCATTTTGATCCGTTAATTGCCCATTTAAAGAAGGCATATTCATACGGTCTTGACGATCACCAATATTATAAATTAAAGCACCGCCACCCCAATGTAATTGACCATCAACTGCTGCGAACCCCTGCTCCTTCTTATAATTAAACTCAATATCTTTCAGTTGAATGCTGTTCGCAGGCCATTGCCAATTCACAATTTGTTTTAATGTTTCAGGTGCAACCTGACCATTCATAGCCTTTACAATTACTTTTTTCCCCACACCATAGCCCATTACCCCAGATAATTGGGTATTTCCACTATGGATATCTACATCAGAAGCGAACCTTAATAAAAACAGGTCTAGAGGTCTAGTTTTCCAATGAATCGAGCCTCTCAAAGTACCACGCCGCCAATCTGCTTGGCCTTGCCAGATATTTCCACTTACATTGTGTAGAGTTTGATTATTCTTTGAAAATTTAGAAATAAGCCACGTCGCCGGGATCTGTAAAATAATAAAAATTAAAAATGCAATGAGGGCAAAAAACCACCACTTCCATTGCTTAGACTTTTTCTTCATTCAGCCTTACCAACATGCAAATTATCGTCCTTATTTTGAGAGTAGCTCCCTAGTCTGACATTATGCATACTTTTTCAACATCGCCAATTCACTTCATATAAAAAAACCAAGCAATCGGGCTTGGCTTCGGTATTAAGACTATAAGTTGAACGTATGACAAAATCATGAAAACTTGACGCTCAATGAACTAAATGCACATTTGATCTCAACAATTCATTTAAAGAGCAATTTAAACACTCAATTTTTTAAATAATATTTATAGCAAAATTTTGAGATATTTTTATCAATAAAAAAGCCAAGCAAATTTGCTTGGCTTTTAAAAACGGCAATTTGATTAGATTAAGAAATCTTCAAGTTTTGCGCCTTTTTCAATTTCAGCAACTAACCAGCGTGGTTGTTTACCGCGACCAGTCCAAGTCTCTTCAGCATTGTTTTTGTTGCGGTAACGAGGCTCAACAGATTTACGAGTTGTTTTCTTACGTTTTTGAGCACCAAACTCAAGAAGTTGTTCAACACTGAAACCTACATTTTCAGCAATCTCGATAATTTGATTATAAGCATCTTCGATTGCTTGATCTTTTTTACTTGCAATTAAAGCTTCTGCTTCTTCTTGTAAGCGTTTTAACTCTTCAACAGATAATTCACTGATATCCGGTTTCATTAATAAATACTCCAGTCTTACAGACAATTCAAAATAATACAGACAAAATTTAAAAACATAAAATCAAGACCAATATTATTTATAATCTATTCAATAAGCAATAGTTTGAAAGCCGTGTTCATCAGAATAACCAAAAAAATTACCTTTTAATTACATTACCAATTATAAATGAAATATATTTTATTAATATTTATTTAAGATAAATGTATTAAGTCATGCCCAACTGATTTTTCTAGCTCAATAATTTTTTGTTTTATTTCCTGTGGTATTTCACATTTTCGTTCTGTTAATTTATCTACGCACACCATAACAGCTTCACCAGTAGCGACTATTTGTTGTTGGGTTTCACTCCACAATATATAAGCCATACGGAATGCGCTATTACGGAGCTCTTCCACGCGAACACCAACTTTCAATACGTCAGGATAAAAAACAGGCTTTAAATATTTACACTGACTTGAAGCAACAACGGTATATAAATGTGGGGTTAATATATTGATTGCTTCCATATATAAAATACGTGAGCTTTCAATATATCGATAATACTGTACATTATTGACATGACCAAAAGCGTCCATATCTCCCCACGCTACTTTCTGTTCATATATTACTGGGTAGACAGACAGTTCTTTCATTTTTACCTCATATTTTAAACTTTAAAAAATTTGCATCATTTTCAAAGATTAGATTTAACTGTTTGATTAACACGTCATCTTCTTTAAGCGTAGACTTAATACGTAAATAGCTCATTAAAATATTATCTGGATATAATGATAATAATGTTTCAGCTTCTGTTTGACGTCCAGTTGCCATATAGACATGCCATTTTGCAAAGGTTAAAACTGGCAAATTCATATATTGATTTTCAAATTGAATAATTTTTTCTTCAACATCGGCATAGTCTGGAACTTGTTTAAGCAACTGTTGCTGAAACCATAGATAAAACACTTCTGGGTCAAACTGCTCTTTTAACAAATGTAGCGTTAAGGCCGCATGCTGCATGCTCATATCTGGCATACGTGCTAATAGTTTTAGCCATAATAACTTACTGCTATAAGGTCGAGTTTGAATCTCAGACTCTAAATCCAAATAACGTTGCTGTAAGGCATGTAAGTCATCGATAGACGCTTGGTCAAATTGCTGAAGAAGCTGCTGTAACCATAAATCACGGTGTTCTGCATCTAGCAAACCGTATTTCATAGAACGTAAATATACCCATGGATGTTGCAGCGCTAATTGCCCCCATAAAGCCGTTAATCTTTGCTGGTAAGCAGTTTCTATTTCTTGTAACCACGGTGATAACTGGTGTTGATATAAAAATTCGAGATGAGTTAATGCACGATCGGCTTCATTTTCGGCTAAAAAGATTTCAATTCGCTGTAACTCTGCCAATTCAAATGCCATCGGTGGTGATTGATCGAGAGCAGCCAATGCTTTTGGATAGTCCCCACTTAAAACCAGAAACTTGGCATCGATAATATTTTTTAAAAGCCCTGATTGAGTAAAAACACGTTCAACAAATACACGTTGATCTTCGGCCGCTTCTAATAACCAAACAATACCTAATTGTTCATAAGGATGAAGGTTTTTAAACTGGAAGATGTTTTCACTTTTTCTTTGTTCACGAGATGAATAACGTTTAATCCACAGCCACAAGAGTTGAGCAATAAAACTTATCACTACAAAAGTAAGAGTTAATCCCCAGACATTTGTTTGCAGCTGCAATTGCCGCCAGTAAATATAGGCATACCCCATTCCATAGCCATAACTAAATAAAGCTAGGGCTGCAAAGAGTATTAAGCTGATTACGAAATAAACCCACAGGAGGTGTTTCATATATCCTCCTTATGAGCCGATTAGCCCAAGTGTAGAGAGTTTAGGAACTGGCACCACAGATAAATGTGCCACTTTAGCAATACGTTTTTTTAACTGCTGACTGGTTGCATCAGGCATTTCATCTAACTTTTGCATCACAGATTGCAACTCATTTTGATACTCAGTCATTTTTCCTTGATTGAGTGCCTGTTCGGCAATTAACAATCTTAATTGCACTTCTTTAAGCACAACGCTTCGACTCATTAAATTAATAGACGGCGTTTCTACTTTTTCTATACGGAACCACTTTTTCCACCAAGACACAGTCTCGGATTGATCCATTTCAAGTTTAGGCTGGCTTAAGGCTTGTTGAATATTCTTATCAATGTTCTGTAATAAATCATCGATTAATTGATGGCGTTGATTTTGAGCCAAAGTGAACTGTTGAACTACCTGTTTATCCTGCTCGAGCGATTGATTCAAGCTATGCTGCAATGCAGGAGCAATTTCATAGTGTACAAGCGATTGCTGTAACTGATTTAATTGATCAACTGCATAAATCAACTGCTGCTGATCAATCGCAAATTGAATTAAATCTAACTTTTGTTTAATTAAAACTGTAGGTGCAATACCTGTCGGTGGAGCATCTGGTTGAACTACTGAACTCGCTTTATTCCCTGTACTTACGGGTTGATTCTGCAACTGTCGCTGTAAAGCAACCAATTGATCATTTAAATTGGCATAGTGCTGTTCTGATTGCAGCAGACTTTGTTTAAGCTCGGGAACAGTACGAGAAATTTGCCACATATCGTAACTGAGCTTAGCCAACCAAGCTACGCCCAGTAAAATGATGATAGAAACAAGTTTTCTCATACGAATCCTTATAATGCCTGAATGTGATGAATCATCCCCGAAGGCGATAAATTTTCAAGTTGAATAATGTGAAAATGAGCCTGTTGCTGATCGCGATACTCTTTAACAATTTGAAAAAGACGAGGTCCTAAAACCAGATATACGCCATCAGGTTGTACATTATTTTTTGAACAAAGCTCTAACCAATATTTCCAGCTCGCTTCACTGGTAATTAAGACGAGCCATTTATTTAAATTATAATTTGAATTCTGTGTCAGATGTTTGAATGTAGAATATGAAGCTTCTGGGCACTGCCGATGATATAGAACAAAATTTAAAATCTGAATTCCTTGTTGTTGCAAGGTCTCCATCATAAATTGGCGTCCACCTTCTCCCCGCCAAAAAGCCACACTACCCGTCTGTTGCATATTGTGCAGAATAGGTAGGTTCAACATCCCCTCAGAAGTTTCAACATCAGGGATATGTGCTTCTATTCCATATTCGTTTAGACAATTGGCTGTTGCTTGCCCTACCGCAATCCACTGAATATGTTTTAAATCACTAATTTTTAAACCACTTTTTACTAAATACTCCATACCCACTTCAACAGCGGTTGGGCTGACGACAACAATAGCTTGTGCTTTAAGTAATTGTTGGTAAAGCTGAAGTAAGTGTTCGGAAAAGGGGGTAGCAACGAGCTCTAAAAGAGGTAAAGACTCAACCTGATAACCTTCATTTTGCAAAGCTTCTGTTAATTCAGCTGCACGCGAATCAGGTCGAGTATTAATAAACAGCATGGTTTAGTAGAGGGCCTTTAATAGCTCGCCAGCACCTTGATCAAGTAAGTTTCGAGCAAGGTTTTCGCCCAATTGATGAGCATTGCTGGCTTCATCTGTCAGTTCAGCACGTAATAATGTTTGGCCATCAGGGCTTCCAACACGACCTTCGATATGGATTTGACCATTTTGCAGTGTGGCATAACCTGCAATTGGGACCTGACAACCGCCTTCAAGATAGGCATTAAATGCACGTTCAGCACGTACACAAACATCAGTTTCTTCGTGTAATAAAGGTTGAATTAAAGCCAATACATCTTGGTCAGCTGCACGGCACTCTAAACCCAATGCACCTTGTCCCACAGCAGGCAAACTAATATCTGGTGTCAAACAATGACGGATACGTTCTGACAAACCTAAACGCTTCAAACCAGCACTGGCCAGAATAATCGCATCGTATTGACCTTCATCTAGCTTCGCCAAACGTGTGCCAACATTTCCACGCAAGTCAATAATTTGCAAATCAGGACGTTGTTTTAAAATCTGAGATTTACGACGCAAACTTGAGGTACCGACTTTTGCACCTTGTGGTAAATCAGCGAATTTTTCAAACTGATTTGAAACAAAAGCATCTAACGGATCTTCACGTTCGCAAATTACTGCTAAAGTTAAACCTTCAGGCAAAGCCATTGGGACATCTTTCATTGAATGTACAGCTAAGTCCGCACGCCCATCTAAAAGTGCTGCTTCCAACTCTTTAACGAACAGCCCTTTGCCCCCAATTTTTGCTAAAGGCGTATCTAAAATTTTATCGCCCTGCGTGACAAATTTAACCAGTTCCACCGTTAAATCAGGGTGAAGCTCCTCTAAACGGGCACGAATATGTTCTGCCTGCCAAAGAGCAAGTGGGCTTTGTCGTGTAGCAATTTTCAAGGTTTTCATAAATTCAAGCATGGGCTGGTCAAACAATACACCCTAAACTTAACTTGATCCCTTAAAATTGCAAGTAAAATCTCGCAAGTCCAAGATAACTCTTTTAAATTTAGAGCTGATGAATTCGCTCTCTAAGCGTAGACAAATGTCGACGGCTCACTGAAAGTCTTTCATCAAGACCGCGCAATCTAACCTGATATTGCCCCGAACTGATCAGCTCCAACCCATCTAAATATGCGACTGCAACCAACGCATTTCGATGAATACGAATAAACTGATCTGCGAATTCGGTTTCAAGCTCTTTCAATGTTTCATCTATTAATACACTGCCATTTTTATGTCTCACAGTGACATATTTCTGATCTGCTAAAAAGTAATAGATATTTTCAACAGGAATCAGCTCAACACCACGATAGGTTTTTGCAGCAATTTGATGACGCTGTGTTTTTAAATCTTGTAAAAGCTCAGAATTCGGTAATGCACTGAGCTGTGCTTGAGTAAGTTGGGTTAGCTGAGTTAAAGCTTGCTCAAGTTCAACCGGATCAATCGGTTTAAGAAGATAAGCTTGAGCCTGAGCTTTAAAAGCTTCCAATGCATGCTGATCGTAGGCGGTACAAAATACAATCGCAGGTCGAGGATTTAGCTGACTTAACTGTTCTGCACAGACAAGCCCATTCATACCTGGCATTTGAATATCAAGTAAGATTACATCTGGTTGATGAAGCCGTGCCTGTTCCAAGGCCTCCTGTCCATGATGAGCCGTTGATACAACCTCATGTCCCATCTTTGAAACTAAACGTGATAAACGCTCCACTGCAAGTGGTTCATCATCACAAATTAGCACCTTCATTCATCCTCCTTGTCACCGTTAACTTGGTCCATTTTTTTATGGTTAACTCTGACTGACTTATTATTTTGTTTGATATTGATAGCTCATAATAGTGGTATATAAAGCTTCACCTTTATAAACCTGAAATCTAACGGTGTTCCCATAATACGCTTTCAGGCGCTGCTTAACATTTTCAAGAGCGATTCCATGCCCTTTCCGTGAATTTATTGTATCGTCTGTATATGGGTTGGTAATGACTATACTGACCTGATTTTGCAATATTTCAACCAATACCCCTATGGTTGCTTTACCCATCATTGGTTCTACCCCATGAAAAATACTATTCTCTAACAAGGGTTGTAATGTCAATAAAGGAATAGTGATCTGTTTTAATTGCACAGATGAAAGCTCGATCTTCCAATCTACTTTTAAACGCTCCCCCAAACGGACCTGTTCAATCATTAAATATTGTTTACTCAGCTCGATTTCTTCATGCAGACTCACCAATTTTAATTCTTGGAAACTCGCGCGAAATAAACGCGACAAACTAATAAGCATGCTTTCTGCTTTATCTGGATCTATCGCAATTAAACTCACCACATTATTTAAACTATTAAATAAGAAGTGAGGATGAATTCGTGCTTGCATGGCCTGAATACGGGCATTTAATTCGGCATATTGCTGATGCAACCATTGTTCCCTGACATATAAATAACGTAAGCAGAAAGCCCCGAGTAATATTCCATAGCTTAGATATAAAGGTACATTGGTAAAATAAACACTCCAGTCCTGCGTTAAAGAAGCATGTTTATTTAAAAGACCAAACTGAAAAAAATTACTGATTAAAGTGGTCAAAACAACAATACTTTGCAGCATGACAAAACCAATAGCCAAAGCAAATTCTTGACGTAAGCTGCTAAAAAAACCTTGAAAGCGTTCAACCAATGCAAAAAAGGACAATATTACCCAGTTAATAAAAACGATGTATTGAAAAAGCCTTCCCCCGCTTAAGGCTTGCCAAGACTGCGCTTCAGCCAATGCCAAAACCAGTGCCAAAACATTACTTGCGATAATTAATTCGAATAAGTGTTGCCAACGCCCGCTTTTCGTAAAAAAATAGGAGGAATTTTGATTTCGGTATGCTGTAGGAAACAACTTTGTTTGTTGAGCTTCGGCAAGTGATATACTCTTTTTTATTTTACTGAGCCACCATGACCACATCTTCAAATCCCCCTAATTCAGTAACCCCAGACCAAACCTCAGGTATGTGGGGTGGTCGTTTTTCTGAAGCGACAGACGCTTTTGTAGCCGAATTTACCGCCTCTGTTCAGTTTGACCAACGTTTTTATAAGCAAGACATCGCTGGTTCGATTGCGCATGCTACCATGCTTGCGAAAGTTGGCGTACTCACAGAAGCAGAACGCGATGACATTATTGAAGGTTTAAGCACCATTCGCTCAGAAATTGAGGCTGGAAACTTTGAGTGGCGCATCGATCTTGAAGATGTTCACATGAACATTGAATCACGTTTGACTCAACGTATTGGCATTACAGGTAAAAAATTACACACAGGCCGTAGCCGTAACGATCAGGTTGCAACTGATATTCGTCTTTACCTGCGCGACGAAATTGATGATATTTTAAAATTATTAGAACGTTTACAAAAAGGCTTGTTAGGCTTGGCTGCCAAAAATGTAAATACAATTATGCCAGGCTTTACACACCTACAAACTGCTCAGCCTGTGACTTTTGGTCATCACTTGTTAGCATGGTTTGAAATGTTAGTACGTGACACTGAACGTCTTCAAGACTGCCGTAAACGTGTTAACCGCATGCCACTTGGTTCAGCTGCTCTTGCTGGTACCACTTATCCGATTGACCGTGCTTATACAGCAGAACTTTTAGGTTTTGAAGCTGTATCTGAAAACTCTCTTGATGCTGTATCTGACCGTGACTTTGCCATCGAATTTAATGCTGCTGCTGCGCTTATCATGATGCATTTATCACGTATGTCAGAAGAGCTCATTCTTTGGACTTCTGCGCAGTTCAAATTTGTGAATATTCCTGACCGCTTCTGTACTGGTTCTTCAATCATGCCACAGAAGAAAAACCCAGATGTTCCAGAACTTATTCGTGGTAAATCTGGCCGTGTATTTGGTGACTTAATTAGCTTACTTACGCTCATGAAAGGTCAACCATTGGCATACAACAAAGATAACCAAGAAGACAAAGAACCTTTATTTGATGCAATCGATACGGTTCGTGGTTCACTCATGGCATTTGCAGACATGATTCCTGCATTGGTTCCAAATATTGAAATCATGCGTGAAGCTGCTCTTCGTGGATTCTCAACTGCAACTGACCTTGCTGACTACTTAGTGAAAAAAGGCGTTGCGTTCCGTGATGCGCATGAAATTGTAGGTAAAGCTGTTGCATTAGGTGTTGCGGAAGAAAAAGACTTATCTGAACTCACACTTGAGCAATTACAGCAATTCTCTGACTTAATTACAGCAGATGTGTTTGACAAAGCTTTAACTCTAGAAGCTTCTGTAAATGCTCGTGATCATATTGGTGGAACTTCTCCAAAACAGGTTGAAGCTGCAATTGCGCGTGCCCATACACGTTTAGAACAGTTATACGCTTAAGGATAAAACATGAGTCGCCAAGTATTTTGCCGTAAATATCAAAAGGAAATGGAAGGTTTAGACTTCGCCCCTTTCCCAGGTGCTAAAGGCCAAGATTTTTTTGAAAATGTTTCTAAGCAAGCATGGCAAGAATGGTTACAGCATCAAACTACGCTAATTAATGAAAAGCGTTTAAACGTGTTTGAACCAGAAGCTAAAAAGTTTCTGGAAGAACAACGTGAAAAATTCTTCAATAATGATGAAAGTGTAGAAAAAGCTGAAGGCTGGAAACCAGAATAATCGGTTTGTTTTAGCTTACTCATCATTAAAAAGGCGGGTCTATATACATAGATCCGCCTTTTTTTACGTGAAACTTACACAAACATAAAAAGCCTTACATAGAGCGCACAGGACTCTACATGACATCAAAAAGCGAAGAACTTAATATCACTCTATAGCAAGAAGAACACGATCCCTGTCGTGTTTATGCACTTGATTTTCTGTCCTGAACTTCCCCCCAAAGTTCGGGACATTTTTTTATCTATTATTTTAAAAATAAGAAAGCCTTGTTTGAAACAAGGCCTTTAACTATTTCAGCTCAAAATTACTTTTCGTGGACTTTAGCTTCAATTTCTTCAATTTTGGTATGACGAGCATCAAAGCCTTTGGCCATATAAATCACTTGCTCAGCAATGTTACGAGCATGATCGCCAATACGCTCTAATGAACGTAAGACCCACATGACATTAATTACACGAGCAATATGACGCGGGTCTTCAATCATATAAGTCATTAATGTACGTGTTGCTGATTGATATTCACGGTCAATGTCAGCATCCGCTAAAAGTACACGTAAAGCTTGATCTGCATCTAAACGCGCAAAAGCATCAAGAGCATCATGAATCATGACACGAACTTGGTTACCAATATGACGTGTTTCCATGTAGCCACGTGGTGAACCACCCTCTTCACAAAGGTTCTGTGCAATACGGGCAATTTTTGCAGCTTCGTCACCAATACGCTCAAGGTCAGTATTGGCTTTACTCATGGCAATAACCATACGCAAGTCAATCGCTGCTGGATGACGACGCGCCAAAATTAGCGTCAAGCCTTCATCAATATCACGTTCATATTGATTGACTGCATTATCTTTAAATTGAACATCAATCGCTAAATTTGCGTCGGTATCAAGTAAAGAATGAATTGCATTTGCAACCTGCTGTTCGACCAAGCCACCCATGGTCATAAACTTTGTGTTTACATCTTGCAAATCTTCATTAAATTGAGAAGAAATATGATGGCTTAACACCGGATTACTCGGACTCAAGGGAAGCCTCCAACATGATGGCACGGGAATAAAATGATTGAGCATTAAAACACAGCAATCATTAAGTTTTTATGACAAAATTAAATTTCAGATAGAAGCATTTTATTACTGATACGTTAACCAGCTATTAAGCTCAACCAGATCTTTTTCACCTAACTGGCCTACCGCAGCTTTTAAACGAAGCACATTCAATAAATAGTCATACTGAGCATTAAGATAATCCTGTTTTGCAGAAAAAGCATTACGCTGGGCCAATAAAACATCAACCATACTTTTTAAGCCTTCGTTATAACTTGCTTTCGAAGCTTGAGAAACCAAAGAAGATGAATCCATTGCGGCCTTTCTTGCTTCAAGTTTGGCTTGATCTGTATCGACCTGCATAAAGGCACTTTTCACATCGACATTGGCACGGCGAATCGCTGCATCAAGTTGTGCCTGCGCTTTACTGGCTTCAATAGTGGCTTTTTTAATTGATGTTCGGGTCCGTCCACCATTAAATAGATTCCAGTTCATTTCTACCCCCACCTGATCAAATTTCCCGTCAGTAGAAATGAGTGTCTCTGGTGTTTGTTTAGTATAGCCATAGCTTGCTACAGCATCTATTTGAGGATAAAGCGCTGCCTTTTCGACACGGCGCTGGTCCTCACTATATTTTTGCTGTAAGCGGGCTTGCTGAATTTTTAAGTTTTTTTGCTGCGCCAAAGAAAGCCAGTCATTAAGCTCTGCTGGATAAGGCTTTTGAAAACTAAAATCACTGCGCAGTACAGCAAGTTTATCTTGATAAGAACCAATATATTCAGAAAGCTGCTCTTGGGCTAAAAGTAATTGAACATTGGTTGAAATACGATTGGCTCTGGCATTTTGATATTGAGCATTTGCTTCACTTACATCACTACGTGCCACCAACCCTTCTTTGAGTTTGGCATTCATCATATTAAGCTGCTCAAGCAAAGCCTTTTCTTCTTGTAAGTATGCAACACTAAGTGCCTGCTGACGCAACACATTAAAATAGGCTTCTGCCACATTTAAAACATGATCTTGTTTTTGTAGTCTTAAAGTGATTTCACTTAAGGCAACCGAAGTTTTAACTTGCTTATAACCTTCCCAAGCATCCATTCGAAATAATGGCTGACGTGCAGTGAGAGTCGCTTGTCGAGTCGTTGACGTACTACTTACCAAAGCATCTGACAGGCCTTCTTGATCAACGCCTGGAAAGTTTGAACGTTTTACAGTTTGTCGATTACGGGTAATGTTTCCAGACAATGTGACAGTAGGTAATAATGCCCCCGTTGCTAAGCCTAAGTTCAGTTGATCTGCTTCATATTGTTGTTGATTGGCTTGCCACGTCGGGTCATTTTGTTTTGCGCGCTCATAAGCTTCAACTAAATCTAAAGCAAAACTCGAAGATGCAAAACTCCAAAGGCCAACAGCGACCATTAATTTTATTTTCATTGTTTAAATCAACGATAAAACTTGTCCTTAAGACTAAGAAAAATTCAAATCAAACTCAAGCCATTAAAAGTTTTAGTTTTTTAAGCGTTCTTAGTTTTTGACAAAATTAAAATACAAATAAAAATCAAAAACATGCCTATCCAACCTACCCATGAAACATGCTCGCCAACCAAAACAATCGCAAAAATCGCAGCGACTAAGGGTTCGAATAAAGTTAGGGTGGTCGCTTTGCTGGCATTTACTGTTTTTAATCCAAAACCGAAAAGTAAATAACCCAAAAACATAGGAATCAGCATCATATAACCAGCCACAAGTAGATTGGTTGAGCTATGCAATAACCCTCCACCTGTAACCAATAAAGTAGGAAGCAAAATAACTGCCCCGCCTCCCATAATCATGCCCATTGCAGCTTTAGAGGCAACACCCCGATCTATTAATCTTTTTGCAGCCCATGAATAAAGTGAATAAGTTGTAGCAGCGACCAGCCCAAGAAAAATACCGAAGAATTTACTCCATTGATTTGTACTCTCTTGGATCGCATGACTTTCCCCCATCGATAACATACTTACACCAAGCACACCGCACACAAAACTTAGAAACCAAATAGCCGATAAAGCTTTGCGGTCAAAAAATCGCTCTAAAATTGCTGCTATTAATGGAGCGGTACCAATTGAAACAACGGTGCCAATCGTAATGCCTGCATAATACATTGAAGAATAAAAAGCCAAGGGATAAATACCCACCGCCGCTATGCCTAAAAGCAGTATTGAAAGATTTTCTCTTATAAATTGTCGGTTTTCACGTATCGCTCGTGATGCAACCAAAGCTTGTAAAAGACCTCCACCACCCATCGCTACAGCGCCAATAGCAAGTGGGCCAAGTGTCGGTGCAAATGCTGCCGCCGTACCTGTTGTTCCCCACAAAACAGAAGCAAACAAAATCGCAATTGTGCCTCCATAACTACTATTTTTAATGAGGCTAATCATGTGGGCATTCTCTATTTAAAATATCTTCTGCCATTTGTTTTGCTAACAGGAGTTGACGACTGTTACCTTCTAAGCCTGCTCGTGCCATAGAACCTTCTAAAAGAAAAGAAAGCTGGGTGGCTACATAGTTAACGCGCTGTGAGTCGGATATTAATTTTTTTAAATGCTCAGCAACAATACCTTCCACTTCTTCTTTATGCTGCCTTACCGAACTACGCCCTGCACTATTCGCCGGAAACTCTGCGGCAGCATTCAACAACCCACAACCTCGAAAGCCCTTTTCATAGGCAAATTCCGCATGGTCTTGATAGGCATCAAACACAGCCAAAATGGCTTGTTTCGCTGTTTTTGTTTTTTCTAAACGCTTTTGATAGAGGTCAAGCCACTCTTGATGGCGTGCAGTAATGTAAGCATCAACAAGATCTCCTTTTGAAGAAAAATTATTATAAAGCGACATCTTCGCGACATCTGCTTTAGCCGTAACTGTGTTGATTCCTGTTGCCGTAATGCCATCGTTATAAAACAAGGTTGCCGCTGCATCGAGAATTTTCTGTCTTGCTGTTTTATCATTCATAGCTTTAATTTAAGTAGACCGACCTACCTAATAATAAAGATTTCTAACAATGATGCAATCTTTTTAAGCGTTATAATTTGAGCAATATTAAATTTTATAAAAGTAAAATGATGAAAAAAGTTCTAATGATGAGTATGTGCAGCGCACTACTTTTAGCTGGATGTAATAAAACATCAGAGCAGGATCAGGCTGTATCTAAAGAGCAAAAACCAACTGAGCAAAAGGCCACTCAAAAACAAGACAGTAGCTGCTTACAAATTATGGTAGCTATGCACACGATTAATCAAAACAGCAAAATAGAGGACTTAAATCAAATTAATGAAAAGCTTAAAAGCTGTGTTCCCTCTTTAAAAAATCATGAGCAGCTTAAGCTGATTGATGCATCAACTGCCATGTATCAACGTTTTCTAAAACAAGACTACACTGAAAAAACAGGGAGAGCTTTTGAAGCATTTGGCTATGCCGTTTTAGAACAGAAACAAGACCTTAAAAAGGTTATTCAAAGTCAGAAAAAGCTCTTCGCCCAACTGAGCCCACGTGATCAATATTTACTTCAACATGAAGGCCAAGCCTACATTGAACTTCTCTATCAAGGTGAAGGCATGTTTACCTATCGACGCCAGCCAAGCTATTTAGTTGACGTTTTTTCTAAGTCCTTACCCGCGGACCAAAAAGAGTTTTTAACTCGTATGGCGAAAGACAATCAGGATATTTTTTATAACGATGGTGCTTTGGCTATTTCATGGAAAGAGCTCACTGAACGCGCATTATTTTGGGAAAAGTTTATTCAAAAGTATCCAAAGAGCCACTTTATTGGTGATGCAAAACTACTATTTAATGAATATCGTTATTTTATTTTCTTTGGCTTAGACAATACGCCCGTGTCAGATGAATATGCACCGAATACGTGGTTTGATAAAGATGCTCTTCAACAAATTCGGTTTTTGTCTACACAAAACGAGTCGAGTCTAGCGAAACCCGCTCAACTGTTTCTTAAATTTATTGCTACGCCTATCGATGAGCGCAATAAGCAATTTAAAATAGATTTAACTGATAAAAATGGCGATAAAAAATCAAATTATCAGATGACTCATGAACAACTTGAGCAGCTCTTAAAATTTGATTCGCCATGGAACACGGAAGTCTATCGTGACTGCCATATGGATGCAGTTTGTATAGATACAAATTGACAATGCCAGCCAACCTAAAACATGTTAGTCTGTAAATCGCTTGACGGAGCGCGAGTAATAGCTCGCTGAGATTGTGTAAATTCCGTGTTATCGCAACACAAGTTTGATCACAAGTACCGTTGAACCTGATCAGGTTAAGACCTGCGTAGGAATCAAGCCATCTGAAAACTTAAGCCTTAAATTTATCTAGCAAAGATAAATCCGCCATCGTTTTTGGTCGTGCTTGATTCGTTGATGTTATTCATAAGGATCATGTGATGAACCAGTTAACGAATCTTTCTTCTGCTGAAATTTCAGCACAACATGAACAAGATGCAAAAGATTTAACTCGCATCTTACCCGCTTCTAAAAAAGTTTATATTGAAGGCTCTCGCCCTGATATTCAGGTTCCAATGCGGGAAATTTCTTTAACCGACACCCCTACCGGTCTTGGCGGTGAACATAACCCTCCTGTTATGGTATATGACACTTCAGGTGTTTATACAGATCCAAATGTTCAAATTGATTTAGACAAAGGTTTACCTTCAGTTCGCCAAAACTGGATTGAAGAACGTAACGATACTGACGTACTTTCTGGCTTGACCTCAAAATTTGGTCAGGAACGTTTAAAAGACATTCGTACCGCTGATATTCGTTTTGCCCATATTCAAAATCCACGCCGTGCTAAAGCAGGCAAAAATGTCACTCAAATGCACTATGCCAAGCAAGGTATCATCACACCTGAAATGGAATATATTGCAATTCGTGAAAATCAACGCCAGCGTGAAGGTGTTGATATGCGTCAGCATGCTGGACAGAACTTTGGTGCAAAAAATTTAAAAGAAATTACACCTGAATTTGTTCGCCAAGAAGTTGCCGAAGGCCGTGCGATCATTCCTGCAAACATTAACCACCCAGAACTTGAGCCAATGATTATTGGTCGTAATTTCTTGGTTAAAATTAATGCCAATATTGGTAACTCAGCGCTTGGCTCTTCAATTGACGAAGAAGTTGCGAAAATGACTTGGGCAACCCGTTGGGGTGCCGACACCATTATGGACTTGTCGACAGGTAAAAATATCCATGAAACACGTGAATGGATTATTCGTAACTCACCTGTTCCAATCGGCACCGTGCCAATCTATCAAGCACTTGAAAAAGTTGATGGTGTTGCAGAGGACCTAACTTGGGAAATCTTCAAAGACACACTGATTGAACAAGCCGAACAAGGTGTTGACTACTTCACGATTCACGCAGGTGTATTACTTCGCTATGTGCCACTTACAGCAAACCGTTTAACAGGTATTGTGTCGCGTGGTGGTTCAATCATGGCGCAGTGGTGTCTAGCGCATCATGAAGAAAACTTCTTATACACTCATTTCGATGAAATCTGTGAAATCATGAAAGCTTATGACGTTTCATTTAGCTTAGGTGATGGCTTACGTCCGGGCTGTATTCAAGATGCAAATGACGAAGCACAGTTCAGCGAACTTAAAACATTAGGTGAACTGACTCACCGTGCATGGGAACATGATGTTCAGGTCATGATTGAAGGCCCTGGTCACGTACCAATGCACATGATTAAAGAAAACATGGACCTTCAGCTAGAAGTGTGTAAAGAAGCGCCATTCTATACACTTGGGCCATTAACAACAGATATCGCTCCGGGTTATGACCACATTACCTCTGCAATTGGTGCAGCCATGATTGGTTGGTATGGCACAGCAATGCTTTGTTATGTCACACCGAAAGAGCATTTGGGTCTACCAAACAAAAAAGATGTTAAAGACGGAATTATTACCTACAAGCTTGCAGCACATGCTGCCGATCTTGCGAAAGGACATCCAGGTGCACAGGTACGTGATAATGCCTTATCAAAAGCTCGTTTTGAATTCCGTTGGGATGATCAGTTCAACTTAAGTTTAGACCCTGACACAGCGCGTAGCATGCATGATGAAACCTTACCAAAAGAGGCTCATAAATCTGCTCACTTCTGTTCAATGTGTGGACCAAAATTCTGTTCGATGAAAATCACCCAGAATGTTCGTGACTATGCCAACAACCTCACTAATAGCAATTCAGAGGTTGAAGAAGGCCTCAAAGCGATGAAAGAGGTTTATCAGGAACAAGGTCAAAAACTGTATCATAAAGTGTAAATATTCAAAAAAAACACTTGCCTAGCCCTGATTCTCGGTTAGGATGAAATAAATAGATTTCGTCCTGACCGAATCATGAGTATTGTTGAACGTCCAAGTTATACATCTAAAGATGTCGAAGTAACATCACGTGAATCTCTATTCCGTGGTTTTATTCAAGTTGAAAAAGTCAGCCTTCGACATCGTCTATTTAATCAATCTGAATATACTCATGTATTGCAGCGTGAACTCGTTCATCGGCCTGAAGCAGCTGGCGTACTACTCTACAACGATCAAAAACAACAGTTTGCACTGATTGAACAGTTCCGTGTTGGGGCTTTAGATGACTCTCAATCCCCATGGCAGCTGGAAATAATTGCAGGCGTGTTAGATGGTGATGAATCGCCAGAAAGTTGTATTCGACGAGAGAGCCTTGAAGAATCAGGTTGCGAAGTTCAAGATTTAGAGCGTCTATTTAGCTTTTACCCGTCAGCTGGTGCTTGCTCAGAGTTATTTCATCTCTATGTTGCCGAAACTGAATTACCCGCTGAAGGGGGTGTATTTGGCGTAGATGATGAGGGTGAAAATATTCAATTACACTTATTTAATTATAGTGAAATCCAGACTCTACTCGACAGCGGACGTTTAAGAAATGCTCCTGTCATTATGGCATTACAATGGCTGGCCCAACACAGCAAAACGATAATAAACCCGAAGAGGTAGGACGGTGACTTTTCAAGTCTCAACACTTTCACAAAAAGACCATGTCATTATACAAATTACCGATACCCACCTATTGGAGTATCCGCACTTAGAATTTGTGGGTATGAATCCTGAAGAAAGCTTTCATGCCATTATTCAACAAATACTTAATAAACATCCTGAAATTGATGCAATTATCCATACTGGGGACCTAGCTCAGGCACCAACGCCTATTACCTACAACCGTTATATTCAATATATGCAAACGCTTGGTCTCCCCTTTTTTCAGACCTTAGGTAATCATGACAATATTGACCATTTTCCATTGCATAAAGAGAATCATCAGGAACCTGTAGTTATTTGCTTAGGGAACTGGCGGGTTATTTTATTAAATAGTGCGGTAAAAGGTCATATTGATGGACATCTATCAGCAGAACAGCTAGACAGCTTAACGAATTTACTTGAAGAGTATGCAGATAACCCGATTTTGCTGGCTTGTCATCACCATCCTTTTGCCATGAAGTCAAAATGGATTGATCATCACAAGTTACAAAATTCTAATGCCTTGCTTACTACCTTGGCTCCATTTAAAAATGTAAAAGCTTTAGTCTGCGGGCATGTTCATCAGGACTCAATAAACACTTGGCAAGGGATCGAATTTTTCTCTACACCCTCAACAAGTGTGCAGTTTAAACCCTTTAGCAATGATTTTGCTTTAGATCAAAATGCTCCCGGCTACCGTTACATTCGTCTAAAAAACGATGGTAGTTTTGAAACCGAAGTCTTCCGTCTTGAAAATTTTCAAGGCCATATAAACACTGATATTTCAGGCTATTAGCCCTATTTCTTATATGCTTATATATAATTATGACTGGGGTAAACACGTTTTGAAAATATTTACGGGTCGGAATGACTATCATCTTGCAGGAAAAATCTATATGATGACGACCCGATGGGAAAATCCCATCGATGGTTTTCTATAAAAACACTTGCATATCACCATATTTTTTGCGTATAGATAATACGTGTATGATGAGGAATGCCCTATTATGGCGAATGACAACCACAACCAAGTTTTGGATGAACATACAGAAGTTGTAGTGGAAGGTGACAAAGCTTCTGCAAAACGTGCACGTAAAGTGAAACCTAAAACTTCTGACATAGGCACAACTGCAAGTTTATTTGGTATTGCACCTTATCAACCTAAGAAAAATGAAGAGTACATGTCTGAAGGACAGCTCGAGCATTTCCGACAAATTCTGCAAGCATGGAAAGCTGAATTAATGTCTGAAGTTGATCGTACTTTAAATACGATGCAAGACGAATCAACTGCACTGCCAGATGTAAACGACCGTGCTACCCAAGAAGAAGAATTTGCAATTGAATTACGTACACGTGACCGTGAACGTAAGTTAATTCGTAAAATCGAACAATCTATGGAAGCTATTAAGAATGAAGACTACGGTTTCTGTGAAACTTGTGGTATTGAAATCGGCTTACGTCGTTTAGAAGCACGTCCAACTGCAACGTTATGTATTGATTGCAAAACTTTGGCAGAAATCAAAGAGAAGCAAAATAACGGTTAATTGTGACTGTTGATAATTCTCCAGCCGAGCACAACTCGGCTGTTGTGCAGCAGTTAAATCGCCTGCCAGAAAAGCATAGCTTTTCTCTTGCGCAGCTGCGGAACAATGTTCCGCTTAATCGCTGCTCATACTCAGGTCGGTTTGCGCCATCGCCAACCGGCCCTTTGCATTTTGGATCACTCATTACTGCTGTTGCCAGCTATTGCGATGCAAAAGCCCATCAAGGCAAATGGCTGGTTCGTGTCGAAGATACAGATATCCCTCGTATTTATCCCGGCAGTGAAGAGCATATTCTCAAATCACTTGAAGCCTTCCAGTTCGAACCCGATGCAGAGATCATCTTTCAAAAAAATCGTTTAGACATTTATGAAAGCGTATTAGACCAGCTCAAAAAAGAAGGTCTTATCTATGCATGTCAATGTACCCGCAAAATGCTTGGTTCAAATGCAATCTATGCAGGTACTTGTCGCGATCTCAATCTTGATTTTCAAGGTCAAGCGATTCGGGTAAAAGTTCAAGATCAGCAGATCTGTTTTGATGACCGATTACAAGGACATCATTGCTCCAATCTACAACACGATCTTGGAGATTTTGTTCTTAAGCGCCGTGATGGGATTATTAACTATCAACTTGCGGTCGTCGTAGATGATTATCTACAAGGTATTACCCATGTCGTTCGAGGCGCAGATTTATTAGACAACACTGAACGTCAGATCTGGCTAGGCCAGCTTCTAGGTTATCCTAAACTGAGCTATATGCACCTTCCCCTTGCAATGAATGACCAAGGGCAAAAGCTTTCTAAACAAAATCTAGCTCAAGCACTCGATTTATCAAAAGCGCCTGAATTACTTCAAAAAGCGATACTAGCCTTGGGACAACCCAACGTTGATTTAGATCAACCTAGACTGATGCTCAAACAGGCTGTAGCACAGTGGAATGTTGATTTGATTCCCCATGGGCAAGAGCTCAGCGGAACATATCTATAAATAATAAAAAAGCCCGATATCAAATCGGGCTTTTTAAACTTCTAAATACTCAATTAGAAGTTCGACTCTTCTCGTTCTGGGTTGACTTCTTGTGTTGAAGCATCAATCTTTAAGATTAAGCTAATCATCGCAGCACACATCATTAAAGACGTACCACCATAACTAATGAATGGCAAAGTCAAACCTTTCGTCGGCATTAAACCCATATTCATGCCCGCATTTACTAAAATCTGGAGCAAGAAAATAATACTAATGCCGTAAGCTAAATAGCCTGCACGAAGGTAATGATGTTTCAAAGCACGGTGACCAATTTTGATACAACATGCCAGCATCAAGAAAGACAAGCCAATAACAATAGAAATACCCACGAAACCAAACTCTTCACCTAGCACTGCCAACATAAAGTCAGTATGCGCTTCAGGTAAATAAGATAGTTTTTGTACGCTATGGCCTAAGCCTGTACCAAACCATTCACCACGACCAAAAGCCATTAATGCATTTGATAACTGATAACCCACACCCAACGGGTCTGCCCATGGGTCAGTAAATGAAATCAAACGTTGGAAACGGTAGGGTTCAAATAAGATCAAAAACACAATACCTGTGACAATCGCACCAAGCATGATTAAGAACTGAGTTGGCGGCGCGCCCGCTAAAAAGAACACACCAACCATCATCATGACAATAACGACTGTTGCCCCTAAGTCAGGCTCAGCAATAATTAAACCGACCGTGATTGCCATAACCCCACTTAAACGCAATAAGCCTTTCCAATGAGTACGAACCTCTTTGGCACGGCGCACAACGTAGTCTGCGGTAAAGATTGCCATCATGACTTTGGCAACCTCGGTTGGCTGCAAGGTAAAGCCACCGATCTTAATCCAACGTGTAGAACCGTTGACTTCCGAACCTACCACCAAAGCAGCAAGCAACAGAACCATGGTTAATAACCACAGCGGGAAGGTATTTTTAAACCACGTATTCAGTGATATTCGATAGGTCAAATAAGCCACTACACCCGCAGCGACAATCGAAATACCATGACGAATCACATAGTGAAACGGGTTTTCATGCATATATTCAGCATAGGGCATCGAAGCAGATGCAACCATCACTGAACCGATACATAATAATGCAACGACACAGAAAATCAGGACATTACGTGGCGTCACTTCCGCTGGCCATTTAGGCAATATCCGTTCATACCAATGATTGATTTTCTGGATTGTGGTCTGAGCTAAGCCTGCCATACTACATTCCTAATCATGTTTTCTTTAAACCAACGAATTGACGCAGGCAACAAACTGCTGACCACGGTCATTATAACTTTTAAACATATCAAAACTTGCACATGCTGGTGATAACAACACCACATCTTCGGCCTGTGTTTCACGTTGAGACAGCTCTACAGCTTCTTTAAGCGTTGCTGCATGTAAAATTTTGGTTGCACCTTGAATGGCTTGTTCAATCACCGGAGCATCCTCACCAATCAATACCACAACTTTGGCATATTTTTCGATAGAAGAACGTAATGGACCAAAATCCTGACCTTTACCTTGCCCTCCTAAAATCAAGGCAACCTTACCTTTTTTAACCTCAATTGCAGCGCCTAAACCATCAATCGCTGCAAGCGTAGCGCCAACGTTGGTGCCTTTGGAATCATTGTAATAACGTACATCATGGACAGTCTTTACATATTCACAGCGATGCTCTAACCCTTTAAATTGTTTTAAGGTTTCAAGCATAGATTCCATAGGCAGGCCTATTGCCTCACCTAATGCGAGACAAGCTAAAGCATTTGCTACGTTATGCATGCCTTGAATATATAAATCTGAGCTTTTAATTAAACGCTGTAAACCACGCGCAAGCCAAAGCGTGCCATCGCCATCTCTTAAAACACCATATTGATTTAAATCTGGTGCATTTAAACCAAAGCTTTGCATTGGTGTGGTATCTGGAACAAGAGGACGACTTAAAGCATCATCACGGTTAAATACTACTTTTTTAACGCCTTGGAAAATACGGTGTTTTGCTTGATGGTAACCCAACATATTGCCGTGACGATCTAAGTGGTCTTCACTCATATTGAGAACCACAGCAACTTCAGCATTTAAGTGAGACGTGGTTTCTAGCTGAAAACTTGATAGCTCAAGTACAATTAACTCAGGTTGATCTTTTAATAAATCTAGAGCTGGGCGTCCAAGATTGCCACCCACAGCAACTTTCTTACCCGCATCTTTAGCCATTAAGCCAATTAAAGTCGTTACTGTACTTTTAGCATTAGAACCAGTGATCGCCACAATAGGCACATCGGTTGCACGGCGTAATAATTGAATATCCCCTACTACCGAAATACCTTTAGCAATAGCTGCCTGAATTTCTGGTAATTGTGGTGCAAGACCTGGGCTTAAAATAATTTCTTCTGCTTGTAATAATAATTCTTGGTCAAGTTGACCGAAACTGGTTTTAACGCCAGCTGGGATCTGATCATGCCCTGGTGGCGTGGGACGAGAATCTGTTACTGCAACTTGGTAGCCTTGTTCATGCAGGAAATTTACAGCAGAAACGCCTGATATTCCCAAGCCTGCTACAACTTTTAACCCACCACGTTGTATTAACATTTTTGCCCCACAATTTATCAATCGACAGAATGGCAAAAATGTTAGCACTTTGCTGTTTTGAATGCTTTTTCAGTTTGAACTTTATTCATCTTTTTTTGTGTCAGTGCGTAAAAAAGCCATCAATATGATGGCTTTTTAAACGAAACAAGAAATACTAAATTTATTGCCATTTAATCGGCTTAATTTCTTGAACTGTATTGGTAGGTTTATCTTCGCTTGAACACCCACAACCGCCAGCACAACCAAAGGCCATTTTCGGTTTAAGCCATTTTGCCAAGGTTACCCAACCTTGCTTTTCGCAAAATACAGAGAGTGAAGAAAAGACTGAATTTGCTGTTTTTGGAAATACTTTCTTAAAAACAACTACAGCACTCCAAATCACTAAAACCGCAATAATCAGATATTGAACCATATACAACCTCCTTTATTGCTTTAGCCCCAGTAGTGGGAAGCAATTTGATAGGTAACAAACGATGCAAAATAAGCTAAACCAAACAGATATGCAGTCATAGCTGCAACATGTTTCCATGAACCTGTTTCGCGACGTACCGTTGCCAGTGTTGCCAAACAATGTGGAGCATAAATGAACCACACTAAAAGTGATAAACCTGTTGCCAAAGACCAACCTGTTCCATCTGCACTAATCAGATGTGACAAACCTTGTGCCACAGCATCATCATCTGTTGCAGACAAGGCATAAACTGTACCTAATGCCGCGACAACCACTTCACGAGCAGCCATAGCTGGAATTAAAGCAATACAGATTTGCCAATTAAAACCAACTGGAGCAAATAAAGGCTGGATAAGATGTCCGAGCATACCTGCAAAACTATAATCTATGGCAGGTAATGTCGCCCCTTCTGGTGGCTGCGGGAAAGTACACAAGAACCAAAGCAAAATAGAGAGCGCAAAAATGATTCCACCGACGCGTTTCAAGAAGATCTTTGCACGATCCAATAAACCGATTCCCACACTTTTTAAATCAGGGAAACGATAACTTGGTAGCTCTAGCAGTAAAGCATGCTGCGACTTATCTTTTTGCAAAAACTTCATTAAAAATGAAACACAAAGCGCACTCACAATACCAGCCATGTACAGACCGAAAAGCACTAAACCTTGCAGGTTAAAAATACCCCAGACCATTTTCTCTGGAATGAAGGCAGCAATCAGCAAGGCATAGACGGGTAAACGTGCCGAACAAGTCATTAAAGGTGCAACCATAATGGTCGTAAAACGATCACGAGGGTCACTAATACTACGCGTTGCCATAATTCCCGGTACTGCACAAGCAAAGCTCGAAAGTAAAGGAATAAAGGCACGGCCACTTAAACCAGCTTGGAACATTAATTTATCAAGCAAGAATGCTGCACGCGGTAAATAGCCTGATTCTTCGAGTACTAAAATAAAGAAGAACAAGATCAAAATTTGTGGCAAGAACACAACTACGCCACCCGCACCTGCAATAATTCCGTCAACAACTAAACTATGCAGTAGAGGTTGGGTAATCACAGTTCCCACTACCTCACCAAGCCAGCCGAAGAAGCCTTCAATACCATCCATGAATGGAGCTGCCCATGCAAACACTGCTTGGAACACAATAAACATCATGATGGCAAGGCTAAGTAGGCCTAAAACCGGATGTAAGAAAATTCGATCTAGAAAATCAGTACGCTTATCTCCATGATCAACATAATGAACCACATCTTTAAAAATCATATCGATTTTTTGATGATGAGTTCCAGTTAAACCACTCAATTCAGTTTGTGGCACACTGTATTTTTCTTGATCAAGGGCATGTAATAAATTTTCAATACCCGCATTACGGACGGCAACTGTTTCAACAACTGGTACACCCAAACGTTGAGACAACTTTTGAGTATTAATTTGGATGCCACGACGACGCGCTTCATCCATCATATTCAGTACAAGTAAAATCGGACGACCTAACTCGATCATTTCGAGCACTAGCCCTAAATGCAACTTTAAGTTAGTGGCATCAACCACACATAAAAAAGTATCTTGCTGCCCTTCTTCTGCAATCTTACCCAAACACACGTCACGGGTAATTACTTCATCAGGACTGGTGGCATTAAGGCTATATGTACCCGGCAAATCAAGTACACGCACTGCTCGGCCTGAAGGCAACTGAAAATGACCAACCTTACGCTCGACCGTTACGCCTGCATAGTTTGCAACTTTTTGTCGAGTTCCAGTTAAATGGTTAAAAAGAGAGGTTTTACCACAGTTAGGGTTTCCCACAAGGGCAATACTTAACGCATCACTCATGCGGGTACTCCTTCTTCTACTTGAATTTCAATTTTTTCCGCTTCTGCTTTACGTAAAGCGAAACGAGTAAAGCCAATTTGGATTAAGATCGGATCACCACCAAAAATACCTTTGGTAATCACTTCCACTCGTGTGCCCGGTACAAAGCCCAGACTTTCCAAACGAATTGCGACCAAATCTTGCTGCTCGGACTCTAGTTCTATCCGATTCACTTTGGTGATGGTCGCCGCTTGCTTCACTTTTAAAGCTGATAAACGCACCGCATCCGATCCTAAACCTTTTTTAATAGTATACATATAAATGAGAATAATTACCAAATAAGGTTAAATTTCACTTCTTATCTAGTTTAATCGACAAACCTTAAAGTTTCTTTTACAGTACAGAGGTTTAGAGGATCTAGTGTATGTTGAATAAAAAACCGCGTATTCCAAGCCCTGTTCAAATTCCTGAACATTTGAGCTTTTTACAAGGTTTTCGTGACTATCTCGTTGCTCAGACGGTAAGTCCACATACACGTAATGCTTATTTATCCGACCTTATTCAATGTAGTGAACTTCATAAAAAATCAGCTCTTCCAGAGTGGACAAGTGATGATATCGCTGATGTTTTGATTGAGTTAACTAAAGCTGGAAAAAGCCCGCGCTCGATTGCCCGTTGCTTATCTGCCCTACGCCAGTTTTACAAATTTTTACGTGAACAGAAATTACGAAGCGATAATCCTGTAGCAACCCATCATTCTCCCAAAATTGGCAGAGCCTTACCCAAAGATCTATCTGAAGAAGATGTCGAAGCACTGATTCAGGCCCCCGATATTGATACGGCACTTGGTTTACGTGATCGGGCAATGTTTGAAGTTCTTTACGCATGTGGTTTACGTGTTTCAGAACTGCTGAACTTGCGCCTAGAACTTATTAACTTAAAACAAGGCTATTTAAGAATTACGGGTAAAGGTAATAAAGAGCGTTTGGTCCCGCTAGGGCAATTTGCTTGTGAATGGGTAGAACGCTACTTGCAGGATGCTCGACCTCAACTCTATAAAAGCTCTACTGACTATCTCTTTTTAACTCAACACGGCGGAATTATGAGCCGTCAGAACTTCTGGTATGCCATTAAGCGTTACGCCTTACAAGCCAATATTCAAGCTGAACTCTCACCTCACACCTTACGTCACGCCTTTGCAACACACCTGCTCAATCACGGCGCCGATTTACGCGTAGTACAAATGTTATTGGGCCATAGTGACTTATCAACTACTCAAATTTATACACATGTAGCCCAAGTAAGAATGCAACAATTGCATGAAAAACATCATCCTAGAGGTTAAAAAATTTAAAACTTATTATTTGAAATACACCCATCAATCAATTGATTTCGTTCACAAAGGTTAAGAAAGTTTTAACAATACACACTAGATTTTTTGTTATGCTTAGCAGCTTCTGACTATAAATACTGATGAAATAAGGGTTATCTATGTCTTTTACCCGATCTCAACTGTTTCTTGCCTGTGCTTTGGCTTCTAGCCTGTTATTCAGTGCTTGTTCTAAAGAAAACAAACCACAAAAAGAAGATGCGCTCACTGCGACCGCACCTGCTACTGGGGAAGCTTCAACTATCATTGAACGCAATGCTAAACAGCGTTTAATTGAAACTTTGCAAAAACAATTTAAGAATGCAAACATCAACGCCAAAATTTTAGATATTAAGCCTACTGAAGTGCCTAACTTATATTGGGTAAATCTCGAAGGAATGACATCGATTTATACAACCAGTGATGGCAAATACCTGATTCAAGGTGATGTCATCCGTTTAGGCGGTAAAGAACTGCATAATATCGGCGATAATCTTCAAGCTTCAGAAAACAAGAAGCATCTTGCTGCTTTAAAAAATGAAGATTTGATCGTTTACCCAGCTAAAGGCGGTAAGGCTAAACATGTGATTTATGTGTTTACCGATGCAAGCTGTCCTTATTGCCATAAATTACATGAGCATTTACCTGAAATTAATGAAAAAGGTATTGAGGTACGCTATATCGCTTGGCCACGCGGTGAACAATTTATGCCGACTATGGAAGCTGTATGGTGTAGCGCAGACCGTAAAGCTGCCTTTAATCAAGCAGTACAAGGTATCAATATCCCACCTGCTCAATGTAAAAACCCTGTGCGTGAACAATATCAACTTGGCTTAAACATGGGTGTAAATGGAACACCAGCTATTTACAATGTTGATGGCGAGTACTTAGGTGGATACCTAACACCAGATGAATTAATTAAACGTCTGGATAAATAACACCCTTTAAGCTGATGAATGATTAATCATCTATCTCTTTTAAAAAGCGCTGCTCTGATTGCAGCGCTTTGTTTTTTCAACAATTAATATTTAAACAACCTCTGTTTAAAGACTGATCTACTCTTCTTTTCCAAACATCGCACTCTAATTCATTGAACAAGCACTAAAAGCGCTAGAGTCTGGCGTTTTTTTTAGCTATGATCTAGCTTCAACTAAATGATTAAATGATGAATGGAGTGTGACGTGAAACCAGTTCGCCTGGCAATACTCGGTCTAGGAACCGTAGGTGGAGGAGCCCTTAAACTACTACAAGAAAATGCCGCTGAAATTAAACGTCGCACCGGTCGAGAAATTCAAATTACCCACGTTGGAACACGCCGCCCTCGTCCAGATCTTGAATTGGAAGGGATTAAACAAAGCGCCGATTTACTTGACATCGTTCGTCAACCAGACGTTGATGTAGTTGTAGAAGTTATGGGTGGGATCCACCCTGCTTACGAAGTTATCATGGAAGCAATCAAACACGGCAAACAAGTCGTGACTGCAAACAAAGCGTTACTCGCTGAACATGGCAATGAATTATTTAAAGCAGCAGAAGACAATGCTGTGCAAATTGCTTATGAAGCAGCAGTTGCTGGCGGTATTCCAATTATTAAAGTGATCCGTGAAGGTCTTGCTGCAAACCATATCGAATGGTTGGCTGGCATTATTAATGGTACAGGTAACTTTATTCTGACTGAAATGCGTGAGAAAGGTCGTGCATTTGATGATGTATTAAAAGAAGCTCAAGAACTTGGTTATGCAGAAGCAGACCCAACTTTTGACGTTGAAGGTATTGATGCTGCGCACAAACTTACAATTTTAGCGTCTTGTGCGTTTGGTATTCCTCTTCAGTTTGATAAGGTTTATACCGAAGGTATCAGCAAAATCACTGCGCAAGATGTGAAATATGCAGAAGATCTTGGTTTCCGTATTAAACATCTTGGTATTGCACGTCGTGCTGAAAAAGGTATTGAATTACGTGTTCACCCAACGCTCATTCCAGATGAACAACTTATTGCGAATGTAAACGGTGTTAAAAATGCTGTTTTAGTTCAGGCAAATGCCGTAGGTCCAACACTCTATTACGGCGCGGGTGCAGGCGCAGGTCCTACAGCTTCTGCAGTTGTTGCCGACGTTATTGATATTGTTCGTGACATCTCTTATACCGAAGATGGCGCAGGAACAATTCCTCAGTTGGCTTTTGAAGCATTAACAAATGTGCCAATTTTAAGCCGTGAAGAAATGACCACAGGTTATTACATTCGCTTAAATGCAGAAGACCAAACTGGCGTACTTGCAGATGTGACGACCATCTTAAGTCGCGCTGGAATTAGTATTGATGCAATCATGCAACAATCTCGTTTAAAAGACCTTATTCCAATCGTGATTCTGACTGATCCAATCGTTGAATCTAAAATGGATGATGCTCTTGCACAAATTCAAGCATTACCTGCAATTCGTGGCGAAATCGTAAGAATTCGTTTAGAATCGCTCGATAGTTAATCAGGTTGAGGGAAAGATTCCCTCTCCCGCTTCACCTCTAATTGGAACACCATCATGTCTAATGCCAATCGTTATACTGGTCTTGTAGATCGTTATCGTGACCGTTTGCCAGTTTCGGCAACTACTCGTGCTATCTCTTTGGGTGAAGGCAACACCCCACTCATTAAACTTGAGAATATTCCACGTATTATTGGCAAAGATGTTGAAATTTATGTGAAATATGAGGGTTTAAACCCAACTGGTTCATTTAAAGACCGTGGTATGACCATGGCTGTAACCAAAGCGGTTGAAGAAGGCTCTAAAGCGATTATCTGTGCATCTACTGGTAACACTTCTGCTGCTGCTGCTGCCTATGCTGCACGTGCAGGTATCAAAGCATTTGTTTTGATTCCAGAAGGCAAAATTGCGATGGGTAAAATGGCACAAGCGATGATGTATGGTGCGATCACTATGCAAATTCGTGGTAACTTCGATGATGGTATGCGTCTTGTAAAAGAAGTTGCTGATCAAGCGCCTGTAACGATTGTAAACTCAATCAACCCTTACCGTTTGCAAGGTCAAAAGACGATTGCTTATGAAATCGTTGAAGCTTTAGGCCGTGCACCTGATTACCACTGCTTACCTGTTGGTAACGCAGGTAATATCACCGCTCACTGGATGGGTTATACCGAAGCTGTAGCAAACCAACCTGCTGATCAGTTTGAACAAGTGATTTATGATGCTGCGACTGATCAATTCACTGGTCCAAAACCAGAAGGTTTACCGACTATGGTGGGTTACCAAGCTTCTGGCGCAGCTCCATTCTTACGTGGCGCTCCAGTTGAAAGCCCTGAAACTGTTGCAACTGCAATCCGTATTGGTAATCCACAAAGCTGGAACCATGCAAAAGCTGTAGTACGTGACTCTAAAGGCTGGTTTGATGAACTTCAAGACAGCGAAATTTTAGAAGCTCAACGCTTACTTTCTATGTATGAAGGTGTATTTGTTGAGCCAGCGTCTGCTGCTTCTATCGGCGGTGCGATCCGTGATATTAAAGCGGGTAAAATTGCTGAAGGTTCTGTAATTGTATGTACAGTAACTGGTAATGGCTTGAAAGATCCTGACACTGCAATCAAACAATGTGCTGATGCAGTTATGTTATCAATTGATGCAACAATGGACCAAGTAAAAGATTCTATTTTATCTAATATGTAATATCTGATTTTTCAAAAACGGCTGTTTAATACAGCCGTTTTTTTATGTCTTTTTATAGTCATAAAAAAACGCTTCTTGATAGAAGCGTTTTTTAGAATATTGAACTTAAATACGTTTTGGTAAATTACTTAACCAACCCAATAAGTTCGTTGCATCATTATTACGTGCCTGTGTACTTGGTTCACCCAGTAATACAATAACTGCCGGACGTGAGTTTACAGTCGTGTGCATCACAACACAGCGACCCGCTTCATTAATATATCCAGTTTTAGACAAGTTAATATTCCAACCACCATTGCGCACTAGAGCATTGGTATTGTTAGATTTCAACACGCGATAACCTAAGTTAAAGTCATAAGTTGGTGTAGTTGAGAATTGACGAATCAAGCCATATTGAGAAGCTGTACTTGCCAAAATCCCTAAGTCACGCGCAGAAGATACATTACGTGGATCTAATCCAGTTGACTCATAATAGTGAGTTGCGTTCATACCTAAAGCACGTGCTTTAGCGTTCATTGCAGCGACGAATGCAGGACGACCACCCGGATAAGTACGTGCTAAAGCCGCCGCTGCTGGGTTTTCTGATTTCATTAGAGCAAACAGAAGAACTTCTGCACGGTTCATCTTGTCGCCAACACGTAAGGTTGAACTTGAGTTTTTACCATTTGCACCAGCAAAATCGATTTGCTCAAGTGTAATTTCTTCTGACATGTTTAAACGGGCATCTGCCGTTACAACTGCTGTCATCAACTTAGTAATAGAGGCAATTGGCACAGAAGCGTTGGTATTTTTACTATAGAGCACTTCACCAGTTTGCGCGTCCATCACAAGTGCAGCTCGAGCGCTTACACTCGGCTGAGCATTGTAACCAGTCGTATCACGGATTGGAGCAATCTTCGGTGCAGATGCTACAATTTTCGGTGCACTACCACCACGCAAAGTTGTGGTTACCGATGTTGAACCTTGCGGAGTAGGTTCGTCATCTTCATCATTTAAAAATTGGCTAGCATCAGCTGAAGACCAATTTAAGCTTGCAGTACCACTATTCCCTGAGGACGGGTTATTGACGAGTTCTGCAAAGCTTGTTGAACTCAAACTAAGCAAAATAGACATGCTTAGCACATGCATTAAAGACTTTTTAGAATTTTTCACGGCACAATACTCGACTCAGGGTGATACACATTTGCGCTTACTATAATTATGCCTTACATTTGAGGTATAAGGTATAACGCTTTTACCGACACAATTGTGCACAACTATTCGCTCACTATATAAGAATAGGATTGCTAATTTTGTCATTCCATTGCAAGCTAATTTTGCTTTATGTAACAAAAAACTTGTTTTTTGAAAGAAAGGAGGTCTTCTTGATTACAGTTTTAGTTGTGGATGACCATGAACTTGTACGTACAGGTATCTGCCGTATGTTAGAAGATCATGCCGATGTAGAGGTCATTGGACAAGCCGAATCGGGTGAAGAAGCAATTGCTATTGTTCGTCAGAAACATCCTCAAGTTGTGCTACTTGATGTCAATATGCCTGGCATCGGCGGCGTAGAAACAACACGTCGTTTACTGCAAACTGCACCAGATACAAAAGTGATTGCAGTCAGTGGCTTAGCAGAAGAACCTTACCCTTCTCTTTTGCTTAAAGCAGGAGCTAAAGGTTACATCACCAAAGGTGCTCCAATTACCGAAATGGTTCGGGCTATTAATAAAGTGATGCAAGGCGGCAAATACTTTAGTGCCGATATTGCTGAGCAATTAGCAAGTTCTTATTTATCCGATACGCAGCAATCGCCATTTGATTCTCTCTCTGAACGAGAAATGCAAGTTGCAATGATGGTTGTAAATTGTATTAGCGCTCAAGAAATTGCAGACAAACTTTTTGTAAGTGTTAAAACAGTGAATACCTACCGCTACCGTATTTTTGAAAAGCTAGCCATTGATAGTGATGTTAAACTAACTCATCTCGCGATTCGTTACGGTCTGATCAAGCCTTAATCAGACTTACATGCAATTTCCCGTAAACTCATCCTTGTCCCATACGATATTTCGTTTGGGCACGTGGTATGGCTTATATCGCCTTATTATTGCGGTTAGCCTGAATATTATTTTGGTTTTAACCGATGCTCAAATCGACAATAGTCTGCAACAACCCGCTCTATATTCTTACACACTACTCGGCTATTCGCTCTTAAGCCTTCTTCAACTTTTATGCTTTAAGTTTATTGCCACTCAGGCAACAAGGCAGCTCATTTTATTTTTTGTAGTTGATATTATATGTCTGAGTTTACTTACATTTTCTGTAGGTGAACCAAATCTTCAACTCAGCTTGCTATATGTTATTGCCATATTTACTTCGGCCATTTTACTTAGCGCAAGAATGTCGTTGCTCATTACATTACTTGCAGTCATTGCGGTTATTTACCAACGCTTCGTTGGCAGTTTATTTGACTACAATAATTTAAATACGATTGGTAATAGCGCCTTATTGGCCTTCTTATTTTTTGTAGTACACGGAATCGGACAAATTGCGGTCCAGCGTTTTAAACTACTTGAAGCACTAACTTTCCACCAATCAATAGAACTCTATCAACTACAAAATATTAACCGCTATATCTTGGAACAAATTGAAGAGGGCTATTTAGTCCTAGATGAAAACTACGACATTGTTTTAAGTAATCCAGCCGCCTGCTCTCTTTTAGGAATTCCACCTCAATTTGCCAGTGAAAAATATCCCTTAGCAAAATGGCATGCTGACTTATTTGAAATATTAAAGTTTGATAATTTAAAAGAAGGTGATCGATTTATTTTTGAGTCTCGACTGTCGGCTTATTCTATTAATATTAAAGTGCAACATCTTTTGGTGCCGCAACAAGCATTAACACTACTCATCTTACAAGATGCGCAGCAGATTAATCAGCAAGCTCAACAACTCAAACTTGCCGCTTTAGGACAACTCTCAGCAAGTATTGCCCATGAGATCCGTAATCCTCTTGCAGCCATTGTTCAAGCAAATGAATTGCTCAAAGACAGTGATGTGGAACAGCAAAACACTTTGCGCAATATGATTGGCAAGCAAACAAAACGCATTGATAGTATTGTTCAAGATACGTTAGGACTTGCCCGTAGTGAAAGAACGTATCCCATCCAGATTGAATTAAATGACTTCTTAAAAACGTTATTAGATGAAGATTTATTTGATGTTAAAGGTTCGATACAACTTAAAATTTCCGATTCATCTTTAAAACTCTTATTCGATGAAAAGCAACTCAGACAAGTGTTAATTAACCTTGTTAGGAATGCTTTACGGCACAATGCTCCCGATTCGCCCTATGTTCTGATCAATATCCATTCACAAACAAATAAAATTTATATTGATGTGATCGATTACGGTGAAGGGGTTTCAAAACGTGATATATCTCAATTATTTAAACCATTTTTTAGTACCGAAATTAATGGAACTGGTTTAGGATTATATTTGTCTCATAGTTTTTGTGAGGCAAACCATGCAAAGCTCACTTATGTAGAGCAAAAACAAGGGGCATGCTTCAGAATAGAATGCCCAATAATATATTGATTTTTTATTAGGTTTTTGGGGAAATGGCAGAACAGCAACCACTCGTTTTGCTTGTAGACGATGAAGAAGATTTGTGCCTGTTAATGCAAATGACTCTTGCACGAATGGGGATTAAAACACATCTTGCTTATCGGGTTGAACAGGCCAAACAGCTTTTTACTCAGTTTCATTACGATGCATGCTTGACCGATTTAAATCTACCTGACGGTAGTGGTTTAGAATTGGTTCAACATGTTTCTCAAACTTACCCACACACTCCCATTGCAGTCTTAACTGCATACGGCAATATGGATATTGCAATTGCAGCATTAAAAGCGGGAGCTTTTGATTTTGTCAGCAAACCTATTAACCAAATTCACTTAGATCAATTGTTAAAAAAGGCGCTCAACCAGCCAAAACCAGAGCATGAGTTCGGTGAAACAACATTAGAAAATGACTTATTAATTGGGCGTTCGCCACCTATACAAAACTTACGGACAGCTATTAAAAAAATAGCCCGCTCCCAAGCTCCTGTATTTGTTACAGGCGAGTCTGGTACGGGTAAAGAAGTTGTTGCTAATCTGATTCACCGATTAAGCAACCGCAGTGAAGGACCATTTATTGCAATTAACTGTGGAGCAATCCCAACTGAGCTCATGGAAAGTGAACTTTTTGGGCATAAAAAAGGGAGCTTTACTGGTGCGACTCAAGACAAACAAGGTCTGATTTTATCGGCACATGGCGGCAGTTTATTTTTAGATGAAATTGCCGAATTGCCTTTAAGTATGCAAGTTAAATTGCTTCGCGCAGTACAAGAGAAAAAGATTCGTCCAGTAGGTTCAGATCAGGAAATTGATGTTGATTTTCGAGTAATCAGTGCCAGTCACCAAGACTTAGATTTATTAGTTCAACAAGGTAAATTCCGTCAGGACTTATTTTTCCGTATTCATGTTATGGATATTATGTTGCCGCCACTACGTGACCGTGGTGGAGATATTTTGCTATTGGCCAATCATTTTATTCAAAAGGTTTGTACGGAATGGGGAGTTTCAAGCAAGCAATTAACGGCGAGCGCTGAAACTTACTTATTGCAGCAAGACTTTCCGGGTAATGTTCGTGAATTAAGAAATATGATTGAGCGAGCTATTACTTTAAGTGATGATGAGTGCATTGATTTGACACACTTAGCGCCTCCTCCTAGAGGCAGTAGCGTGAGCCCGCAAATCGTAACGAAACAACTAAATCAAACACCGGCTGTTCAAACTCACCCAAAATTTCCAATGGAAGGTTTAGAACGCTACTTAGAAAATATCGAAAAAGATATTTTACTGAATGCTCTGAACATGACGCATTGGAATCGAACTTTAGCGGCTAAAAAGTTAGGAATGACATTCCGTTCTTTACGCTATCGACTAAAAAAGTTTGGCTTAGATACTGAAATGGGAGAGGAAGTATAAAAGTTACTTCCTCTTTAGAAATAAATCTGCAACGCGCTCTAAATATACGTCTTCTTTCATTTCTGCAGGCAATGGATAGGTCTGGTTAGGTTGAATACCCTGTCCTTCAATCATATTGCCATTTGGCGTGTAGTAATGTGAGACAGTCATTTGTAGAGCCGCCCCACTTGGCAAAGGAAATAGCTTTTGCACTACACCTTTTCCATAACTTTTTTCACCCATCACCCAAGCACGCTGGTGTTCTTTCATGGCCGCAGTAAAAACTTCTGCTGCAGATGCAGAGCGGTGATTAATTAATATACCTAGTTTTATATTCTGAAATTCATTACCGGGCAAAGCCTGAAACTGCTGGTTACCTTCCGAACGGCTTTTGGTTGAAACAATAATTCCGTTATTTAAAAATAAATCTGCTGATTCAACTGCTGCCGATAACAACCCACCCGGATTGTTTCGCAAATCGATTAAAACAGCCTTTAAACGTGGAGAACTGTTTTCTTCAATTAATCTTTTAATTTCATTAGCAGTGTCTTGTTGGAATACTCTAATTTTGAGTACGAGCACCTGATTATGTAACATTACAGGTTCTATATCGGTTTCTATTTTTTTATTACGGACTAAGTTAATGTTTCCGTTTAGCTCTTCTGCTTGTACTTGAAGTGTACTTCCTATAGAACCGTAAAGTAGTCCAAGCACCTGATCTTGGTTTAAATTTTTTAAATCTTGGTTATCAATTTTGAGAATCGTCTGACCATTTCTCAAACCTAATTTATAGGAATCAGAACCGGTTTTAAGATCACGAATCATCCATTTATGAGCATGTGATTCAGGGCTTAATGCAAAATCAACTGATGCAAGATCACCCTCTGTGTATTGAATCAGTTGGCGATATTCTTCTGCCGATAAATAACGCGAATAACGATCTAACCCACTCACTAACCCTTTTATGGCTTGTTGAAACAAGGCATCGTCAGATTTCACATCAACGTAGTTATCTCGAACAATTCCATAGATTTGCACAAACTGTTGAATCGACTCGATCGGCACCTCTGCATAGCTATGTTCCGGTTCTTCCGAATCCGAATGCAAAGGTGACATTTTTTCTTTTACAACTGGCGCTGCAAAGGTAAATTGGCTGCAACACAGCAACATACTTACAATAAGTTTTTTATATTTAATGTGTTGCAGCATCCAATCACCTTTAACTTATGCAGATAGTGTAATCAGATTACGTCCTTGCATTTCGGCAGGAACAGGAATCTTCATTAAATTGAGAATTGTCGGTGCTACATCTGCAAGCACACCACCTTCTGCAATTGTTGCTTGTGTTGGGCCAACATAGATAAACGGCACAAGCTCGGTTGTATGTTGAGTATGCACTTGCCCACTTTCGTAGTCTTGCATTTGTTCAACGTTACCATGGTCAGCAGTAATGAGCATATGGCCTTTTTTCGCCATAACTGCCTCATAGACACGACCTAAACAAGTATCAACCGCTTCAACTGCTTTAACCGCAGCATCAAATACACCTGTATGCCCGACCATATCACCATTTGCATAGTTCACAACTAATAAGTCGTATTCACCCGAATTAATCGCTTTAACCAACTCATCAGTGACTTCATAAGCACTCATTTCTGGCTTAAGGTCATATGTCGCAACATTTGGAGATGGAATTAAAATACGTTTTTCACCCGGATATTCATCTTCACGGCCACCACTAAAGAAGAATGTTACATGCGCATACTTTTCAGTTTCGGCAATACGTAACTGGGTTTTACCTAAAGAAGATAAATACTCACCCAATGAATTTTTAAGGGCTTCTGGCATGTAGGCAACTGGTGCATCAATGCTTGCCTGATAACGCGTTAACATCACAAATTTAGAAAGATTTGGTACAACTTTGCGTTCAAAACCAGCAAAGTCTTTCTCTACAAATGCGCGAGTAATTTCACGAGCTCGGTCAGCACGGAAATTCATAAATACAACGCTATCACCATCTTGAACTTTAGCAATATCACCAATACGAGTCGCTTTTGCAAACTCATCATTTTCGTTGGCTGCATAAGCTAATTCCAACCCTTCAACCGCTGTTTGCGCAGTACGAAGTGCTTCACCTTCGGTTAACAAGCGATAAGCTTGCTCAACACGATCCCAACGGTTGTCACGGTCCATTGCAAAGTAGCGACCAATCATGGTTGCGATACGGCCTTGGCCCGGATATTGAGCAAATAATGCATCTAATTTTTCTAAAGATGGTTGAGCACTGCGTGGAGGTGTATCACGACCATCAAGGAACGCGTGTAAATAAACTTTTGCTCCGCGTTTTAATGCAAGCTCACACATCGCCACAATATGATCTTCATGTGAATGGACGCCACCTTCTGAAAGTAGCCCCATAATATGGACAGCACCGCCAGCAGCTTTGGCTTTTTCAACAGCGTCGATCAACACTTCATGTTTGAAAAAGTCACCAGTACGGATATCTTTAGTAATGCGGGTAAAATCTTGATATAACACACGGCCAGCGCCAAGATTCATATGGCCGACTTCAGAGTTCCCCATTTGCCCATCAGGCAATCCAACATCTTCACCTGAACCAGAAATTAGACTATTCGGATGCTTGGCTTTCATTGCCGCCAAATTTGGTGTTTTTGCTGCAAGAAAAGCATTATCTTCAATCGCTTCACGGTGTCCAACACCATCCATAATGACCAGAACGTGAGGGATCTTGCCAGCAGTTGCATCCGTCATAATCAATTTCTCTTTTGTCTACAATTTCGTCACAATATCTTACCGAATTTTCGGTCAAGACTCTATTTATTCCTATGGCTTTCACCAATATCCGCGATTGATGAAAACCATAAATATCACTTATTTCTAACGAGCGCGGTAAAGCAAATAACTTCCGGCACCAAACATTAGCAAGATAGGTACAAGTACGAACCATGCTGGAGATGGAGAATAAACCAAGCTCGCATAGCCCAAGAAATCTTGCAAATAATAGAAACTCAAACCAATAAACAATGCGATCACCAAACGGAAACCCATTGATTGTTGGCGTAACGGTCCAAAAATAAAAGAACACGCCACTAGAACTAATGCAATGAGTGAAAATGGCGAAGCAACTTTTTGCCAGAAAGCTAATTGGTAAGTCTTTGGTACCTGACTATATTCATCCATATAACGCATAAAGCTAATCAGTTGACTTGGTGATAAATCTTCAGGATCTAAAGTCACCATGTGCACATATTTAGGCTGTAATGCTAAAGCAAGCGATTGTTCTTCATGGTCAGTTTTGATGGCATTTCCTGCCGCCAAAATGTCCATTTGTTCAGCTTTTTTCAAAGCCCATTGACCATTTTTAATAAACTGTCCTTGCTGAGCATTAATTAATGATTGCAAGTAATAGTTCTGGTCAAAGTCGACCACTTGAATGTCTCTTAAATTACCTTGAGAGTTAGCATAGTCGATATAGATAAATCGCTGCCCTTCACGTGACCAATAACCTTTAACTTCACCTAAAGCAGCTACTGAACGATGGCTTTTAACACTTTGTGCTTTTTCATTCGTGTAAGGGATAACCCATTCACTTAAAGCAAACGACAAAATAATAAGCAGTAAAGCTGAGCGCATAACCCAACCGACAATACGCCATAAGCTAACACCCACTGAACGCATAACGATGAGTTCACTACTCGTTGCCAATGAGCCCAGTCCAATCACAGCACCAATCAAGGCAGAGATAGGTAAAATTTCATAGAGATAGCGAGGAGCTCCCCACAAAACATAGACGAGAGCTTGCCATGCGTTATAGTCTGGTTTGAGTTCACCCAACTCGCCAAGATATGTAAATAAGACCTGAAGAATGGACAAAACAACTGTGGTGCCAAACATCGCAAGCGCAGTGGTTTTCGTC
Source organism: Acinetobacter sp. 22301 (assembly GCF_052045285.1). Taxonomy (NCBI): domain Bacteria; kingdom Pseudomonadati; phylum Pseudomonadota; class Gammaproteobacteria; order Moraxellales; family Moraxellaceae; genus Acinetobacter; species Acinetobacter sp. 22301. The sequence goes on along the minus strand of NZ_JBQEOR010000013.1, from coordinate 46,947 downwards.
ACATATTTGGCGACTATTCGACGTGCTAACATTATAATTTCACTCGCTTGATCTGTTTCTTGATTTTTGGTCCTAACTTCTGCTTACGTGAGAATAAGGCGGCAGCAACGCCATACACAACTAACACGGCAGGATAAGCCCAAATATCGAGTTCTTCTTTACTAATACGAGTCTTGATTGCAATCATTAATACGATCAGACTGGAAAAAATAAAAATCGCCGGAATAAGACGGTAATAACGGCCTTGTCGTGGACTCACCTCAGACAATGCCACTGATAGCATTAACGCAATAACAATGGTGAATGGCCCAAATAAACGCCATCCCAACTCACTTCTGATGACTGGATCATTCGTTTTTGAAAAGAGTTTTGTTGTTGATAGTGCTTCTACATCGCCACTCTCAAACTTAACATCTTTGTCATTTTCTAAACGTAGACGATAAGACTGAAACTCTGCTTGTGTATATTTTGGTTGTCCCGGGAATATTTCATAGCGACGACCTTGTACCAGATCAACGACATTGGCGGTGTCATTTGCAACTTCTACACGAGTCGCTTCTTTTGCCAAAATCATAACATCTGGCTTATCTTCTTTAGCAGCGCGCTGATAAAAGAAAATATCCTTCAAATTCTTTCGGTCTTCTGACAATGAACCTGCATAGATCGTATATGGCCCAGAGGAAATAAACTCTCTTGGTCGAACCAAATCGAAACCTGTCCGAACAGCTTGTGTCGTTGTCAGTTTTTCAAACTCACGTAGTCCCCATGGCGTCATCCAGAGCATAAGCACAGACTGAAACACCATATAAACAAGCGTCATTGGAATGAGTAATCGTGCTAATTGATGACGGCTTACACCACTACCATTTAATACAGCCATTTCATGGTCAACATATAAACGACCAAACACCAACATTAAACCAATGAAAAAACCCAATGGTAAAATGAGTGTTAGAAATTCAGGTAAACGATATCCAATGATGCTAAACAAGATACTGGCATCTAAACGCCCCTGCGCCGCCACACCAAAGTATTTGATCAGACGACCACCCATCATGATTAAGGTCAGTAAAGAAATGACCACCAATGAGGTAGAGACAACTTGCTTGACGAGATAACGCCGAATAATCAAAGTAATACTTCCAAAAGGCTAATCGGGACGTGTGCTAGTTTACCCGAATGTTAAAAATATAAAACCGCACATTGCAACGCTATGCTTGAAAGTGTTTCAATGTTTTAATCCAACATAACTTTCTATAGGCAATCACGGCAGCCATGAAATTTACAACTTATACAACTTTTCCCGAACAGACATCTAATGAATCTTTGTGGGTTTTAGTTGATTCAGAACAGCTACAAAGCAACATCAACACATATCAAATCAATAACCTAGAAAGCGTTCTTACTGCCACCCAATTCAAAGGCAACTTCAATGAAACTCTGCCTTTATTCGGTCAGATTTCAAATCAACCTCATAGCCAATTACTTGGACTAGGAAAAACAGCCGAACTTCAGGCGGTTAAGCTCGCTAAACTTGCCCAAACCATTATCAAATCGACACAAAATAAATTTAAGCATATCGCGATTGATATTGCTGCGTTACCTGTCGAATACCATTATTTATTCGCTTTAAGCTTAACTCAAGCAGCTTATGGTTATGATGAGTTTAAATCGAAAAAAAATGAATTTGTGTTACAACAGGTTGATTTAATTAGTTCAACGACGAGCCTCGATGAAAAACAACTGGCTTTAGTGCATGCCGTACAGTCTGGTCAGTCGTATGCACGTGACCTTGGCAACCGTCCAGGCAACATTTGCTTCCCTGAATATTTGGCAGAACAAGCATTAGCTTTAGCTGCAGAATTCCCTGACTTACTCAAAGTAACTGTCTTAAATGAACAGCAAATGGCTGATTTAGGTATGTATGCTTTTCTTGCAGTCAGCAAAGGATCTGAACGTCCGGGTCGTATCGTAACACTCGAATACCAAGCTGGAATCGATCAAGCGCCTGTTGTGCTTGTTGGTAAAGGCGTTACTTTTGATACAGGCGGTATTTCTTTAAAACCAGGCCTAGGCATGGATGAAATGAAGTTCGATATGTGCGGTGCAGCCTCTGTACTAGGTACTATTCGCGCGCTATGCGAGGCAAGACTTCCTATTCATGTCGTTGGAGCAATTGCAGCTGCGGAAAACATGCCTTCAGGTAAAGCAACTCGCCCAGGCGATATTGTGACAACCATGAGCGGACAAACTGTTGAAATTTTAAATACCGATGCGGAAGGTCGTTTGGTACTGTGCGACACATTGACCTATATCAAACGTTTCAATCCAGCAGTCGTGGTTGATATCGCAACATTAACTGGTGCATGTGTAGTCGCTTTAGGTAAAGTACTGAGTGGTTTGTTCTCACCAGATGATGCTTTAGCAGCTGAACTTCAACAAGCGGGTGAGCAATCATTTGACCGTGTATGGCGTATGCCAGTGATTGAGGATTATCAAGAATTACTTGATTCACCATTTGCTGACATTGCGAACATCGGCGGTCCATACGGCGGTGCAATTACGGCAGCATGCTTCCTTGAGCGCTTTACACGTGAGTACCGTTGGGCTCATTTAGATGTAGCAGGAACAGCATGGTTATCTGGTCCAGCTAAAGGTGCAACAGGTCGCCCAGTACCATTACTCATGCAATTTTTAGCGAATCGTGTAAATACGAATGGCTAAAGTTAGTTTTTATCTGTTTGAAACCAGTGAAGAACGGCAAGTCGATAGTGCTTGCCGTTTATGCCGAAAGATTTTACAGAAGCATCCTAAAATCTGGTGGTATTGCCCAGATGTGCAGCTACAACAAACTCTTGATGAAAGATTATGGGATTTCGACCCTGCAAGTTTCATTGCGCATGGCATTGACCAAGCTGAAGCTGCTGTATGTATTTCGGCTAAACAACCGCTTGAACAAGGCTTGTTAGTATTTAATTTTAACAATCATGCACTTGAACAAGTTGATCATTTTAGCCACATTATAGAAATTGTTGAAAATAATGAAACAGCCAAGCAAATTGGCCGAGAAAAATTTAAAATGTATCGCCGTTTGGGTATAGAACCGCGGACCTTTAAATTATAACGCGCTAAAATGTAAATACTGTTGAACAAAGGAGAAGCATGGTGGCATTAAATGTCGGGCAAGATTTTAAAAAAAGATGGTTAAATGCGCCTGAAGCTGTCCGTCATGCCTATCAACAGGATCTGGCACGTATTTGCGACCTATTAGAACCACAAACCCCTATTCAGCTTTGGGTTTTAAATGATGAAAAAGCGCAGTTAGAATCACAGCAAAAAATTGAACAAGCTTACGCGGACCTTAAGGCAGAGCTTATTGAGCAAGCACGTATCCGTCGTCAACTCGCTTTAGAAAAAGCACTTGCTGATAAACGTGCATCAGAAGCTGCTTATGCTGCGGAGTTGCAAGCAGACGAAATTCGCAAGTTTAATGAACAGACTGAAACATTACAGACATTACGTAGTCATTTAGAACAAGAAGTTGCAGAACAAACTGCACGTTATCAGAAAAATCCTGAAACCCCAGCCGTCAATTACTCTGCTGGCGTAAAACTCAGTATCACCGATGATCAAATCTTATCTGAGCTTGAAAGTTTACGCATTCGTTTAGAACTTGAAGCTGAAAACTTAATTGAAGAGTCTGTAACAGCTTTCCGAGCCAAACTACATTCGGCAGCTCAAGAAGAAATTGAATACATTTTAAAGAACTCTAAGTTTTCTGATGAAAAAATAGAGAAGTAAAGTTTTAAAACTTCTTCTGTCATAAAACTGACACCTATATGTCACAAAATAGACATAAATATTATTCTTGTAGATCAATTGATTATGAGAATAGAACGTAGTGATTTTAAGAGAATTAATGAGGGTAAGAAATGGACATTCCGCATCAGATTTCAAAGCAACTTGAGCAGCTTAATCAGGGTGAGCAATGGACATTTTCAGCACAAGAACTTTATATGAGTCATAATGACTTTAATTCGCTTTCAATCTTGCTGACACGAGCGTCGGAAAAAGGTGAGTTTTCAATTACACGTACTCAGCATACTAAACCATGGGTTGGTACACATTCGGTTACTCTCACCAAGCATTAATTTTTAAAATAAAAAAACCGGAACATATGTCCGGTTTTTTTATTTTGATGATCTGGCTTTTATTTTAAAAAACCATTTTCAGCTAAAAAAGCCATACTAATATTTGACTCAGTTTTTTGCTCAGCTGCTTTATCACCTAGCAATAAACGCTCGATATAACGCGCCAACACGTCGACTTCAAGGTTGACCTTACTGCCTACTTGCCACGTTCCAATATTGGTACGTTCTGCAGTATGCGGAATCAAATTCAAGCTTAAAATATTTCCACGCAAGTGGTTAATCGTTAAGCTAATTCCGTCAACGGTTACAGAACCTTTTTCCGCCAAATATTTAGCAAGTTCTGTCGGTGCTGTAACTTCATAATAGATTGAACGAGCATCTTCACGCACTACGGTAATTTCACCTACGCCATCAACGTGACCACTTACAATGTGCCCGCCAAAGCGCGTTGTCGGTAACATTGCCTTTTCAACATTGACACGTTGCCCAACTTTCCAGTTACCCAATGTTGTTCGATTTAAACTTTCACGAGAAACATCTGCCGCGTACCAGTTATCGCCCCATTCAATCACTGTAAGACAAATACCATTGGTTGCAATCGAATCACCCAAATGTACATCAGACATATCCAGATCAGTCTGAATACGTAGACGCACATCACCACCTACACTTTGCAGGCTTTCAACTTTACCTAAACTTTCAATAATGCCTGTAAACATGGCTCAATCTCCAAATCTTTTTACACTGCTTAAATTGCAGCGCTTACCAAAGTGCGAGCTGTGTACTATTGCCTGAGGTATCTACACCACCTAGCTCGGCGAAGTGATAAAGCTGGCCTAATAACTGACGTAATGGTGGTCCTGACTTAGCATGAGTATCCGTAATCACAATAAACTCAAGCACGCGTGCACGTTCAGACTGTCGTTGTTTACTCACTCGATAACGCGGAACATCTTGTGTTAACAAGGTCACTTTGCCTCGTTCCAGATTGGCCAGAAGTAAATCTTTCGGCTCAATATTACCATCAGTTGAATAACTGGTCAGAATATAGCGTGCATTGATCGTTGAAAGTAATTTCTCATATGCATCTTTTGCATGTTTAGAAGAGTTATATGGACTTGGACGTTCTTTACGCCATGCTCTATCAATACCACTCTTATAACCTTTGGTATCTGGTGAAGGTAAATCCACCTGATCCCATAAAGTTAATGCATTTAAAACGTGGTAATTACTACTATATGCGTGCTGGTTATATGGTGGATCGAGATAGGCAACATCAACCTCAAAACCACTCATTTGATTTGCTAGATGTTGTGAATCTACACACCACATTTCAGCAGCAGGTCGTTTGCGATCACCAATCTCACAAAAACGGCTTGGTGTTAACCAAAGTAATGATTCAATTCGTTCTAAAGCAGTTTGAGTACGTCCGCCCCACCCTTGGTGGAAACTTTTAAATACGCCACTCGTATTACTGACAAAACTGGCTGAATAGAGCAATGGCGCAAGTAAAGCACTCATCTCTACATCATTAATTGCACCTTGTGCTTGCCATGTTGCAATCTGCTGACGAATTGCATCGATACGCATACCGTTACGACGTTTAAAAAATAAACGGTCACGAGTTGGATCATATACATCATCGTTACGTGGACAAAGGTTATGCGTTACCCAACCTTTAACTTCAGGTAAGCGATTTAAATAATCGATTGCCTTTTGATAACCGCCCAGTTCTTTAAAAGCAGGCGCATCTACACAGGCTAAAATCGCATGATTTAAAGCATGACTATAAGGTTCCCAGTCATTCGCAATCACACGGTAACCATTTTGACGTGCTAAACGAGATACAACGCCACTACCGGCAAAGAAATCGGCAAAAATCGGTGGATTCTTTTTCTTGCTATTCAGTGTCCCTGTAATTTCAAGGGCTTCTAAAATTAGATGGAGCAATCGGCGCTTGTTACCCAAGTACGGCACAAGCTGATGGAAAAGATATTCGTCTGTCGTACGGGCTGCATGACGACGTTTGTGATAAACCGAAGGCTCTGAATTCATACTTTCTCTTGCGTAGGGATTAACCTTAAGCGTATATCTTGATCAATTTGTGTCACATCAAGAAGTGTAAAACGAAGTTGCTCTGCCATATATTCAAACTCTGCATTGAACATGGCCCTTGCACTTTTCCCCAATAAGGTCGGGGCAATATAACTGATCAATTCATCCACCAAACCTTCTTGCAAAAAGGCAGTAGACAATGTTGCGCCAGCTTCAACCAACACATCATAAATTTGATGTTGCTTAGATAGGGTCTGTAACAGCATTTTTAAAGGCTGAATTTCTAATTGTATCACGCCTAAATCAGCAAGTTCTTGACGGTACGGTCCCATCACCATCACAGTTTCAGGATTCTCTAAGATCTTAGCGTTAAGTGGTAAACGTCCTTGGCGATCTAAAACAACACGTTTTGGCTGAGCAACTGTCTCGATATCAAAATTATTGAGTGAACGCACATTAAGCTGACAATCATCTGCAATCACAGTTTCAATACCTGTAATCACTGCTCCAGAAATGGCACGCCAATGTTGCACATCTTGGCGTGCAGCCGAACCAGTAATCCACTTCGACTCACCTGATGCCATTGCAGTACGCCCATCTAAACTTGAGGCTACCTTTAAACGTACATAAGGCATGCCTGTAGACATTGCCTTTAAAAAACCTTGATTAAGTTTTGATGCTAAATCTTCGCAAATGCCAACTTCTACTTCAATTCCAGCATTTTCCAAAATCTGAACACCCTTACCCGCCACCAATGGATTTGGATCAGGACAAGCAACCACTACTTTTTTAACTTGGGCTTTTACCAATGCTTCGGCACAAGGAGGGGTTCTGCCATAATGTGCACATGGTTCAAGCGTGACATAAGCTGTTGCACCTTGTGCATGTTCACCCGCTTCGCGTAAGGCAAAAACCTCTGCGTGTGGCTGACCCGCTTTAGGATGAAAACCTTGGCCAACTAACTGATCATCTTTGACAATCACACAACCAACATTTGGATTAGGCTTGGTCGAATATAGTCCTCGTTTGGCAAGTTCAATGGCTTGCTGCATCCAATACTGATCTTGTTTCAACTCAAACATAAAAATCTCAAATGATTAGTGTTCACGTTGCTGCATTTGCTCTATTTGACGGCGAAACGCTTCAACATCCTGAAAATCTTGATAGACAGAAGCAAATCGGACGTAAGCAACATGATCAAGTGCAAATAAAGATTGCATGACGATTTCGCCAATTGTTCTAGATTTCACATCACGCTCACCTAAACGGCGAATCTGCAACTGAATATCACTTAAAACTGTTTCGATCTGCTCTTGTGTGACCGGACGTTTTTGCAAAGCATGCATTAACGAACGACGCAATTTGGCCTCATCGAAAGGTTCATTTTTTCCATTCGATTTGATCACACGGGGCATTACCACTTCATAGCTTTCAAAAGTGGTAAAACGTTCACCGCAACTTACACACTCACGACGTCGACGAATCTGACAGCCTTCGGCGGCTAAACGTGAATCGATGACTTTACTATCTGCGGCGTTGCAAAATGGACAATGCATAGCGGATTTATAGGGTCGATTACTTTGACCTAGTGTAGCAAAATTTCTACACTTACAGAACCAGCATTCTTCAAGACAAAAAAACAGTCCGAAGACTGTTTTTTTGATTGGAAGATATTAAGAATTATTCGATACGTTCGCCATGTTGGCTTAAATCCAGACCCATGCGTTCATCATCAGCATTAACACGAATACCAATCACAAGATCAATCACTTTAAGAATAACGAAAGTCGCGATACCGCTGTAAACCATGGTTGCTAATACGCCTTCAACTTGTACCCATAATTGGCCAGCGAATGTTGGAGCTAATGCAACGTTCGCTGCTTTAATAATTTCGTCACTGTAGAATACGCCAGTTAAAATCGCACCGACAATACCACCTACCGCATGCAAACCAAACGCATCCAAAGCATCATCGGCTTTAAGTAAGCGTTTAAGTGCTGTAATACCCCAGAAGCACACTACGCCACCAATAAGGCCCATCACTAAAGCACCGCCTACCCCAACAAAACCTGCTGCTGGTGTAATCACAACTAAACCAGCTACCGCACCAGAAGCACCGCCTAATACAGATGCTTTGCCACGAATCATACGTTCAACAACTAACCAAGAGAATGCAGCAGCGGCAGCAGCAACTTGAGTCACTAAAATTGCCATACTTGCGCGAGCACCAGCGCCTAGAGCACTACCACCGTTAAAGCCGAACCAACCCACCCAAAGTAAGCTTGCACCCACTACAGTTAAAGTCAGGTTATGCGGAGCCATAGATTCGCGGCCAAGGCCAATACGTTTTCCAAGCATGTAAGCAGCAACTAGACCTGCAACACCTGAGTTGATATGTACAACTGTACCACCAGCAAAATCTAATGCGCCTGCTTTAAATAACCAGCCATCTGCAGCCCACACCCAGTGGGTAATTGGTGCGTAAACAACGAGCACCCAAACTGCAATAAACACCATAAAAGCTGAATACTTCATACGGTCTGCAATAGAACCGCTAAGGATCGCAACTGTAATAATGGCAAAAGTCATTTGGAAAATAACAAAGAGACTTTCAGGAATTGTCCCACTTAATGCATCAAACGCTACCCCGTTTAGCATTGCTTTAGACAAATCACCAAAAAATGCACCTGTGCCAGAGAACGCGATTGAGTAACCAGCAATCACCCACAGCAAACTTACCAAGATTGCAGCTGAAAGGCTGAACATCATCGTACTGAGTACATTTTTTTTACGTACCATACCGCCGTAGAATAATGCCAATCCCGGAATGGTCATTAATAGAACCAATGCGGTTGAAACTAAAATCCAAGAGGTATCACCCGTATCAAGCGTAGGTGTCGGTGCTGGAGCTGCTGGAGTTTCAGCAACTGGTGCTTCTGCAGTAGTTGCAGTAGCTGGAGATGTTGATGCAGCCGCAACTTCCGATGTTGGCGTTGTTACAGCTTCTTCTGCCCAAACGGCAGTACCACCCAAAAGAGCGCCTGATAGACTGAGCGCCATAAGCATTTTTTTCATTCGTGTCCCCCAACCTCATTTGCGAGTTATTTTCTACTCAGCAAGCTTTGTGCCAATTTAGACAGCATCCGGTCCAGTTTCACCCGTACGGATACGGATTACTTGTTCCAGGTTAGTCACAAAAATCTTACCATCGCCGATTTTTCCAGTGCTTGCGACACGTGTAATTGATTCAATTACTGCGTCGACCATTTCATCACTAATCGCAATCTCGATTTTTACTTTAGGTAAGAAATCAACCACATACTCCGCGCCACGGTAGAGTTCAGTATGCCCTTTTTGACGACCAAAACCTTTAACTTCAGTTACGGTAATCCCTTGTACACCAATGTCAGAGAGTGCTTCACGCACGTCATCCAATTTAAACGGTTTTACAATTGCAGTTACAAGCTTCATGTTTGTTTCCTTCGGCTTCTTTTCACCAGTAAGGTTTTATGTTCAATTTTCATGCCAATATTTCAAAGGTTGAGGGAAATGAATCTTTTGCATGAACTTTCTTTATAACCTATTTAGTGAGCAAGATGTAGATGAGCTATCAAAAATAAAATGAATTTTCAGTAGTGTTGTATGCTGATTTAATGATCTATTTGCACTAAAAAAATTGAAACCTATATCCAGCGCTTAAGCAGTGTTAAACTGTAAAGCATAAGGTAATACAACACTTTGGATATTTCATGCTAGAAACTTTGCTACAGGCCATTCTGGAACAAATTGATGAGCCTAAAAAAGATTTGGAAAAAAATTTACGTGCATTATTAAATGAAGCGGTCGAAAAGTTGGATCTTGTTTCCAAACAAGAGATCGACCGTCAAAAGACTGCACTTCAATCAGCCAATCAACGTTTAGAAGAGCTACAAAAACAAGTAAGTTTGTTAGAAGAAACTTTAAAGAATAAAAAATAAGCACCAACGTAGCGCATTTATACTTTACAACGATTAAAAATGAAGCACCATAATGGAACAATAAGATGTCTTTTTCTAAAATTTATACACGGGGACTTTTAGGTTTACATGCACCTTTGATTGAGGTCGAGGTACATGTGAGTCAAGGCTTACCTTCTCTTACTATTGTCGGCCTAGCAGAGGCGGCGGTAAGAGAAAGTAAAGACCGAGTTCGCTCAGCCATTATTAATAGTGGATTTCAATTTCCAACAAAACGGCTGACCATTAATCTTGCACCAGCAGATTTGCCCAAAGATGGATCACGTCTAGATTTACCTATTGCTATAGGTATTTTAATTGCATCTGGCCAGCTCCCAGAAAACTGTGCCGAAGATTTTGAATTAATTGGTGAATTAGCTTTAGATGGTCATGTAAGGCCAGTGTCAGGCACTTTAACTTTGGCAATGGCGTGTCAACAGGCCAAGCATAAAATGCTTTTACCTCTCGATAACAGTCAGGATATTAGCCATTTACCGAATCTTGAATGTTATCCAGTGAGCCATTTAAAAGAAGTTTGTGATCATTTCTTGGGCATAAAATTACTATCTTCGATTGAACCTGCAACGACCTCAAACCAAATGCCTTATAAATTTGATCTGGCAGATGTAAAAGGTCAGCTACGTCCACGTCGCGCACTAGAAATTGCCGCCGCAGGCGGGCACTCGCTGCTCTTTAAAGGACCACCAGGTACAGGTAAGACTTTACTCGCTTCACGTCTTCCTTCAATTTTGCCACCCCTTTCTAATCAAGAAACGCTTGAAGTCGCGAGTATTTATTCTATTTCAAATACACCGCATACCTTTGGTCAGCGTCCATTTCGCGCGCCCCACCATACAGCATCAGCGATTGCACTAGTTGGGGGCGGTTCACATCCTAAACCGGGTGAAATTACCTTATCTCATTTAGGGGTTTTGTTTTTAGATGAACTCCCCGAGTTTGACAGAAAAGTTCTAGAGGTCTTACGTCAGCCGCTTGAGTCAAAAGAAATCATTATTTCACGTGCAGCTCGGCAAATTACTTATCCTGCAAACTTTCAGCTCATTGCAGCAATGAACCCTTGTCCATGTGGTTATGCGTTTAATCAAGACAGCCGTTGCCAATGTTCGCCAGAGAGTATCAAGCGCTATCAAAACCGTATATCGGGACCATTACTTGACCGTATCGATTTACATATTGATGTACCGCCTTTAAAAGCTCAAGAACTGCAAGATCCAACGCCTGCTGAAGACTCTACGGCTGTAAGACAGCGTGTGATTTATGCTTATAAACAACAAATGCAAAGACAAGATTGTTTAAATCAAGCACTTTCACCGAAACAACTTGAGCAATATGCTGTACTTGATAGTACTTCTCAACGAATGATTGAAATGGCTCAACAACGTTTGAATCTGTCGGCTCGTGCTTATCATCGTGTTTTACGGGTTGCTCGTACCATTGCCGATTTGGCGCAAAGTGAGATGATCCAAAGTCCTCATCTTACAGAAGCGCTCTCTTATCGAGGCAATCATTCTTAAAATAAAAACAGCGGATTATGAGTCCGCTTTTTTAATATTTATAGAAGTTATTAATAAGAGAATTTATTACTCCCTATGTATTAATAGAAGTAAAGAGGATGCTATGAAAATTTTGGCTATCTCAGGTAGTGCAAGAAAAGAATCTACAAATACTGCTCTATTAAGAACAATGAAGGATATAGCACCGTCCGACATTGAATTGACAGTTTTTTGATCATATTAATAATCTGCCTGTCTTTTCTCCAGATAATGAAGGAGAAAAAACGCCTACTGTAGTGGAAGATTTCATCAAATCTGTTTCTGATGCAGATGGCATTATCATCTCAAGTCCAGAATATATCCGTTGTATTCCAGGTGGTCTCAAGAATGCAATTGATTGGATGGTTTCCCGTACCGAAATTATAGATATACCTATTGTCCTGGTTCATGCATCTAGCCGCGGCGACGACATGCTAGTTTCTTTAAGAAGAGTATTGTCGACTGTTAGTAGCAATTTCTTTGAAGATTTATTTTTAAGGATTTCTCTCATCGGCAAATCTCCTGAAAAAATTAGCGAGATGCTACAAACCGAAAAATATAAGTCACAAATTACCCCCTTTCTGCTTAAATTTGTCTCAGAGATTCAAAAATGTAGAAATGAATTAGAGTGAACTTTCTTAAAATAAAACAGCGGATTATGAGTTCACTGTTCTTTTATTAGGAATCTCATTTAGCTTCTCGATTAAAGCAGTGATTTCCTTCTCTGATAAAGCAGCAAAGCCAAAACGAACACAATGGTTAGAAGGCTTCCTCTGTTTAAACTTATGCTCTGTATCAATGTTAAGTTCTTTTAATTTTATAAGCTGATCTTGAGTAAATGGTTTCTGGAATTTCACCCACAAAGCCATTCCACCTGCGGGTGGCTGTATCTGAACACTCTCTGCAAAAATTCGATTGAACTCAACTAAGGCATGGTCACGGCGTAGTTGATATATTTTTTTCATTTTACGGATATGCCGCTTGATTTCCCCTCGCTGCATTAAATCTGCTAAAGCAAGTTCCGTAATGTTATTGCCTTGCCGATCAATCAATAGAATATCTTCTGTAATCGATTGAATGATTATTGACGATGCCACGACGTATCCCAAGCGAATACCGGGTGCAAAGACCTTTGATAATGAGCCCACATGAATGACCAATTCAGAATGAGGCAAACTTGCTAAGGGTGGCATAGGCCGGCTGTCATAATGGAATTCGTGGTCATAGTCGTCTTCAATAATATAAACCCCCCATTTTTTTGAAAGCTCTAAGAGTTGAAGACGGCGAGACATGGTCATGGTGACAGTTGTAGGATATTGGTGATGCGGAGTTGTATAAATGGCAGCAACTGAGTGCTCTTGTAAAATCCGTTCTAGGTCGTCAATGACGATACCTTGTTCATCTAATTTGACAGAAACCACTTGAAAGCCATTTGATTGAAATGCTTTAAAAGCAGATGGATAATATAATTCTTCAACAACGATAACGCCCTGCCGATTGGGTAATGCTCGAGAGGCAAGAAAAATTCCCATCTGGCTACCACGTACAATACAAATCTCATCTTCGGCAATATTCATAAAACGTTCCATCGATAGCATTTGTTGTAAAGCCTGTCTTAGCTCAACCATCCCTCGTGGGTCACCATATCCCATGTACTGGCTTTGCGTAATTTTAATCAGTGCATGCCGGTATGCCCGCGAAAATAGTTCGTAGGGAATAAGCCTTGGATCTGGCACACCATCGTTATGTGGGTGTTGAATCACTTCTTGAGTGATTGGTTTATCATTAACTTTTCGCTCAGATACTGGCTCTATTTGAAGCTGTTTTTCCGGCAAAACATCCGCCACAAATGTGCCTTTTCGTGGACGGGTCACAAGCCATCCTTGTGCTTCTAATTCTTCATAGACTGCTTGTACGGTTTTTCGATTAATTCCTAGTTCTTTTGACAAGCTACGAGACCCCGGCAGCATCGTACCCTGCACTAAACGGCCACATAAAATTTCCTGACTAATCAAGTTAGTCAGTTTTAGAAATACCGTTTTTTCTTCTCTTTCATCGATACGAAAATGTACTTGCCAAGGTCTTAGCATATTCGCCCCATCTGGACCATATAACTTATAAAAACTGGATGTATTGATTCATCCAGCTATTTTCTATTCTGCCTTCACCTACTTAATTTGGTCAACTGGACTGGAGAAGAGATGAAGACTGCTTCTGTAAACAAACAAGACCTGATGCAACACGCACAGCAAGACATGCAAAAGTGGATTAGCGACTCAGATTTAACTGATCGTCAAAAGCTTGCACTCACTTGCCGTATTTTATTTGACCATGGCCATGATGCTGGTTTAGCAGGCCAAATTACCTGCCGTAGTGAAAATAAAGAGTCCTTTATTACCCAACGTTTTGGTTTAGGTTTTGATGAAATTACTGCCTCAAATTTACTTGAGGTGAATCAAGATTTAGAACCTATCAATCAAGAAGGAATGGCAAACCCAGCCAATCGTTTTCACACATGGATTTATAAAGAACATCCAGAAGTGAACTGCATTATCCATACTCATCCTACCCATGTAGCAGCCCTATCGATGCTACAGGTTCCACTTATGATTTCCCAAATGGACGTTTGTGCACTTTACGAAGACTGCTCATTTGTAGGTCATTGGCCGGGTGTTCCTGTAGGCAACGAAGAAGGTATTTTGATTTCTTCTGCGCTTGGTAAAAACCGTGCTGTTTTGTTGTCTCATCATGGCCAACTGGTTACAGGAAAAACCATTGAAGAAGCCTGCAACTTGGCTCTTTTAATTGAACGAGCAGCTCAACTGCAACTGCTAGCCATGTCTGCCGGACAAATCCAGCCCATCCCCCATGCTTTAGCAACAGAAGCTCATGATTGGGTGTCTACCGATAAACGCAACAAAGTGAACTTTGCCTACTACGCACGTAAAGCTTTGAAAAAACATTCTGACTGTATTTAAAAAGAGACTTCCACCATGAAACTAAACGGCATTATTGGCTACCCTGTTACCCCATTTTCTGATGACAACACCATTAATCTTCCTATTTTGAAACAAATGCTGGATTTGCTTATTGGAAATGGCTGCGACGCGATTGCACCTTTAGGCAGTACAGGTGAAAGCGCTTATCTTGAATGGGATGAATGGTGCTTAGTCACTAAAACTTCAATTGAAAGTATTAATAAACGCGTGCCTGTCATTATTGGAATTTCAGAACTCACGACTGATCAAGCCATTAAAAAAGCCCAAATCGCGCAAAGCTACGGTGCAGATGCACTCATGGTGATTCCTATATCTTATTGGAAGCTAACAGACCAAGAGATTTTTGAATATTATCAGTCAATTGCCCAAGAAACCACACTACCAATTATGATTTATAACAACCCCGCGACTAGCGGTGTTGATATGTCTCCAGAGTTAATTGTGCGTATGTTTAATAGCATTGCAAATATTACGATGGTGAAAGAAAGTAGCGGTGATATTCAGCGCATGCATAAGATTTATGAGCTATCAAAAGGAGAACTCCCATTTTATAACGGGTGTAACCCTCTAGCTTTAGAAGCTTTATGTGCTGGAGCAAGCGGCTGGTGTACAGCAGCACCAAACCTATTAGGTCAACGACCTCAACAGCTTATTGAACATGTAAAAAATGGTGAGTTAGAACAAGCCCAGAATTCATTTTATCAGCAACTTCCTCTACTACGCTTTATTGTAAATGGTGGCTTACCTAAAACGATTAAAGCTGGTTTACAACTAAAAGGTGTCTCTGCGGGCTTACCACGCAAGCCATTATCTAAAGCTACGGATATTGAGCTTAACCAGTTAAAACAGCTACTTTCTGAAATAGAAAACTAATAAAAAAGCGGGTTACTTACCCGCTTTTTTTAAACTCAAACTTAGAATGTTTTAGTTAAACTAAATACTAAGCCTGTGTCATAAGGTTTTTTCTGGGCATCAGTCATGCCAGAAGTACTAATGTCTGTACCAACAACATCTAGCTCAGCGACAATACCTAAAATGTTATAGTTTACGCCGACTTTATAATCGATATAGCTATCGTCTTCTCCTGGTCCACCTGCAACTACAAGTAAAGAGTCTTTGTTTTTAAGCTTGTTATAACCAACTGAAGCAAGTCCAGTAAATCCTGTGTCTGCAATTGGTGCTGAATAACCGACGTTGAAATACCAGAACTCATCAGAGTGACCCCAGTAATCATTAGAATAGTTCACGCCTACACTGAGTGCATCGCCTTTAAATAAAGAGTCTGCAAACGTTAATTTTCCGTAAAATTCGGTGAAGTCGAAACCAGTATCACCATTGTATGGATTAGTAAATTTTGAGTCAGAACCAATATAGCCATAATGAATTACACCCACATCATAAGTTGGTGCAAGCGTATCGGATAATTTAATTTTATTGGTATAACCTAAAGAGATATCGGTTTCAGTTGAAACGCCAGGTGTATTAAAGTCTACGCTTGACCCCCAAAGCGCAACATAAGCACCTGACTTATGAGAAAAAGTGAACCCACCTTGAATAGCTGGGTTATTTGACGACTGGGTAACACCACGGAAACGGTAGTCTGTGGTCGCTGCCACACTACCTGTTGCCGTGATTCCATAAAAAGATGGAGCATCTTCAGCCATAGCCATAGTTGACCCTGCTGCAAAGATACCAAGAGTTACTGCCTTAAGTGCAAATTTCATCATTTTGATCTCCCCCACAATGAACGCACGATTTATAGGAATTAAACAAATTGTGTTACTTGAGCTTTAGCAATTGCTGTGCCAAGTACAAATTTGCTATCAGTGCTCTGCATTAATTTTGAGATCAAACTCACTTTATTATAAAATTTCTCTGTAATTTTTATAAAAATATATCTATAAAAAACATAGTAATAAAATAAAATTCTTATGCGACAAAAAATACTAAACATACGAAAACCCCTTATCGGAAATTAATGAGCAAGGCGTGAAGTATTCATTTGTTGCACATAAATTTTCTATTTAATCTTAGAGGCGAGATATAAAAAGTATGTAAATTTCTGAAGGACAGTGCTTGTAATGATCTGTGATTGCGCATTTCTACTCATTGGATTTGTTTATTTATTACTTGTTTAAAGTAGATGTACTATTTTGGGTCTTTTTTAAGCAATAATATGGATAAAAAGAGTAGTGCACAAAATACAAGCAATTTATTGCACTAAATTTGATCAACCTAAATATATTTTGTTATCCGCCTGTAGTGATCTATTTTTGTACATTCCATTTTTAAAATAACGTTATATAGTAACAATTTAAAGGGTATAAAAATAAAAGTGATGAAAAAAGAAACTTAAAATAAGATTAAAAAGTAAACATATCCAACAAAAAAGAGTAAAAAATAAACACAAGAATCAACTATTTTTTGAACTTTAAATACAAAATAAATGGTAAAAATCCACTAAAAATTAGATTACTTTTTTTATTTTAAACAATAGATTAAGTATAAAAGACTAATTATAAATTTATTAAACAACCCCTACCACATTAATCAAATCCTGCATAGCATATATAAAATAAAATGAACAAAAATATATCTTTTTTATAGATTACTTATACAATTGATGGAAATCCTAGGCTTTGAACTATAACAAGGCACAGGATTTATCGTTTTTATGAGGTTCTTTAAATATGCTAAAAGCACAAAAACTTACATTAGCAGTTCTCATTTCTGCGGCAATAATTTCCTCAGCTCAGGCAAGCGAGCAAAGTGAGGCAAAAGGATTTGTTGAAGATGCGAACGGTTCTATTCTCTTCCGTACAGGTTACATCAGCCGTGACAAAAAAAATGGCGTAGATGACACCAGTTCATTTGCTCAAACAGCAATCGTAAATATTGATTCTGGCTTTACCCCTGGTATTGTTGGCTTCGGTGTAGGCGTTGTTGGTGACGGTTCATTTAAGATCGGCGAAAATAATAACGCTGGTAATAACATGATTCCACGCGAAACATTGAACGGTAAAGAAAACTCTGGTGATGCTTATGATCACTGGGCTCGTGGTGGCGGTAACGTAAAAGCACGTTTCTCGAACACAACAGTACGTTACGGTACTCAGGTACTCGACCTACCTGTTCTTGCAAGTAACACAGCTCGTTTAGTACCTGAATACTTTACTGGTACGTTATTAACGAGCCATGAAATTAAAGATTTAGAAGTAATTGCTGGTAAATTCACTAAGAACCAATATTCGGACCAAGTGAACACAGATGGTCGTCGTCTTGACCGTGCAATTGTTTGGGGTGCTAAATACAAGTTTGATGATAATTTAAATGCATCTTACTATGGTTTAGATAGTAAAGATAAACTTGAACGTCACTACGTTAATGTAAACTATAAACAACCATTGGCTAATGACAGCTCATTAACTTACGATTTCAGTGGTTATCATACTAAGTTTGATGAAGGTGCTTCTACTTATTCACAAACTACTGATGACCTATCTAACCGTAAAAACAATATTTGGGCAATATCTACAGCCTATAATACTGGTCCACATAACATCATGGTTGCTTACCAACAAAACAGTGGTAATGTCGGTTATGACTATGGTGAAAATGCTGACGGCGGTCAAAGTATCTATTTACCGAACTCTTACCTGTCTGATTTCATCGGTAACGATGAAAAATCTGCTCAAATTCAGTACAGTCTTGACTTTGGTAAATTAGGTGTATTACCTGGTCTGAACTGGACAACTGCATTTGTATATGGTTGGGACATCAAAGTTAAAGGCTTAACTGATGATGCTGAGGAACGTGAGTTCTTTAACCAAGTGAAATATACAGTTCAAAGTGGTTTTGCTAAAGATGCAAGCCTTCGTATTCGTAACTCATACTACCGTGCAAGCGATGCTTATCAAACCAATGCTTACATCGGTGATACGAACGAATGGCGTATTTTCCTTGATATTCCTGTGAAATTATTCTAATTCACAAATCTATCAAGCATAAAAAAACCTACGTCTGGCAACAGATGTAGGTTTTTTATTAAGCTCAAAATATCAATTCAGACATTCTAAGCTTATCAATTAAAGCTTATTTAGCAGCTTCAATTGCTTTTAATACTTCTGCTTTAGCAACATCAGCACCTTCCCAACCACTGATTTTTACCCACTTACCTGGTTCTAAATCTTTATAGTGACTGAAGAAATGCTCAACTTGGCTAATCAATAACGGAGGAAGATCTGTATATTCCTTCACGTCTTTGTAAAGTGGGGATAATTTTTCGTGTGGAACAGCGATTAATTTCGCATCAATACCACCGTCATCTTCCATGTTTAGTTTACCAACTGGACGGCAACGAATGACTGAACCAGCAGCAACAGGATGTGGAGTTACAACAAGTACGTCTAATGGGTCGCCATCTTCAGACAAAGTATTTGGAACATAGCCATAGTTCGCTGGATAGAACATTGCTGTACCCATGAAACGGTCTACAAACAATGCATCAGAATCTTTATCGATTTCATATTTAATTGGTGCTGCATTTGCAGGAATTTCAATGATGACATAGATGTCATTTGGCGCATCTTTACCTGCTGGGATATTGCTGTAACTCATATCAATACTCTTTCGTTATGAAGTCAGATGTAAAATCCACTCGATTATAGCGTGGATATCATCAAAATGATGCCGATTATACAATGGGCACACGCGAAAGTTGATATGAATGATGACAGAATGACACTCAAGTCAGTTTAATCGTGACCACAAGTAAAAAGATTGGACACAATATCGATAAGAACCAAACAATCGAGCGTAAAGTTGCCCAGTTACTTAAATAGCAGATGCCATAAATAATTCTTAAAATAATATACGCCCAACCTAATCTCAGAATAAAATATTCCGGAACAACCATATATTCAGCCATTAAAATAGCAGTTAAGAATAAAGGTAGGCTTTCAAAGCTATTTTGTTGTACGGCATTAGCGCGAGCAGCAAGGCCTGTTGTTTTGGCCAAAAAAGCTCTCGGGTTTTGATTATCGACGGGCTGAAAACCACCTGTAAATTTTGCAATTACGGTAAATGCGTATGGCAGCAAACATGCCACTAAAATAATATAGATAATGCCGCTGATGCCCTGCATAGTGCCATCCATCACTGAAAATACTGTTGATCATGCTATCATAACATTGCGTTTTTACCTGAAATTTTATGTCATCACTGATTAATAGGGCCATGTATGCAACAACCTGATCAAAAAGAATTGTTTGACGTCTTAGAGAAGCAAAAACAAAATCAACTTCAGGTAGACCGTATATTAAAAATCGTACTTCCTATTGTCGCTTTTTTATTGAGTGTAATTTGTGCAAATCTAAATTGGCAATCGACATTGGGCACCTTTGTTATTTTAACAATTACTTTTATTGCAGTCGGTATTAAACGACTTCCTTTATGGCATTGGTTAATTGTGATTACCCTATATTGCCTAGCAGATAATTATTTAAGTTATCGTCAGCTCGATTTAACTCATTTGCGTTTGCAATTGGGCACAATGCTAGTTTTTGTTGGGATGGTAGGAATTGGTCGTCCTTACATAGATCGCTGGTTTATGAAGAGCCACAACAAAATGTAAAAACAAAAAAAGCGCCCTAAGGCGCTTTTTTATTAACTTTTTAGGCTGGCTTACGTAAGTCTTTACGTAAGATTTTGCCTACGTTTGATTTAGGTAATTCATCCATAAACTCAACATAACGAGGGCGTTTATAACCTGTTAAGTTTTCTTTAGCAAAGTTCAAAATTTCTTCAGTCGTTAAGCTTTGATCTTTTTTCACGATAAAGAGTTTTGGCACTTCACCTGATTTTTCATCAGGAACACCAATTGCGGCAACTTCCAATACTTTTGGATGTTTAGCAATAACTTCTTCGATTTCGCTTGGATAAACGTTAAAGCCAGAAACCAAAATCATATCTTTTTTACGGTCTACAATTTTAGTATATCCACGGCTATCCATAACGCCGATATCACCAGTACGGAAAAAACCGTCTGCAGTCATGACTTTCGCAGTCTCATCAGGACGCTTCCAATAGCCTTTCATGACTTGAGGACCACGAATAGAGATTTCACCTTGCTCACCTAAGGCAACTTCTTTACCATCATCATCTAAAATAGCAACTTCTGTTAAAGGTAATGGAATACCAATTGTGCCGCTAAATTCAGTAGATGCAGGAGGGTTTGCAGTCGCTACCGGAGAAGTCTCAGACAAACCATAACCTTCAATAATGGTTGTACCAGTAATCTTCTTCCATGCTTCTGCTGTAGAAGGTAGAACTGCCATACCACCACCCATCGCCATTTTTAGATTGCTATGGTCAAGTTGTTTAAATTCTTCATTGTTTACTAAAGCATTAAATAATGTATTTACTGCTGGGAAGAATGATGGCTGATATTTACGTAATTCATTAATTACCGCTGGTAAATCACGTGGGTTCGGAATCAAGATATTTGCCTGACCTTTATACATACCGTACATCGCGCAAACCATGAACGCAAAAATATGATAAAGCGGTAATGCACAAACAATACGGTCGCCTTTAGCACCATCATTTGCACCAAATTTACTTTGGAAGATACCATCACACTGTAAAAGGTTGGCAACCAAATTAAGATGTGTTAATTCCGCACCTTTTGAAACACCTGTAGTACCACCCGTATATTGAAGCACGGCAGTATCACTTAAAGTTAAATTTGGACGTTTATAATTACTCGGACTTACTTTATTTAATGCTGTATTAAATTTAACGTACCCTGGAATATTCCAAGCAGGAATTTGCTTACGTACTTTACGTAATACAAAATTTACTAATGTACCTTTAAGCGTACCAAGCATATCTCCTACTGTCGCAACCACAACATGCTTCACAGGAGTTTTGCCTAAAATGCTTTGGTAAACACTGGCAAAGTTTTCGATAATCACGAGTACTTCTGAACCCGAGTCATTTAATTGATGCTCAAGCTCACGCGCAGTATAAAGTGGGTTTACATTCACTAATACTAAGCCTGCACGTAACACAGCTAATGCAACTACAGGATATTGCAATACGTTTGGCATCATCACTGCCACACGAGTTCCCTTTGCCAACCCCAAATTTTGCAAATAGGTCGCGAACTTACGGCTTGCAAGTTCCAACTCGTTAAATGACATCGCTTTATCCATAAAGATAAAGGCATCACGAGAACCAAATTTTTGGAAATTACTCTCAAAAATATCAACAAGAGAGGTATTTTCCGCAGGCAATGCTACTGTTTCTGGAATCCCTGTTTTTTGGTATTCTGCAAACCAAATCTTTTCCATAATGCCATTATCTCCGATTCGTAATCCTTAGTAATAACTGTTATTCAATGCCCCAGCTATTCTTTAGCTTCTTGGTGCCAGAACATATTTAAAACTTATTGGCACATTCATGACACTTTCGAACAAGATTATGAGACAGAAGTTTTGACAATTTGACCCTGTCAAATTTTTTGCATGGAGTACAAATTGCGTACTCCAAATTGCTGTCCTTTTAATCGTTATCCAATACCAATAAGTTCAGTTCATTGCTTGAACTTATTGCCATATATAGCGTATTTATGTTGCCCGACGCTAGCTTTATCTCTGAATCAACAGTTTATTTGCTTTTTGATATCCACGTGGTAAGAGGTGACCTTTTGAAGCTCGTTTACCCATGTATTTTTGTAGATCATCACCTTTTAATTTTAGATGTTGTTGACCTGCAACCACCTGAATTATTTCATCTAAGTTCAGGGTTGTCATGGATAAAATCTGCTCTTTCGCTTCAAGTTGTATCAACTTATTACCTTTACCCTTATTTAAATTTGGCAGTTCTGATAAATCAATAATCAAGAGTCGACCTGCTGAGCTGAGTACAGCCAAATGTGTCATGTTTTGGGCAGATATTAACGGTAGCGCTTTTGACTTTTCAGGTACCGACAAGAAGCTTTTTCCTGCCTTAGCATTAGTATCTAACTGTTTGACTTGAGTTTTAAAACCATAACCTGATGAGCTAGCAGCAATAAGTTCTGACTCTTCATCATCTAAATAGACCTGAATAAACGCGACTCCACTTGCAGGAGCAAGCTTCGAACTTAATGGCTCGCCTAAACCTCTTGCTGATGGCAAACTGCTAATAGGCAAGGCATAACTACGCCCTGTCTCATCAAGGAAATAAATTCGTTGATTGGTTTTACCCACCGCATGACTTAAATATTGGTCACCAGCACGATAGTTTAAATTCTCTGCATCAACATCCGCACCTTTTGCAGCACGAATCCATCCCGCCTCAGATAAAACTACCGTTACTGCTTCAGCCGGCATTAAATCTTGTTCTCTAATTTGAACAGCTTCAGCACGTGCAACAATTGGAGAACGGCGTTCGTCGCCAAACTTTTTCGCATCTTCTTTTAATTCGCCAATAATCAGGTTTTTTAAAGATTCTGGGTTTTCTAATTGTTCACGAATAATCGCTGCTTTTGCTGAGAGCTCATCCTGTTCTTGACGGATTTCCATCTCCTCAAGTTTTGCTAAATGACGTAACTTGAGTTCTAAAATTGCTTCTGCCTGTATCTCATCAATTTTGAAATGATCCATCAATACAGGTTTAGGTTGGTCTTCTTCACGAATAATACGAATAACTGTATCAATATCAAGATAAGCAATTAAAAGACCTTCCAAAATATGCAGGCGCTTTTCAATTCGGTTTAAATGATATTCTAAGCGGCGAGTTACCGTTTTTTTACGGATCTCAATCCACTCAAGTAAGATACGTCGAATCGACTTAACCTGAGGGCGACCATCCTCACCAATCATGTTTAAATTAACACGATAGCTTGATTCTAAATCGGTAGTCGCAAATAAGTGGCTCATCACCGCTTCAGCATCAATACGGTTAGAACGCAGTACAATCACGAGTCGTGTTGGGTTTTCATGATCCGACTCGTCACGCACATCCACCACTAATGGTAGCTTCTTAGCCTGCATTTGGTCGGCAATTTGAGTGATCACCTTAGAACCCGATACTTGATACGGCAATTCGGTAATCACGATTTCATTTTTTTCGATGGTATAAACCGCTCGCATACGGTAACTACCACGTCCAGTCGTCTGGATTTTGAGTAATTCTTCTGGCTGAGTAATAATTTCAGCTTTGGTTGGTAAATCTGGCGCTGGAATATACTCAGCCAATTTCTCGTCTGATGTTTGCGGATTACGAATTAAGGCAATTGTTCCTTTAATCACTTCACGCAAATTATGTGGCGGAATATCAGTCGCCATACCAACCGCAATACCAGTTGTACCATTCAGCAGAATATTAGGAACTCGTGCTGGCAAAGTAATCGGTTCTTTTAATGAACCATCAAAGTTATCTTGCCATTCACTCGTGCCTTGTCCTAACTCACTTAGTAATAACTCGCTGTAGGCAGAAAGTTTTGCCTCGGTATAACGCATCGCAGCAAACGATTTAGGGTCATCTGGTGAACCCCAGTTCCCTTGACCTTCAATTAAAGGATAACGATAACTAAATGGCTGAGCCATCAACACCATGGCTTCATAACATGCCGAATCACCATGCGGATGATATTTACCTAGTACGTCACCTACAGTACGGGCCGATTTTTTTGGCTTACCACTGCTTTTTAAGCCCAACTCGCTCATGGCGTAGACAATACGGCGCTGTACAGGTTTTAAGCCATCACTGATATGTGGCAATGCACGGTCCATAATGACGTACATGGCATAATTCAGGTAAGCCTGTTCAGTAAATTCGGCTACAGAGCGGTTTTCTGTCGCTTGATGCGCAAGGCTGGTCATAGTCAGCTTATCTTCCAAATCAGTCGTTATTTTAAGTGAGTCTTATGCTAAGTGGGCTATGTTACAGACACAAGAGGGACTCTGTCACCTGAGCGTCAAATTATGTCTCATCTCTCTATATTTTTAGTTACTTGCTATAAAGTTAGGCAAACTAGAGACCTATCGACTCTAGTCTTTTACCTTGGGTTTCTTCACCTAATATTAAAATTACAGCTGCAACCAAAAGTAAAACAATAGTAAACATCATAAAAACATGGCTAAACCCATTTTTGGAAACCATCATATGAGTGACAACTATCGGCGCCAAAATTCCACCTAAACGGCCCATTGCCGATGCCCAGCCCGAACCAAAAGCCCGAATGTTGGCTGGATATTGCTCTGGTGTATAGGTATATAACACTCCCCATGCACCCAAATTAAAGAAGGACATGAGACAACCCCAAAACATAATGCTATTTACACTATCGGCTTGTCCAAAGAAATATGCAGACAAGGCACAAAACCCGATAAATGCAGCGAGTGTAATTTTTCTACCCAATCGCTCTACAAACCATGCCGCTGCCAAGTAGCCTGGTAGCTGCGCCAAAATCATAAGCAAAACATATTCAAATGATTTGACAATATCATAGCCCTGTTTCACTAATAAACTTGGCAGCCACGTAAAGATCCCGTAGTAGGAATACACAATTCCAAACCAGATGAGCCAAAGCATTAAACTACGGCGAGCAAATTGACCACTCCAAAGTTGTTTAAAAGAGACTTTTTGTCGCATGGCTACAGGCACGACTTCAATATGATGAACAATTTGAACGCCTGCTTGAGCTTCTAATTTTTGAACTAATGCGTGTGCTTCTTCAACACGTCCACGATTAATCAGGTAAGGTATCGATTCAGGGAGTTTTTTCCAAATCACTAAAATATAAATTAGTGGGAGGCCGCCCATAAGAAATGCAATGTGCCAACCAAATTTAGGAATAATAAAATAAGAAATGAGTGCAGCAACTAACCAACCCAAACCCCAAAAACTTTCGAGTAGGACGATAAAACGACCACGTACATGGGCAGGTATATATTCACTCACCAATGTCACTGCAACGGGTAACTGTCCACCAAGCCCAAGACCAACAATAAAACGGAAAATTAATAACCACTTCAAATCTGGAGCAAAAGCACATAAGGCAGTCGCAATACTATAGATGGCCATGGTAACTGCAAATATTGTCTTACGGCCAAAGCGGTCTGCTAAAGCTCCTGAGCAAACAGCTCCAATAGCCATTCCTACAAAACCGATACTCACAATCCAACCGCTTTCGGCTGGTGTTAATGCCCAGTCTTTAACAAGCGTTGTCATAATAAAGGCAATGATCCCTGTGTCCATCGCATCAAACATCCAACCTAAACCAACCACCCACAGTAATGTGTAGTGAAATTTGCCAATTGGAAGATTTTGTATACGTGAAACCAGATCCATAGGAAAAACTCTACTGGAAAAATAAGTGAGCAAGACAATATATTTTATTGTTATAGCATGCTCACATCGAATTCTGCATGATTAATGTTCGTCAGTTGAAGAAGCCGATTCTGCATCATCATCTTTATAAATAAATTTAGGCATTTCTAAGCCAAAATAGATTGCAATCAGACGTAAGGTAAAGCCAAAAATTAAAGTTGAAATAACGGTTAACTCTAGGCTTAATCCTAAATCCTGACAAACCCAGTAACAGATGACTGCCACAAAAGAGATACTCGCATAGAGTTCACGGCGGAAAACGAACGGGACATCGTTACATAAAATATCACGTAAAATACCACCAGATACTCCAGTCAACACTCCAGCTACTGCTGAGACGACAAAACCATGTCCCATTTGTAAGGCAATCTGGCAACCAATGATCGTAAAACCAATCAAGCCTAAAGCATCGAGCACCAAAAAGATGTTATGTAAATGACGCATCCATTTGGCAATAATAATCGTGACAAATGCAGCACAGCAGGTCAGAACTAAGTATTCAGGATGTTTTACCCAAGTTAAAGGATAGTGACCAAGCAATACATCTCGCACCGAACCACCACCTAAAGCAGTCACACAGGCAATCAGTACGACACCGAACCAGTCCATACTCCGTCGACCAGCAGATAATGCTCCTGTCATGGCTTCCGCAGTAATCGCAATAATATAAATAACGGTGAGTAACATCGCCCTTTCCCTCAGGCCAAACAGTGGGCGTATTTTAAGATAAACTTACAGAAATTGTGCACAGCATTGCTTAAATTT
This sequence comes from Acinetobacter sp. 22301, assembly GCF_052045285.1. NCBI lineage: Bacteria > Pseudomonadati > Pseudomonadota > Gammaproteobacteria > Moraxellales > Moraxellaceae > Acinetobacter > Acinetobacter sp. 22301. Next base: position 20,050 of record NZ_JBQEOR010000013.1, on the reverse strand, counting down.
TTTTCCTGAACCACATATACAAGGTTGTTTCATGGTGACCTGCATATCGACCGTTGGGTCGAGGAAAAACCATTTTTGCTGGTGATAAACAAAATGTGAAACCTCATGATGAATTTGGGCTTTTTGTCCATCATGATAATGAGCCTTGAACTCAACCTGTGCATGGGTTTTATCTAATTTTTCGTTGGCGTTAACCACCTCTAAACCCAACCACTGATTTTGTTTGCTCCACTCTGCGATAGCATCTTTATCAAGTGTTGTTTGCTGACCTAAAGCAGTCGTTTGCACAATATAATCAATTTGCTGTAATGCGAAAGCGCTATAACGTGAACGCATAAGCTGCTCTGCCGTTAGTGCTTTGGCTGTGCCTAAATGCAAAGGCTCACAACACTGTGTATAGCTGCCTTTTCCACATGGACAAGTTTGTTGGGTCATTTGGTATTTCTCAAATAAAAAATAGCTCAGAGTTGAGCTATTTTATGATGTTTCTAGACTTCAAACGTCATTTAATCTTTTGATTCATCTTGCTCGATAGAAACAATATGAACTTTCTCAATTTTATGACCTTCCATTGTAATCACTTCAAAGCGATAACCATCTGCCTCAACAGCTTCACCATTTTCCGGTAAACGGCCTAAATGGAACAACAAATAGCCGGACAAAGTTGAATACTGTTCACTTTCGTCAACGAGATCACGACCTAATAAAAGTGATACGTGGCGAATGTCAGTCGAACCTTCAAGCATTAATGAACCATCTGCCAAGCTTTCAGCAGCAGCGTCTAACTCATCTTCATCTGGGAATTCACCAGCAATTGCTTCTAAAATATCAATTGGTGTTGCAATACCTTCGATTGAACCATATTCATTTAATACGATCGCCATTTGTAAAGGTGCTTGACGCAATTGCTCCATCACCATAAGCACTTGAGCATTTTCATGCACAATTACAGGTTCACGTAGATGCTTTTGGAAATCAATTACCCCTGTTTCAATAAAGTTGTTTAAAACTTTATGCGTAAGCGCAATACCCTCAATATTATCAAGTTCACCGCGTGCAACGATCAAACGAGAATGTGTCATCGACATTAAACGCTCTTTTAAAACGTCAGGCTCATCATCTAAGTCAATCCACTCAAGTTCAGGGCGTGGAGTCATAACAGACTTTACAGGACGCTCTGATAAACCAAGCACACCTTGTACCAGCACACTGTGATAAGCGCCATTTTCTTCGTCAAAAACTTCATCAGCAAAAGCTTGCGTCGCTAATACATCTTCTTTATCAGAAGATTGATTGTCTGAAGAACCAGCGCTTTTGCTGCCTAACATACGTAAAACCGCAGAAGCTGTGCGATAACGCAAGTCTGTGGTTGTAACTAGCTTTTCCTGATTGCGACGCATGCTCTGATTGATAACTTCCACCAAAACTGAGAAGCCAATTGCAGCATATAAATAGCCCTTCGGAATATGGAAACCAAAGCCTTCCACCACCAAAGAGAAACCGATCATCATCAAGAAGCCAAGACACAGAATGACAACTGTTGGATGTTTATTGACAAAGTCCATGAGTGGTTTTGATGCCCACAACATGATTCCGACAGCAATCACAACCGCAACCATCATGATTGACAGCTCTTTCACCATACCTACAGCTGTAATCACACTGTCTAGTGAGAATACCGCATCAAGTACAACAATCTGGACAATGACCATCCAGAATGCAGCATGAACAGGATTATCTTCTTTATGAAGTTGTTTCCCTTCCATCCGTTCATGCAATTCCATGGTGCCTTTAAAGAGTAAGAACACACCACCGAATAACAAAATCAAATCACGACCAGAAAATGGTTGATCAAAAATATGGAAGAGTGGCTCAGTCAGTGTCACAACCCAAGCAATCGAGGCTAAGAGTACAAGACGCATTCCTAACGCGAGCACCAAACCGATTATACGGGCTTTAGCTCGTTGCTCTGGCGGTAATTTCTCAGCCAAAATCGCGATAAAAACGAGGTTATCGATCCCCAATACAATTTCAAGAACGATTAAAGTTGCTAAACCCACCCACGCAGAGGGATCAGACATCCATTCAAAGATCATCGATCCTGCTCCTGTGTTGTTTGGATTTTATCTTTATTTGGCAACACAACAGGCGCGCCTATACAAAGGGGGGAAAATGTTTTTTTAAGACAAGAAATTAAAACGGAGCGACTACAACCACTACCCATATTTGTTCATATGTTGTTAAAAGAATTTTTAGTATAGGCAAGATTTAACATAAATTCATCATTTTTATTTGTTCATGACCAGCATTCACCAAACCCATACAAAACATGAATCTTTCTTATAAATCTGCTTATAAAGTTGTCATATCTTTTGCTTACTGTAGACAAGAAATATGAACGTGATAAGGTAAAAATAAAACAATGAATAGCGTATTAACAATGGCAGTAAATGATTCACCAATAACAGCTGTAAAAACAAAACAACCTCTTATTGCATTATATTGTGGTTCACGTGCAGGAAATAACCCAATCTACCGAGAAAAAGCAATTGAACTTGCTCATGGAATCGCTGAACAAGGCTTTGGATTAGTCTATGGCGGTGCTAGTATCGGTTTAATGGGACAAGTCGCAGAGAGCGTTCTCGCAAACGGCGGAGAAGCTGTCGGTGTGATCCCTGAATTTATGCTTGATTATGAAGTCGCACATGCAGGCCTAACTGAATTACATGTCGTAGAAACCATGCATGAACGTAAAGCCATGATGGCAGAGCGCGCAAGTGCATTTATTGCGTTACCAGGTGGTTTAGGAACATTTGAAGAAATATTGGAAATAGCCACTTGGGGCCAACTCAACCAACATCAAAAGCCTATGATTTTATATAATGTAAATGGCTTTTATAACGCTCTTATTGCTCAATTAGATCATGCAGTTCAAGAAGGTTTCCTTCCCCTTCAGCACCGAGCTAAATTAATTGTATGTGATGATGTTAACCAAATTTATAACGTCATTAAAAACTTAAAAATGCCAAAAAGATTTGTTGTCTAGTTGTCCCCCTACTCTATTTAAAAAAGCGGTTCTGCCGCTTTTTTTGTTTTAACTATTTTCACCTCTACCTTCAAAAGAACTTAGATTTAGTAAAGGGGTATTCAACATTGGCTTACTTCTTTTAAATTCAATTTGTTTTACACTAGACCAAAACGTTAATTTTAAAATGTTATGAATGCCACGCTGACTCACCAAGCCTTGCAACCCGAATATCGACTACTCGTTCTTTTGGTTTCTATTGGCTTTTTTATGCAGGCCTTGGACACAACCATTGTAAATACTGCTATTCCTGCAATGGCTCATCATCTAAATGAAGATCCTTTACGCATGCACAGTGTAGTGGTGGCCTATGTATTATCGGTTGCTGCCTGTATTCCTCTAAGTGGCTGGTTAGCAGACCGCTTTGGTGTTAGAAATATTTTCTTGTCGGCAATCGTCATTTTTACTCTGGCTTCTTTAGGTTGTGGTCTTTCTCAGAGTCTCAATCAGCTGTTATTTTTCCGAGTCATCCAAGGCATAGGCGGCGCCTTACTACTTCCTGTTGGCCGATTATCACTTTTAAAAATTATTCCTCGAACTCAGTTCTTAGCTGCGATGAGCTTAATGAGCCTTGCAGGTTTACTCGGACCTTTGGCTGGTCCAACTTTGGGCGGATGGTTGGTTGAAGTTGCAACTTGGCATTGGATTTTCCTGATTAATATTCCTATGGGCATACTTGGCATACTAATGACACTAAAAGTCATGCCAAATGTAAAAGAACCCTCAGTCAAAACATTTGATTTGGGTGGCTTCATCTTATTAGTCGTGGCCATGATTGGCTGGTCTTTAGGGATCGAACATCTAGCCTCACCTGAATATTCAAAATGGTTTAGCATTTCATTATTAGTCGTCGGAATAATCGCAACACTATGGTATGCCTACCATTCACATACTCATCAAAATGCATTATTTCGTAGCCGACTCTTTAGAAACAAAATTTATGCGATTGGTATTTTAGGTAATTTCTTTGCCCGCTTTGGAGGTAATGCTTTACCTTTTGTTTTACCGCTCATGCTACAGGTGGCTTTTGGCTTTGAACCTTTCATAGCAGGTTTAATGATGATTCCCTTGGTATTGGGCTCATTATTTTCAAAGCCAATTGTCAGGCCTATTATTCAAAAAATTGGCTATCGACGTTTTTTACTCATTAACACAACATTAGTTGGGCTATGTATTGCCTCTTTTGCCATCATGACCGTCGATACTCCAACTTGGTTTAGAGCCTTGCACTTTTTCTTGTTTGGCACATTAAATTCACTGCAATTTGTTGGCATGAATACATTAACCTTGAAAGACTTGCCTCAACAAGATGCGAGTAGCGGTAATAGTTTCTTGTCGATGATCATGATGCTATCAATGAGTATTGGTGTTGCACTGGCAGGTACCCTCATTAATATTTTTACTAATTATTATGGTGCAGACCACGTGACAACAGCGTTTCATGTCACTCTCATTTGTCTCGGTTGTATCAATGTCATTACTGCATTTATTTTCTGGCAAATTCCAAAGGATACGTCTGTATAAGCGGTTGCATTTTTAGCATGGTTTCTCGCTCGCGAATCACGCTATGATGTCGACTTCAAATTTTAACGAGTTTTGAATGAGCAAACTGGCTAAAACTTTTTTCACATCACAGCACAATACCCTAATCGGAATTGGCTTAGCTTGTGTTATGGGAGTCTTAGCTTATTTTGGTTTGTTCTATCAACAAAAAGCTATTGCGCAGGATTACCCAGTGCAAGGGTTCGATGTTTCTCATCATCAAGGTGATATTAACTGGAAAAAAATATCACCGGAAAAATTCCAATTCGTCTATTTAAAAGCGACTGAAGGCGGCGATTACAAAGATTCAAAATTTCAGGAAAACTGGCTCAAGGCACGTGAACATGGGTTTCATGTAGGCGCTTATCACTTTTATCGTCTATGCCGTGATGGTAAAACGCAAGCAGATAACTTTATTTCGGCTGTACCCAACAAAGCCGATGCCCTTCCTCCTGTTATCGATCTAGAATATGACGGTAACTGTATTAATACGCACACCAAAGAACAATTACTTAAAGAAATAGGCATCATGCATGACCGCTTAAAACAGCACTATGGCAAACAGCCCATCTTTTATATTTCCAAAACTTTTTACCACATTGTATTAATAGGAAGTTTTCCTAATACACCGCTTTGGGTTAGAGATTACGAAGGAAAACCTGAGCTGAAAGACAAAAGAAAATGGCTCTTTTGGCAACATAGTAATCAAGGTAAAATTGAAGGCATGACAAAACCAGTAGACTTAAATGTTTATGAGGGTTCAGTCAAAGAATGGCATCAATTTTTACAGCAGCAAGGCATCGTGAAAGCACAATAATATGCGCAAAATCATTCATATCGATATGGATGCCTTCTATGCATCGGTCGAATTGCGAGAGCGTCCTGATCTAAAACATCTTCCCGTCGTTATTTCTTCACATCATCCGCGAGCTGTGATTGCTGCTGCCTCCTATCCTGCCCGTGAATTTGGTTTGCGTTCTGCCATGTCGATGAGTCAGGCAAGAAAACTATGTCCTCAAGTTGTCATTATTGAACCAAATTTTGAAAAATACCGTACGGTTTCCGCTCAAATTCACTCAATCTTTCAGCAATATACGCTACTTATTGAACCTTTATCTTTAGATGAAGCCTATTTGGATGTCACTGAAAACCTAAAACAGATTGCGAGTGCAACTGAAGTTGCCATGCATATTCGGGAAGATATTTTTAGATTAACCGGATTGACCGCATCAGCTGGTGTGGCACCAAATAAGTTTTTGGCAAAAATTGCTTCGGATTGGAACAAACCTAATGGCTTATGTGTAATCAAACCTTCGCAAGTTGCTACTTTTATCCAAGACCTTCCGCTTAAAAAGATTCCAGGCGTGGGTAAAGTCACTCAGGAAAAATTACAACAGCTTCAGCTACATACGTTAGGTGATTTACAGAAAATTGAAGAAGCTATTTTGGTTCACCACTTCGGTAAATATGGACAACAACTCTATCTATATGCTCAGGGCATTGACCATAGACCTGTTCAAGCTGAAAGAGCTCGCCAACAAATTTCGAAAGAGACCACTTTTGACAGTGATTTTACTTTGGCTCAATGCCAACCCTATTGGCAGGGATTAGCCGAAAAAGTGTGGCAAACACTAGAGAAAAAACAGCTCAATGCACGTGGTGTGAATATCAAACTTAAACTCAAGAATTTTCAGACTCTACAACATAGTAAAAGCTTTAAAAGACCGATCCAGTCGCTACAGGACTTAATCCAAGTTTTATTTTTATTGTTAAATGAAATGCAGATTCCCGAACATTTCCAGTTTCGCCTGATTGGTATAGGCGTTTATCAATTACAGACCCAAGCTGATGACTTCCAGCTTAACCTCTGGTAATTGACTACTTTTCACTCAAAAGAGCAACTTTTAAACAAAATAGACTCCCTTTTACTAAAACTTTAGAGTAACCTAATCCACGCATATTCATTACCCATGTATTTGCAACATGCCAAAGCAACCTTTACTTTCGGCATATCGTCCTGTGATTGGCGTGACGACCAAATCCGAATATTGCAGGGCACAAATGTGCCCTTTATCTTATAAAGAATTATAAAAAATTAATATTACAGCATTTCTCTACCGTATCTTCCGTTAAACTAACTCAATAAAATTACAACATATTAATTAGTTAACCATGATGAGTCCTAAACAAATTTTATGTATTGAAGATGAAGCTGCGATTATTCTTCCTCTACGTTATGCGCTTGAACGTGAAGGCTGGAATGTCAGTTGGGCAAATACGGGGACTCAAGCATTACAATATCTTTCAGAACAAGCTTTTGATTTTATTATTTTAGATATCGGTTTACCTGATCTTAACGGCTTTGAAGTCTGCAAACAACTACGCCAAAAATCTCAAACACCTTTATTATTTCTTACGGCACGAGATGATGAAATTGATAGAGTTGTCGGTTTGGAAATTGGCGCAGATGATTATTGTACAAAGCCTTTTAGTGCAAGGGAAATTGTGGCTAGAATTAAAGCCATTTGGCGTAGAATGGAAGTACAAATACAAAGTAATTCAAGTCAAAATCCAATCTCTCAGGCTGCAATAATTGCTCCATGCTCGATATGGTCATGCAAACCACAATCTTTGCAAATTCAATATTTTGGAAAATCATTACAACTGACACGTTATGAATATCGATTATTATTTTTGTTGATTCAACATCCTGAACAAGTCTTTAGCCGTCAGCAATTAATGGATCATATTTGGGAACATCCTGAGCATAGCTTAGAACGCACAGTCGATACGCATATCAAAAGTTTAAGGCAAAAACTAAAACAAATTACCCCTGATAATGATCCTATTCGGACGCATCGAGGGTTCGGATACAGTCTAGTGAAGTTAGGTTAATCAATGTCCATCTTTATCCGCATTTGGTTTTTCTTTAGCTTAGTGGTGGTACTGAGCCTAAGCTTTATTGCTTATACATTAAACCAACAGGTCAAACCAAATGTCCGCCAAGTGGTCGAAGATACACTTGCTGAAAATGCCAATATTATTGCCCAACTGATTGCAGAAGATGTAGCACAAAAACAAGTTAGTACGCCCGAATTTGATCAAAAAATTCAAGCAGCATTATCTCGCCAACTGAATGCTACAATTTGGCAGCATAAAAAAGATGAAATTAATCAACAACTTTATATAACAGATCAGCACGGCATAGTAATCTATGACTCAGAAGATCAAGCCATTGGGCAAGATTATTCAAAATGGAATGATGTTTATTTAACCCTACAAGGTAAGTACGGTGCACGTTCTACTGCAACCACACCTTATGACCGAAACAGCAGTGTAATGTATATCGCTGCGCCGATTATCTACAAACACCAATTAATAGGTGTGGTCAGTATTGGTAAGCCAAATCAATCCGTGCAACCTTATATTACACGTGCAGAACGTCAACTGATTTATCAAGCGCTGTGGATCGCTGCACTCAGCTTATTACTTGCAAGCATGGTGGCATATTGGTTAAGACACAGTATTGATAAAGTACGTCGTTATGCTCAAGCACTAGCACCTGTCAATCAAGCTCCATTTTTCTATTCTGCAAAAGAGCTGAACCAAGTGACTCAAGCGCTCAGTGAAATGCGAGAGAAACTAGAAGATCGTGCTTATGTCGAAAATTATGTAAATACTCTGACCCATGAATTGAAAAGTCCACTCACGGCGATTCAAGCCAGTGCAGAACTATTACAAGATGATCTGCCCTTAGAAGATCAACAACAATTTGCTGCACATATTGTTGAGCAAAGTCATCGCTTGCAATCTCTCATTGAACGAATGCTGTTGCTGACACGCCTAGAGAAGAATCAGCATGTTTTAGAATTCCAAAATGTTGATTTATTAAAACTAATTCGAGATTGTTTGACTCAACAACACAGTATTTTTCAAATTAAACAAATTCAAATAAAGCTGAATCTTCCTGAAGATTGTACAATTTATGCTGATCCCTTTTGGCTTAAACAAGCCATCAATAATCTATTAGATAATGCAAGAGACTTTTGCTCTGAACAAGGTCTTCTCACCATTCAAGTCAGGAAAAATACTGTCACTGATGGCATTGAAATTCTGTTATTCAATGAAGGTGAAGCCATTCCTGAATATGCCTTAAATCGTGTCTTTGAAACCTATTTTTCATTACCACGTCCGCATAACCAGCAAAGAAGTACAGGTATCGGACTAAGTATCGTGCAGCAGATTATCCAACAGCATCAAGGTCATATCACTATTCAAAATATCCCTGAAAATTATTTGGATTTTTTAAAGCAACACAAATCGGGAGTATTGGTAAAAATTTTACTTCATCAAAACTTCACATAAGCTTCAACTGCAACTCATTTAAAACGCATATCGATTCGAGACACTGGTCATATCAGAATGACAATGGAATCCACTATGCGTAGAAACTTTATCAATCTTAAAATAGGAGCGGTTTTATTCCTAATTTTGATTTTTTATATTGGCCTCTTTTTTATTTCAAACTTGGTAGATGAACGCCAAAGCTATCAACAACAAGTAATTCAAGACATTGCAAAAGAACAAATTCGCCCCCAACAAGTGATCGCACCATATTTAAAAATCCCTTATCAAGTTCAAACCATATGTACCGATGAGCAAAAGAAAACTTACGCTTGTATCCAAACATTATTTGTCACCCTAGGGGCAGAATCAACGGACTGGAAAGCTCAGTTTAAAGTTTCTGATAACACTTACAAACGCAATATGTATAAAGCAATTAGCTATCAAAATCACATGTTAGGTAAAGGTGTATTTAAAGGCACAATGCTTGAATCACAACGCAACTATCTTTGGGATCAAGCTGAAATCATTTTTCCTATCCAAGATGCTCGCGGTCTAAACGCCAAGCCAACATTTAATATTGATGGAAAAAATTATAAATTTGACTTTTCTGCGCAAAGCCAAGGTCAACATGGCTTTGATCTTCTTCATATCACCAGCAAGCAATATCCTGAACTGATCCTAAAATTGCAAAAAGGTTTTAGCTTTAGTCTGCAATTTGATTTAGAAGGTTTAAGCGAATTTGCCTTTGTTCCAACCAGTTACGAGATGACCTATCAAGCTAAAGGCAATTGGGGAGATGTCAAATACGATGGTCAAAGTTTGCCTTTTAAGAAACTGAGCAAAAAACAATTCTTTGAAGCTGACTGGAAAAATATTGCTTTAGGTAAACGTAATTTAGATCGTCTCTCAACCTGTGCAAATAGTCAGTGTTTTTACCAAGCTGTAAATACTCAAAGCAATCTGATCAGTGATGTTGACTCTGGTTATGCTGCTTCAGATACATCTTCAAACAACATTTCTGGTATTTCAACGCAGTTTTTAGAACCCGTTAATATTTATACCCAAACTGATCGTGCCATCAAATATGGCATTATGGTGATCATTATTACCTTTGGTTGCTTCTTCTTATTTGAAGTTTTGAAAAGTCTTAAAATTCATCCTATTCAGTACGCTCTGGTGGCTATGGCACAAGGTGTATTCTTTGTTTTGCTTCTATCTATAAGTGAATATTATGCTTTTGGCCTAGCCTACCTCGTTGCGGCAGTTGCATGTATTGGGTTGATTACTTGGTATTTATACTTCGTCGTTCAAGGTTTTAAAGCCGCCATACTCTTCGGTGTTTTGCTCAGTGCTTTATACGGCATGATGTATCTATTACTACAATCCAGCGGCAAGACCTTCCTTTTTGGCTCTATTCTCTCGTTCATACTAATTGCATGTGTCATGTACATAACACGCCATGTTAATTGGTATCAGTCTGAACAACAGCGCATCTAAATCTATCAGATAAAGTTAAATTTTTATATTAAAATTAGGATTTTAACATGTATAAAACGACCAAATCAGCTTTAAATCAACTCAAACAATTGTGTCCAAATCAAAGCTCCGTTGCAGCTTGCTTGAATCAGCTTCGGCGCGCCAAAATCCAATTTTTAAATTTAGGTAATATTATTGTTTGCCCACAATACCGCTCTATTCTTATTTTCAAACAGCGTAAATTAATGGAAATAGAAACTTTTTCAGCCTAATTTAAAGAAATTTACACTGCATTAGAATTGTATCAAGTACAATCTTTTCTATCGTTTTTATATCAGGTAAAACTTATGTCTGTGCAGCGTTTACACGTTACTTCACGCTACTGCGAAGTTGCGATTTCAGGTAATTTGGTACACCTAGCTGGGCAACTCGCAGATGATACAAGCGCAGATGTCACAGGGCAGACTCAACAAACTTTAGATAATATTGACCGTCTATTGGCAGAAGCTGGAACAGATAAAACCCATATTCTTTCTGTCATGATTTTCCTAAAAGATATCGAAAAAGATTATGCAGCAATGAATGCTGTTTGGGATGCATGGATTAGCGAAGGACATCCACCAGCACGTACATGTGTAGAATCAAAACTCTACGCACCAGATGTACTTGTAGAAATGACGGTTGTTGCGGTACTTCCATAATTTTTATAATTATAAACCTACATAAAATTGAGCAATATCTGGGGTGATATTGCTCAATTTTTTAGTAATTTTAAAATTTTGAATTTCAGCATTTTATTCAAATCTTCTTAAATGAGCTTTCAAATCAATTCTGCTAATGTCGAATTTTTAAGGCTTCACAAAAGCGTTTGACATTCTTTCTAGCTGGGGTGTCGCATGCAAAGTTGCTAACTCTGATTCAGGACTCAATAAATCTCTTCTTAGGTCATGATAATCAGGCACACTACTATAATGAAGAACACGATAGCCAGCCAATTGTAATAGGCGACGCTCGTATTGTTGATGGGCTCGGCGTAAACCGTTTTCCCCTAGAACAACAACTACAACTACCTGATAATTTTGATCAAGCACAACAAAATCAGCTGACATATTTTGATATTTACGACGTGTATGCGCGTATTTTGTAGTTAGAAGTGCATCAAAAGATACATGCGCTAATACTGTAAATTTGGGCAAAACAGTTTGTAGTCTGGTTAAGGTCATTTGCTCATGGCTAGTTAACACTGCACGGCGCTTTAAAGCACTATCATGTTGATGCCTTCGTGACAGACTTTTCACTGCCATAACAACAACCAAAAATAATAATAAGATCGTAATTAAATAGTACATGGGTCCATCCTTTAAGTTTTTTATAATGATTTTGCTAGATCACGCTTTGTTTTAATTGATAACGACACAGCCGTTTTTAAAAGGTTCACTTAGTAATTTCACTTGTAGTTATCAAGCTTGGCTTAAATTTATCCACCCTCACATTATTTATAATCATAGAATCAATAACAATCAAGTGCAGCTCGTCAGATTTTGGCTATTTATCATTATTCGTTACGTTTTTTGTACTTTAAATCCTCAAAAATCTCATTATACGATTTAAATAGAGTCATAAAAAACAAAACAGGCTCTATTTAAGAGCCTGTTTTATCATTATCCACGAACTTTAGATTTAGGTTTACTTTTCCCACCAAACGGTCTTTTTTCTCCGGTTTCACGAGGAGGTAAACCATTATGTTGCGTTAGAACCTGTCCTTTTTGTGGACGCTTCTGATTCGAATGATTATTCGTTTGCTGATTATTTCGTTTAACTGAATCGCCTGCTGTAGACGAATTCTTCTTGCGAGCAGACTTATATTCCCCTTCTGTGCCTTTTGGCTGATAAGTCGGAATTAAATGCTGCTTCGAATTACCAATTAAATCTGCGCGACCCATCTCTTTTAGGGCCTCACGAAGTAATGGCCAGTTGTTTGGATCATGATAACGCAAGAATGCTTTATGCAGACGACGGCGTTTTTCACCTTTTACAATATCAACTTTTTCAGTATATCGAGCTACTTTAGCAAGCGGGTTTTTACCCGAATAATACATGGTTGTTGCCGTTGCCATTGGTGATGGATAGAAAGTCTGTACCTGATCGGCACGGAAACCATTCTTTTTCAACCAAATTGCAAGATGCATCATGTCATAATCTGAAGTACCCGGATGCGCAGCAATAAAGTAAGGAATTAAATATTGCTCTTTTCCTGCCTCTTTACTGAAACGGTCAAACATTTGTTTGAAACGATCATACGTACCAATACCCGGTTTCATCATTTTAGATAACGGGCCTTGTTCGGTATGTTCAGGAGCAATTTTTAAATAACCACCAACGTGATGTTGTACCAACTCTTTGACATATTCAGGGTTCAATACAGCAAGGTCATAGCGCAAACCTGAACCAATCAGAATCTTCTTCACACCTTTAATTGCACGTGCTTTACGATAAAGCTGCACTAAAGGCGCGTGATCGGTATGTAAGTTTTGACAAACACCCGGATAAACACAAGAAGGTTTACGGCAGTTCTTCTCAATTTCTGGGTCTTTACAGTGCAAACGGTACATGTTTGCTGTTGGGCCACCTAAATCTGAAATAATACCAGTGAAGTTTGGTGCAGTATCACGGATTTTTTCAATCTCACGTAAGATCGAATCTTCCGAACGGTTTTGAATAATACGACCTTCATGTTCTGTAATCGAACAGAATGTACAGCCGCCAAAACAGCCACGCATAATGTTGACCGAAAATTTGATCATATCAAATGCAGGGAAACGCGCATCACCATAAGTAGGATGTGGCAAACGTGCATATGGAAGATCAAACACATAGTCCATTTCTTCTGTAGTTAGAGGAATTGGAGGTGGGTTAATCCACACATCACGTTCACCATGGCGTTGCACCAACGCACGAGCATTACCTGGATTAGTTTCAAGGTGCAAAATACGGTTTGCATGTGCGTAAAGCACTTGATCCTTTGCCACTTCTTCAAAAGAAGGCAAGCGAATAACCGCCAACTCTCGTGGTGGCAATTTGTGTTTAATCGCTTTTGACGGTGCCGGCTTTAATTGAACGATTTGAGTATCGTCATCAAGTTTGTCGCCTTCACGCACAATCGGATTTGCAACAATCTCTTTTTGGAAATTTTGATACTGAGCTAAAGAGTTACCCTTTTCTTTTTCAACCTCACAGCCATCAATATCTTCTGTCATGACATATGGGTTAATAATTGGATCAACACGCCCAACCGTATCTACATCATTACTCGCAACTTCAACAAACTTTGCTTTTGATGCTTTGTTATGTTTATTAATAATAAATGCCGTACCACGAACATCTGTAATCTCGTGGATTTTCTCACCTTTAGCCAAACGATGCATTACATCAATAATGGCACGCTCACCATTACCATACATGAGCAAATCGGCTTTTGAGTCCATTAAAATCGAACGACGGACTTTATCTGACCAATAATCGTAGTGTGCGATACGGCGTAAACTGCCTTCAATACCACCCAATAACACAGGTACATCAGGGAATGCTTCTCGACAACGTTGGCAATAAACTGTTGCTGCGCGGTCAGGACGTTTATTCGGTTCATTGTTTGGAGAATATGCATCATCCGAACGGATTTTACGATCTGCCGTATAACGGTTAATCATCGAATCCATATTGCCTGCGGTTACACCCCAAGCAATCGTTGGCTTACCTAAAACGCGGAAGCTTTCAACATTAGTCCAGTCTGGCTGCGCAATAATTCCGACACGGAAACCTTGTGCCTCAAGCACACGTCCAATCACACCCGATACAAATGATGGGTGGTCAATATAAGCATCACCACAGACTAAAATAAAGTCACACGCATCCCAGCCGAGTTGGTCCATTTCTTCTCGTGACATCGGCAAAAATGGCGCTGGTTCAAAACACGACGCCCAATATTTGTCGTAATCAAACAGCGCTTTGGGCGCAGTTTGCATGGTGTAGGCAGTAGACATGGCTTGCGAATCTCGGCTAGCAGATGAAGGAGAGACATCTAAAGATGAAAGCCGATCATTTTAACATGAATTTCATTCATTTTCCCTGTTTATAAAACATGCGAAAACAACGATATAGAAATTAATTTGATTAAACTTTACTCAATATTTTATTCTTGTAATAAATACGGCGGACCAAAATCCGCCGCAGTTTTAATTTTTATTTATAAAGCTTAGAACAAAGCTTTTGGCAAACGAATTTGAATAATCTCGTTATCGTCAGCCAGTTTTGCGTTACGTCCTGTCGAACCAGGGAAGTTATTATCATTGAAAACCGTCAGCGTTGTACCATTTTCAATAATCACATCTTCAATCGTCTCAAATGGAAAAGCAAAAACCTGCCCCGTACCAATATCCTCTGCTCTAGCTGTGCCATACAGCATATTCGGGTTAGCAATTTTAATTAAATCGACTAAGTCTTCGCGGCTGACTAGCTGGCCTGACTCATTTAATTTAATACGAATTAATTTTTTATAACCGCCTAAATTATTCTGCGTGGCATCACGTTCAATAATAATGCCTTCTTTATCATTAAAGAGTTGGAAATCACCAATATTGGTTGCCTTACTATCTAACTGGAACCAATAATATTTTCCTGTATACACTTTTTTCTTCACATCAAATTGCGAAATCAGCAACTGTCTTTCCGTTTCCCGAATTGATTTAATTGGCTTTTCTATAAGCGGATAAAGATACTGCCCATCTGGCGAAATCGCCATTCCTTCAAAACCACCACTTTGTTGAACTAGAGGTTCTACAAAATTAATTTGTGCTTTATTAAACTGATTTTGTGGTGAACGTAATTCTTGAGTCGGATTTAACGGATTTGGCAGAGCAATCGGTGCATCTAATAACACGCCATCTGCTGAGAAATGGAGTAAATATGGACCAAATTCATCTCCAATCCAGTAGGTCCCGTCACTAGTACGCTGCATCGACTCTGGGTCAAAATCAGCACCCGTTAATAAACGCTCAGGTGTATTACCATTGATGATATTAAATGGAATTAATTTATTCGGATCACGCAATTGGATAAAACTTTGTACAGTAACTTGACTGGTGCCTTTAGTTTTAGTTTTGAAATCAGGCTTTATTTTATAAATACGAAGTAAAAAGTCTGATGAATTATCTTGAGTGCCAAAACCATTATCGGCCATTGCCATATAACTGCCATCTTCATTTTTTAATGCAGCAGAAAAGCCTTGTACAGGTTGACCTTTAAATGGAGGATAAATTCCATTTGCACCTTTCACATATGCACCAGAGTCTGGACCAGCAGCATAAGTTTCTACAGGTAATTTAGCAAAAGAAATTAAGGTTGGTTCGGTAACGTTTTCAGTAGGTGAAGTTTGTTCTTGGTCGTTATCATCATTACATGCCGCCAATCCTAAACTGGCACAGCATAATAATACCGCTAATGTTTTTTTGCTCATGGTTTTATACAGTTGATAAAAAATTAAGCAAATTTAATCAAGCTTATATGAAGTTTTTACTTCAAAAAGATGAAATCTTTATGGCGAAAATATGACAAGACCAACTATTTAATACAACTTCAAAAATTAGACCTCTTCGCTAAAAACTGCTTAAAGTTTTGTTGGCTGATATTCTCCAGCAATTGCTGCTTTTAAAAATTTTTGGAAAGTTGGACATTCCATATGATTTTCAGCAGGACATACAGCAGCGTGTTCTAATCCCTGGCTGATAAAATGCAATCGCTTTGCCATTTGCTCTAATTGTTCAGCTTTATCTTTTAGTTTTTGACGGTCAAGATCAGGCTTACCATCTTGCCCAAACATTGTGGCAATTTCATTTAAAGAAAATCCTGCAGCACGACCTAAAGCAATTAATGCCAGTTGATCAATTACTTGTTTGCCATATTGTCGACGTAAGCCTTGCCGCCCTATCGATTTAATTAATCCTTTCTCTTCATAAAAGCGTAGGGTAGCCGTTGTGACTTTTGCCTTCTTAGCGACTTCACCAATATCCATAATACCCTCTTGACTTCAAGTGAACTTTAATTTGCACAATAAATTTATCACGTTTCATACGTATAAAAGCAAGGTGTAAAAATGAATACATCCACTCTGTTCTTTCAAGCTTTATGTCTTGGTATTGGTGCAACCATCGTTATGGATATATGGCTGTTAATACTAAAAATATTTAAGGCCCCGACTTTAAACTTTGCCTTTCTTGGACGTTGGGTGGGCTGGATATTTCAAGGAAAACTCGTCCATCAATCTATTGCTAAAAGTACCCCAATAAAGGGGGAATATTTATTAGGCTGGATTGCTCACTATAGTGTCGGGATTATCTTTGCATTGAGCTTTCTCTTCATTGTAGGTTCGACTTGGCTCGACCACCCTCAGTTTTACTCAGCACTACTGTTTGGTTTGATCACCGTTCTCATTCCTTTTTTTATTATGCAACCAGCTATGGGTAGTGGTTTTGCCTCATCAAAAACACCTCATCCTTTTTTGAACTGTCTGAAAAGTTTGCTGAACCATAGTGTTTTTGGCTGTGGTTTATATCTCACTGCAAAACTATTTCAAATTTAAATAAAGGGAAATTTCCATGAAAACTGTTGCCATTATTTACCATAGTCGCCAAGGTCACACCCAATTTATTGCTCAGCAAATTCAAACTGGTATTTTGAGCCATAAAAATATGAGAGCAGATTTACTCAATGCCGAAGATATTATCAACAGCCCAGAAATTCTTATCCAATATGACGGCTTAATTTGGGGCTCCCCCACTTATTTAGGTGGTGTATCTTCCAAATTAAAACAACTCATGGATGCAACTGGTCCATTATGGAAAAAACAAAGTTTTAAAGGAAAATTAGCGGCTGGATTTACCGTTTCCTCCCTTCCTGCTGGTGATAAACAATCGACGTTAATTTCGATTTTCACCTTTTGTATGCAACACGGCATGTTATGGGTCGGTAATCCAATCATGCCTGAACAGCACAAAGGCATTCCTTATACGCAAGCAGCCAACCGTCTCGGTTCATGGTCAGGCTTAATGGCTCAAGCTGAACATGGCAGTAATGCAGATGGTTTTGATGAAGGAGATATTAAAACTGCTCAACAATTTGGAGAAAATTTTGCATTGACCTTAAATGCTTATCAAGGAATATAAGGCCATGAAAGCACAGAAACTTTTATTCCTCTTAATTTTATCAGGAATGATGTCTTTTATAGTTTCAGGTATTTCAACTTTCAAGGCTGTAGGGCTAAATCATCACTTTATTTCATTATGGTTATCGACTTGGATCATTGCATGGATATTAGCTTTCCCAAGTGTATTAATTTGTGCTCCTATAGCCCAGAAATTAGTCGACATCATATTTAAGAAAGTTGAAAAAATACGCCTGTAAGTTAAAACGTACAAAACTTGCGGTGATTTGCGGATATTCAGCTTTAGTATTTTTTCATAGTATATAAATCATAGAGAGACAGGATGTCTCATTGAAGAAGAATAAGAACGCAGGAAGCGGTAGTTGACAGGAGTTAACTACATAAAGCTGAATACGAAGAAACCTCGACAGGATGTCGGGGTTTTTTCATTTTAATTATACAAAATTCTTACTTTCTAGATGTGCTGAGCAACAGAACTTATATTGATCCGATAAGTACGGCTGAATACCATCATTTCATTTGAAATTTGATTATTGGTTTTGTATTTTGCTTACCTCATCTTTAGCTCAAGATCATTTTGAACCATCAGAATTACACCGCCTTAGCCTCAAATTTTTTATTATTGCATTGATGACAATAATGACAGGGTGTACAAGCTTAGGGCCGAATAGTGGTTCATTTTCTTGGCGCTCAAATAAACTCTCGTCTGGCTTACAAAAAGCTTATTCTGTTCCAGCGAGCACAGCCAATCGGCTATCTCCAATGATTATTCAAAGTGCTGACCAATATAATGTCCCCCCTCTTTTACTCGCAGCAGTCATCAGGCAAGAGTCTAGTTACAATAGTAATGCTCGCTCTCCTACTGGCGCCGTCGGTTTAACTCAAATTATTCCAAGTTATTGGCAACAAACTTGTGCGGGGAATTTATATGATGAAACCACTAATATTCAATGTGGTGCTTATATCTTAAATCACTATTATCAGTCAGCTGATAGTTGGTTCAAGGCAACAGCTTATTATAATGTGGGACCAACTGGATATGAGCGAAGCTTCTGGACACGACACAAAGCAAAAAAATATGCTCGATCTGTGAAACGTCATCAGAAAACTTTAAAAAGTGCATTATAAATTAAGATCAAATAAAAAAAGCCCATCTATTAATGGGCTTTTTTACATAGTTAATTTTATTCGTCAAATAAACCTTCAAATAAAACAGAAGATAAATAACGTTCTCCGCTATCAGGAAGAATAACAACTATTGTTTTACCAGCATTTTCAGGACGCTCTGCAATTTTAGCTGCAGCAGCCAAGGCAGCTCCACTTGAGATACCTACCAAAATACCTTCTTGAGTTGCACAGTTTCTCGCCCATTGAATTGCTTCTTCACTATTCACTGGTAAGACTTCATCAACCAAATCCAAATCAAGATTTTTTGGAATAAAGTTTGCACCAATCCCCTGAATTTTATGAGGTGCAGGCGTAATACTTTCACCATTTTTAATTTGAGTAATAATTGGAGACTCAGCAGGTTCAACTGCTACTGAGTACAATGGCTTATTTTGGACCTGTTCAAAATAACGAGAAATACCCGTTATCGTACCTCCAGTACCTACGCCAGCAACTAAAATATCAACCTGCCCACCTGTTGCTTGCCAAATTTCTGGGCCAGTTGTTTCCACATGAATTTGTGGATTGGCTGGGTTTTCGAATTGTTGAGGTAAAAAATAAACATCTGGATGCTCAGTTGCTAATCGTACCGCTTCATCAACTGCACCTTTCATCCCTTTCGCCGGTTCGGTTAGAACTAAATTAGCACCTAAAGCTTTTAATACTTTTCTACGTTCAAGACTCATGCTGGCTGGCATAGTCAAAGTAATTGGATACCCCTTCGCCGCCGCAACAAAAGCCAATGCAATCCCTGTATTACCACTAGTTGGTTCAACTATATGCATGCCTTCTTTCAACACACCTCTTTTTTCTGCATCTGCAATAAGTGCAGCCCCAATACGGCATTTCACAGAAAAGGCAGGATTACGACTTTCTACTTTCGCTAATACAGTTGCACCAGTTTTAATTAAACGGTTGATACGAACTAAAGGAGTATTACCAATAGCTTCTGCATTATTTGAATAAACTGCGATACCTAAATTATTGGGTATTGGGAATTGTTGATCGGTAGACATGTTATATCCTTATTAGATTTGATATGAATTTCTTCCATTATAATCATATAAAGAATTGACGATACAAATTCCACGCAATAAAAAACACCCCCACTCTTGCGAACGGGGGTGTTTAGAATAATGAGCTGGCGATGACTTACTCTCACATGGGTAACCCCACACTACCATCAGCGCTAAGAGGTTTCACTTCTGAGTTCGGGA
>NZ_JBQEOR010000012.1:0-107295 GCF_052045285.1 Acinetobacter sp. 22301 | reverse complement strand
TTTTAATTTTAACTCTTTTGAATGCTTCGGAATTGGCATAGAGCACACCTCATAAGTTTTAAAAGTCTAACTTATGGGGTGCAGTTCAGAACGGGAGGGGGACACCCACGGGTGTGCTGATCTTTTGGGTATCAGTCTGTCAACCTTCTCTCGTTTCGCCACCATTATTTGACAGTAATGTGGTGAAGCTTCTTTATACCCAAAGGAGTCCGCTATACGTACTATTTCTTCTTTATTGGCTTTTGCCAAAGTCTCTCTATTCATACCACTCGAGCAATCTATAAAGCGGTTCAATCGACTCTAGGTTTTCTACACCTTAAGAATCTAAAACACAGCAACTATAAAACTTGAGATAGGTCAGCACGCCATTTTGTGCGGCTTTTGCATGCCTGTTTTTAGCACTCATTTTAAGAGTAACGGCATTTCTATCTCATTTACATGCAACAAAAAATTATTCTAAGCGGTATATCTATGCCAAATTTACAATCTTCCTTTAAAGCATTAAAAGTGCTTCACGTAGCAAAAGACTTATTTAATCAATATGGGTTTCATAAAGTTGGTGTCGACCGAATTATTAGTGAAGCCAAGGTTTCCAAGGCCACTTTTTATAATGCCTTTCACTCAAAAGAACGGCTAATCGAGAGGTGTATCAGTTTCCAAAAAGACACGCTAAAAGACAAAGTGTTTTCCATTCTCTATTCTTACAATGAACTCATGGTGCTGGATAAACTTAAGCAAATTTATTTTTTACATGCGAGTTTAGAAGGGCCATATCATTTACCCTTTAAGGCATTGTTTGAAATTAAAAGAGTCTATCCCAAGGCCTATGGCGTTACCATTGAGTATCGAACTTGGCTCATCAATGAAATTTATAAACTGCTTTTAACTGTCAAAACTACGGCTTCGATTGAAGATGCTTACATGTTTTTATGTATGATTGACGGGGCGATGTTCCGACTTTTTGAAAAAAACAGCATTGATGAAAGCGTGCTAGTTCGATTGTTTCTTTTTAATCTGTGTCGGTCTAGATAACTCTTAAACGAAAGAAAGCCTCCCAAAAAGAGGCTTTACTTTGTATTGAAATAAGCGCTTAGCTTGATTACATAGGTTTTGCAGCCTGTTGTGCCATTCCTTCAAAATATTGAACTGCAGGCGAGCGAGCCATATAAGCTAAAGCTTGCTCGGTGTCTCCCTCATGAATTGGGTTAAATTTTGGTGAAGCCCATCTTAACGTCGCTTTCCACAAATATTTAATAGTCGGTAAGTTGTCTGAGCGAGTCGCAGTTTTTTCAAACTCTCGAATAATTTTGAAGTAGCCACGGCGCATCAATTTTTGAATATCTTCATGCTCTAAATCTTGCTTACCTAAACTACGGGCAAAGTCAGCAAGGAAGTAAATAAACAGTGGGAAAACCGCAGCCATAATCACTTGGCGCGACACATAAAACCCAAACTTGTTTGTTAAAAGGTGCTCAAATAAATCATAAGCAACACAGCGATGTTCAACTTCTTCAGCTAAATGCCAACGGAACAAATCTGCCATAGCAGGGTCAGCTTGGTCCCAAGATTTACTGTCCAGTGTCCACTGACCAATGGTTCCCGTAAAGTGCTCGATTGCAGCAATCACACCTACTCGGAAAAGTAACCAATATTCATCAAGCTTTTCGCCTTTTAAAAAGGGCATGCCGAGCGGTTTGTCACCCAATAAAATGTTAAAAACAAAATGGGCACGGTTGAGTGTTTCTTGAATGTCGTAACCATTTTCACGTAAGAAGTCCTGTGCTTTTTCATGCGCACGTGCATGAGCAGCTTCTTGGCGGACAAATCCAATCACTTCTTGTTTTAGGGTTTCATCGGTAATTAAGGGCAGGGTTTTATTAAACACACGGCAAAACCAAAACTCACCAGCTGGCAAGAGCATGTTAATGCCATTGGCTACATGCGAGCATAGCGGATCATTCGGCATCCAACAGACGGATGAATCGGTAAAATCGAAATGTACCTTTCTGGCTTTAAGCTGATGATTCCCTGTGATCATATACGTCACCTTATTCATAATTGTTCATTTAATGCGAATGCACAATTTTTAGCATTAAGTAAAAACGATCACCATGTGCTTAAGGGACAAAATGAACCACAAAAAGGTTTGTAGATATAAAAGCAGCTCCGTTAAAGACTAAGTGAATTTGAAATAAAACGAGGTTAAGTTTTATTTATTTTAAATATGAGATAAATAAAAAAAGGCTCCTTTATAAAAAGGAGCCTTAGTTTTAGATTATTAGTAATAAACTAATTTTATTTTATTAGTAAAAAATAGCTTATTTAAAAAAGCTAACTCTTTTATAGTTATATTTAGAAGTCTAGATCGCTTGCCACTGATCTTTAACTTCCTCTGAATTTTTATTCAGAATGACTTGGTCTTCTTTTACTTCCCCAATCCATCCTGTAGGAATAAGGTGATGTTGACCACTTTCGTCTCGGGTGAGCTTTAATTGGTTTTCACCTTCGAGGTGATCGACTGTTCCTACTTTAGTGCCACAAGAAGCAATAACATCTGCGTGTTTTTTAATATCATTAATATTTAAAGTGTTCATTTTAGACCTCTTCTGTAGAAATAGAAAAACGGTAAGAACTAAATTACTTTAAATAATGAACTAAATGTTGAGTTTTTAATAAACCTTACATGATCGGTTTATAAGTTCACTTAATGGGGGTATTTGAATAACAATGAAATAATTAGATATAAAACTAATAATATTTATCTTTTTATTACAATTTATATGTTTATTTAAACAGAAGTATTTAGATATGGTTAAATCAAGTCTTATAAATAATTATTTGCAATGAATATTAAAATACCTATAAATATGACGATATTAAGTATCTTGAGTGAATTTGAAGCTGCCTTAGCTGAAGAGAAAAGTAAGCTTCGTATAGATTTGCTCAATCAATTGGTAAGTTTAACTCACAATTTGCCTCACCCAGCTTCTGGCCAAACCTATCAACGTTGGCAACTTTTTGCTCAGATTGCTGGAGTCGACTTAAGTTTAGCTAAGCTTTTTGAGTCTCATTGCGATGCTTTAAGCATTTTGAGGGAATTAGATTATCAACAACAAATAGATGACCAGACTTGGGCAGTTTGGGCAGCAGACGGTGGACCAGCACAATTGCAAATAAAAGACAATCTTTGTAATGGCATAAAACCTTGGTGCTCTGGTGCTGAATTCATTGAAAAAGCTTTAATAAGTTATAAAGATCAGCAATGGCAAGCGCAGCTTTGTATTGTTGACTTAAGTCATCCATCCATTACAACCGATTTAAGCCACTGGCACGCTGTAGGCATGCACGCAACACAGACTGCACAAGTTCGTTTCGAGAATACGCCTGTTCAGATGGTTGGTCAGCCAAACAGTTATTTAAAACGTCCAGGTTTTTGGCATGGTGCAGCAGGTGTAGCGGCCTGTTGGTATGGTGCCGCCGTGCGTCTAGCTAACTTTTTGCAAGAAAGCTGTCAGGCAAATCCGAATCCTTATAAAAAATTGTATTTAGGTGAGGTCGCTCAGCAACTAGAAATCACTAAGCAGTATTTTCAATATGTTGCCAAGCTCATAGACCATAAACCAACGCTAAGTCATGAGCGCGAAATTCGAATATTGCGTGCCCAAACAGAACAATGCTGCCTGAGCATTATTGAGCGAGTAGGGAAAGCTTTAGGCGCACGTCCTTTTTGTGAAGATGCAACATTTGCTCATCTCATGGCAGATTTACCTGTGTTTATACGACAAAGTCATGCTGCTTTTGACTATGAACAAATTGCAGAACTCTGTGTGTCGGAGCAAAGCTTATGGGAACTTTAAAACATCCATTGGTTGAAGACCGCGTTATTTTTGGTGAGGGGACAGCCAAAGAACAATGGTTAAACGCATTTAAAGAACAACCGTTAGCAGCTTTAGATCTTGAGCTATTTCGCTCAAAAAGAGTGATAATTGTTGCGCCACATCCGGATGATGAAGTACTTGGCTGTGGCGGATTAATGCAGCAGCTGATTGCACTGAACTGCAAGATTTTGGTTTTAGCGGTAAGTAACGGCACCCAAAGTCATCCTAACTCTACAAAATATCCTCCAGATCAGCTTAATATTCTTCGCCCGCAAGAAAGCTTGGCAGCCTTAAATTGTCTAGGCGTAGCAGAGTCAACCGAGCATATAGAGCTTAATTTGTTAGATGGCCAGATCCATTTGCAAACCGAACAACTGTGGCAGAGTTTAGACAAGTTAGTTCAAGCCGACGATATTCTAATTTGTAGCTATGAATTTGATGGTCACCCAGACCATGAAGCCGTGGGTAAAACCGTACAAGCCTATGCAACCGCTAAGCAACTACTCTGTTTACACGTATTAATTTGGACTTGGCATTGGGCAGAGCCTTTAGACCCACGCATTGATTGGCACCGAGCAAAAGCCTACCGCTTAACCGAAGAACAGCTAACTAAAAAACATCAAGCAATTTTGCAGTTTAAAACCCAACTTGAAGCAGATGAAACTACGGGTAATGCCGCCGTTCTCTCTCCAAATGCGATTAAACGTCTTTTAATGCCTTATGAGGTTTATTTGAGTGATTCATTCTCGCATGTACTTTGAAGATTTATATCGTCATAACAGTGATCCATGGGGCTATGACTTTCATTGGTATGAAGCACGTAAAAGACAAATTTGTCTCGCGTTGCTGACAAGACCCCGCTACCCAAAAGTGTTGGAAGTGGGCTGTTCAAATGGACATTTAAGTTTTCATTTGGCGCAAAGAGCTGATGAGTTAGTGTGTATAGATGTCTCTGAGCGTGCTGTTCATTTAGCTTCCGAGCGGCTACAAGAGTTCGAGCATGTTGTGGTTGAAAACAGAAAAATACCCGAAGACTACTCGATTCAAAAATTTGACCTGATTTTAATTAGTGAGATGGCCTATTACTTATCGGCAGATGAACTGCATCAGTTTATTGAAAAGTTAAAGCATAGTTTAAATGATGATGGCGAGATTCTGTGTTGTCACTGGCGCCATGAAATTCAAGATTTTGAATTAAATGCAGAGCAAGTCCATCAAGCTTTTCAGCAACATTTTCCATTTCATCACTACCTCAGTTTAAACGATCCAGATTTTATGATTGATTTGTGGACGGCGAACACTTCCTCTTTAGCACAGCAGGAAAAACTAAGATGAAAATAGGTATCGTCATTCCAGCGCATAACGAAGAGTATTATCTATCGGCCTGTTTGCAATCTATTCAGGTCGCCATAGATAACATTAGTGGTTATGAGGTAGAAGTGCTTGTTGTACTCGATAGCTGTACAGACCAGTCGCGGTTGATTGTCCAAAGCCATCACATTAACTGGATTGAATGCAACTATGCATGTGTCGGCAAGGCGAGGGATTTAGGAATCCGTCATTTAATCGGGTGTGGTGTAACTTGGATTGCATGTACCGATGCAGACACCGTGGTGAGTCCTGATTGGCTGCGCTATCAAATCCAGCATCAACCAACAGATGCAATTTGCGGTACTGTAACGCTAGACGATTTTAGTCATCTCTCTATAACGAAACAGCAAAAATATTTAGCACACTATAAAGATGAAATGGACCACGCGCATATTCATGGGGCCAATTTAAGTTTTAGTGCAGAGGTCTATCTTTTGGTCGGTGGCTTTGAGCCGATTTCATGTCATGAAGATGTGTCTTTAATCAAAAAATTGATCAAGCATTGTTGCAATATTACTTGGAGTAATCTGGTACGAGTAACCACAAGTAGTCGTTTAAATGGGCGCGCCCCACAGGGATTATCGTATTTTTTAAATAATCTCTAATGACCTAAATCATCACTTCGCCCAATATCGAAATATTCTTTAAGTTTTTAGGGTCATATTTAATATTAATAATACTACCGACTTTATATTTATAGTGATCTTGCTTAGCAATAAGCACCTTTAGATTTTCAGTAATGACTTGGCCTTGCTCAGTTTGAAATTTCAATTTGACATAACATAAAGGGCGATATTCCACCTTAGCTAATGAGTCTTGAAAATATACGACCTCGGCAGAAGCAATCTTTCCTCGTTTATAAATCAAAAATCTTTGAACCTGACTTTTAAGAAAAAATGTCCAAACAATATAGATAAACAATAAGCTGAACCAGACTGTTCCAATAAAAGTCAAAAAATCAGAAAATTTCACTCACTCAAACCAGAATTATTCGTTTAACGCATTATTCTAAATGAACCGATAAGCCCGATCTAGTTTATATAATTGGTCTGAAACATAAGCAAATGAAGCTTTAAAATTAACGGATCATAATTAAATTTGGACAGGGTATATAACTTAGTTGTTGTATTTATGACTACATATGTAAACAAACCTTATGAGAAACGTTCTTAACCCCTAAAATTCTACAAAAGAAATTTTAAAGGTGTATAGGTTTGGATTTTTTAAATTTTTTCCGTGATATTCGGGGTGAGTTAAGTCAATATCCTTGGCTAGAAATGTTGGTTTCACTCACGATTTTGATTTTATTTGCTGCAATAGCAAATTTTATTGCCAAACGCATTATTGTTCGGGGCGTTCGTCATTTAGTCACAAAACTCAAATCACCAAATCAGTCTATTTTCGCTCAGCATAGCGTTATAAAGAAATTTGCAAATATTGTTCCTGCTGTTGTGATTATGAACGGCATTGCAACAGTGCCTCATCTATCTCCAAAGTTTATTGCTTTTGTAGAGATGGCAGCGCAAGCATTCATTTTTCTTACACTCGCGCTTACGGTTAGCGAGCTATTAAATATCTTTAATCTTATTTATCAGCGTAATCCAAAATCTAGAAACAAACCGATTAAAGGTTACTTACAACTGGTTAAACTCATTTTATTTGTTGTCTGTGGCCTTATGATTTTGGGGACCTTCCTTAAAAAGGATGTGTTCACGTTACTTGCAGGTTTTGGTGCAATGGCAGCGGTATTAATGCTGGTTTTCCAAAACACCATTTTGTCTTTGGTGGCGAGTGTACAAATTGCCTCTTATGACATGGTGCGTATTGGGGACTGGATTGAAATGCCATCACTCAATGCAGATGGTGATGTAATTGATATTTCACTGCATACCGTGACTGTTCAAAATTTCGATAAAACCTATACCACCATTCCAACTAATAAGCTCGTGACCGACACATTTAAAAACTGGCGTGGTATGAGCAATTCGGGTTGCCGTCGAATGAAGCGTTCACTTTTTATCGATCAAAGTAGCGTTCATTTCATGAGTGATGAAGAGCAACAAAAGCTCAAAGACTTTTTATTGCTAGATCAATACTTAAATGCAAAGAATTCTGAAATTGAAGAATTCAATAAGCATTTAAGCAATCAATCTCGTTACAACAAGCGCCGTCTAACCAATATTGGTACATTTAGGGCCTATGTAGAATTTTACTTGCGTCAGCACAAGGGTATTGCTCAAAATCAAACTATTATTGTTCGTCAATTACAGCCGACCAGCCAAGGGTTGCCGCTAGAGATTTATGCATTTACCAACACGATTGCGTGGGTTTCTTATGAAGCAATTCAGTCAGATATTTTTGACCATTTAATTGCAATTCTTCCCGAGTTTGGTTTACGTGTTTACCAAGCACCTTCGGGTCATGACTTGCAAAGATTGACGGCAGAAATTCATCCAAGTTAAGTTTTAGGCTGCTAAACGAATTTTAAAAAGCTCCCAGACGGGGGCCTTTTTACTCATACTCTTCACAAAAGATTATCCGGCAAACCAAATATTCTGATGATCACACATGGGGCTCAAATGTTTAATGCGTAAATTGTCTTGCTCAAAATTACCAATATTTCCAGTAATATCTAATATGCCCCCTAAGCCGATCTGCTGGCCTTTATAACTTAAAGTGTTTTTTTCAGCATCCCACTGAGCGCTATGTTCTGGAAAGACAATGAGTATATCTTTCACATAAAGACATCCTTGCTTTAACTCCAAGTTTCCTTTTAAGCGTGCTGAACCAGAGAAACCATCGTACTGATAGGCTGGGAGTTTCACAGCATTTGTACTGTCGTTTGCTTCTTGCTGGTGGCATCCTGCAACAAGGGCAAATACAACCGTGTAAAGCAATTTATTATTAATACCCAATTTTGTTCCTATAGGGATTTGCATATATTTGATAGTAATTGTCTAAAGTTGCATATCAATCTTTAGATTGTTAAAGAAGATTTCATTCTATTACCGCTCGAACTTAAGATTTAAAGACTAAACTTTCTTATTCATGGGCTTATAAAACTTTGGATTATTATATTTTATTTATTTATATATTGTTATCTTTTCATGAGTGATTTGAGGCACGATATGACGTGTCATCCACCAAAATAATAGAGCCAAGAAACTTACACCTGCACCGAGTGCACACACGCCAAGCCAACCAGCATAAGCATAAGTCGCTGTTGTGCTGATTGCACCCAATCCACTACCTACTGCATAAAAGAGCATGTATAGACCAACAAGACGGCTATGCGCTTCTGGACGAGTACGAAAAATCATACTCTGGTTGGTCACATGCAAAGCTTGCCCACCTAAGTCTAGTAATACGATGCCAATCACAAGTGCCCAGAGCGAGTAGGCCATGAGTGAAAGCGGACCCCATGCGAGCAGTAATATTAACAGTGCTGCCAAGCTTGTACGCTGAGCATATCCACGGTCTACCCAGTAACCCGCACGTGCAGCAGCCAGAGCACCTACAACTCCGACGAGTCCAAAAGACCCAATTACAGTATGCGAGAAGCTATAAGGCGGGGCACTTAACGGCAGTACTAATGCGCTCCAGAAAATATTAAATGCCGCGAACATGAGTAAAGCTAACACACCGCGCACTTGTAGCACTTTTTCTTGGCGTAGTAGTTTTAACATAGAGGCTAGAAGCTGCGGGTAGCGCATGGCACTAGGTTGAATATTTAAATGAGGCAGACGTTTCCAAAGCGGCAATGCAATCATGAGCATGATGATAGCTGCGCAGAAGTACACGCCGCGCCAACCCGCCACATCACTAATTCCCCCTGAAAATACACGGGCAAGCAGTAAACCAATGAACACACCACTTTGTGCAGTACCAACTACATGTCCTTGCTCATGTGGGAGAGCAGCACCAGCAGCATAGGCGATAAGCCCTTGGGTCATGGCTGTGCCAAGTAAACCTACCGCAAGCATTCCTGCCAAAAGAATAATCGTAGAATGGGCAAAGCCAACTGCTAGCAAAGCAAATATTAAGGCTAGTAACTGTAGAGCCATTAATCGACGTCGGTTTACCAAATCACCCAACGGCACTAAAAAGATTAAAGCTAGGGCACAACCTATTTGAGTGGCTGTCACTACACCACCAATGGCGGCATGACTAACATTAAAGTCTCTTGCCAAAATGTCGAGCAAGGGCTGCGCATAATAGACATTTGCTACGCTTGCACCACTAGCAATCGCAAATAGCAAAATTACGCCACGAGGCATGCTTGAAAGCGGTTTATCACTTTCAGTGGTTGAGGTTGAAGATGCAAGAGAAGCTTTCATTGTCCTAAATCCAGTTAATCTAGTTTTAAAATGCAACTAGTTGAATGTTAGATCGACTAGTTTTAAAATGCAACTAGATAACTTGTTGCTGATGATTGGTAAGGAAACTCAATGGCGAACTCTACATTGATAAAAAATGAACCTTGTCCTGTTGCGCGCTGCGTCAATCTCATAGGAGATCGCTGGTCACTGCTTATTGTGCGTGATGCTTTTGATGGAATGCGCCGTTTTGGAGATTTTCAGCGCAGCTTAGGCGTTGCACGAAATATTCTTTCAGATCGACTGAAAAAATTAGTCGATGCTGGTGTTCTTGAACTACAAGATGCTTCGGATGGCACGGCTTATCAAGAATATGTATTGACCAATAAAGGGGAGAGTTTGTTCCCAGTGATTGTGGCTTTACGACAATGGGGAGAGCAAAACCTATTTGAAAGTGGTGAGCGCCATTCTCTGTTAATTGATAAAACTACAGGACAAGAAATTCCATTTATGGCACCAGTCGCGGCAGATGGAACAGTGCTGAGAGCTTCTAATACTCAAGTGCAAAAGGTGAAATAAAAGAAGAGAAAACAAAAATAACCTTTTTTAACTTAAATTTGCAGAGATTAGTTGATAACCTTGCGCGTCAAATTAAGGTGAGATTATGAGATTTATATTCCTCTTTATCAGCGCAATTTCAATTCAATGTTATGCAGCATCAGAAGCAATGGAACTTCATTACTGTGAAACTGTGAAAAAAGCAGCGAGTGGCGTAATGGATGCTAGACAACATGAAGTGCCAGCTAAAGAGTTACATGACATCGCCAATCATCTTGAAGAGCAACAAGCCAAACAACTTTATCAAGAGCTTATCAAATCTGCATATTCTTCAAAGCTATTTGAAGACCCTCTTATCAAATCAAAAGCTGTCGAGAATTTTCAAACCACTTGGCATGAACAATGTTTGGCAAAAGAATTAGCTAAAAATATTTGAGGGTTGAATTGAAATATAGTTAGCTGGCAGATGATAAAAAACTATTTAATTAGCTTCTGAACGTCCAATTCTCTGAAATTACTGCAAGTAGTTGCAGAATGAATGTGCGAGCAGAATTTAGAAAGATAGATTTTAATGGCCGTGAAATAGTGAAGCTCTATTCTTTAATAGTTGGTTATTGACTTAGCTGAGTTATTGTTTGAGTAAAGAGAGGCTTTTTTTACGTTCTTATATTGCCGTATAAAAAGCACTCAGAGCTTTTCCGTGATAATTATTAAAGAGGATATAAAATTCAAATTTTACATAAATATCTGAAAAATTAATTCGGATAAGATCTTTTAAAGATTATCTTTTAACCAGTGTGAACCTTTAGAATTAAATCCTTTCCAAGCAGCTACACTAGTAAGTCCTGCTACGAGAAGTTCATCATCCTCATCAATATATGGCGAAAGAAGATCTCTAATTTCAATAGTAGATTTTGTGGATTTAATAATCCATGTTGAATCTAAGTGATGCCACCAGATACCTGAAATTTTCTTAATTTGATTAATTAGGCCACTATAATCTTTACCAGATTTATTAAGATCATAACCTATCATATATGAATTCACGATAAATACTCCTTTTAGCTGTTTAAATTGCTTGAATTAAAATGTTCTGCGAAACACATTCTGCGTTTGATACATATCTAATATTAAGATATAAGTCCAAATTCAAAAAATCAATAATTTCTTCATAATTTTTAAAATTTCTTCATTTTTTTTAATATTTATTCATTTTTTTTGAAAAATATTCATTGTTGTGTATAATGCTCTTGTTATGAAAAAACGTACTTTGAGGTTGGAATGGATCATTTATCAGAGGTTTTAAAGATAATTGAGGGGGGTATAAAGGGGAATACAACTCAAGTCACCTCATATGCCTCATTATTAGCAGATAAGTTGGAAAAAGAGGGATTGGAGCGACAAGCAAAAAATATCCTTAATAAAATTAATAGTTCGCTTTCATCAATTCAAGGTTATACCACTGCGACTATGAAATCTGGTGTTATAAATGCTGCTCTTCCTATAGACGGAGATAGTAGGTTGACTCTAGGAGATGAAACCAAGCCAGTTTTGGAAAATAATCAAGTAGTCTTTAGTGACTATATACAGAATCAAATTGATGAATTTTTAAAATTCATTGATAAATCAAGTTTATTAGAAAATGAAGGGGTGGGGATAGCGCCATCTATGCTTATTTATGGACCACCTGGGTGTGGTAAAACCATCTTAGCAAACTATATGGCGGCAAACCTTGATTTACCATTAATTACAGCTAGATGTGATACCTTAATTTCTTCTTATTTAGGGTCAACCTCAAAAAATTTAAGAAGTCTTTTTGACCATGTGGCTAGTAGACCTTGTGTATTCTTTTTAGATGAGTTTGATGCTTTGGCAAAAGCTCGAGATGATCAACATGAGCTTGGAGAATTAAAAAGAGTAGTAGTAAGTTTACTTCAGAATATTGATTCTTTGCCTACAAGTACTATATTAATTGCGGCTACAAATCATCATGAATTACTAGATCCAGCAGTTTGGCGTCGATTTGCATACCGAGTTCAAATACCTCTACCAGATAAGTTCTTAAGAGAGGAATTAATACAAAGATTCTTAGGCAAGTTTTTACCAAAAAATATTAAGAATGTGGTTGAAGCTAGCCATGGTATGAGTGGGGCAGTTATAAAGCAAGCTTGCCAAAGTGCGATTAGAAATGCAATTTTAAATGATAAAAATACTATTGAAATTGATGAATTAATATTTAGATTAATTCATAATCAGTACGATGAAATAATTTCAAAAGATATTAGTATTGAAGAGAAAGTTAAAAAATTGAGAGAGCTTAATCCTAAATTATTTACAGGGACTAAGTTATCTTCATTATTTAATATTTCATCAGGAAAAGTATCGAATATTTTAAATAATTAAGATGGGTTAGGGGGTAAATATGACTAAAAGAGAAAATCCAATTTTAATGGTTACTCCAACTACTAGGGATCATAGACCACCTGTAAGAGTTACTCCTGGTCCGCCTAAGGTTTTTGGTAACGGAGCTTGTAAATCAAGAAGGGAGGAACTTGCGGAACAGACAGATCAGATACTTGATTTTTTTCAGTCTGAATTTAAAAGATGGCCTGATTTACCAGCTGTAGCAAAAATCACCTTAAAAGAAGAAGCAATAGCAAAATCTCACCGCCCGACTGCTTTATTTTCTCAGTCCACTTGTCCCATTATTGGGACTATGGGTTTTGGGGAAATTTTGGTAAGCGCAACTCCGCAAGGGTTAAAAAGTCTTAAAAATAAAATTTTAACAACTGAAGCCAAAAAACCAACTGCTAATATTTCTACTATTGAAAAAATAGAGCCATTTACTGAAAGAGAAAGGCTAAACTATTATGATTGGAATCAATTAAATAAAAAAATAAATAATAGTCTGATAAAACTTTCAATTTTTGATCATCAAGATTTTGAAGAGAATGAAAAACTAAAAAAGGCATTATTTGAATTAGCAAAAGAGCATAATATTCCTATTGAAGAACTACATTATGGGAGTATAAAAAATTTATATGTGGCAAGAGTTGAAAATGATAGTGTAAGAGATGTGCTAGGGAATTTTATTGGATTACGTTCTGTACTACCCATGCCATACTACCAAACCTTAGATACAATTAATCCTATGGTGGTTTTAAGTAACGCAGATATTTCTGTCTTTCCTGCACCAGATGCTACTAAAGATTATCCTGTGGTGGGGGTAATTGATTCGGGAGTATGTCCAAATAATACATTATTGTCACCATGGGTGGTTGCTAGAGAGTCTTATGTTCCTTCTGGCTTGGAAGATTATAATCATGGAACAATGGTTGCGGGATTGATTGTTAACAGTAAAGCTTTAAATCATAATGATCATAGATTCCCTAGCTCTCAAGCAAAAATTGTAGATGTAAATGTTTTTCCGCGTTCATCGGTAGGTATTTCTGAAGATGATCTCATATCAGCTATAGCAGAGGTGATACCTAAGTATCCTGAAGTAAAAATATGGAATTTATCATTAGGTGCTTCCAACCCTGTTGGTGAAACAGACTTTTCTGATTTAGCTTGTTTTTTAGATGAAATGCACGATAAATATCAATGCTTATTTATAATTGCGGCGGGGAATCAAAGTGATAATAGTTGTTGGCCTACAATGGATAATATTGCTTCTTTGGCAAAAAATAGACTTTCCTCTCCGGCAGATTCAGTTCGTGGTTTAACAGTAGGTAGCCTTGCACATAAAGACACACCTTTAACATTAGTTAGAAATGAGGATGTATCACCATTCTCTAGAATTGGTCCGGGCCCTTGTTTTATCCCTAAACCAGAAATTACACATTATGGTGGTAATAATTGTATAAATGGTAATTTTACACAAACTGGCGTTATTAGCTTGGGACCTAATAATACTTTATGTGAAAATATTGGTACTAGTTTTGCAACACCTATAGTTAGTAGTCTAGCGGCAGAAATTTATCATTTTCTTTCATATAATAAGTCAGAAAAAGTTACGCCTGAAATGGTTAAAGCGCTCTTAATACATTCAGCACTTATCTCCAATACAAAAAAAGTTTCTGCAACTAATTTACATTATTATGGTTTTGGCCGTCCCCAAAATATTACTGATACATTATATTGTGAATCAAATTCAATAACCTTATTTTTTAATGTGGATGTACGTCATGGAGGATTTGAATTTGAGAAGGTTCCATTTCCCATGGCATCTTGTTTATTAACATCAGATGGCAAGTTTAAAGGGGAAATATTAATGACTTTAGTCTATTCACCATTAACTGATAAAAGTTTTGCATCTGAGTATTGTAGAACAAATGTTGATGTTGGAATGGGAAGTTACGATTTTAATGAAGAGAAGGGTAAAAATGAATTTCATAGTTTAGTTCCCGCAACCCCAGATGATATTAATGAAAGATATGAGGTATCGCAAATAGAGCATGGTTTTAAATGGTCACCTGTTAAAGCTTACTATAAGAGATTTCCAAGAGGAACAGGGGTTGAAACTTGGCGGTTAAAGATGAAAGTAATGCGTCGAGCAGAAGAGGATATGCCTCAAACAGCACAAAATGCTATTTTAGTATTGACCATAAGATCTTTAGACCCTGAGTTACCAGTATATAATGAGATGATTCAAGAGTTTCGTAGTATGGGGTGGGTAACTCAACCTATTGATAATCATTTAAGATTACGTCCTTAAAAAATTGTAAAATAACGGGTGATATTTTTAAATATCACCCATTTAATATCCAAAAATCGACGACTTTATATCTTTATTGGTCAAACATTATCTTTTATACAATTTAGAATTTACGGATTCTAAATACATACTACTTTTCGATCTAATTTTAAATTCTATGAAAAAAACTCTAATTTATTCTTCTATAATCATAGGAATTTTTTTGATTTGTTTGAGTTCATCAATTATTTTTAAACATTTTTTAGATATTGAAGCGGATTATCTTTCGGCTTTTGCAACTCTAATAGCTGCTGTTGTTGCAATGAAGCTTTACAATGATTGGCGTGAACAATTACAGATTGATATTTTTGTTTCTTCTAAAGAAAATTTAAATAAACTCTTTAATGACCTATTGATAACTCATGATGAAATGTTAAGGTTTTTATATGATGTTAGAGATGCTGAAGAAGAAGATAATTGGCCAAACTATCATATAATCTTAAAAAAACTCCTTATTAGCCTCGAAGATATTTATGCAGAATTAGATAATAATATCCTTATTTTAGAAAAGCTTACTAAAAGTAAAAAGTTAAATGATGATTTTACGCCCATAGTTGTTTCTGCAAATAATTGTTTAAAAAGTATTTTAGATAGAATTAATGAATTAAGTAGTATAAAACCAGCTCCTCGTTATTACGCAAATTTTTACAAATTATTAGCGAAGGATGGATTTGAAATCGAAAGTTCAATAGGAGATTATAAGGTGAAAGTTCGAAAAAATAATGAAATGGTACTAAATATATTGCTTAATGAAAAATAAAAGGACATTACCCTCTTGAGTTTTTTTTCGACTGCCGTTGCTGCCTTTGAATATAAAGTTTTTAAGCGCAGCTCGTGAAATCTGATTAAAGATATTTATGAGGAAAGGTTGGAGTAATCCAGCTTTAGCTAACCAATAGACAATAAAAAACCACCTAATTCTTTCGAATTAAGTGGTTTTTAAATTTTGGAGCGGGAAACGAGACTCGGACTCGCGACCCCAACCTTGGCAAGGTTATAATAAATATTAAATAACAATAGGTTATATTTAAATGGTGCCGAAGTGGTGTCGAATAATTTTTTACAATTAAAGCAGGGATATTAAGCGATTTGGAGAGTAATTAGTTTAACAATTACTATATAAAAGAAAAGTGCATTTCAATTAATGAAATACACTTTTAGTAGATGTTAAGTTATCCAGCAAACCAAATACTTTTATGATCACATAAAGTACTTAAGTTTTGAATTCGCTGGCTATCTCGTTCAAACTGACCAAAACCACCAGCTATGTCCAATTCTTCACCTAAGGCAATTTTTTTACCTTTATAAGTTAAAGTCTGATTTTTGCTATTCCATTCTGTAGATCGTTCAGGAAATACAACTAAAATGTCATTCACATATAGACACTCATCCTTAAGTTGTAATGGTCCTCTTAATCGTGCAGAAGCAGAAATACCATTGAATTGATAAACAGGAATTTTTACTGAGTTAAGTTGATCTTTATTTTCTTGCTTACTGGGTACTTGCTGCTGACATGCAGCAAGTAGTCCTAACGAAGCAACCGCTAATAATATTTTATTGATATACAAGTTGAGCTCCTATATCAGCCAAGTAATCTACGCTGGTATAAATGACTGTATTTGTGATTGTTTCGCCAGTATCTTTCCATGAGCATGCTGACTGAATACCAAATGCTACATTTAAAGCAAACCATGGGCCGCCACTGTCACCACGCACACAACGCAAAGTACCTAAGCCAGATGTATGATTAGTGCCAGCTCCACTTTGGGTATTGGTAACAACTACATAAGTGTTTCCACCTGGATGATGATTCGCACCAGTAATTGATATTACTTCACCACAGCTTTGCATCAATGCTGGATTTGTTGGTGAAGTTTGTCCAAGGTGACAAACATAAGATCCTTTAACTGTTCCACTTTTTACTGCAGTACTTGTTCGATTTCGTTTACCTGTTAATGCTCGAGCTGGTGATGTAGCATCCGCATAAAACTCTGGTACAGCTTGTTGAGTAGTAGTCGTTCCAGCTTTCATAAAAGCTAGATCCATTCCAGTATCGTCACGATACATACCTGCTACTGGTGAAATAGCATATTGAGTTCCATCTTTATCTTTATAATTTAAAGGAACATTTGGATCTATACAGTGGCCTGCAGTTATAACACCGAGTTCACCAGTTGAGATCCTTTTAGCAGTAAAACCAGTCATACAATAGTTACCACCTGAATTTGTTACTAACCATGATCCACCACGTGTTTTAGTAGGGCGAATACCAGTAGGAATTTCAGATAAGTCTACTTTGACGTTGAGTAGTCTTTCGAGAGCTTGTTTATCAACTTGTTTTAGAGATTTCACATAGACTAATGCATTTCCTGTCTGCTCATTATCTAAAATCATTTCAACTGTAGGGTACGCCTTTTTAACAGCAGCAAATGATTTATTAAGATGATTTACTCGTTGTTGCTTAGTATTTGAAGCTCCTTGTATAAGGGTAATAGGGGCACTTACACCGCGCTCAATAGCTCTATATGCTGATTCCACTTCAGTTTCAGTTAAATTTGCCAGCTTTCTAACTTGAATACGTTCTTGAACATTTTTATTTTTTAAAAGTTTAACTGATGTATCTGGTTTTCTTTCTAATTTAAAAGCTTGTTGAGAATTATTATTTCCAACAACTTTTACTTTTAATCCGAAGTCAGGTCCATTATCAAAATATAGACCAGAAATAACATTTTTATATTTATCACTTAAACCTGCTACTTGGTTATCTGTACCATGCATAATAAGTAATCTTCGCATAGCTTCGTCTAATGTAACTCCATAAGATGCTGCATAGTGTTTTGCATCAAATGCTAATGTCTCAGCGACATTCATTACAGGTTTTTGTTGATTTAAATTACTATCTGCTGCAAATACACCAGTCGAAGTGAATGCAATAAATAAGGTGGTTGAAAGGGTTTTTAATTTAAATTTCTTGTATTTAGATGACATTTTTTATCTCACAATGGAATCAATTATGAGTCTAAAACCTAACATATAGTTTTTTTATAAAATATTAAAGCGTGTAACTAAATATTTTACCAATTGATAAAATATAAGAATTGATATGTTAAATAGTTAATATAAATATAAAAATAAAATCATTATAAAATTGTAAATAAATTAATTTATAAGTGGTTTTTACATTGAATAACTTTATTAAAAACATTGTTTTTAAATTTGTGATTTTATTTATTTAAACTTGGATTTTTGGGGGAATATATTTTTATGAGAAATAATGAAGGGGCGTAAAGCCCCATATTAATTCTTCCGTCTCGACTGCCGTTGCTGCCTTTGTCTATTTAAATTTTCAAGGATAGGAATAACTTCATTTGGATCGTAAAG
This sequence comes from Acinetobacter sp. 22301, assembly GCF_052045285.1. Classification (NCBI taxonomy): domain Bacteria; kingdom Pseudomonadati; phylum Pseudomonadota; class Gammaproteobacteria; order Moraxellales; family Moraxellaceae; genus Acinetobacter; species Acinetobacter sp. 22301. The sequence continues at coordinate 89,035 of NZ_JBQEOR010000012.1, read as the reverse complement.
ATGCTTGCCATCAGTCCCTTTATTGAATGGACGAAGCTCATCAATAATCAATTTACGGGACAGGCTATAGCGCTCCATTAACCATGCTGCAGTCACACGGTTTGGTATTTCCTCAGCTTTCATTTCAATGACTCTCCCCACATTAGGAATAATTTCATGAATGAATACCTGAGGTGGTTTTTCTGCTTCAACAACGACAATATATTTTCCCATACCTTTACCTATCTAATTACCCCTAAATACTGCAATGTTCTCAAGAGTGACCGCAGAGGGTCAGCAATACAGTCACTCATGTAGAACATTGCAGCTCTAAAATTGTTTTACTTTCTCCAAGTCGCTTCTTTAAATTTCGCCTCATCAACTAAGCTATCGATTTGAGACGCGTTCACATTGTCGTAGTAATGGTTCATCAGGTTGCCGAACACAATCAGTGTTCGGGCAGTAGAGGAGTAACGGAAGCTCATAGTTAGTCCTCCAGTAAATAATCTGGTTCGTTGGTAGCGGCACTTTCTAATTCAAAGCGACGCTTTTTAACAGCTCCCATGAGCTTTGGTTGAATTAGTGGATCTCGTCCTGAAACATCAATTTCCAAAGCATCTAAAGTGGTAAGGTCGGATGCAGTCTGGATTTGAACCAACAACGACGGTGGCTCACTATGTATAGGCTTTACTTCTGCAAGTTTGGTTAGACGTTTATGCGTAGCTTGAAGTAAAGGTTCCATTTGCTTATCAGTCCACGCACGTGTATAGCGATAAACAGCGTTTACTTCTGCAGGTGTCTTTGACTCACTGACTCGTTGTAGAAGGGTATCTAAGGTTTTTTGATAATCATCTTCGATACTTTCGTTTCTTTGTTCTGCTTCAGTTAATGTCTTTTTTTTAACATCATCTGATGTTGATTTTTGGACATTTGAAGCATCGTTAATATTTTCAAATGGCGCAGGTTTAACTTCTGAGAGCTCAGCTTTTAGTCGTTTATTACGTTGTCTTTTCGGCTTGTCATTAAATCCATCTTTAATTTCAACATCGCCAATTACCTGACCGAATGTCGCGCCAATAGCTTTTAGTTGCAAAATTGCATTTTCAACATCTGCCTGAGCAAAACCGTTCATTACACTGCAAAGAATCTCGCTATTTTCTTCATCAAACTTCGTTCTCAATATGCGAGTCGGCATTACAATATAGATTTCTTGTTCTGCTTCTACATCGTGGGGAGTTAAAGGCTTGGTAAATTCAATACCAGCTAGTTCCATTAATTCAGCTTTAATACAAAACTCGTAATAGGGAAGTCCAAATACAGTTGCAGGCATTTGATCAAGGGAACTGAAAGAACTATCAGCTTTAAGTACGCCATCACCAGCGTAGCGACAAAGAACTGTTTTACCTTTCTGGAGAGCAGCAAATGCTTCAGTTGCGTTTAATAAATTAGACATAAATAGCTCTCCTTATCAGTGGTGCAATGATGATGGTTGTTGTGTTTGCTGCGGAACATTTTTAGAGCTCCATCCCATTTGATCAGCACGTGCTTGGCATGCTCTATTAATACCCGCCTCATAAGTAGTACCTTTAAACTTTTTAATCGCAGCATTTAAGATGTTAGTGTCTGGAGCATCTTTAATTGCTTTTAATGCATCTTGATAAAGTTGGTCCTGAGTACGAGGTGGCTTCTGGTTACCACCCTGAGCGGTTGTCTGATTATTCTGATTTGTATTTTGACCTGCTGGGGTAGAGGTAATTTGCTCTTGGTAAGCATAGTCATAGTTGTATAGATATTTACTTCCATCAAAATTACCGAGGTAAACATCAGCTGCCACACCAACAGCTTTAAACGCTACTCCTAGAGCATCAGTAACGGCCTTTTTATAACCTTCATCAATCGCTACTAATTTGCCTTTGTGAATTTCAGCAATTGCTGAACCACCGTTGCCGAAAAACTCTTCACCCCAAACACCATCAATCTTGGTTTTTACTGCTACTTCAGCAAAAGCCATAATGGTTCCATCTGGAGCAGTTTCAGACCATAAACGAACATGTCTATAAGTCCAGCCATGACCAACAGGACCAAAGGCCTGAGTCATAGCCATTAAACGCCATTGAGGGTTAATGTCTGACTTGCCTTTCAAATAACCAATCTCAATCTTTTTAAGAAAATTGGTAGGCGTCTGCTTAACTGCATTCCAAATATGTAAGTTGTCTTTTGAATTTTCAGTAGTCATTTTTCTTATCCTTATTTTGAACCCGTAAAGCCGCGCTTCTTCTTATAAGCTTTACGGTCATACGAAGGGATATTGCTAAGTTGCAGGGCAGTCGCTAATGCTTTTTTACGCTGGAAGTTAATTTCTTTCATTAAGCTTGCGTAAACCTTAGGCCGCTTCGCCTTAAACTCTTCAACATTTAAAGGTGTCTTCACTTCACCTTTTACGGTGTACAGCACACTGCCATTTGCATTAGCTGCATAAACAGTCCAGCCGATACGTACAGAGTAGAGACCTGTTAAACGGTCATGACCGATATAGGCTTTAATACCATCTGGATGTGGTTTGAATTGAGCATTCATGATTAGCCTCCCATCATCCAAGATGCAGCAGCTACAGCAATTACCCAAAGGATGAATGCAAGAGTAATAAACTTAATAAAGTCGATGACATTCGCTTTAATAATGGCGAAACGAGAAGGGCGCTGTTCTTCAACAGTTGGGTGTTGATATAAGCGTGATGTGGTTTGACTAGGAATAGGGTTTTGTTTCATACTTACCTCGCGTAATGCAAAGCACCCATGAGTTCGAAGGCAGGGGTGCTTTTTTATTGTCTACGAGATAAATATTACCAAAAAGGTAATTTAATTCAAGGGTAACACAAAGAATTTATAGAAATAAGGTAATATTTCTAAAGGGTAAATAATAAAAATTAATTTAATTTATTGATTTATTGCATATTAATTTTATTACCTTATTCATGGTTAACTTAATGTTTTTACTGTATAGGTGTTAAGTAAATTGAATAAATATGCCATTCTTTTACACCTATAGTTCTGTTTTCTAAATGAAGTGGATGATCATAAAGTAAACTTACATCTTTAGAATGTAAATTAGCAAACAAAGCACTTGCAATAGTCGTGGGTTTTGTCCCTAAAGGAGCAACAAAAAGTTTTTGTCCATCATCTAATGATTTTTTATAATAATTTAAGAGCTCAAAGGAAGAAGTAGGATCCAAAGCAGAACAGAAATCAATTTCAAAATTTCTATTATCAATGAGTAAATTTAAATGGGGAACAATGGATTCTAGCTCTAATCCAGAATTAAATGCAGGAGTCGCAAAAATTGTCTTAATTGATTTTCCTTGTATCATTTGGAATTCTTCTAAAGCAATTTCCATCCTAGATGGGTCAAATCCTACAAAAAAAACTCCTAAATCTAAATCGTCATGGTGTAAATCTCCCACTGCGCCAGGAATAGGTTTATATCCAATTGGGTAGTGCGATAATTTATAAAAATCATCACTTTCATCTTTATTGTATTTCAATGGTTCGATATAGATAATTTTAAAGTGTAAAAAGCTTAACGCAATGAATTGTTTAATTAAATAAAATATCTCAGGTAAACCTAAAGTGGTACTATCAATAATAATTGTATTTTCAGCGTTTATGAATTCACTTAAGTATTCAATATTATTAAATTCAACAATTTTGTTATCAATAGAAAATTGCATTGTATTAGGTTCAAAATGAACGGAATGAATAGTCGAGCTTTTTTCTGAGAAAACCTTTAATAATTCTCTTCCTCTATCGTCAAGTGCTTTACCACAAAATAAGTGAATATTTGAAGTAGTCTGAATAGAAAAATTATCTTTAATATCAGTGTATATATGAGCTTTAAACTTTTTCATTCAAAAAAACCTAATTGAATAGTATTTTGTTGATCACTATTTAAAATAACTCTTTTGGGGCGAACTAGTTGTGTTAGTAAGCCTTTATATTCTGTTTCTGTGCCATTAATTAAATAATGGAAATCTTCAACTGATAGTTCGATCTTTCTTTTTCTTCTATAAGAAATATTGAAATAAGGAGCGTAAATGGGATTTAAAAGATAATCAACAATATCTAATCCTATTTTAGACTTGGTTTTAGTTTCAGAAGATTCTATAAGAATACTGTGTTTTTTTGCTTCTTCAATAAATATTAACTCATCCTCATTTAGCAATCTGTTTCCTGAGTTGATAGTAAATTGGTTTTGCTCAGGTTCGCTTAGTAGTGGGTTCTCTTGTAATACTCTAAAAATATTACCCAACCTTAAAGTAAATATTCTTAACTTCTCTCCATACTTACCTAATGTTCTAATTTCCTTTATTAGAGCATTTGAGGCCTCAAATGCAGATTGAGCTTGGATTTCAATATTAAACTGATTATTATCTAAATCAAACATTTCATTAATTTCTAGAGTTTTATAGCAAAGTATTAAGAAGTGTCTTAAATTTCCATTTGCCATTGTATAAAATGCTTCGAATCCACTAAATAATGGGCATTTATTATCATTGAATGGTCTGTACAATTCTAATAAAGCACCAAAAAGATTGTTGTGAACCCAATCATTAAACTTACTAGGTTGCTTATTATGATAAGCAATATATTGTTCAAGTATAGATTCAGGAGTATTACTTTTCCTTTCTAAGAGAAAAGGAATAATTATTAAGGCTTCAGGAAGAAAGCCTGCAAATTTAAAATCAGAAAGATTAATAGAGCTTTTTTCTAATTGTTTACTAATTTTTTGATCTATTTTATTAGAAATTCGCTCAGTTTTATATGCGTTCTCTGCATGTTCTTTTATAGTTATACTCGGGAATTTTTCTTTAATTAATTGAATCATATTGTTTTGATAATCTACATCAGCTCGTTCGCTTAAGCGAGTTTCATCTGTTACAAGATTTATATCAATTTTTGTATCTTTATTAAAAGCTAAATTAAAATTATTTATAAAGACTTCAGAGAAAAAAGCTCTTCTTTCATTATCTTTCATTAACTCATCTAAGTCTTTATAGTTATAATCATGTGTAGCATTAATTGATTCATTTCCAATAGTCATATTTTCATCAAAAAAAACTTTTGAAGTAAAGTTTACAATTAAAGGTTTTTGTGAATGTTTGAGAACGGTATTCATGAAACGTCTTTGATAACTAAGAAGATTCTCAATTTCATCGATATAAATATAGAAGTTAATATTGCTTAATTTTTCATTTGATTTTAATGATTCGATAAATACTTGTAAAAAATTGAGACCTGGAGGGTAAGCTTGGGGTTCAACAACTTCAATATTTGAAATCCAAGAGCTAAAAGATCTATGTTTTACTTTTAAATAAGTTTCTAGCTCTAATAGATTTGTAGGAATATCTAAACCAAAATCAGCTAATTCATTAAGTTTAATATTTTTAAGATCATCATGGTTAAAAAAGTTATAATTACTTTTAGAAATATGATAAAGGGATTTGCAAATTTCACTAGAAATTATAATTGCAAAGTATTTTTCAAAAATATTAATCCATTCTTCAATACTTTTATTTCGTTTATACATGGAACTACTAAAGTGAGTATCAATCCTCCAATAAATACCTACATGCTCAATCTCTTGTTGAGGAATAAAGTCTCGCTTCAAAGAAAACTTTGATTGATAAGATAAATATTTAAGTAACATTGTTTTACCGCACCCTCTTTTTCCAATGAAATAAGTAGGTTTGGTAGCATTAGTTAGATTTAGACGTTCGAAATATGGAGGGATATAAAAAGTACCCCATACATCCGCATCATGTTCTTCCGCTCGGGTTTTTGTAAGTAATTTATAATCAATAGTGCTCATTTATCTACTCACTAGACTTGTCCACGAAGTGGAGTTATCTCTAAGAATTTGAATTGTATTATCTGGTGCCCCAAAAAAATATGAAAGCAAAAGAGCTTGATTCAAATGACCTAAAGAATTTTTTTCATGAAAAGACGCTCTTTCGTTTATAGCATTAAAAACATCTATAGGTGCAGCATAATTAGATGGCCAAATAGATGATTCTACCCATTTACTACATAGCTTTACAAAAGATCGGTCGGAAGTTAGAAGTTCACCATAAAAAACTTTTAAAGAAGGAAGTTCTTTTTTTAGATAATTTAAGGCATCTTCATGGGCTAAACCTACAACAAGTGCCGAAGTTGAATTTTCATCAAGCATTAAATTTTTGTAATGTCTATTTATCCATTCCTCAATTTGATGTCCACTTAAAATAGCATCATCGATTAAAAAGTAAGCCTCTTTAGCATTAAGCCCCATTCTATAAGAATCAGGATATTGAAAATTACCTCTTGGAACATATTTTTTTAATAAAGGTATAATTATTTCTCCACTTTTACCTGGTTTACCATATCCATCAATATTGAAATTTACAGGACCCATGTAAAATATTTTGCTGTTATATCCTTCAAATAATATTTGTTGCCATGTAAATCTATAACGATCTTCATCTTTGATAAAATAACTAATGGCTCTTCTAATAGCCTGAAGCATTAGCTGAGTCATTTGTTTTTCATTTCTTACAATCATATTTCTAACTATAAGATGTCCTAGAAGCTGTTCTTCAGGCCCTTCAAATTGCCTTAACCAGATTCTTGCACTTTCATGAGTAATATTATCCCATAGCTCAATTTCACTTAATTGTTTTATTTCTCTTTTTAATTGAAATAATTTTGAATTAAAAGACATGTATATCTTCCATATTTAATGGTAAATTTAATATTTGATCATGTGTAATATATTTTGCGCCTGTTCCTTGTGAAACAGTTTTTAAATATTCTTGACCATCATTGCTTGTAAGTATCTTATAAATGAGTTTTGTTTTATTTTTTTTAGGTCTTATAACAATAATTGAGTCGGAAATTTCTAAATTATTAATATCTACTATTTTTATTTTTTTATAAAAATGTCGACCAACTCTTGCTATTAAAATATCATTTTTTTGCGCGTATTTTATACAAATATCTGCAGAAGAGTTAGAAGTAATAGACAGAAAATTCTTTTCATTATTATTAAAATTAGTTGTATGAAATATTTTCCTATTTGGATTTTCTTTGATAAACTTTGAAGAGACATTCCCTCTAAATATAGTTTCAATGTAATTGCTAAGATTTTGATTATTTTGTGGATTTCTATTTAAAAAGTAATCCATTCTTTCATAGCATGATATATTTGATCTTAATGCTGGATTAATTAATTTATTTTTTACTAATTCATAAAACTGAATTGGATATTTATTGTCTGGTACAGAATTCTCAATTATTAATAAGTGGGCGTAAGTTTCTGTTGAATCAAATACATAGGGTTCTAGTTTTATAATTGTGTTAATTTTGTATTCGTTAAGCAATATTTTTCTAATATTTTTATAAGCCTTATTTACTAATAGGCCATTAGGAAAAATTAAACCTACTTTTCCATTTTTTTTAACGGCACTTAAAATTTTTGTTAAAAAAATTAATGGAGCAGGAATTCTATTTAATTTAATGATTTCTTTTTCTAAAGATGTTTCACTTTTTAATTTTTCTAATATTTTTTCCTTTGAGAAATAAATATAAGGAGGATTACTTATACCAATATCAAAACTTTCATATGGAATATTTCCATTAATAATGTCCATATTATAAGTAAAGATGTTTTTCTTTTGAAAAGAAGCTAATCTGTTAATTGCTAAAGTATCTATATCATAAGCATGATAAGTACAATTTTTCCAACTTTTATAAGAACCTAAAATTAAATTACCGCATCCGCAGCCTAAATCAATAATATTTTGATTATCTACCTTACCTACAAGCTCACATAAAATTTCAGCAATCGAAATTGGGGTATAATATCTACCTAGTTTATCTGTAAGCTTACGAGTGTGGATTTGATTATTATAAAAATCTGATAAATCCATTAATTCATTTTTTTCAAACATCTCTGTAAAGTCCTACAACTTTTCCAACTAGTTTGCATCCTTCTCGAAGTTCCATAATTTTTTCATGCCATTTTGGATTCAGTGGTTCTAAATACATACCGTTGCTTTCTACAATCAATTTCTTGAAAGTTGCTTCTGTTTCCCCATCACACGACACAATCACCAAATCACCTGTTTTTAAATCACTTATTTGAAAATCAGGATTTACATATATTTTGTCACCTGGTCTAAAATCAGGAGACATAGATTCTCCTACCACAATTAAACCGTAGCCATTTTTGCCACATTTAGGATTTGGAGGTAACCATTCCTTGAATTGAGTTCCTATTGGAACAGAATCTGCTGTAGTCCAAGTGCCAGCCTGAACCCAAGAAATTACTGGTACTAACCGTCCAGCTATTGGAAAAGGAGTAGAAATATTTTTATCAATATTATTTGTAGCTTCTTTCTCTTCGTGAACTTGATCTAACCACCCATGTGGTTTATTAAATGCTTCTTCAATCTCTCTTGCTACTTTATTACCAATCCCTTTAATTGGATTAGTTCCAGCAAATTGACTAGTTTGAGACTGACCTTTATTAATCTTTTCAGCAAAATTAGATACGCCGCCCACTTGCTCTACAAGAATACGTGTATTTAGATAGCGGATACTCTTACTGTCCATAAAATTCTCAAAATAAAATCAGTTAAAACTGATTATTTAAGCTTTTGTTTCTACAAATATTTATAGAAATAATAAATAGGCCTTGATAAGTAAGTACTTACTTACGTACTTATTTTATCTTTATCACCTTTAAGGTAAACAAGAAAAAAGGTTGTATTTGTATTACCTAAAAGGTAATATTTGGATTGATTAATGAGGATCAATCTATGAAGTTTCGTGATTTCATCCTGAATATGACTCCAGATGAACTAAATCAATATGCAAAAGCTACTGGTACAACAACTGGTTATTTAAAGACGCACCTTTTGTATGGTTATAAAGAACCACGTAAGAACTTACGTAAAGCTTTAGCTGAACAAAGTGGGGGGAAAGTTTCAGAGCAAGAAGTATTACAACATTTCGGGTTGTATCCCACCTCAAATTTATTAAACCAAAATGGTAATGAAGTAGCTCAGACTTAAATTTAATAAGCAAGGGAGCTGCTCTTTTCATGAGAACCGATGAAATGAATGAAGCAAGAGAGTTGGGCTTTTTAGGTGGAAAGCTCGATAACCCTGTAACGGTCAAATTTAATGACTTGACCGATGAGTCCATCGAAGGCGTGGCAAATGCCAGCGACATGACGAAAGCAGACTGGATACGTGAAGCTTGCATAGAAAAACTCTTGGTGGAGAGACGCAAGTTCAATCGTATGCGGAAGGTGTGGGGTCATCCTAAGGAAACAAGAGATGCCAGAGGATGCCATGAGAATACAGGGTCAAATTTAGAGCAATAAAAAAGCCTGATCTCGGAAATCAGGCTTCTAGGCATTCAATTGAGGTGAATCAAATGAACACAAACAATTTATCAGAACAACCAATTGAACTCAACTCAGAAGAATTTGTAGTCGGTGACATAGTGGTTGTTAATGAACTGGATCATAACGAAATTTTTGAAGTGTTTGGGTTTTACTACAGCACACCTAAACGACTTTTTGTTAAGTCAGTATGCGGAAAGCAGTTAGCTCTACCAGTTCAATTCTTTAGATCAGCATCAATTGCTGAGTTAGAGGCAAAGCGTCGATTAAGTGCTGAAGAGTTAGCACGGGCGGAGGTGTCATGAGTAGTTTAAAACATCCGCTTATCCGTTATCACGGTGGAAAGTTCCGGATTGCTGATTGGGTTATCTCATACTTTCCCGTCCACAAAACTTATGTTGAGCCATTTGGTGGTGGAGCTTCCGTTCTATTTACTAAAGAACCTAGTGTTATTGAGATCTATAACGATTTAGATAATGAAGTCGTGAATTTATTCAAAGTACTTAGAGAGCCGGAGCAACGAAGATGTTTAGAAGAGAAATTATATTTAACACCATTTTCTCGCACTGAATTCTATGATGCCTACGATGAAACTGAAGACCCTGTAGAAAAAGCGAGAAGAATGATCATTCGAGCTCAGATGGGTTTTGGTTCAGCTGGAGCAACTAAAGGAAAAACTGGTTTCCGAATGGCGGGTGGCCGGCAAAAGAATTATGAAATTGCATTATGGGAACGTTATCCAAATCGATTATTGCAGTTTGCTGAGCGCTTAAAACAGGTTCTTATTGAAAACCAGCCAGCTGCAAAAGTAATTAGCCAATATGATGATGAGAACACATTATTTTTTGTGGACCCACCGTATGTAAGAAGTACTCGAACATCAAACATGACGGCTTATCGATATGAAATGAGTGATCAGGACCATATCGATTTATTAGATCTATTAAATCAGGTCAAAGGTAAAGTCATTTTATCGGGTTATGACCATGAGATTTACAACTCACGCTTAACACACTGGGTAAAGAAGACTAAAGCTGTACAGGCCTCAGGGAATAGAGGTGGTGTGAGTCGCCAAGAATGCCTTTGGATTTCTCCAAATGCCCAACAAACCGATTTATTTGGAGTGGGCTTATGAGTCTGGACGCAACCATTTGGGCTTTCAAAGCAGAGGTTAAAACTTCAAGTCAGAGACTCGTTTTATTGGCTTTGGCTGATAGAGCGGGAGAATCTCACAAGTGCTACCCAAGCATTAAGCGAATGGTTAAAGACACTGTCCTTAACCGTAAAACAGTCATCAAAGTATTAGATGAGCTTGAGGCAATTTCATTAATTAGATTTACAGGTGAAATCACAGGAAATGGTGTGAAGGTTTACCAGTTACTTGGTGTTATGGGCCGTGAAGAAGCTGATTTAACCAGTCCCAAAAATGGGACTAGTACCAATAACGGAACTAGTTCCAATTTCGGTACTGGTTCCAAAAACGGTACTAGTACCAATAATGGGACCGCAACCAGTCCCAAAAACGGTACCGAGACCAGTCCCAATATTGGGACACAGAACCTATCAGGGAATCTATCAGATGAATCTATAAATAAAAAAACATGGTTGAGTTTGAAAAAACTTGGTGAAGAAATTCTTTTGGCAACTGATCGGGAAACTTACGAGCAGATCAAAAACGCGACATGGTTCGATCGAGAGTTACGTGCATTTGAACTCTACAACGCTGAGAAGAATCTCTGTGATGAACTTATGAATTACCACTTTGCAGATTGGTTAATCAACGCATGTGGCAAATACCAAGCTCGTGAACAGGCAAAGATCCAAAATTCAACGACGCGGGTTCTAGTCCCGCAGGGGGAATCAAATCAACTCAGCGATAAACAGATTCACACCTTTGCTCAAAAACTCTCTCAACATCCTGAGTTCGCAAGTCAGTTTGCAGCCGCAGGGGAAAGCTACGATCAACTCGCAGCACGTATCGCCGTGAAACTTAGCGATCCAGTTCAGGCCAAACAATGGGAACCGTATCTCAAGCAAGTCGGGTTCAAAGGCTCATTGCAGGGGGTAGCATGACATCAATGAGCCTTGCTGAATACCGTGAATTATTTCCAGTGAAGACAAAGAAACGCCGTTCAGCAAAGCAAGGTATCAGACAGCCAAGTGAAGGCGAGACGGTACTGGCAACACACTTAAGAGCATGCAAGATCAGTTTTGAGCAGGAATACAAATTCCATCCAAAACGTAAATGGAGAGCTGATTTTCTGATTACCGGTACAAAGATTCTGATTGAGATAGAAGGCGGTATCTGGATGGCAGGCGGTGGACGTCACACAAGAGGTAAAGGTTATATCGGGGATATGGAGAAATACAACGAAGCAGCAATGATGGGTTTTACAGTTTTACGGTTCAGTACAGAGCAAGTGAAGTCAGGTTTAGCGGTTCAGCAAATAGAGAAAATGGTTGGGGGAATGAATGACACTAATGATCGATAAGAAGCATGTTATGCACTCAGTGGACTGGACACGATTCGATCTGGAAGGCTGGTTATATCAGTTCGGTGCATGGTTAGATGAAAAGAGTTTTACCGGTATTCCTTCTGGTGTATATAGCAATCCGATTGCCTCAGCGATGGTTCAGGCTGAAAAGCAGCGCCGTTTAAAACGATTAGGTAAGAAGAAACAACGAGAAATCATCGCCAATTACTTTGTGAGTGAATCAGATCCGTTTCGTAAAACTAAATCTAAAACCCAGTGCCAGATTGTTGACAATGAAGCCCGTGCAGTACAGCGTTTAATATTGGATTTAATGGGGCAGAGTGAAGTTATGGATGAATGGATGGACGCGATTATTGACCGTTACTTCCGTGGGCAGTCATGGCCTGAGATGGTAAGAGAAAATCGTTCACAGTCAGATGCACGTAGTGATGTGAAATGTGGGTTGGCAGTGTTGCATTGCCGGTATGGGTTTATTGAATATTAATTTAAGTTATTGTATATATTAATTTAAAATATAAAATATTGTGGGCATAATGTTAGAACCTATATTAAAAAATGAAGGTGTGAATGAAAGCGAGAGACAACTATCTAAGCTTTTGAATACTACTTTTTTATCTTTGTGGAGTTATATTGGCCCATACAGTGATGAAGGGGCTGCTAAAAATAAGCAAGGTAAAGAGATATGTGATGCCTTAGTCGTTTTTGGAAATAAAGTAATTATATTTTCTGACAAGGAAATAAAGTTCAATGAAGAAAAAAGTTTAGATGTAGCTTGGAAGAGATGGTACACAAAATCTATTACAGATTCAGTACGTCAATTGCATGCTGCGGAGTCTTGGATAAAAAACAATCCACAAAGAATATTTCTGGATAATTTTTGCACAATTCCTTTTCCCATTAATTTAGATAATAAAAACTTAGAGTTTCATCTAGTTGCTCTTACAAAAAACACCTTAGTGCCTGCTAGAAAATATTTTGATACTTATCAAGAAGGAAGTACGGGTACTTTTATTCATTTTTATCCATTAGAAGAAAGTGAGTGTCTAAAAAAGCCTTTTGTTCTCTGTGACGTTAATAAAAGTAAAACCTTTGTACATATTTTTGATGAATTTTCTATAGATTTAGTCATAAATGAATTGGGAACAATAACTGATTTTTTAAACTATTTAAAAACTAAAGAAAATCTAGTTAGAAAATATAATTTACTGAATGTTCCTGGTGAAGAGGATTTACTAGGATATTATTTAAATAATGAGAAATTTTCTTATGGTGTAAATACATTTGAATATCCCAAAGAAGATAACCAATTATTAGTTATTAGTGAGGGATATTGGAACAGTTATAAAAAGTTTAATTATAAAAAACATCAGTTTATAAAGGAGATGGGAGCATCTTGGAATAAATTGGTTGCTAGTATTTCCGACAGTATTATTACAGCTAAAGTTGGTGAAGGAAAAGATAGTCCTTTTAGTATGCATGAAAGAGCTGCTCGATCGCTTGCATCTGAAAACAGATCATCTAGAGCATATCTAAGCCAAGCATTTTTGGATAAAATTCAGAATGTTCCAGATAACCGAAGATCAGCAAGATGTTTACAGTCTCCTATAAATAAGTCTAAATTTTATATTTTAGTAATATTGCCATTTTCAGAAAGTGAAAGCATAGAGGACTTTAATCAAAAACGGCCAATAGTAGCATGGCAATATTCATTAGCTTTGAAGTATAGACAGTCAAAAGCAAAGGAGATAGTCGTTGTCATAATGCAACCACAAGATAGTGAAATACAATCTGAAGCAATATATACTTATGATTACTCAAAGCCGCTTGATTATAAAGACACAATTTTAGCGAAAAAAATAATTAAAGATTATTCCATACTCAGTGAGTTTACAGACTATAGTGATTCATCAAAAGACCATAATGCTAAATTGAAAATTAAATGGGGAAGAAATGAAAAGTGTCATTGTGGCTCTGCATTAAAATATAAAAAATGCTGTCTACATAAAGATGAGCTCACTCATAGTAGATACACATAAAAAGCATCTCTCAGTGCTTTTTAAACTTTAAAACTCTCATCAAAACTCTCATCGGGTCGTAGTTTTTTATGTACTAAGGAAACAGGTTCATACAAATGATATGAGGAGAAGAGTGGCTTGGCGGTATTACATTTTCAGTATGACTTTATTGGTTATTAGTATTTGATTTTAATTCAATTTTCAATTATTTTAATCGAAAATCTAAATATGATAATTTACTTATGAATTTATACGAATATTTTAAGACTAACGATTTAATTTCTAAAGTAGGCGAGTTCAAGCTAATTCAAGTTGGGGTAAAAAGCGGCGGAAATTCTAATGTACTTTTCTTTAAACAAAAAAATGGAGAAAAGGAATTTGCAGTGAAATTTTTAACTGAGCAATCATTGAGCACCAGAAAGCTTAAAAGATTTGTAGATGAATATTTTTCTTTAATTCAATTACCACCCCATAAAAATGTTGTCAGACAGTACCACTTGGATAGCTTTGAATATCCAAGTAAAGCAGGGAATAAAATTGAAATTTCTTACATCATAATGAAAAAATATAGTTCAAGTTTAAAAGATAAAGCTGTTCCAGATTATGATGGGCTAAAAATTCTAAAGCAAATTGGAAGTGGATTGAAACATCTTCATAATTTTGGTGTTATTCATAGAGATATAAAACCAGAAAATATTTTTTACGATGATGAAATAGGTGAATATGTAATAGGTGATTTCGGAATTGCTCATTTTGATGAGGAATTTGTTACAAAACTATCAAGTACTTCCCCAACAGAGCGTTTGGCCAATTTTTCTTTTAGTCCAGAAGAATCGACTATTAGAGGGTATGTTGCAAATCCAAGTTATGATATTTATTCATTCGGTCAGGTCATACATTGGTGGTATGCAGGTCAAGCTTCAAAAGGTACTAGAACACCATTCGTAGATGATTCTTCTGATCCACATTTAAAAGCTTTAGATAAAGTTGTACATAATTGTATATTTAATAATCCTAAACAACGCTTTCAATGCATTGATGATATATTCTCATTTTTTAATGATATTCTTTCTAATAAGAGAGATGTTTATCAAAGAACTTATGATTTAAATAATGCAATTACTAAAACAGTTCCATTTATAAAGAGTATAGAAACTATAGATACTTTAAATAGGTTTGAAAGTTTTTATAAAAATTTAAATGAATTTTTGATTTATGAAGAGTTTTGGTGGGTGGATTTAAATGGAGGTGATTTAGATTTTAAGGGTTTAGTTAAAATTGATAATAATAAATTTTTATTTAGTAAATTTTATGAAATAGAAGTCGAAAAAATTATTTTTTATAAACATGATTCTAGGCTATATAATAACTTTTTTATTGTGTTAACTAAACCTTCAGAAATGTTTGATATTTATGATAGAGATGGAAACATAAAACCTAGAAAAAACTCCAATTACTACAAAGATATTGCAATTTTATTTGATGGTAAATATTACGATCCCTCGCTTTTTCAAAATAAGTATTTTGAACTACCTGATGGTCAAGTAATAGATTTAACTGATCATATTTTTGAAGAAAGGCATCGATTTTTAAAACCGTTCGCATTTCTTGTATGTCCTAAATTAGCAGGACCTGCATGTGGTGGTAATGATATTGCTGCTGAATTACTAAGAACCGTTCGACAGAATGATGAGTTAACAGAAGATGATATGAATCTATATTTAAGAAAAATTCGTAAATATCACTCATCAGAATTTACAATGTGGGATTAAAAAGAAGCACCTTAAGGTGCTTCTTTTAACTTTTTAATCCTTGAAATCGGTTGTGCAGATTGTTCCGGTGGATAAATTATAGCTTCTTTGTTATCTAGGGAAATTCCATAGCATTTGTTGTAACCGCATAGAATAGTTTTGACTCGTACTTTTGTATTGTTGGAAGTTATATATCCATCTGAAGTATCACAAGCCTGTGAATTAAAAATTTCCTGAACTTTATCTTCAATCTCTTTTATCCCTAATTTATAGTAAAATAGAATTAATAAAAAAGTAAAAATAAATATGACAAAATATAAGCCTAAAATTCCAACCAAAGAATTAATTGCTTTTATTAAATCCTTTTTTTGTTTATCTAAGCCGATTTTTACTCTTTTGAAACTTTTTTGAATATATTCACGATATTCAATTTTTGTGCCTTTATGCTTTTGTAACCAGCGAATACTGAAAGTCACAAACACAATACATAAGATCAAAGTTATAGATATTGCTGACCAAAGAATAAATTGTAGTACTGGTAGAGAAATATATAAATATCCCATTAACACTACTTCTGGGTAATTTAAACCCAAAGAAGTAACGTGAATATTTAAAGGCTCGCCTAATCCTGCATAATAGGCAAATTGACAGGCATATACTAATGCGGGTAAGTAGATAAGAAAAAAAGATATACGTTTTAAAAACTGTTCCATTATTTATCCATTACTTTTTCTATGAAATGAGTATGTTTTAAGAATGTGTTTGTAAATTTCTTGTCTTTAATAAGAGCTTTTCCCGATCTGCCTCAGCATTCACAACATGCATTTTCTTATGGCAATTCGGGCAAAGCGCTACCGTATTTTCGACGGTGTCTGGTCCGCCGTGAGCTAACCATTCAATATGGTGAGTTTCCAGGTAAGGCTCACCATTTTGGTCTTTAAAAGGGGCAGGCTGTTCACATAGCTGACAAATACCATTCGCTAAACGTTTTGCAAGCTGGGCAATCGCATCTGAACGAATAAAGTATTTTGTTTTGGTATTACGGTAGCTGACTTCTGTTTGTGCTGTAGCTTGAGCATCTGCCATCAATTGCTCAATCGATTTCTTCTTATACTTACGCTGCTTTTTCTGACTAGTTCGCTCTATGGTCTCTACGCTGATCGCCGTATTAGAATCAGACAATTTAAGTGGGAATATCCAGACTAACCGATCTTGTTTATTGGCATCCGGTTGAACTTTTTGATATGGATCTGCCACTAGAGTAACAGGACCCTGGTAGATATATTCTTTATCGACAAACACTTCAAAAAGATGGACAGAAACGCCATTACTATTACTTTCAGCTAGTGTTCTATTTTGATTTATCAATCCCTGGTCACCGAGCTGGCCCATACCTGTGTAATGCAGCTCATCACCGATCCATCGGTCTTCATAGACGGACTCTATATGGTTTGAAACAATGATGAGGGTGTTGGTCTTATGAGATCTACGCATTCCGCCCTGAGGTGAGCAAAGGAAGTAATCACGTAATCCATCATTATCTAAAATGGTACCTGGTTTTAATTGTCTAAAATCTTTCAACATGCTGCAGTCTTATTATCAAGTAAGTATTTTACGATGGGGATATCAGCAGCAGCCCAGTCGAGCTGTTCTAATTCATCGATAGTGCACCATTGTACATCCTGGTGCTCACTTAAAACCAATTCTTCAATAGTCTTGGTCATGCACATAAAAGTGGCCAGCTCGATCTTAAAGTTGGGGTAAGCATGCTCTACAGTTAATAGATACTCTGTTACTTCAATATCTAAATTGAGCTCTTCTTTAATTTCTCGAATGAGTGCTTGCTCGAGTGTTTCTTCAGCCTCAACTTTGCCACCGGGAAATTCATATTTATTGGATAAATAAGGGTACTTATGTTCACCTTTAAGGGCACATAAAATTTTATCCTGGTGTTGGATGACTGCGGCAACGACTTCTAGAGATTTCATAAGCACTTAAAATAGTTATCTAACTATTCTTCATCAAGAAATTAATGGCTATATTTTAGCTCTAATGGCGTCAATTTATAGTTGAGTCGATATTTAATTCTTAGTGCCTTCGCTACCTTAATGGCATCTAAAACTTCAGTATCTGAACCAGGGTCTTTTACTCCTACGATTTGTGCTTCAACCATAGGTTGATAGGAATCATTTCTTACCCCAGAAGCAATTTGATAGTTTGAGGTCACAAGAGTACCTTGATTCATTTTGGGAATCTTAAAGTAGCGAAAATCATTTTGCATGACTAACTCAGCACCGCGTAGAACAACAAAATCTCTTGCTTGTTCTGGTGAGCTACCACGATCACCTTTATAGCTGACATAGAAGGAGTCCTTACTCGCTTGTCCTTCTCTGAAATGTGACATCACTGCACCAGGATTATAAGCTGGAGGAATTAAAACAGCACAACCTGATAAGGATAATAAAAGGACGGATAGGAAAATTTTATTCATCTATAGAATTCTCTTTATATGAGTTGAAGAAGGTTGTTATTTTTATCTTCATAAATAGTTCGTGAGCAGTATATCGAAAAGTAATCAATATGCGAATTCTGGAATTTATAAATATCAAAAAATTAAAATTTGATAGTGCAGTGCCTTTTATCGTAATTTTTTTTTATATAAATCTTATGATAATTATTAGGTTTAAAAATTTAATAAAACTAAACTTAATCTAAAGGTACTAAAAATGAAAAAAGAGATAATTTTAGCACTGTCTTGCTTACTTCCTTTTCCTGTTTTAGCTGATTGTAATGTTGGAGCTATGACATTAACAGGAGCTTCTAATAGTGGGCAATGGTCCAGTTTGGTTACACTCACAGGGCAGAAGTTAACTTCTTATACTCAAGCTAACAACTCTTTGGAGAGTCAAGCAGTAACTAATAGTCCAACTAATTTACCTGCATCAAATATCATTGCTTTCGAATATAGATCTGTAACACCTATAAATTTAATAGGCAACGAACAGACCGCAGGATGGCTTCTTCATAGCTCTAGCACGAATGGCACAGTTACTAGTGGAGCATTATTTACTCCGACATCGGATAGTACTGGTTTGAATCTCGTTTTAGTTGGGGTAGGCAACCCAACACCCAAATATCAATCCTTTGAAACTTTAAATAGTGGAAGTAATAGAATAGGTGTGTATATCAACAGACAATCCAAGCAGATTGGATATATTCTTAATGGGGTAAATAAAGGATATAAGTGGACCTTTACTGATCCAATCAACAATATTAGTTTCGTTCTGATAAATGGATTTTCAGGTTTCATAAATAGCTCTTCGAACCTTGGAAAAGAAGTGACTATGGAATTAATAACGGATCATTCATTATTGCAATATACCTATCCAACAGGAGCTACAGATATATGTGGCAATTCTTTATAATAGCTATAGAAAACTTGGCGTTGATCAAAGAAGTGCTATTTTGCGTTATAGTGGTCGAAGTGTAAATGAAGATCGCACAAAATATTAAAAGCTCATCATTTGGTGAGCTTTTTTTGAATTCTAAAAAGAAAATTAGTATTTTCGAAATGCGAATATCCGTTTTACGACTCGCAATAAAGACTACACTGAAGTTTTTGTGTGTCCCGTTTTTTTTGATAAGTTGTTTTTTTATAGAAATTTTTATTAACTGGAAAAATCAAAGTTAAAATATTTATAAGAAAAAGCTAAAGAAATTTTTACTTCTTTAAGAAATAGAATAAATGTATATTAAATGTTCAAAAAATTAAAAATGGAAATCACGATGAAAAAAATAGTTTTAGGATTAACTTTGGGTCTGACGAGTATGGGTGCTTGGAGTATTTGTCCATATAATTTTGATGTTACCCAAGATCAGATTCTAAAAATTTCACCAGTCCCTCCCAGTCAGGCTGATGTTTTTCCTGTTATTAGTGGACAAAAAGTTAGTTTTAAATTAATTGAAACTACCAATCCCAGTAAAGGAAAAGGTTACCTTGCTACTAGTAAGGAGTTTGCTAATATTTGGATAGCTGCAATGGCACCAACTACTACAGCGAGCTTAACTAATACATATTCAAAATTATTAACCAAAAATAATTTAAAATTATCAGTTAAGAATAGTTTGCCTTCTTCTAATACTCGAACTGCAACTCAATCAAGCATAAATATCTATGGGGATAAAGCTATACCACAAACTGGTATTCTCGCATTTGAGTTTAGATTTAAACTGATTAATCAACTTACCACAGGCCAGATAGCTACCTTCCCAGTTCCAGTATCAGCTTTTGGCCAAACTCAAACTGGAGAAACTATTACTTTAGGGGCATTCTATGCTAACAACAGCTCCAATAATGTTTTGAGTTCTACAGTCGCAACAAATCTGGATATTCTGAATCCAGCTAATCCTATTTATAAAGAATTTATTACCCAGGAAGGCTATCAGCATATAGGTTTTTATATTAATCAGAATAGTCACCAGATTGGATTAATCATTAATGGTACGAATAAAGGTTACATTGCTACGCTTCCTTCGAAATTAAAAAATATTGGTTTTATTATTCCTTTTGAATATGGCTACATAGAGCCAGAATTCCTGAATAAGGAAATTTCAGCCGAATTAATTACTGAGCGGAGTAAGTTGCAGTTTTCATATCCATCAGGCACTACAGATATTTGTGGTGTAGGAGTCTAAGAAAAAACTAGGAACTATTAAAAAGCTCACTTAAATGTGGGCTTTTATCTGTCTATCTGTTCAATAATATATGCTGTATAAATGCAAAATCTTTTGCAGAGATTTAAATCCATGCCTATATTTACTTTAAATAATAATGAACTAAATGCAGTTGAGACCACCTCTTTTAAAGAAGAAGCTATTCTGGAAAGATTGCATCTTCAGCAGGCACTTAAGAAAAATATCGGAGTAATTGCTGAGGACTGTCTTGTTATTGCTGAAGAGTATGCTGAATGGGATGGTTCAAAGAGAAGAATTGATTTACTGGCAATCGATAAAAATGCAAATCTTGTAATCATAGAGCTGAAGCGTACTGACACAGGTGACCATATGGAGCTTCAGGCTCTCCGGTATGCATCAATGGTTTCTACAATGACTCTGGATATAGCGATAGATATCTATCGTCGATATAAAATAAATAATGGCTATCCATCTTTTGATCACGACAATGCACGTAAAGAAATTTCAAATTTTGTAGATGTTGATAATCTGGATGAAAGTAATTTTGCGGATGACGTGAGAATCATTCTGGTCTCATCAAACTTTTCAAAAGAACTAACCACCTCAGTGATCTGGCTTAATGAGCGTGATCTGGATATTACTTGTATAAGAATGCAGCCATATACTCACAATTCTCAGATTCTGGTTGATATTCAACAAATCATCCCTTTACCGGAAGCAAAGGATTATCAGATTAAGGCACAGAAAAAATCAGAAGAAAGACGAGAAGCTAAGCTTACGAATGCAAGGGATTACTCAAGCTTCATGTTCAATGGTAAAACTCTGAACAAGCGTTATCTTGCCCTTGAAATTATTAAAAGCCGGTTTAATGAAATTCAAAATAAGAATATCGAAGATCTTAGGGCAGAGTTTAATGAATATCCGAATCTGGATAGATTGCTGGTTAAACTTAACCAACTGGATGAGCAAAGATATGACCGTTATTTTATTGAGAAAGAACATCATCTACAGATGAGTAATGGAGACATATATGTTATTTCCAATCAGTGGGGCAAAGGTAATATTTATCAGTTGATAGAAATTGCAGCCAACTTTAACTATGAAATTATTAACACTTCAAAGGATCAGTTAAAACGTTCAGTTGAATATGGTGATTATTTGATAGAACAGTTAGAAGACACCACTATACTGGTTTATAAAAATGGCGAGAAAGTATCGGCTTACGGGGTTTTGCTAGAGCTGGCAACTAGCAAAGGTATCAGTCATTTAAATAGTAAAGGTGGTAAAAAGAACACAAGGCAACTTGGTAAAGACTTGATTGATCAATTAGACACTAACTCGTAGATCTATTAAATTTTACCTAATTAAAAAATAGATGCTTTAAATACAAAACTTGACCCTGTACAGGGTAAATGCTATTTTTGCGTTAGAGTGGTCGAAGTGTAAGTAATTTACTTAATATCACAAATGTGATTTATCGATTCTTGTTGAAATACGTTTGCAATTGCAATTTATTTTGATACCACGAATGTGGTTAATTTTAAAAGCTCATCATTAGATGGGCTTTTTTGTTGTCTATGTTATATTTATTTTAATAGATATAAGAGACTTAAGTCATGGATATGGAAGAATACTATTTAGAATTTCCAGATCAAAATCCTGAAAACTTTGATGAGAACGGTAATTTAAAGGAAGAAATAGCTATAGAAATAGCACTAGAGAGAGATTTTTTCTACCTTGAGAAACTGCAGAAGGTAAAAGACATTCGTGAAGAGCAGAAAGCTCTTTTACTAAAACATAAAGGTATTAAATAATCCTCAACAGAGCTCCTTTAAATTCATCATCTTTTAATTTTAAATTATTAATAAATTTGACTATTTCTTAGAGAATATATTTAACTTATAATTCAATTTATTAGCATAGCTTAGAAAATTAAAAAACAAGGTTAGATATGAAAATTAAAATGAAAATATTATTTTTACTCGTTGTATTTCTTTCTGGTTGTGCTCAGTTAAATATCAAACCAGGAAAAGTTCTATCGGAAAGTACCAATAAAGGAGTATTAGCTGTAGGACTCACTGCTGAAAATGATATTCCTAATTTTTATTGGAAACTCCGTAAAATAGGAACTAATCAGTCAAAGGATTTAACCTTTTACACTTTGTACGATCCATTAATTTGGAGTAATCCTCGCGGGCGTTTAGTAGTAATTGAATTAGATGAAGGTAATTATGAATTCTATGATTGGACTATTGTTCTTGGCCTAACTCCTAAATCCTACTTCTCTATTCCTTTTACCATAGAAAAAGGTAAGGTGACTTATCAAGGACGGCTACATCTTAAAGCTGATAAAAAATCAATGATTTATGCAATTAATGTATCTGATCATATATTAGAAGATAAAAAGATAATTAGTAATTATATTATTAATTTAGATGATAAAAATATTACCAAACAACTAGCAACTATTCATAAATGCAATGATTTTGAATGCGTAAAACCCAAAAAGCAGGACAATAGTTATTTCACATATCCAATTTTCATTCCTAGTACTCGATAATTTAAATAAAAACCCATCATCAAAGCTGTTTTTTTATTGGATTTAATTTATGAAAAATGAAGTTAGCTTTCATGTTCAATTTAGGCCAATGCTTTTTTATAAAGTAGTCTGTTACGGTTGAGCCTGTAAATATTATAAGAGTTCCATATAGCTGATATTTTAATATTGATTTGTATTTGTGGAGATAGATGAGTGAAACTAAAACTTATAGTAATTTTAATGTCAGTTGGAAGTCTATTGCATGCTGAAGAAAATGAATTAACGGTCTGTGAAAAGCTTAACAGTGCAGCATATCAAATCATGTTAGAAAGACAGTCTGGTATTAAGCCTCTTGATTTGCTTGAAAAGCTACTTATTCCATTAGATCAAGATAAGGAAAATTTAATACTGAATTACCATATCAATCACTTTTTTGGTCATGTAAGTGGTTTGGCTTATGAGACACCTCTATATACAACAGAAGATGAAAAACAAAAAGCAGCTACAGATTTTGGTTTGAGAATTGAAAGAATTTGTACAAAGGATAAGACGGCATTATTTGCTCCTCCGCGATTTCAGACTTTTGAGGAATAATTAGATTAATGCTAAATCAAAATGAACCGATTAATAATATAGAGCAATTAGAAGTCGAGGATGAGCAAAAGCAAGAAAACTCTGTGCTTAATTCTGTGAATCCTGATCCAGTCGATGTGACAGATTTGCTTGTAGAAATCGGGAAAGAAGTAGTCGATTTTGCGTCATCTATTCTAGACAATATTGATATAAATTTTTGATTTAAAACTTCCTCAAAAAGGGAGACTTTTTTATAGAATTTTGAAATATGAATTTGTAGTTGCGTATATGCGAATATCCATATATAGTTCATATCAAATACTGCGCTGAAAGTTTTTGTTTTTGTGACCCGTTTCTTTTAGAAGCGGGTTTTTTAATATTTACTTTTTAACTTGCTGAGAGTATTACGGCATAAAATGGCCCCGCTAAATATCGATTATTGGCGGGTCTCATCTTTTTTTTAACTATTTTTAATCTTTAGCGATATACTTTCTCAATAAAATTACCTTCTTAGAATGTTGATAAATATGAAAGTGCATTTAATAATAAGTTCTTTGCTATTGGGACTTATTTCATTTCAGGCATATCCAAAATCGAAATTAGAATTTTTAACAGAGGCCAATGTTCTATTTAATGCACGCGAAGAGGCTATCAATAGATTCCAAACACTAGGAATGCTTTCAGAAGAAAGACAACTTAACTTTAAAGAGCAGTTAGAACTTACAAATTCAGTTTGTGATCTGGCTAATGCAAATGAGCAGATTAAAAAATTCTATAATGATAATTTTGAACAATCTCAAGAATTAGCAAAAGAGCAAACCACTCGTGAACAAATGAATCTAGAATTTGATAAAGAAAATCAGTCTTATCTTGATATTGCTAAACAATTAACTGGTACTCCTTATGAGTGCGGTAAGCAGAATTATAAGAAGTTGCTGTGATAGTTTTACTATTTAAAAACCACCTTTGAGGTGGTTTTTTTATTGGACTTAATTTATGAAAAATGAAGTTGGCTTTCATGTTCCTGTTCGTCCAATCCCTCCAGAATGGCTTTTTGAAATGGATACACCAAACTTTGCACCAGCTCCAGAAATGTGGGAATGGATTAAACAGGTGTTTCTAGATCCAAAATCAAAATTATTTAATCCAGACCATTTGCACTTACGGTCCTTTAGATATCCCGATATTGCAGTGATGTGGGCTAGATCTGGTTTTAAAAAGCAAGGACGTCAGGTCATTGGTACTACTGAAAAAGTCATGATCAATGCTGGTGGCTGGAAGAAAGAACGACAAGAAGAACAATTTATACAGTGGTTTAACCATATTCCTGAATATCTCATTACTTTTGATGCTTCTTATTCACAGATTGCTAGTGATGTGAACTTTTGTGCCTTAGTTGAGCATGAGCTTTACCACATTGCACATAAGAAAGACGAGTGGGGAACACCTGCATATAACCGGGAAACAGGTATGCCTAAATTAGCTATACAAGGGCATGATGTTGAAGAGTTTACTGGCGTTGTACGTCGATATGGTGCAAGTGAGGATGTCAAAAGAATGGTTGAAGCAGCTAATACAAGACCTGAGATGTCGAGAGTTGATGTTCACTATGCATGTGGCACTTGTTACTTGAAGGTGGTTTAAATTTTTTTGCCATTCTTCTTAGATGTACTTAGATGGAATGGTTGAAATGGCACGTATTAATAAAAAGGTGAAATTATTCATCGTTAGAATGCTTGCCGAATTTGAAACACCCACTGAGGCAGCTAAAACGGTTAAAGAAATATTTAATGTAGATGTAACCCCGCAACAATGTGAAGCATACGATCCTACAAAGAAGATTGGAAAAGACTTAAGTCAGGAGTTTCGAGATTTATTCTTTACATGTCGCCGTAAAGCCAATGAAGAGCTAGAAGCCATACCACTTGCCAATAAAAGATATAGATTGCAACTCTTGCAGGGTCTAGTTGAAAAATATCCTGACAATCCAGTATTGATGCCTAAATGGATTGAACAAGCTGCAAAGGAAATGGGTGGGCTATATACCAACCGTCAAGTGATAACAGGGGGAAGTAGTAGTGAAGAAGGCCAAACCAAAGCTGAAGTAGAACTTGAGATCAAAAAGCTTGAACTTCAGAAGTTACAGCGTGAAGTAAATCCACCAGAACATAGACCACCTGATGAGGATTATAAACTTGTTTTGAATCCTGATGAGGAGATCCCTAATGAGCCAATTCTTTAATCCTCCTGAAGGTTCAGTTCAATTAACACCTAAACAAGCAAATATCTATTTATGGGGCTGGCAAAAAGAAGCCCGATTTCGCGATGCTGTTTGTGGCCGACGTTTCGGTAAGACCTTCCTAGCAAAAGCGGAAATGCGCAGGGCCGCAAGACTGGCGGCTAAATGGAATGTCTCTGTTGAGGATGAGATTTGGTATGCAGCACCTACATTTAAGCAAGCTAAACGGGTTTTCTGGAAGAGATTAAAGCAGGCAATTCCAGCATCATGGCGAGCTGGTAAGCCGAATGAGACTGAATGTTCAATCACACTAAGAAGTGGTCATGTCATCCGTGTTGTAGGTTTAGACAATTATGATGACCTTCGTGGATCTGGCCTATTTTTCTTAATTATTGATGAATGGGCGGATTGTAAATGGGCCGCATGGGAAGAAGTACTTCGCCCGATGCTTTCAACTTGTAAATATGTGGTAAATGGAGAACAACGTGTTGGTGGACATGTTTTAAGGATTGGTACTCCTAAAGGGTTCAACCATTGCTATGACACATTCATGGATGGTCAACCAGGGCATGAACCAGATTGTAAAAGCTTTTCTTATACATCCCTACAAGGGGGAAATATTCCTGAGTCCGAAATCATTGTTGCTAAGCGCAAGATGGATCCTAAGACATTTAGTCAGGAATATGAGGCAAGCTTTGAAAGTTACCAGGGCGTTATCTTTTATTGCTTTAATCGTTTACTAAGCGCATCAACAGAAACAGTTCAGCCAAATGATGTGCTTCATGTAGGGATGGACTTCAACGTAACCAAAATGGCTGCGGTTGTATATGTTCGCCGTGGTGAGCAGATGCATGCTGTTGATGAGTTCGTAAACCTTTTTGATACTCCAGCAATGATTGAAGCTATTCAGGAGCGTTACCCTAAACATGAAATAGCTGTATATCCGGATGCTTCAGGTGAGAATCGAAAGTCGAGCAATGCAAGTGAGACGGATCTAGCCTTACTTAGAAAAGCAGGATTCAAAGTCCATGTGAATAACAGAAACCCTGCTGTTAAAGATCGCATCAACTCTATGAATGGCATGCTCTGCAATACGTTATCTGAGCGTAGGCTCTTCGTGAACGTGACCAAATGCCCGCACTTTGCTAAATGCTTAGAGCGACAAATTTATGATGATTATGGACAACCTGATAAGAAATCAGGATTTGACCATATGAATGATGCTGGTACATATCCAATCGCGTATTTATTCCCGATTGATAAAAAATCAATTGGCATGCGTAGGATTCGCGGCATGTCTTAAACAACGCACCTTTATAGGTGCTTTTTTATTGGTGTTTTTATGGCAGTTACTGATAAACATCCGCAGTATATTGCTGCACAAAAAGTCTGGTTGGCTATGCGTGACGCCGTTTCTGGTGAAGAGCAAATTAAACAGGCACAAACCAAGTATCTTCCTAAATCTGCAGGGATGATTGAGGCTGAAAAGCAGGGAGATACGACTGGAGAGATTTATAAAGCCTATCTCAGTCGTGCTCAGTATCCACTTTGGGTTCAAGATTCACTACGCACGATGATTGGTTTAGTTTCAAAGCTTGAACCCCACATCGTAATTGAAAGCTCTCTTTTAAAGGGTTTGATAGAGAATGCAACCAATGATGGTTTTGGGCTTAAACAACTCTTTATCCGTATTTGCCTAGAGTTACTAGAGTATGGTCGCTGCGGCTTGCTTGTCGATGTAGATGCTAAAGGCGTACCTTACTTCGCGCTCTATGATGCGTTATCCATTATTAACTGGAAAGAAAACAGTATTGGTGGCCGTAAGGATCTGAAACTATTAGTGCTCGAGGAGCAATTTGATGATAGCGAAGATGAATTCGGGCACGATACAAAGACGGTCCACCGGGTTTTAGCTATGCAGGAAGGTGCTTTAACAGTCCGTTTGTTTGATGGATCTTCCGAAGAGGATAAAACACCAGATCTTGGTGGTAATAAGCTTTCATTTACACCATTCGTTTTCTGCGGTACCACTGATAATTCTCCACAAGTTGGTACGGTACCATTGCTTACCATGGCAAAAGCAGCACTTAAGTATTACCAGCTCAGCGCGGACTACTTTCAGTCTCTTCACCACACAGCTCATCCACAGCCTTGGATTAATGGTTTAGACGGGGAAGAAGATGATGATATTAGTGTTACAGGTGTTATGGCTGTCTGGAGCCTACCTAAGGAATCTCAATGCGGTTACTTAGAGATTTCTGGAAATGGTATCGAACTGACTAAGAGTGAAATGGATGCCCAAAAGAATGCAGCATTAGAAGCTGGTGCAAAGGTCATCGATACCAATACACAAGAATCAGGTGAAGCTCGCCGTGCACGTCAGGATGACCAGCATGCAAGTCTACATAGTATTGTGATGTGTGCGGCTCAGGCGATCGAACAGGCAATTAAATACGCTGCTCAGTGGTTAAAGCTGGATGCAACCAAATATACATTTACAGTAGAACCTGAGTTTATCGTTCAGCAGTATGACATCAATCTCGCAAAGCAGCTTTATGAAGGTGCTCTTGCAGGTAAGAACTCATTCCAAACGTATTGGGAATATATCGCCACAGGCAAGCTACCAGCTCATGATTTTAAGGAAGAGCTGAAGCGAGTTGAAAGTGAGCGGAATAGTATAACGCTTTAGAGGTGTTAAATGACTTCAAAAGATAAAACGCTGATTGAAGTACTTACACAACATCAGGCGTACTTATATCGGGCTTCTTCTCATTCAGTGAATGAGTTACTAAAGATCTTTAATGATGAATCAGCTGTAATGCTGGCAAAGCTTCGGGACTTACTGGATGAGTTAAATGATTCTGAAAAATTAGCGCTTGCTGGTGGCCAGTACACCACAACAAACCTAAAAGAGATTCGTGATTTAATCTCTCAGTGGTTTACGGCCATAAACACTTCTTTACCAGAAGCCTTCGCCGTATCTGCTACAGCATTGGCCGTATATGAAGCGAATTACACAGCTAAGCTATACGGTGGCAAGATCAGAAAACCAAATGGTGAAAAGCTTTATGCTGCAGCCAAAAAAGTACCTTTGGTTGGCGGAGCATTGGTTGATGATCTTCTTTCCAAGATTGCTGAAAGCGCCCGCCAAAAAGTTGAATATGCGATTCGCGATGGAATTGGCTCAGGTAAAACGAATCAGGAAATTGTTCAGCGTATTCGTGGTACTAAGCGTCTTAATTATGAGGATGGTCTATTAACTAGTTCTAAGTCTGATATTGATCGGACTGTTAGAACTTTACGTAGCCACGTGGCGAATCAAGCTTATCTGAATAGCTTCACCCAGATTGGCTTTGAATATGTAAGACTTGTTGCAACGCTGGATGGTAGAACCTCAAAACTTTGTGCTTCATTAGATGGTACTGTCTGGGAAATTAACGATCCTGCAAAGCGTGTACCGCCATTGCATCCAAATTGCCGAAGTATTCTGGTACCAGTTGAGAAAGACGGTCGATTAGTTGGTGAACGCCCATTTGTTATGGATGAGCGAAGAGTTAAGGATATCCCTAAGGATGAACGTGATCACTTGATTGGCCAATTGGATGCGAACACCACATTCAAAGAGTTCTTTAAGAAAACAGATGATTTCTTTCAAAAAGAATGGCTCGGTCCAAAGCGTTATAAACTCTATAAAGAAGGGAAATTTGATTTTGAAAAGTTCTTTGATCCAGAAGGTAGGTTATATAATCTGGAAGAGTTAAAAATATTGGACAACAGGGCTTTAGAAGAATTGGGTTGATAAAAGATACTTGATATCATCGATATATTTTAAATAGGAGATATTTAATTAAATGAAAAGAAAAATTCTAAGATATATTTTTGGTGTTTTCGTTAGTGCGCTTTTTATAATACTTTTATTAGCTCTAGGTTGTGCTATAGAAAACAATGAAAAGTTTATTCCTGTAATTGTGGGGTTGATGAGCGTATTCTCTGGTTTGGGTGGTGTTTGGATAACAAACTATTTTAATAATAAAAATCAAAAAGAACGTTTTGAATTTGAATCTAATCAAAAAGAAACTGAAAGATCTTTTAACCTAAAAAAGGATATATATTTAAATGCAGTTGATGAGTTGATTAAAATTAACTCATTGATAGGTCAAGTTCCTAATTTAGAATTTGATTTAAAAAGAGCAAATGAACAATTTTTTCAATTTTGTTATGCAATTAATCGCCTACAATTGATTTCTAATGTATCCACAACAAAGCAAGCAATACAAGTTATGAAATTATGCTCTAAATTGTATTTCTTAATGCTTAAAGAGAGGAAGCATTTAATAGACTTAACTGCTGAATTGAATGCAATTAAACCGTATATTAAGGTTTATGAAAATGAAAGAAATAAGGCTCTTGCACTGATTAAAGAAAATGAATTTTCTAAAATTTTTGATCATGAATTAAACAAGAAATTATGGAATGAATACAATAATAATGAGAAAAGAAGAAGAGATTTAGAAGATGAACATTTAAAATTATTAGAAGAATCAAATTTGGAAGTACAGAAATTAAATGAAATTTTTATGAATCGAATTTCAGATGCGAGTGTTGAAATTAATAAATTAAATGTCCTAATTCGAAAGGATTTAAATGGGGGAGATATGATCAACGAATTTGAAGATGTTTTATCTAATAGTAGCTCTGATGCTATGAATTATATGAAAGAAATGGTGAGAGATTTTGAAGAAAATTATAAAAAAGACGATGGAGAGTAGAGAATCCCCATTTCTAATTTCCTAATTCCAATTGAAGGAATAAGCAGCCAAATGGCTGCTTTTTTATTGCCTTGAGATAAGGCTCAACTTAATCAAACGAGAGGTTTGAACATGTCACTACCATTTATTGTCGATTCACTGGACGACGTTAAAGAAGAACATCGTGGCCTATATGTCGAGGAAGACGGGAAGTTTCGCCTTGATCTGGATGGCTACGAAGATCCAAAAGGACTTAAAACTGCACTTCAAAGCGAGCGTGATGCCGCCAAGACAGCAAAGCAGGAACTCCAGAAGCTTCAAAAACAGTATGAAGGTATTGATCCTGAAACAGTCAAAAAACTGTTTGCCCAACTGGAGCAGGATGAAGATGCGAAATTAATTGCTGAAGGTAAGGTGAGTGAAGTCATCCAGAAGCGTACCGAGAAGATGCGTGAACAACATGACAAGTTGCTCAATGCCGAAAAAGAACGGGCCGATAAAGCAGAAGCTTATGCCAACAAGTTCAAGCAATCGGTTGTTCAGAGCCAGATTGTACAGGCTGCTCTTGAACTAGAGGCTTTGCCTGAAGCAACTGCAGATATCGCATTTCTTGCTCAATCCAAATTTGTACTCGACGAAAACGGTAAGGCCGTAGCAGTCGATACACAAGGTGAAGTGATCATTGGTAAAGACGGTAAGACGCCGTTATCACCAAAAGAATGGGTCGAAACCTTACGTGAGCAAAAGCCTTATTTCTGGCCTAAAGCAAATGGTACAGGTTCACCAGGTAGCTCCAATACAAAAGGACAGGTCGATATCACCAAGCCAGACGGTTCGGTGAACCTAACCAAACTTGCTCAATTACGAAATGAAAACCCGCAGCTAGCTAAAGAGCTGGCGGCAAAACACGGTATTAATCTTTAAGGAGTAAAGCCTAATGGCTGAGACAAAAATAGCTGATGTAATCGTACCCGAGTTATTCACTCAGTACGTTTTAAATAAAACTGCCAAGAAATCTGCTTTATGGCAGTCGGGAATTGTAGGGGAGCTGGATGTCGAAGTTGCATTCGGTACACAAGGCGGTTCCACCGTTAATATCCCATTCTGGAATGATTTGGACGGTGAGTCTGAAGTACTTTCAGATGCGACACCTTTAACCGTAAACAACATTGCAGCGGGTCAGGATATTGCCATTTTACATGCACGTGGTAAGGCATGGGGTGCCAATGATCTAGCGAAAGCATTATCTGGCGACGATCCCCTTGGTGCAGTTGGTGATCTGGTTGCTGATTACTGGGCACGTGAGTTTCAAGGCTTTACCGTGAATACACTTAAAGGTGTGTTCGGTTCTGCAAGTATGGCAAGCAATACACATGACATCTCTGCTGGTACTGGAGCCGCGGCAGTTATTGATGGTGTTTCATTTATCGATGCCTCATACAAGCTCGGGGATGCCGTCGATAAATTAACGGCTATTGCCATGCATTCTGCAACCATGGCTGCACTGGCTAAGCAGGGCTTGATTGAAACCGTACGTGATGCAGATGGTGTGGTTCTCTATAAAACCTTCATGGATCGCCGTGTGATTGTCGATGACGGTATGCCAGTTGATGGTGATGTATTCACATCATTCCTCTTTGGCCAAGGCGCTATCGGCTTTCAGGATATCGGTGCTCCTGTAGGGGTTGAGACGGATCGAGATAGTCTCGCAGGCTCGGACATTCTCATTAACCGCCGTCACTTTGTCTTGCATCCTCGTGGCATCAAGTGGGCTGGTGCAATGGGTGTTGCACCGAACAATGCAGGTCTTTCTACTGATACCAACTGGGAACGCGTTTACGATCCAAAGCAGATTCGTATTGTGGCGTTCAAGCACAAAGTTAAATAAAGACGGGCGGAATTATCCGCCTTTTCTTTTGGAGATAAATCAATGGGCCTATCCGCATTTAACCGCATGAGAGAACGTCAAATGACACAAGCAAAAGTAACTGAACTTGAAGAACAATTGGCAACGCTGAAAGGTGAGTTTATTGCCTTTCAGAATGATCCTGATGCAATGAAAGCACGTATTGCTGAGCTTGAATCTGGTGAAGATGGTCAGAATCCAGCAAGTGATCAAAAGCCAAGTGAAGTTCAACCAATTAACTATGCAGGCCTTAAAGTTGATGAGCTTCGTGCCGTCTTAACTGAAAAAGGTATTGCATTTGAATCAGGTGCTAAAAAAGACGAGCTTTTAGCATTAATTCCAAAGGAATAATCCATGAGCTTTATCACTGAACAAGAAGCGATAGAACATGTTGAAGGCTTTGATGCTTTATCTGCCAGTGATAAGGCTCAATACCTTCAGATGTCAGAGGCTTATCTATTAGCACGTAATGTCAAACCTTATGAAGATGCCACTCTGGTTCCTGAGCCACTGAAAACAGCCTCATATCAAATCATTAAGGGCATTATTAAAGGTGATTTATATCAAGGACAGGAACAGGCATTAAAGCGCAAGAAAGTAAAGGCTGATACGGTTGAGACCGAAAAGGAATATCAGGACGGATCCGTAAAGCTGAGTGCGATCGAGCAATTCATTCTGGATTTGATCAAGCCGTATAGCAAAAGAAAATCTGTATTTTTTATCAGGAAAATCTAATGGGCCTACGCGAAGAATTACAAGTAGACATTGCTGAAGCATTTAATGATGGTTTAGCGGATGCCGTTCATACTTTTACATGTGAGCGGAACTCTAAAACGAATTGGGATCCTAAAACTGAAACTTATGTTGAAGTTAAAGAAAACTATTCTGGCCGTGGCGTTCTGTTCGGTTCATATAGTCAATATGAGGTCCAAGCACTTGGAGTACTGGCCACCGATAAGAAAGCTACCATACTGCAAAATGAAGTGACTATGATTCCTAAAATTGATGATGAGTGGATAACTGCCTTAGGTTCATTTCGAATCATCCATATTCAGCAGGATCCTGCCTCTACTATTTGGAAATGCCAGTTGAGGAAAATATAGGAAAAATTCTATATTATTAGGCTCGAAATATAGGAATTTTTATGAATAAGAAATTTTTACTATGGAGCATAATTTTATTATCAGGTTGTTCATCTGTTAATAATCCAGTGAAGCAAGAATTAACTCCAACTACTATCTCAAATGCATATAAAGAAATTTCTGAAATCAAGGATTACAAATCTCGCTTATTTTTAAATTATACAAAAGAAATAAAAACAAAATACCCAGAGATGAAGACCTCAACTTATGGTCGTCCAATGTCTATAAGATTTAATCCAGTAAGTTCGGATTACTATTATGAGCATACAAATGATAAAAAATGGTTGAATTTTTACCTATCACAGAGTTTTGATGAAAAAATATGGAGAGATCTTTATGTATATTCAAAACATTCAGGAAATTATCAAGCCTCTAAAGAGGAAGCTATTAAATATTGTAAAGAAATTACCTCACTTATCTCTCCAAGCTTTAGCATTGTAATAGACAAATTAAGTCGTGATTTAGAAGTAAAAGATAAGAAAGGATCTGTACGAGCACTCAGTACTTTCAGTGGAAGATTTAATATCTTATTAAATGGGGAGGAGTTTGATGAAGGTGGGCCCTTTATATGCAATATTACTCAGTTTGAAGATAGTTAGGCTAGTGAAAAAAGACAGCTGAATTGACTGATTTTCTATTAATTAAATATCCCTTTATAAATTTAATGAAATTATATGGCTACAACTACCCATAGCACACTTTATATTTCTCGTCCAAGCAATTACGAGGGTGATGGAACTGACGATAAAGAAGAATTTATTGAGACATGTAATATTCATTTTAAAGATCTGTTTAAAGATCAAAAATCCATCTCTACACTTTCTGAAACTGAAAAAAAATACTTTGATAAATGTGTTTCAGCTTCAAATGATAAATATGCTGCTGAAGAGGTTATTTATGATCTTGGAGTTGGTTTTGCGATACTAATTGTTTTGCTGGGTATAGGCTGGGGATTCTATGAGGCGAAAAAATCTTTAAATACTCCAATGATACTTAATCCCAAGGAAAATCCTGAGAATGATGCCACTAGAGATTATATTTCTGATGGGATTATCATAGTCTTTATTTCCGTAATTATTGCTGCATTTATTTATCTAATTTTTAGTTTTGTTTCCGGAATATGGATATCGATTAAATATTAAAGTTTCGAGCAAGGCGGATAGGGAACCAAAATGTATTCGGACATTCAAATTGTAGTATTAATTTATAGTTATAAGTTCAAACCCACTTCGGTGGGTTTTTTAATGGACACAAGTGAGGAGTTTAGATGATAAGTACTGATTATGTCCCTTTATGGCACATTTCACTATTTTCAGCATGTGCAGTACACGCTGGCTAGAAGTTAAATAATAAAAAGTTTTTAAAGAAGTAAAAATTACCGCTTGTCAGTTTTTAATCAATCTTTTTATATGCTTGGCT
The DNA here is from genome assembly GCF_052045285.1 of Acinetobacter sp. 22301. NCBI lineage: Bacteria > Pseudomonadati > Pseudomonadota > Gammaproteobacteria > Moraxellales > Moraxellaceae > Acinetobacter > Acinetobacter sp. 22301. Next base: position 54,093 of record NZ_JBQEOR010000012.1, on the reverse strand, counting down.
ATACTGTTTGCTCAAATAAAAAAGGAAGATTACATGAATAAAATTATTTTAGGTTTATTAATCAGTAGTGGACTTTCAGTAAATACTTATGCTGCCTGTACTTATAATTTTGATGCAACTCAGGCTCAAGTCGATGCAAAAAATGCTGCAGGTGGAAGACAGATAAAATTAATGTCTCCAATTAGTATTACTGAGCAAAAGGGGACAGCAACAATTACTTATGTGGGAAGTACACCTGTAGATCAGGTCGTGACTTCTAGCAAACTTATAAGCATAACTTCTAGTCAAACTCCTCTAGTAGATAAAGCCGTTGTGGGAACTAATATTGTTGCTACAGAATTTGTTTTTGATGCTTCAAATCTTAAAAATGTGGTGCTTGGCGACAGCTATGAAACTCAGCAAATGGCCTTTCAGATTTTGGGTGCTTCTAATTTAAAAAATGAAATAAGTATTGATCTAGGCTATGCATTAATAAATAAAGATTCAACACGTGCAGATGGAAGTTATGTCACCCTTATTGGAATTACTAGAACACGAGATTCTTCGGGTTCAGTAGTTGTTAAAGATATCGCTCAAAAATTAATACCTATTGCTTTGCCTTCAGACGGCAAAGTTAGAGTTGGGCTTTACTTTAATCAGGTTAGTAAACAAGTAGGGTATATCATCAATGGTACAAATTATGGATATCTTAATTTAATTGCTGAGAATGCCCTTAAAAATATTGGCTTTAATGGTGTGGGTATACAATCACCAAATCCTAATTCTAAATTTTTAGGTAAAACGGTTTCAGTACAGTTAATTACTAATAAAGCAAATATGCAGTTTACATATCCAACAGGTACCACCGATATTTGTGGAAATGCTAATTAAGAACTTTTTGAAAAAGAAAAAACCACTCTCATCTGAGTGGTTTTTTTATGGAGAAATTTATGGGATGGAAGGGGAAAAAGCCGACTGATTTTAGTTTTGATGTGGTTAAACAAGTAGAAGGTAAAGTAAAGAAAATTACTATGGAAGTTGTACAGTCTTTGGTCGTTTCAAGCCCCGTTGATACTGGCGCTTATCGTGCGTCTCATATTGTTTCGATTGGTTCTGGTGACTACGGTGTGCGTGGACCTGAAACAAACGCTGTGCAAGATGCAGCTATTCAAGCCGTGAAGTTTAAGCTGGGTAATTTAGTCTATATTCAGAATAATCAACCATATGCTGAACGCTTAGAAAACGGTTGGTCCGATCAAGCGCCACAAGGTATTTACAACACTACATTTAATTATATTTGTCAAAAATACGGTGGTTAAAATGGCAATGACTTTAGAGCAGACTAGGCAAGCTATTATAGAGCACATGCAAGCTTTCACAGGCATTGGTCAGGAACGAATTCAGTATCCAAATGCGCCAGAATTTAATGTACCTAAAGATGGTGTATGGTGCCGTTTAGCGATTGTAGGCGGCCCGAGTTTTATTTCAGGTATTGCAGATAAGCCATGTACACGCCGTACCGGAAATATCATGATTCAATGCTTTGCACGTCATCGTAGTGGTGTAAAAGGAGTAACAGAACTCAGTGATGCATTGCTACAGCATTTTGAATACTTCACTCTAGATCATCTTGAGTGTTTACATGGGCAATCAAATTTTATCGGTCAAGATGCTGACTTTATTCAATATAATGTAACGATTGGTTATAAAATCCACTAAAATGCTCGCGTAATTTTTTAATCGAGTTTGTTTTCTTATGGATTTACTAGAATGGATAAAGACTCTAATTTCTGGAGTATCTACAATTCTAATACCTATTTTAATATGGCGATTAAACAGAAATAGTACTGAAAATAGTAAGCTAAAGTTGCATTCGGATATTGATTTGGACATAGAAGCAGCCAAAGAATTTGAAAAAATAAAAAATGATTCAGAATTATCTAGGTTGACCAAGGATAGGTTCTCAAAAAAGCTATTCAATAATTCAGTTATTAATTTTGATGAGGCTTCTTATTTCACTCAATATAGAGATGCTGATAAGCTTGTAAATATTTATGTCCTATATAAAGATAGGATTAAATTAATATATGATTCAAATAGTTTGGTTAATAATTTAGAACCAAAGGCACCCAAAACACAGAGAATTTACTTTTTTCTTTCTTATATTGTATTTCTTAGTTTAGCAGTAACTCCTTATATCTTTTTTGGAGAATATAAGATTTATATTTTGAATTATTATAATGCGCAAAACTATACGGTAGCTGTGGAGTTTATTCTAGGTCCGTTACTATGTTTTATATTTGGCATAATGTGCTTAAATGAAGGCGGAAAACAAAGTAGTGTTATACGTTTTATTGATAATTTGAAAAAGGAAGCAATTAAAGTGGAAACTACTGATAAGGATGAAGAATTGAATTAATGTAAGAAGAATTTATTTTTAGAAAAAGCTGTCTTTATAGATGGCTTTTTTATTTAACTATTACCACCTCATTGGTGGTTTTTTTATTTTTACAGGAATCACTTATGAGCAATTTCGTTTTTAAGCGTGGTGACACATTCAACTTGAATTTGCAGCTGGTTGATATGGATGAAACTTTGCAATATCCACCCGATGATATCCGCCGTGCAATTGATCTAACCGGTTATACCTTTACTTCACAGATTAAAGCTTTAGCCGATGGAGCAGCTGTAGCTACGTTGACTTGTACTGCGTTAAGTCAAAGTGCACAGAAAGGGTGGCTAAACATTAAAACTATTGCAAGCACTGCAGCATGGCCTTTAGGGCTATGTCAGATGGATATTAAAGCAGTTGTTAGCGGTACTACACAGCACACTGAAACTTTGACTTTCCAAGTGATTGACGGGGTAACAGCATAATGGCAAATCTTGTTTTTAAATTTAGTTGGGATCACCGACCATTCCCATATAACTCAGCTCAAGGCAAACGGCAATTCATGCTGCCTTTTGCCTCAGGTATCCCAAACTTAAATCCTAGATGGGACCAAATTCAGGGAGGTGGAAACGCAACGACAGGTACGCTGACTACTTCGCCAACTGATATGACACCTGGTCGAGTATTGAGAGTGGGGGATTATGGTTATGGTACCTTTAGCACACCTGGTGGTTATACTCCGGCGCTGGACATGAGCCGCAATGGTGGAATCTTTGCCATTTTAAATGGTGTTTATGCTGGTTTAGCAATTTCAACTAATGCAACGGATGGGATTATTTTTGCAGGTAGTCCAACTACAACAGCTTATGGTCAATTTATTGGTGTCGTAAGAAGTTCAACCTTACCTAATACTACGCATATTTTTAAAACAGACCGAAATACGACTATAGACGGAAATGGTTTTATTAAAGCAGCGTCACCTATTGTCAAGTTATTTAGTGATCATATTGAACTCAATGATGAAGCTGAAATGCAGCCAATTACTTTAGAGAAATTAGGCATAGGCAATTACTTAATTAAAGGATCACTTGGCTTTGCAAATGAAGGTTGGTATATCGAAATCCCTAAGGACGCTAATGGCAATACTGTAGTTGCAGTAGTTTATGAAACACTTGAGAACGGCGATATTTCAATTAAGGCGTTCAAGCGTAAATTCGATATTGAAACGGCTGCCATTATTGCTGACTTAAGTAGTCCGCTCGATATTCCAGCTGGCCGCTGGATTGATATCCGCCTTTTTGAAGAATCAGTTGTAGTTTCTGATACACCAATGGAATTTCAGCCAACAAATTTATCCGAAGCAGTAGCTGCAGCATTGGCTGGTGTTGAACCGCCTGAAATCTCAGATACAGATGAAACACTTTAATAACCCGCTAAATCAGCGGGTTTTTTAATGCCTAAATTTTGGAGAACAATAAATGAGTTCAGGCGCAAAAATTCGATTATATGCATGTGAAGAAGCTGTGTTGGGAACTACTCCAGCAAACCCAATCTGGTATACAGTTCGCCGTGTTTCAGATGGCTTATCAGAAAACATCTCAACTGAAGAAAGTAGTGAGGTTGTGGATTCACGCTTCCGACAAGGTGGTGTGGTTACTGAAGCTGAAGTGGCTGGTCAGTTAGAGTTTGAATTATCTGTAGGGACATTTGATCTGTTTTTAAGTGCATTGGCATTTAATAACTGGGCAGCAAATGCCCTCAGCTTTGGCGGTACCGTACGTAAATCATTCACTCTGGTTAAAGTCTTTGAAGATATTGGTCAGGTCTTTATTTACCGTGGTGTTCAGGTCGATACGGGTGAAATCACGATTCAGTCCACAGGTAAAATTACAGGGAACTTCGGTTTAGTTGGTAATTCATTTACCCGTCAACAGGTCAATCCAGTTACTAATCCAATAGCTGCCTCAAACCGTCCATTGGTCAGTATGCCAAACGTTGAAAACTTGCTTATTAATGGGCAGTCAATTCAAGGTAAAGCCTGTCTCCAGTCACTAACGCTTTCACTTAACAACAATCTGGAAGCTATCCGCTGTATCGGTTCAGGTAAGTACACGCCAGAGTTTTACTTAGAGAAAATGATGGATATTGAAGCGAATGCTTCATTCATGTTTTCGGCCACAGCTGCTGGTTGGATTGATGCAATCAAAACCCGTGATGTGTTTACACTGACCTTCGACATCAAAGACAGCAAAGGAAATAAATACTCGCTTAATTTCCCTCAATTAGAAGTCATGGAAGCAAATCACCCGGATGGTGGCGGTGATGACATCATTACTTTAGATATCAACTTTGCTCAAGTGCGGACAGCACCAACAATTTTACGTGCTCTTGTGTAATTCAATTCAAATTAATAAAGCCTGTGGAATCTCCTGGGCTTTTTTTATTTTCAAATTTTTCGAGGTAGGTATGGCTTTAAAAGTTGGAATTGTACGAAGCTCAGAAGTATCGAAGTGGTGCACGTTTGAAACTGCAGGTGGACAAGCAGAGTTTAAAATCCGTGGTATTGGTTATAAACCCTTTCAGGTTGCATTAGAAAAGGCAGGAAATCAAATCACGTCAAAAGGTTATGATGTGATGGTAAAAGATGAAGACAGCAAGCTTTACCATGAGCTTTTATTAGATGCCGCAGGTGCCCATTTAATTGAAGACTGGAAAGGTATTGTTTTTGCTGAGATAGTAGAAGGCAAATCCTTTGAAACTGAAAAACCCTATACACCTGAAAATGCGTCAAAGCTTCTTAATCTTGGTGATATAGGTATTGTTATCTGGTCATTTATTAAAGAGCAGGCGCAAAAGATTCAGGAGGAAGCTGATAAGGACAAGGCGACGATTTTGGGAAAGTCATCGAACTCTACAAGTACCAAAAGACCTATGCGTCGAAAACGCCGCACGAAATCGAACAAATCAAGTTCTTAGGCGGACATGTTCCAGATCCACCTGAATATTCTTATGCAGCGGATGCAATACTTGTTGCCTTTAGTACGATTATCAGAGCTAGACGATATGAGCAGGGTGTACCTCTATCTTTAGATCAGCAGGCTATCAATGTATATGCTGAGCATAATGATTTACCTGGTGATGCTCATATCTTTAATGACTGTATTTTTGCTTTGGATAATCTTTTTGTGACTGAGATACATAAAAAAGTACGTAAAATTTGAGATTTAAATTTTAAGATCTTAAAGATGGTAAATGTCTAAACGCTATCTTTAAGATCTTATTAAATAAGATTATTTTAATTCACTCTATTTAGCTTCTTGGTTAATAATTTGAATATCTTCTAATTTAACTAATTTTGTAGTTTGTTCTTTGTTAACCGCTATACATGCTTCTTTATTACAGATATTAGTTAACCGAAATGTATTCTTAACGTTACTTTCTTTTTCATCAATTTTTGGAAAATAATTAAAACTTCTCTTGTCAATATTGAGTTTAGGATCGAAACTCCTCTTAAAGTTATCTTCAGCATCTTGAAATCCAGTATTCTGTAGATTCATACCTATACGAAACATTGATAAAATAATTAAAACAATACCAATTAGGAAAAAATAATATATTCCTAATCTTAGTACAATATAAGAGCCAAGCTCTCTATTGTCGTCGCCATAAATAGTATTTTTAATTTGATAGAAACTCATTTTGTTTTTATATAAAAAATTTTGTGTGAATAAATAAGGTTTTGTTTTAGATAATCTAAATTTACTTGTTTGAGTAGTATGTTCCTTTTTTTTGATTAAAAGGGAGTGGCGGGGATGGGAAGAAAGATACTTATATTTAACTCTTCTTTTGCCATGAAAGATTGGGTATAAAAGAAAAATAATTACAGCTACAGTTGCTGTTGTTATGCAATTGATAGCATAACTTGCATCTCTACTAGTAAAACCAGATAGAAAAGCAACAAAAATTATAAATACTATAAAGTACAAAAATTTATCAATACCAACAATAAGGCCATCTATTAAAGTCATTGGAATGGTCATTTCAAAAAAACTTATTGAAATACCAAAATAATCTGAATATCCGTAATTATACCAATAGCCACACCAAAATAAAAATGAGGTTGTAAGAGTAATTAGTATTGCAGTATCTATATTAAAGCTAAATTTCATAATATTGTTCACTTCAAATATCTAAAAAATATAAATATCTATTTATATCGAATTCTATAATTAGTGTTAGGTTTTAAAAAGTGCTTTTAGATTATTAATTCCCTAACTCGCGTAAGCGGGTTTTTTTATTGCCTAAAGGAAAGTAAAATGGCACAAGAATCTCGTCTGGTCATTGTTATTGATTCGCAAAATGCTGAACGTAACGCGCGTAATCTAGGCAATGAACTCAATAGTATTGAACGTAAAGGTGAGTATGCTTCCAAGTCTATGGATGGCTTATCTGTCTCGACACGTGCACTTACTGGCTATATGGCAGGGTTGTTATCAGTCGGATCGGCCGTATCAAAAATGGATGCCTATACAGGCTTGCAGAATAGATTGAAGTTGGTAACTAACAATCAAGCTGAGTTAAATAAAGCGACTGAAGATACTTTTCAAATTGCCCAAAGAACCTATTCTGCTTGGGATTCGGTTTTACAGGTGTATCAGCGCTTTAGTGATAACGCCAAAACATTAAATCTTACTATGGATGATACTGCCCGTTTAACGGAAACCGTATCGAAAGCAGTGGCCATTAGTGGAGCAACAGCAGAAGCAGCTGATGCAGCATTAGTACAGTTCGGGCAAGCACTTGCCAGTGGCACATTACGCGGTGAAGAGCTGAACTCTGTTATGGAGCAAACCCCAGCATTAGCAAAGGCCATTGCACAAGGTATGGGGATTACCGTAGGAGAGTTGCGTTCAGTAGCAGCTGAAGGAAAAATTACATCTCAAGAAATTGTAAAAGCTCTAAGAAATGTGGAGTCTGATGTAGATGCATTATTTGGTAAAACTGATATAACAATTGGACAATCATTAACTCTTTTAAATAATGAAATTACCAAATTTGTAGGAGAAGCTGGGAAAGGCTCAGGAGCCGCACAAGTACTTTCTGGTTCGATTCAGGTACTTTCAAGTAATTTGAACATACTGGCTGACGGAGCACTTATCGCTGGTATCGGATTAATCACCCGTGCAATTTTACTAAAAGGAGCAGCTGTTAAAGAGGGAATAGTTTCTACATTGGCTAGTCGTCAAGCTTCTATAACTAAGGCTCAAGCAGAACTTGGTGAAGCGGCAGCAACTTTAAATACAGCTAAAGCACACCTTGCTAATGTTCAGGCAACTAATGCTGAGACTCAAGCCAAATATGGCGCAACTGCAGCTGCTTTAAGATACACCCAAGCTCAAGCCGCTGTGACAGCAGCAACCAATGCACAGACTGCTGCACAAACCAGACTGACTGCTGCTACGTCATTAGCTGGTGGTATTGGTAGTCGTGCTCTTGGACTTATTGGAGGTCCTATAGGTGCTATTACTATTGGTATTTCCGCTTTAGCCGCAGGCTATATGTATTTTCAAGAGCAGGCGGGAAAAGCCAATAAAAAGCTAGAGGAGCAAGCAGCGGTTGCAAATAAAACGGCTGAAGAACTTAAAAAATTAAGAGGAGTTGAAAAGCAATCTGCTATTGATGATATGACTAAGGCATTGGAAGCTCAAAATAAGGAATTGAGAAAGACTGAGCTTGCTGTCGGTTCGGCATTAATTAATATTCAAAACTATGCAGTCGGTAATGCGGAACTTGCCAAAATTTCTAATGATGCACGTACGGGTACTATTAGCTATACCGAAGCCATTGAACGATTAAATGGAATGAAAATTCCACCTGACTTATATAACGCACTTAAGCAACAAGTTGAAAAATATGACGAAGGCTATCAAAAGGGTACTAAGTTAGTTGAAGGTTTAAAGAATGTTGGTGTTGAAAGTAAGTTAGCTGGGAATGCTGCGCAAAACGCTGCACTCCAACATCAACAACAAGCGAATGCAATTGGTAATACAGCAACTGAAGCAGAAAAAGCATCGAAGGCTTTACAGGATTATCGGGATAAGCAAAGAGATAATGTGCTTGATTCAATCTATAAATCAGGTTTGCTTGATTCGGGATATACCGTTGCTCAGGCTAACGCGATTCTAGAGCTGCAAAAAGCAAAAGGAATGAGTGCAATTTTATCTAAAGATGAAATTGACAGTGCTTTGCGAAACCTCAAAATTATTGAGGAACAACAGGAGCGCGAAGAGAAACTAATTGATTCCAAACGTAAGCAGACAAAGGAGTTGGAGCAGCAGGAGAAGATTGCTAAACGCCTTGTAGGTGTATCGGGTAAATCAGGGATTGGTACGGGTCCTCATCTTGATGTTCGGTATGGTGGCTCAATGTCTGGCCAGAAAGTATCGAATGAACATCTAGCCCGATTACAGGCAGGCGGCAAACCATTGTCATCCTACAAGATCAGTTCAAATTACGGTCCACGAAAAGCCCCTACCAAAGGGGCTTCTTCATTTCATAAGGGTATTGATTTTTCAATGCCTGAAGGCACACCAATCACGACCAATGTCGCCGTGAAAGATATCAAGACATGGTATGACAGTAAGGGTGGTGGTTATGTTAGCGAGGTGATCTTTGAGGACGGAGTGTCACTTAAGCTTCTTCACCAGTCACCGAGTATGCAAAGCAAGGTTAAAGGTGGGGCAAGTAAAGGGAGTGATAAAGTATCAGGTGATATCCAATCACAACTTGATCGTCAACTAGATGCTCAGCGGTCACTTGAAAATGAAGTGGCCACTGAAGTACAGCGTATCCAGAATAACTTAACGGTTAGATTGGAGGATGTCGATAAAGCAGGATTTTCACCAGAACGCACTAAAGAAATTAAAGCAGAATTACAACGTCGTGCTGACAATGATATTGCTATAGCCAAGCAAGCAACTAGAAGCAAACTAGAGGACTATAAGGAGTTCCAGAAAACCGAGGAACAGTTACTTGAAGAGAGCTTTAACCGCAAAAAGTTTAATGCGGCTCATGATATTGAATTAAGTAAATCTGAAAAAAAGCAGGCTGTGGAATTGCTGGAACAGCAATATCAGCAAGAAAACGCGCTTATGAAATTGGCTCAAGAGCAACGATCATTTCAAGCCCGATTATCTCTGCTTTCCGAAACTCAAGCCATGCAGGAACGATATAGACTTGAAAGAGAGGAGATTCTTAAGAATACAAAGCTTTCCATTGAAGAGCGGCAAAAGTTAGTCGCATTATCTAAAGCCACACAGGACAAAGAGACACGAGACAAAGTTAATAATGCTGTTCAAAACTGGGGCGGTATTCAGGCTGATATGAATGGTACCAGCGAATTTTATAGACAGGATCAGGAACGATTTCGTCGATTGGGTGCTGCTAATGATTTGGCTGAGAGTAAATTTGGTGCTGCTGATTTAGATGAACAAAACTCATTGGAAACACTCAATGCTCAGTTTGAGCAGCAGCTTATTAGTCAGCAAGATTTCGAAAACCAGAAAACTGCCATTATTCAAGCTGCTCAAGAGCAACGAAGTCAAATTTACAGTGAGTATGCTCAGAACACCAAGGATATCGAAGACAAATATCAGCAAGATCGATTGAACACTCAGATTGCTCTTGGTGGGCAAATGATGGGTTCAGTTACCTCGATGTTTGGTTCAATGTTCGGTGAACAATCTAAAGCTTACAAGCTTATGTTTGCAGCAGATAAAGCTTATGCCATTGCTGCTGCGGGACTTGCGATTCAGCAGAATATCGCTGCTGCTTCAAAAGTTGGTTTTCCGTATAACTTACCTTTAATAGCTGGGGCAGTTGCTCAAGGTGTCAGTATTATCGCTAATATTCGGGCAATTAAGGATCAAGGCTTTTCTGATGGTGGTTTTACTGGATCTGGTGGGAAATATGAACCTGCAGGCATTGTTCACAAAGGCGAAGTCGTCTGGTCCCAAGAAGACATTAAAAGATGGGGTGGTGTTGGATTAGTTGAAAATATGCGTAAGAGCTCAGGCCCTGAAGCATTTATCAATAACAATGCCCTGAATAACTCTTCAACTGAGAATGTATTCAATCGTTCTTTCCTCAGTTCAAAAGCATTTAATGATAATCAAATGATCTCGAATATTTTTAATCAACCTATTCGAGAAAATCAGATTATTACTAAAGGCTTTGCGAACGGTGGATTTACTGGAGGAGCTGTTTCAAAGCCTACCGCTTCCGCTCGTTCTGAATTATTCCATGATGGAAAAGTTTACTTCTCTTCAAATGGTTTAGTTCAGGATCGATCAAATCTTGAAGATGTGCAGGATTTTACCTCAGGTCAATCTTCGCGCCCTCAAGCTGAGTTTATGCCTTCATTTGAGCCTATTTCACCGACAATCAATTTCAAAATTGAAGTAATTAATCAGGTGAGTGGAGCAACAGTTGAAGCTGAGCAACTGGACGAGCAATCAGTCAGGATCATTGTTAAAGATGAACTGGATAAGCAGCTTCCAAGAACGGTTCCGAAGCTTGTAAGTGATCAAATTGGGAATCCAAACTCAACTATTAGTCGGTCTTTGACTGAGAATACGACTGCAAGACGTAATCGTTAATCTAGAAAACCATCTTAAGAGATGGTTTTCTAATAAAATTAATAAATTAAAGATTTTTTATTAAAAAATTTGGATAGAATTCATTTTTCTTAGTAGATGAATCTTCACTAATAAGCCTCTTTATTTTTAGAGCTAAATAAAAGCTGGAACAAGCAATATGAATACTAAATTTGTAATAACTATAATTGGATGTGTGGGCATGGTTCTTGCGAGCAATGTTTATAGTTTTGAACCTATTGTTGGTAATGGTGAGCAGAGAAAAAATCATGGGGCTCACGATGAAGTTTTGTTGGTAGAAAGTCATTCATTGAATGAGTCAAATGTAGTGGGGATAGATAAAGTAAAGTGGGAAAGAATGCCTCGTATTCATATTTCACAAACTGACTTGGAAGGAAAGAACAGAAGATTATCATTGAGTGTGGTGGCTAATAAGCAAGGAATTATTACCGATGTTAATGTAAAACAAAGCTCTGGTTTATTAAAACTTGATGAGCAAGTCATATCTGCAGTTAAGGGAGCTAAAATAAAACCTTATCAGTTGAATGGTAAATATTATTCTTTTGATGTGATATTACCCTTCGAGTTTTATATTGAATGAATTGAATTTCTAGTTTTAATTCTTGAGAAGCGCCTTTGGGCGCTTTTTTATTACCTGAAGGAAAGTTATGTACAAGTTAAAGCTAAATCCTCAAACAAATGGCTATGGCGTAACACCAGGTGATGATGTAAAACGTCAGCAGATGGATGGAGGGCGAGGACGCTATTACATCGATGTAAAACGTAATAGCCATATTGTCGATGTGAACTGGAATTTAAGTAAAACCGATTTCAATAAAATGATGGCCTTCTGGCGTGTTTACCAAAACAAGCCAGCCTCGTTTTATGCGGATCTGGTCATAGACCAAGGAACACGTCAGCAATACCAATGCAATTTCATTCCGAACTCGTTCAAGACCAATGAGGTGAATGGAAATCTATACCGGGTAAATGCTCAGCTCGAAGTTGTACAGAACCAGCCGAACCTTACTGCTGATGCAGCATTGATCAAAGATTGGGAGGTCTAATGGATAACGAATACGCCAAGTTCTTTCTCAATCGTAAAGTCGATATCTATCAACTGGAGTGTATTGAGTTATCACATCCATCTTTTCTAAAAACTTATCGGGTTGTCCGTAACGATGATCGGGGTGTCTATGTCCAGCATAAAGATGGAGCAGGTCAGGTCTTTTATGAATACCTACCCATGTCAATTCAAAGATCTGGAATGCTGGGGGATCTGGACCAGACCTTAACAGTTTCAATTTCTGGACTTGGTGATGTGCTGCCGGATGAGTTTGAAAGGGTAATTGAAGGACAGTATTCAGACGTTAAGCCCACCGTAAATTATCGCCTTTATAGTTCAGATAACTTGAATACACCAATCCACTATTTGTTAGGACTGCAGCTTTCAGGTGTATCAATGAATCATAAAGCTGTGACATTCAAGGCTGAATCACCACGATTAAATACCGCGAAGACTGGAGATATTTTTGCATTGGATCGCTTTAGTGGTCTGAAGGGGGCTGTATGAAAAGTCATGATCATTTGCTTGATAAGCAATACGATGAAGAGCAGTACAACTGTGTTCATTTTGCCCATGAAGCTGCTTTAGATTTATATGGAATAGATCGGCGTGAAGCTTTGGATTTATTCATGCAACCTAAAGGCAAAATTACTTTCCTACCATCAAGATTAAAACTCTTAAATCCGCTGCCCATGCCGAAGGAGGGCTGCATAGTCGCCTTCCATCCTAGACAAAGAAATAAGCCCCCGCATGTGGGGCTTTTTCGTTTAGGGCGCGTACTGCATTTAATGGAAGGTGGGGTTACTTATTTAGCTGAAGACGTCATCAAAGCAATGGGGTTTAATCGGGTCAGTTACTATGATTAAGATTATTTATAAACAAGATCCTTTGTCTGAAGAGAAGACAATTGAATATGCTCACACAATAGGACAATGGCTAACTTCCAAATATGAATCTATGCCTGAACATGTCCGTATTTTTCATACATCAAGCAATATGGATCATGCGGAAATTTCATTTGCCAATGAAGTTACACCTAAGAATGCCCATGACTTAAAACAGCTCGATTTCTTACCTGGTACTTTCATTGTGATTGAAAACCCGAAAGGTATGCCAGCGCTCATTGCGGCAATCGTATCTATTGTTTTAAGTGTGGCCGTTGCTTTTTTAATGCCCGCACCATCGATTGCTCAAACCAATCAGAATAACAACCAATCCTCATCTGCAAATAACGAACTTTCAAATCGTGAAAATAAGATGAGGGTAAATGGTCGTATTACAGATAACTATGGTGCTGGATGGAATACACCTGATCTGATTGCTGTGCCTTACAAGGTTTATGAAAACAATGTTGAGGTTGAGCATATTATTGGTTGTATTGGTCGTGGCCACTATCAAATTAATGGCGCGTACGATGGTGAAACCAATATTGTTGATATTGCTGGGGCATCAGTAGAAGTTTTCCGACCAGGTGTCGATATTGTTTCTGGACAACCTTATTTTTCTCTCGGTACCGAAATTACAACACCGCCTTTAACTGTTCAGCATCAAAACTCAGTGAATGGCCAGATCTTGCGTCCAGCAGATACTCAAAGTCTGGAAGGCACTAATTATCTTCTCTTTGCTTATCCAAACGAGATCCTACGAGCAGCTGCAAACAATACTGATTTAACGACAAAGTTTGTTAGTAATGACCGCGTTGAAATCACCAACGCTTCTTTTACGTATAACGGGCAAACATACGATTTAAACGGTACTTATAGCGTCTTATCCGTTGCAGATGAACGGATGGCATTGTCTAACCCAGCAGCAGTTAATCCAAACTGGTTAAAGCTAAAAGAACTCACTAACCAGCAAACTGGAGCTTTATCTCCAAAGCTTTCATCCATTGGTGAAAAGTGGATTGGTCCATTTATCTTGGACAACACTGAGCGTAGTCGTGTCATTTTTAACTTTGTTGCCAGTAATGGACTCTATACAGTGTCAGCAGGCGGCAATCAGGCAGCGGTAAACGTTACGCTTGAAGTTGAGGTTACACCGGTGAATGAATCGGGTGCAGCAATTGGTAATCCAATGCTGAAACAGATCATTCTGAAAGGTTCAGCAAAGTCACGGCAAACGGTTGGGGCAACGCTGGATATGGTCACATTTCAGGGCCGCTGCAGTGTACGTGCTCGCCGTTTAACTCCAACTCCTGGAGTTACAACTGTTGTTGATGATGTGAAATGGCAAGCACTATACGGTGCATATCCATTGCAAAGCACAACGTATGAGCATGAAACGGTTTTCCGTGCACGTACCTATGCAACGACTGGAGCTTTATCCGTTAAGTCCCGCAAGATTAATTTTGATCTTCAGCGGATGTTACTAACCTATAAAAATGGAGCAATGACAACAGAGCTTTTTCCAACATCAAGCTTTGCTGATGCATTGGTCTCAATGGCACTGGATGACAAGATTGGCCGCCGTACGATTGAAGAGATTGATATAGAAAATATCTATCGTACTTATAACGATATTGTTGATTATTTTGGTACACCATTAGCTGCTGAGTTCTGTACAACGATTGATGATACAAATCTTTCGTTTGAGGAGTTGGTTACCAATCTTTGTGATGCGGTCTTTTGTACAGCATATCGGCAAAACAATAAGCTTAAAATCTACTTTGAGCGACCAACAGATAACTCGGTCTTACTGTTTAACTTTAGGAATATCATTCCGGATCATTATAAGCATGATCTGACCTTTGGCTTAATGAATGATTATGATGGGTTGATCTATGAATACACGGATCCAACTGATGATAGCCGTATCAATATCTACTTGCCGGATAAAGGAGCCAAGAACCCAAAAGAGGTGAAATCGGTAGGTGTTCGTAACAAGTGGCAAGCTCACTTTAATGCGTACCGGCTTTGGAATAAGCTTCGCTTTCAGCGTAAATCTATCACCTTTGATGCAGCACCAGAATCAGAATTACTGGTTTTACGCGACCGTATTGCCGTAGCGGATTACCGCAATGGCATCCATCAAAGTGGGGAAGTGGTAAAGCAAGAAGGCTTAATTCTCACTCTAAGCCATGATGTTGATTTCATAGCTGGCAAGAGTTATGTCATTTACTTGCAAATGGGAGATGGTACCGTTGATCTAATTCCTGTTACTGCTGGATCTGCCAAGAACAAAGTAGTTTTAGGGCGGTTGCCAAACAGTGCTCTTAAATTGAGTGCAGATGATTTCATTAATACGATCTATACGGTTGTTAATGATGATACTAAGGACTCTTTACCTTATCTGGTGGCAAAGAAAGATCCTGTTGACCAATTCTCAAATACGATTACTGCAGTCAATTACGATGTGCGGTATTACCTCAACGATAAAGACTTTATTGACGTGCCAGTTGATGATTCACCAATTTACATTCGATATGACCAGTTAGATATTAATCTTGCACGTCTATATCAGATGCAAAGAGGCGACTTGCCAACTACAGGTGAAATTAGTTTCGTGGTTGAGGCGGGTGCTTTAGTATCCAGTTCGAGTTCACTTAGAACGGAAACCAGAATGGTTTATAAGCATACAAATAACTCAGAAACTAAAGAGTTTATTGTTCCTGCTGCTCCTGAATTACCAGCGATCGATACAGGAGAATTTCCTTCAGGTCTTACCGTAAATCTTATGATTAAGGGGGCTGTTGTTGGGCGTGGTGGTGATGGTGGTTTGCCACATTTGGCATTTGGTGCATGGACCAGTGATCCAAATTATAACTTTACCAGAACGCGCCGTGATGGATTCCAAGGCGCACCGGGTTTAATGAACAGGCACAGCAAATTGAACCTGATTATCGATGGCGGAACACTGGCTCGTGGGGGTTCAGGTGGTGGTGCTACACCAAGTGGGATTTACACTGAATTGGGTTATGGAGTTCAAGGTGTTCCTGGTGGAGCTGGGGCACCGTTTGGTAGGGTTATGACGGGACAGCCAATTTACAACGATACTCAGGACTGGCGGTGGTACTTTATTGACAGTTTTATGGTGGTAAAAGTCACTGATGCTGAAGCTGAGAAACCAGGTAAAGGATACCGTACTCAGAATGATCGTTATGGATCTCCATTGTCGGGTGATGGTGGTGGATGGGGCCAGCGCGGTACCAAGTCCACTAATGATGGTACTTGGAACTGGAATTACCATGGAACAACAGAAGGGCAATCGGGTGCAGGTGGTACTGCAATTGTAGGAGTGGCGCCACTTACAACCAAATTGATTAATGGAGGGAGAATCCTACAAACCCTTTAATACTTTGAAACAACATAGAGCACCCATTTGGGGTGCTTTTTTATTATTGGCCCAATGATGGATTGGACAACGAACAACTACCGCTTTCTAGCGGTTTTTCTATTTCTGGAGAAATAAATGGAACCAGTTTCCACTAGTGGTGTAACAGCAATTTTAAAATTTTATGGTGCAGCAATTATGGTGACTTTAGCCGTCGCGTTAGTTGCAGCAGTAGTATTGATGACACGTATGCCGCGCTCACCTCAAGAATGGGCCGTTGGGCTCATTTGTACAGTCGTATCAAGTTTAGCAGGTGGATCATTCATTATCGTGAAGTGGGGCCTTCATGAATGGGTTACTGATGTGTGGGGAATGATTGCCTTAGGGGGCTTCTTCTTCATATGCGGTATTCCCGGCTGGGCTTTAGTCCGGTGGATATTTAACTTCATTGCCAAACAAGAAGGTAAAACAATTGTTGAAGTAATCAAAGAAGTTAAAAAAGCCAAAGATGATATTCAAAATAGTTAACCGCCTTAGGGCGGTATTATTAAATAGTTCACATATATTTCTGTCATCTGTCGGATTTAATTAAATGATTTAAAGACTTGTTTATACTTAATGTTCAAAATAAAAATAGGATTAAGACGTGAAAAAGATAATTTTAGCAACAATAGTGGGTTTCTGTAGTGTAAATAGTGCTTTTGCAGAATGTACATATAGTTTTGATGCAACATTAACTCAGTTACAATCTTTAGGTAATACTTCTGTTCAGAAGTTCCCAACTATTACAGGAAATAAGTTTTCTTATAAGACATCTCAGCAAAGTTCTTTTTACATGGCTTTCAGTCAAGATTACCTTTCACGATTTTTAGCAGCAAATGATTCATCTGCAATGCTATATACAAGAGGGGATAAAGTAATACCAACTTCTGGAATTATAGCATTTGAATATAAAATTAAAGTTCCTACATTAGGGAATATAGGTTATGTAAATATTTTCCCAGCTTTAGCGGCTGGCATTATGCAGAATGGTAAGGCTGTAAATTTTATAGTTGCTTACCAACATGGGCCGACAACTAATAATTTTTATATTCAAACTACATCAAATGATAGTGCGTTAGTTTCTAATGGCTTTAACTTAGCTCCAGAAGCTACTTCTGATGGTTATCAAAAAATTGGTATCTATATTAATCAGAACTCTAATCAAGTTGGTTTAGTTTTTAATGGGGTTAACAAAGGTTATTTTGCAACGTTCCCTTCTAAACTCGATAATCTATATTTTTCATTAACCTCTAATTTTTATGATTTAGCAGCAGCTGATGCGAATAAAGATGTTTCGGTCGAGTTCCTACTGGATCAATCAAAAATTACACAAACTTATCCAACAGGTACTAAGGATATTTGCGGAGTAGCTTTGTAAAAAAGCGAATTAACTAATTTTTCTCAACCGCCGCCTTCGGGCGGTTTTTTATTACATGGAAATCAGGCCGGAGGTAACTCATCGCTAAGTTTTCTATGATCAAAAAGCAAAAACCCCAGTGTTGACGCACTGAGGTTTTTTATCAACTTAACCTGAGCTAGATTAAGGAGAAGATATATCTATATGGAGCATTTTAAACCAATAGTGGAGCTTATGAAAGTGTCTATTGAAAAGTACGGCTTATGGCAAACAATAGTTGCATTTATTCTTTTGTTTTCCATACCAATCTTAATATGGAAGTTGGATGTAATAATTGCTTCTATAAAAGCATAAATCAACTTAAAAAACAGCGCCACCTTCGGGTGGCTTTTTTACATCTATAGGAAAGTAAAATGAACATTGAACAATATCTTGAAGATCTTATTAAACGTGAAGGCGGATATGTGAATAATCCCGCAGATCGAGGAGGGGCAACAAAATACGGTATTACTGAAGCAGTTGCTCGAGCAAACGGATTTAAAGGCAATATGAAAGATTTACCGCTTGAAGTGGCCAAAGCGATTTACAAAAAGCAGTATTGGACAGCTCCGCGATTCGATCAGGTAAATACTATTAGCTCAGCAGTAGCTGAAGAGTTATTAGATACAGGCGTGAACTGTGGTACCGGCTTTGCAAAACCACTTTTACAGCGTGCTTTAAATTTACTGAATAACCAGGGCAAAGCAGGTTGGCCAGATTTATCAGTGGACGGAATTTATGGTCCGGCTACCCTAAATGCTCTAAAAACCTATTTAGCCAAACGTGGGAAAGACGGCGAGAAAGTGCTTGTGCGAGTTCTCAATATCATGCAAGGCCAACGTTACATCGAAATCTGTGAGCGCAATCCAACGCAAGAGCAATTCTTTTATGGCTGGATTGCTAATAGAGTATTGTTGTAGTTCATTAAGAGATTGGATAGGTTTTTTGTAATATTAATATGGTGAATTTACTTTTAGGTAAAAATTCACCATATTTTATTTAATACCCAACGAAAAATCTATAATTTAATCATGTCATCAGAAGTGACTTCAATAATATTCTCTTTGAAATTGAGAGAACAACCAATCTTATCTAGTGAAAAATTATCGCCATTATATTTCACATTATTCTCTTCAAATATTTTAAAAAACAGATCTTTTATTTCTCTCTCTTTTTCTGGGCCAATAGTAGTATTTGCTTTACCAGCAGAAATTCTTAAAAGTAAAAGACTTTGAACTTTGTCTAAATCATGAGGAGACACGTTTAGATAATGTATAGATTTCATTGTTTAGCCTTATCGATTAATAACTTTATATATTAATTTAATATAAAATTGAATATAACTTACTATTTAATCTGAAAAATTATGAATAATTGGAAAAAATTAGAGAAACATGTTCAGGAAGTGTATTCCTTTCTTCTAAATATGAAGGATGAGGGAATTGTGGTAGGACATGATGTCCAAATTATTGACAAGATGGGCCGATCACATCAAGTTGATGTTTTTTACCAATTTGAAAAAGCTGGGGTAATTCATAAGGTTGCAATTGAGTGTAAGGATCATGGGCGGCCAATTGATAATGGTCTAGTTGCCAAGTTTTATGGAAAATTAATAAATGCTGGTGATATAAGAAAAGTAATGATTTCAAAATATGGCTTTCAGAAGCTAGCTAAGGAAATTGCTGAAGATAATGATGTTATATTACTAACTATTGATGAGCTTCCTAAATTAAATGAGTTAATAGCAGGGCGCATTAAATCAGTAGCTTTGCCAGATGATACAACTATTGGTGAACCATTTTGGACTATCATGGAATTACGAAATGGGAGTGTTAGTGGAAGCTATTACGGAATTGATAATCATTTGACTAATCGTAAAGAATTTGTTCTATTTTACTCTAGGGACCATGCACAAAGATTTTTTAGAGAAGAAGAACTTGATAGTAATAATTGGTGTATTAGAGGTATGCCTCAATATGTATTTAGGGGTTTTCTGCTTATGCTTCAGTTTTTTGAACGCCGAGGTTACGGGGCATCAATTTTTTTTGT
Organism: Acinetobacter sp. 22301; assembly: GCF_052045285.1. Classification (NCBI taxonomy): domain Bacteria; kingdom Pseudomonadati; phylum Pseudomonadota; class Gammaproteobacteria; order Moraxellales; family Moraxellaceae; genus Acinetobacter; species Acinetobacter sp. 22301. Next base: position 34,246 of record NZ_JBQEOR010000012.1, on the reverse strand, counting down.
TTTTCCAGAAATATCTGAGAGAGATCGATTTTATCCTGTGAGTATTTCAAGTGAAGTACTGGGTGAACAATACTATTTGGGTGAAATGCCAGTTCTTTAAAAGGACTAACGGTGTAGTGTTTAATTATAGCTAATAGAGTAAGTATCGTCGGATAGTGTGTCATGAATTAGCATTTTATTTCATCTTTCCAAGGTTGGCCAATCATTCTGCAGAATTTGGCCAACTTCCCGATATTAATTTAAGTAACTGAAAAATAATAAGAGGAATAAAAAATATTAAAAATCGTGAGTGGCAATTTATATCAAAAAGTCTTTAGACCATTTCTCAACTTTATTTGCGTACCATTGCATTAGTTTCTGGCGCTAATTGAAATAAGTAGCTTTGTTATAAATACCTTTTGTACCCCGCACCGCATGTGCCAGACTCATTTCAATAGCATCGTCCCGCCACAACTCAGACTCATAAGCTGAAGTAGAAAATCTTCCTCGTAACCCATGAACTGTTTGTTTACCTTTGTACGATGTTTTATTAGTCGCATTAATAAGACGGATTGAGTACATTGGTTTATTAATATCTTTTTATTTGAAATTTATAGGATTTTTTGTAGACTAGTTTTTTTAGGATTTTAAAGTTAAATGAAAGAAAATAGCTATTTAAATAAATTAATTGCCGATTGTGAAACAGCAAAAAATGCAGTTCCTATAAATAAAATTATTTTAAATAATTTATTAGAAAAAAAACATATAGATGATTTTAAAGAAATAAAAAATATTAAGTCTGGAATTTATATAATTAGCGAGATTGATGGAAATCCAGAACAGACATTTAAAGATTTCAATGCCTTTAAAAATGATGAAAAATCAAAAGCTAGTGACGGACTTTGCTGTGCTAAATTAAATAGCCCATCGAAAGTTTTATATGTTGGTTCTTCAATAGGCTTTTTAAGGACAAGACTAAACAACCATATGTTTAATGCGTCTAGATCAACCTATGCTCTAAGATTAAATAAATGGTTTAAAGGAAAATATCAAATTGAAATAGAAGTTTTTGATGTAAAAAGAGAAATTCTACAATTGATTGAAGATAATAGAGCATATGAACTTCAGCCAGCTTTTGGAAAAAGAGGACCAAATAGTAAATAGATTTAGAAATAGTTTTAAGTTCTAGATCTGGTGCGGATTCTGTTTTCAAAATACACAGCCCATATGATCAATAATAATGTAAACGTAACACTTTAGAAACAGCCCTCAGTAGAGGGCTGTTTTTTCTACGCAGCACTTAACATCTTAGCAATTTCAGATGCAGTAGGATTGTAATAAGTATTCACCAAAACACTAATCGTTTTATGGCCAGTAATCTTCGCTAGAATCTCTACTGGTAAACGATAGTCATGAACAAAACGGGTAATAGCTTCATGACGTGTGTCATGGAACGTAATAACTCCATCTAAACCAACTCTGCGTAAATTACGTTGCCAGATTAATCTAAAAGCATTAGATGTAAGAGGAACCATACGGTTATCTTCAAGATCGTCTGGTAACCAAGAAAGTAATTCTTTTGCTTTGGTAGTTAAAGGTACATCACGAGAAGTACCATTCTTAGTATCTAATAAGCGAATGAAATCAGGAAAGATTAATGATTTCTCTACACTGAGTATTTCACCTTTGCGCATTGCAGTTTCAAGTGCGAATAGAAAGGACCAAGCAACTCGGTGTCTTGGCTGAACAGGCACTTTTCCCCATTCATAATCGAGCCCAGCTAAAACAGCATCTATATGGTTCTGATAAATCCTTTGGTTACGTGGAGGAGGAGCAGTAGGTTTTGATATTTCTTTGAATGGATTTTCTTTCGTTAAAAATAGCTCTTTCCGGGCAAAGTCAAAAACTGAACTATACATAGCCATTTCACGAATGACTGTTGCACCTTTGACTTGCTTTAACCGTTTATCACGCCATTGTTTAACTAATGCTGGTGTTAGGTCATGAATTGATTCATCTGCTAATTTTCCCCAGTTTTTCTTTAGGCATTTAAGCATTTGAACAATTAAGCGGGCACTCTTCATTTTTCTGCCTTCTTCTTGATAGTACTGTTCAAAAAGGGCGTAGAAGGAGATATGGATTTTTTCAGGCTCAGGATTAGCCTGTTGAGATTGTAATTCTAATAATTTTTTAGCGGCCCATTGTTCACACTCACTCGCAGTATCTCGAGTAGCTGTATAACGTTTGCCTAAGTAACGAACAGTAATGCGCCACGCGTCCCCGCGCTTAACCGGCTTTTGCATAATAACACTCCAAATTTCGTGGTGTCGCCGCGACACCAAAATTCGCGAATGCCTAAAAGACATCCACTTTTTTGGTGTCGCAACGGAAATATAAAGCGTTTTTTAATGCGAATTTTGACTATTTTGAGTAGTCAAAGCTGACCGATCGGCAATAAAAAACAGGCCACATAACTAGTTAAAGTTATGCAGCCTATTGATTTTAATACATAAAATCTTGGAGCGGGAAACGAGACTCGAACTCGCGACCCCAACCTTGGCAAGGTTATGCTCTACCAACTGAGCTATTCCCGCAATGTGAGCACATTATAGAGTGTTTCATTAAAGTGTCAACACTCTTGTGATCTAATTGAACGTTTAATCAGCACGACGCCAAACTGTACCTTGGCGAGTGTCTTCAAGTACCACACCTTGGTCGAGTAAAGACTGACGAATACCGTCTGCTTTAGCAAAGTCTTTTGCTTTTTTCGCATCAACACGTTGTTGAATAAAATCTTCAATTTCAGCATCAGACAAAGCAAGCGCTTCTTGTCCAATATCTGATTTTAAGAAATCATCTACATTGTGTTGTACTAAACCTAAAATGTTGGTGAGGTGACGTAAAGTTGAATAAAGCACAGTCGCTTGGTCAGCTTGCTCTTCTTTTACAGCACGATTTAACTCTTTATTGAGTTCAAACAATACAGCCATTGCTTCGGCTGTGTTGAAGTCATCACGCATTGCATTGTTAAAGCGTTCAATAAAGCTTTGATCAAGCGTTTCAGTTGTCGTTTGACCATACACTTGTTGGTAAGCTTTAAATGAATGGTAGAAGCGAGTTAAAGAAGTTTTCGCTTCTTTAAGTGCTACATCAGAGAAGTTCACAGGACTACGATAGTGTGAAGATACAATAAAGTAGCGGATCACTTCAGGGTGGAATTTCTCCATCACGTCACGAATCGTAAAGAAGTTGCCTAAAGATTTAGACATCTTTTCGCCGTCAACGTTAATGAAGCCAACATGCATCCAGTAGTTTACATATTGCTCACCAGTCGAAGCTTCACTTTGCGCAATTTCATTTTCATGGTGTGGGAACATTAAATCTGAACCACCACCATGAATATCAAAGTGATTGCCTAAGCAGCAAGTCGACATTGCAGAACATTCAATGTGCCAACCCGGACGGCCATTACCCCAAGGAGACGCCCAAGATGGTTCATTTTCTTTGGCATGTTTCCAAAGTACAAAGTCAAAAGGATGTTTCTTTTCAACTTCTACATCAACACGCTCACTTGCGCCAGCTTGCATATCATCAAGCTTACGACCAGAGAGGCGACCATATTTTTCAAATTTGGTCACTTCAAAATAAACATCGCCGTTTGAAGCAGGGTAAGCAGCGCCTTTATTCACCAAATTGCCAATCATATTTTGCATCTGGTCGATATATTCAGTCGCTTTAGGTGCTTCATCAGGAGCTAAACAGCCTAGGTTCGCTGCATCTTCATTCATTGCATCGATGAAACGAGTGGTGAGTTGTTGGATTGTTTCACCATTCTCATTCGCACGTTTGATGATTTTGTCGTCAATGTCGGTAATGTTGCGAATGTAGCGAACATTCCAGCCCTGACTACGTAAGAAACGAATAATGTAGTCAAATGCAACCATAACTCGAGCATGCCCGATATGACAGTAGTCGTAAACGGTCATACCGCAGACGTACATATCGATGTGACCTTCTTTGCGAGGTACAAATTCAACTTTTTTTCGTTGCTCAGAGTTATATAAAACAAACGGTTGCATAAGGGTTTTCAAACACTCAACAAAAACAGTGTTACATCATAACTGATGCATCATTTTTCACAAAGGTTTATGCAAGAATTTTATAAGCTTGTGAAATCTTATACATTTAAAAACGTGTAGATGATTGAGTTATGTTAGAATGCCCCCAAATCTTTTGATTAAAATCACCGATCTTCACAAGAGATCAGATCAATTATTTTGAGTCAAACTCGTATGCCCAATCCTACAGATTTCCAAAGCAGCGCATTAGCAACATTGCGTATTGAGCAACAAGCCTTAGACGTGTTAGCAACACAAATTGGTGACAGTTTTAACCGAGCTTGTGAAATATTGTTACAGTGTAAAGGTCGTGTTGTGATCACTGGCATGGGTAAGTCAGGGCATATTGGCCGTAAAATGGCTGCAACTTTTGCCTCAACTGGTACACCATCTTTCTTTATGCATCCGGGCGAAGCTGGACATGGCGATTTGGGAATGCTGGTTCGTGGTGATGTTTTAATTGCGATTTCCAATTCTGGAAAAAGTGATGAAATCATGATGTTGATGCCACTCATCAAACATCTTGGCGTTCCTCTTATTACCATTAGCCGTGATGATAAAGGCCCAATGCCGCAAAACGCAGATATCGCTTTAACTTTAGGCGAGTCTGACGAGGCATGTCCATTAGGTTTAGCACCTACGTCGAGTACTACAGCAACTTTAGTATTGGGTGATGCACTGGCTGTTGCTTTACTTGAAGCGCGTGGTTTTACTGCAGATGATTTTGCTCGTTCGCATCCAGCAGGTGCGTTGGGTAAACGCTTACTTTTACATGTAAAACATCTGATGCATACAGGCGATGAACTGCCAAAAGTTTCACCAGATACACCAATGAATCAAGTGCTTTATGAAATTTCTAATAAACGTTTAGGCTTGACGACAATTGTAGATGAACAAGAACATTTGCTTGGTATTTTCACCGATGGTGACTTGCGCCGTTTAATTGATAAACAGCAAGGTTTTGATGTGAATTTGCCTGTTTCAGAAGTGATGACAAAAAAACCATCAACGATTTCTCAAGAAGCACGTGCGGTAGAAGCTCTACAACAGCTGAACCTGAAAAAAATTAGTCAGTTTGTGGTGGTAGATGACCAAAACAAAGTGATTGGTGTAATTAGTATGCATGACCTTATTCAGGCAGGGGTAAATTAATCAATGGCATCTTATGCATTGTTAGAACAAGCACGTCATTTACAGGCATTGGTTCTGGATGTTGATGGTATTCTGAGTGATGGCTTCGTAACCTTAACCAATAGTGGCGATGAAATTAAATCATTCGATATTCGTGATGGTTTAGGAATGAAGCTTGCGCAGCAAGCAGGCATGAAAGTTATCATTATTACTGGCCGAAAAAGTAATATTGTTGAAAAACGTATGTCTGATTTAGGTGTGGACCTCGTTTTTCAAGGCCGTGAAGACAAAGGCTCAGCACTTCGTGAAGCATGTGCGCAGTTTAATATTTTGCCGTCTGATTGCTTATATATGGGCGATGATTGGCCTGATTTATCTGCTTTTGCAATCGCAGGTATGAGTGTTACTGTGCCAAATGGTCACGAAGAAGTACGTCGCCGGGCGCATTTGGTTACGCAATCGATGGGTGGGCGTGGTGCTGTTCGTGAAGTCTGTGATATGTTGCTGATCGCAAAAGGCATTTACCAAGAACTTCTTGAAAAATATCTTGCAGTACCGCATTAATAATAAGATTACTTAAAAAGGTAGGCTATTCCTGCTCATGGATACCAGAGTTTTATCAATTGTTGCTGTAGTGGTTGCTGCTATAAGTGGTGGTTACTACTACTATAGTGGCAAGGCAAAAAAACTAGACATTGGTTCTGCGAAGAATATGACATATTCAGCGCAGGGCGTCCATTTGACTCAAACTGATGATCAGGGCAATTTGTATATCCGTGCTGAAGTTCGTCAGCTTGAACAGGATATGCAACAAAAAACATCAAAGTTGGATCAACTTAATGCCTCGATGTATAAAGATGGCAAAGTTGATGCGACGTTCTTTGCAAAACAAGCAAATGGCTACGATGATAACCGTAAAGTTATTTTATCGGGTGATGTGGTCGCCACTAAACTGGCGCCACAAGGGAAGATTGAATTCCAAACTGATGAGTTAACTGGATATCCAAAAACCAGAGAAATTGAAACCGATCACCAAGTGGTTGTTCAATCTCCGCAAGCCGAGTTTGTCAGCAAAGGGTTAAAAGCTAATTTGAATAATGGTCAGTACGAATTTTTTAATATTCGAGGAAAGTATGCACCAAAGTCTTAATTTAAAACGTTCTTCAGCTTTCCTAAAACAAGCTGCGGTAATTACATTCGTTGCTTTATCATCTGCTTCGACTTTTGCTTTACCGTCTGACCGTAATCAACAAATTTCGTTAGTGGCAGACCGCGCAACTTATAATGAGAAAACGGGTTTAACGACTTATACGGGTAATGTTGTGATTGAGCAAGGTACGATGAAGCTTCAAGCCGACTCAATAGTTGCTACGCTAAACTCTAAACGTGAAATTCAAACGATTACTGCCAAAGGTAGACCGTCTAAATTCCAACAGCAAATTAGTGCTGACAAAGGCGTTGCACGAGGCGAGGGTCAAACCATTGTTTATAATGCAGATACAGGCATTATTACTTTGACTGGTGGTGCATATCTATATCAAGATGGTTCAAGCATCCGTGGTAACTCATTAAAATATAGTATGAACAAAGGTGATGTTGAAGCTCAAGGTTCATCATCAAACCGCGTTCAAATTATTATTCCGCCATCAAATTCAAAAAGTTTCCCAGGAGCGCGTGACTAATGCAACAAGCTCTTCAACCCCAAACTTTGTGTATTAAACACTTAGCAAAAAACTATAGTAAACGTTGGGTCGTCAAAGACGTATCTTTTAGTATGCAAAGTGGACAGATTGTTGGTTTGCTTGGCCCTAACGGTGCAGGAAAAACAACAAGCTTCTATATGGTTGTTGGGCTAGTGCGTATGGACAAAGGTGAAATTCACCTTGATGATCTTGATATGTCCGATTTGGCAATGCATGAACGGGCACGTAAGGGAATTGGATATCTTCCGCAAGAAGCTTCTATTTTTAGAAAGCTCACAATTGCTGAAAATATTATGTCTATTTTAGAAACACGCAAAGACTTAAATAAGCAGCAGCGCCAACAACGTCTTACTGAATTATTGAATGACTTTAAAATCAGTCATATTAAAGATTCATTAGGAATGAGTGTGTCTGGTGGTGAGCGTCGCCGTGCTGAAATTGCACGTGCATTGGCTGCTGATCCTAAGTTTATGTTACTTGATGAACCGTTTGCCGGTGTCGATCCAATTTCGGTGGGTGATATTAAAGATATTATCCAGACCTTAAAAGATCGTGGTATTGGTGTGCTTATCACAGACCACAACGTACGTGAAACTTTGGCGATCTGTGAACGCGCGTATATTGTGAGCGAAGGTGCGGTAATTGCAGAAGGCACTCCACAAGAAATTCTGGATAACGAACAGGTACGTAAAGTCTACTTAGGTGACGATTTTACAGTTTAAATAAAAAAGTTAATCTATTTGGCTAAAAAGAGGTCAATGCTTCTTTTTAGCTTTTTTATATTTAATTATTAAAAAACAATAAATTACACGGCTCACTTGATGAAAAAATAATGTGTGAATTATTCCTGCATTTATGCTTCTTTATGCAAAAAAATATGTAGAATGTAAAAGCTTTTAAACGATAACAAACAAGATCAACAAGACAAGCATGATTGGATATAACCAGAGAAGAGTAAAAAGGACATGTAAAAAGCCAGCTTTCCTGAAAGGGTTGATGCTTTTAACTTCACTGCATGTACCTATGGTGATATATGCCGCTAAACCAAGTGAGCAATATCACACATTAAAAGACAACTTATCACAACTTTTTGCCCCTAAAAGTAGTGATGAATTTAAAGTCGCTAAGATGCAAGAGTTGAGTAATTTTAGGCTAGATCGTTCTAGAGTGCAGGAGTTTCCGACTGTTCAACTCAATGATAGAGCAGCTTCATCTTATTCAAATTTGCCATCAAGGAAAATGACTCTGCAGGAAGCGGTGAAAATCGCCATCCAGCGTAACCCTGATATTTCCCAAGCTATTTCAACTTTAGCTGGCCAAAACGCTGGTATTGATGTTGCGAAGGCAGGTTATTATCCTCAAATTTCAGGTGGTATTACCACAGGTGACTTGAGTAGTGGCGAGCGTGGTCGGCAGTTATTGACTTTAAACGCAACTCAAATGCTTTATGATTTTGGTAAAGTCAAATCAGGTGTATCGGTTGAGAAGGCCAAACTCCAAGTCGAACAGGCGAATGTGTTGGTCAGTATTGATGATATTGCACTTGATGTGGCTCAGTCGATTATCAATATTCAGCGCTATCTCCAATTAAATAAAATTGCCGAGCAGCAAATTGCGGGTATTCAGCGAATTCAGGAAATCGCTAATTTACGTGCAAATGCTGGTATTAGTAGTCAGGCTGACCCGATCCAAGCTCAGTCTTATTTACAAGCTGCTCAATCTGGTCTGATTGCACAGCAATCTTTATTACGTCAGTACCAACAACATTTAAGAACATTATTGGGTGCTGATGTTTCGCGTACAGGTTGGATTATTTCAGATGATTTGGTGAAAGTATCTGATTTATATGGCGAACCTGAGTTTAATACCATTCCAAAAATGATCGCTGCACAAGCGGGCATTGAAGTGGCTAAAGCTCAAAAGGAACAGACCCGTTTAACACGTTATCCAACTTTGGCAGTGAAAGGCTCGGTGAGTCAGGCCATTAATGGAAAAAACCCAAACAATGATGAAGACGACGGTTTATATAGTTCCATCATGCTTGAAGCCACCAGTCAGTTTTATCAAGGTGGGGCAGTCTCCTCTCAGGTAAAAATGGCAAGTTATGCAGAAGAAGCCGCTAAATCTAAAGTGAACTCTGTGTATCTGGATGTGCTCGATCAGATCAGAACCAGCCGTGAACAAATTGAAAATAAACAACGTCAAATGCAGGTTTTAGCCAACCGCCAAGCGACGACAGTTCGTACACGCGAACTTTATCAAGAGCAGTACAAACTCGGTACCCGTTCATTGGTTGACTTATTGAATGCTGAACAAGCCATTCATAGCGCCAATTCAGAACTTGAAACTGCACGTTATGACATCTACAGCAGTATTGTTCAGTACATTGCAGCAACAGGACGTTCCCGCCAAGCTTATGACTTAAATAATATTTCAATTCAGGGGTTCGAAGTACAACCATGATGACAAAAATAAACTACCAGCCCTGGTTACAGGCGGTCTTAACGATTGCTAAACATTATAGAATTGAGCCTTCAGAAGAAAGAATTCGTTTACAACTTGACTGGAACCAAAATCAAAACCTTGATGATGTTTTGCAGTTAATGACCCGTCAGGTTGGACTCAATTTACGTAAAGTACCTTTTTCATTAGATTTACTTAACCCATGGCGTTTACCGGTCATGGTCGAGTTTAATGACGGACAAGTTGGTGTAATTGATAAGGCCGATACTCAAGGAAATGTCAGTATCCAGTTTAGTGGAGATCACGGCCTTTCCCAAAATTTAAGCTTAGATGTCTTAAAAACAACAATTAAGAATGTCTACATCCTACGTCCTGAAACGTCTATTCCCGATGCGCGTATTGACGAATATATCAAACCATACGAAGCAAGCTGGTTCTGGTCGATTGTTTTAAGAGACTGGAAACGCTACGTTGACATTATGTTTGCCTCACTGATTGCCAATGTGTTGGCACTGGCAACCATTATTTTCTCAATGCAAGTGTATGACCGTGTTGTTCCATCTCAGTCTATCCCGACCCTATGGGTATTGGCAGGCGGTGTACTGATTGCAGCACTTTTTGAATTTACCTTACGTATATCACGGGTATATTTATCCGATATTATTGGTAAACGTGCTGACTTGCGGGTGTCTGACCGTGTATTTGGTCATGCCTTACGCATCAAAAATAAAGACCGTTCAAAGTCTACCGGTAGTTTTATTTCCCAAATTCGTGAGCTCGAAGGTGTGCGTGAACTGGTGACTTCAACCACCATTAGTGCAATTGCCGATTTCCCATTCTTTTTCCTGTTCCTGATCATTTTTGCGATTATCGGTGGGAAACTGTTTTGGGTGATGCTGCTAGTTGTGCCACTTATGCTTTTGCCGGGTATTCTGGCACAGAAGAAGTTAGCGCAACTCGCACAAGAGGGCATGAGAGAGTCTTCAATCCGTAACGCTATTCTTGTTGAAGCGGTGCAAGGCATTGAAGACATTAAGCTATTACGTGCTGAGTCTCGCTTTCAGAACCAGTGGAACCACATGAACGAAGTTTCAGCCGATATCGGGATGAGACAGCGTAAAATTGTCGGTACCTTAATGGCATGGACTCAAATGCTTCAAGGTTTGACCTATGCAATTGTGGTGTTGGTAGGATGTTTTGCCGTAATGGACGGTGAAATGACCACAGGTGCGTTAGTGGCTTGTTCAATTTTATCTTCACGTATGTTGGCACCGATTGCACAGATTACAGGTGTTTTAGGTCGTTTACAGCAAGCAAAAGTTGCCAAACAAAGCCTTGATGAGCTCATGCAACGCCCGATTGATCAGGCTGACCGTTCGCATCTGGTACACAAAGCAGTTTTAAATGGCGATTACGAATTAAAAAATGTCTTATTCCAATATGGAGAAGAAGACCCGAAACCAAGTTTGGCAATCCGTCATTTAAAAATTCGTGCTGGTGAAAAAATTGCCATATTGGGACGTAATGGTGCAGGTAAATCGACACTGCTCCAGCTTCTATCTGGTATGCAAGTTCCAACTCAAGGCGCGGTACATTTAGATGGTCTCGATCTTTCATTAATTGATCCGTCTGATGTACGTCGTGATATGGGCTTACTTAACCAGAATGCGCATCTTTTCTACGGTACGATTCGTGAAAACCTCACTTTAGGCGCGCCGCTTGCAACGGATGAAGAGATTCTTCGTGCATTAGTAGTGACGGGTGCATTACCTTTTGTTCAAGAGAAAAAAGAAGGGCTAGATCACCTGATTTTAGAAGGTGGTGTTGGTTTCTCTGGTGGTCAGAAACAAGCATTGTTACTGGCTCGTTTGTTGATTCGTCAACCTAACATTTTATTGTTAGACGAACCGACAGCAGCAATTGATGACGTGGCAGAGAAACAACTGATTGATCATTTAAAAGGTTGGCTAGCACATCGTACTTTGGTCGTTGCGACCCACCGCCGTGCTGTTTTAGAACTGGTGGACCGTATTATTGTCGTGAACGAAGGCAAAATCGTGATGGACGGTCCAAGAGATCAGGTCCTTAATCAATCAACAGCCCAACAAAAACAAGTGAGCCAAGGGGGTAATTCATGAGCGAACCACAACAAGAACAACAACTCACCCGTTCAATGAATGTCTCTTATAGTGAGCCACCCTTACCACGTGCCAGTTTAGTGATCTGGATTGTGGGCATTGGCTTGGTTATTTTCTTTATCTGGGCGTGGGTATTTAAACTTGAAGAAGTTTCTACCGGTACAGGTAAAGTCATTCCATCTTCTAAAGAACAGGTCATCCAGTCTTTAGAAGGCGGTATTTTAACCAAGCTGAATGTACAAGAAGGTGACATCGTTCAAAAAGGCGAAATTCTTGCACAGCTTGATCCAACCCGTTTTGCATCAAATGTTGGTGAATCAAAATCTTTACTGATCTCTGCTCAAGCGACAGCAGCGCGTTTGCGTGCGGAAGTAAACGGCACACCTTTGGTTTTTCCTGAAATTGTGATGAAAGAACCAAAGTTAGTACAAGAAGAAACTGCATTATATCGCTCGCGTCGTGCTGATCTTGAACAAACGCTTGCAGGTTTAAGACAGGCGTTGCAACTTGTGCAACAAGAACTGGCGATGACAGAACCGCTGGTGGCTAAAGGTGCAGCAAGTGAGGTCGAGGTTTTACGTTTACGTCGTGAAGCAAATGATTTGCAAAACAAAATGAATGATGCGCAGAACCAGTACTATGTGAAAGCGCGTGAAGAGTTATCTAAAGCGAATACGGATAGCGAAACGCAACAACAAATTGTACTGGGTCGTAGTGACAGTTTAGACCGTGCAGTGTTCAGAGCACCGGTACGTGGTGTCGTCAAAGAAATTGCAGTCACTACTCGTGGTGGTGTTGTTCCACAAAACGGTAAATTGATGACGATTGTACCGATTGATGAACAACTACTGATTGAAGCGCGTATTTTACCGCGCGACATTGCCTTTATTCGTCCAGGACAAGAAGCACTGGTTAAGATTACCGCCTATGATTACTCAATTTATGGTGGTTTAAAAGGTAAGGTTGCGGTTATTTCACCCGACACAATTCGTGATGAAGTGAAACAGGACCAATTCTATTATCGTGTTTATATCCGCACTGATTCCGACAAGCTTTACAATAAAGAAGGTAAAGCGTTTGGTATTACACCGGGTATGGTGGCAACAGTAGATATCCGTACTGGTCAAAAAACAGTACTTGATTACTTACTTAAACCATTTAATAAAGCCAAAGAAGCGTTACGAGAAAGATAATAAAAAAGCCCCGAGATTCGGGGCTTTTTTTATAGGTTTGATTCTATTAAATTCACGTTATAATTTGATTTTTATTATGCTTTATCTTATTTATGGCTTTTACGATTGCATCACAGATTACATTTGAAGAAGAAATTAAAAAAAGTAGATTTCAGGCGATTGCTGCGCCAGTAGAAAATGAACAGCAGGTTAAAGAATTTTTAGAACTGAACAAGGATATCTCGACCACTCACCAATGTTGGGCTTGGAAAATTGGGCATAACGTACGCTTTAACGATGATGGTGAACCGTCAGGAACAGCAGGCCGTCCAATCTTGGCGACTATTGAAGGGAATGACCTGACGAATATTATTGTGATGGTTAACCGCTGGTATGGCGGTATAAAACTGGGAACGGGTGGCCTTGTTAGAGCATACGGTGGCTGTGCTGGACAATGTTTATTATTGGCTGAACGTATTGAACTGATTGCAAAGAAGACGATTCACTTTTCTTGTCATTTTAATGAGTGGGCGATATTTCAATATGAATTGACTCAACAACAGATTGAATATCAGGAAACCTACACGGCAACAGGTGTAGATATCGAAGCGAGACTACAGATACATCAAATTGAACCGCTTGCCTTAAAACTCAGAGACGTAACACGCGGTCGTGAAGAATTAAAAATTGAAGAGGAATTAACTGATGACTGATTCCTTATTGAAATATCGTGAGCAACATAAGCACCGCTTAAACTATATGCCGTGGTTATATTGGACTCTAAAACCTAAAAACCGTGCTTGGGCTGAAGAGTGGCAAAAGGAATATCAAGCTTATTTAATGGATATGGAAACCGTTGAGATTGGTGAAAACTGTTTTATTTCACCCTTAGCACACATATTTGCTGAGCCGGGACGCAAAATTATTATCGGTGATAATAGTTTTATTGCGGCTGATTGCACATTGCATGGACCGCTGGAAATCGGCAATGAAGTCGCGATTAACCATCATTGTATTTTAGATGGTGGGCGAGCGGGCATAAAGTTGCATAACCAAGTCCGAATTGCAGCATATTGTCACTTATATGCATTTGACCACGGGATGCAGTTAGACCGTCCGCTTTACCAACAGCCTGTCACTTCTAAAGGAATTGAAATTGAGCAGGACGTTTGGTTGGGTGCGCATGTGGGGATCAAAGACGGTATTAAAATCGGTAAACATGCTGTGGTCGGGATGAATAGTATGGTGACTAAAGATGTTGAGCCGTACCATATTGTGGGCGGAAATCCAGCAAAATTTATTCGTTTAAGAGAATAATGCAGTCTTAAGAATGTAATAAAATGTTTGATCTTTAAACAAAAAAGTTGATTTTTATACATAAACCTTAACATACCAATTTTTATCTATGTTAAGTTAAAGCTAAGTTTTAATAATAATCTCCAAGGCAATAGACCTGAAGAAGAGAGGCTAACATGAACCGTGTTATTGCGTGTATTGACTCATCACCGTGTATTAATGCTATTGCAGATGCAGCAGCATGGGTTGCTAAAGCAACCGGACGGGAACTTGTATTATTACAAATTCTGGACTATTACCCAGCCAGTTATCATCTTGGTGAAATTAGTGGGGTAATCGGCTTTGAAAGCAATGCAATGCTGCTAAAAGAGTTAGCTGAGCTAGAGCAAAAACAAAGTGAACTCGCGTTAGATTATAGTAATAATTTACTCCGCCATATTTCTGATCTTATTCAAGAAAAACACGGAATTACCAGCTCAAAAATTCAAGAAAAAGGCGATTTTTTAGAACAAAGTTTTAATCTCTTACATGAAAATGACATCGTTATTTTAGGTCGAGTCGGGGAAAGAGCAGCCGAGAAACATAAACCAATCGGTAGCAATGTTGAAAACTTCATTCGTGGTGCGAATTGTACTGTGTTGACCATTGGTGAAAACTTTAAAGTACCAACACGATTTATCTTTGCTTATGAATATTCGCCAACTTGTCAAAAAATGATGCGCCGTATTGCCCAAAGTGACTTATTGCGAACACTGCAATGTCATTTGGTGTATGTAGGGGATCATCCAGAAATATTAAATGAACCAGAGCATTATCTTAAACAAGCGGGTCTAGATGTAGTCACCGTTTATCGTTATGGCGATGTTGCACAAAATATTCTAGAGTACCAACAAGAGCATGGTATTCAGATCATTGTGTTAGGGGCATTTAGCCATAGCAAAATTCACCAGTTCTTCTTGGGAAGTATTGCGACAACCATATTCCGAAACGCGACTGTACCGTTACTCGTAGCTAAATAATGAGATTTGCATATAGTTATCCGCAAATCTTGTGGATAACTATATGGAAAAGCAACAGTAATAAAAGTAATTAATTGATTATAAATAATAAAATAAAAAAGATGATTTTTTAACCATTATTTCACAATTGCAATTGCGAAGCCATCATGACCTTTTGAGCCAACCGTTTGCAGAGCTGTACAAGACAGAATTTTTGGATGATTTTCTAAGGCTTTAAACATTTCACGGATGCCTTCAATACTCGGTTTTTTATTCTCAGGATTTAAAATATCACCTGCACGAATTACATTGTCGAGCACGATAATAGTACCTGATCTTGAGAATTTCAGACTCAATTCTAAATATTCAGGATAACCCTGTTTATCTGCATCAATGAAAATAAAATCAAAAGGCGCGATAGATTGAGGATCAATCGCAGAAAGGATATCTGCAGCACGGCCAGCTCGAAGATCAACTTTTACAGGAAGATTGGCATGATCGATATTTTTCTGCGCCATTTCGGCATGAGTAGCACGGCCTTCTATTGTGAGTAAATAACCATCTTCAGGTAAGGCACGGCCTAACCAGATGGTACTATATGCAGCAAAGGTTCCGATTTCTAAAACTCGTTTGCATTTATTCATTTGAATAAGCATCTGCAAGAACATACCTTGGTTAGGAGCCACTGCAAGATGATTTGAAAAGCCGTGTTCGTCGGTATTCTTTAATGCATATTCGAGTCGCGGGTCTTCGGGAATTAAATGTGAATCGATATATTGGTCAATGTCTGTCCACATCTGCTGCATAATCAAATTTACCTATATGTTGATCGGGCTATTTTAAACGTTTATGCATAGAGTGCAAAAATCTTCGTTTCAAGAAATTTTGGTTGATTGGGAAATGAACAATAAAAAAAACTCCTTTCAGTTGAAAGGAGTTTTTTATTAGAAATTACACATCGAACTGTTGCGGGTGAGGTCAGGGCCCCAAGTACGATAGCCTTGAGTATCAATATGAATTTGCCCGGAACTATATAGACCAATACCCATATTTAAGCTTTGACCATGCTGAGCCCAGAACTGACAAAGTTTAAACTTGGTATTTTCGATAAATGCATAATCTTGAGCTTGGGGGAACTCAGGACCAATACGGAAATCGATTGCCGAGTTAAATAAATGTTTAGATGAGCTTGCACCGCCTGCACATTCATTTAAAGGTAAATCTCGGTAAACCGAGGTCACTTCAAAGTCGGTGAGAACTTTTGCTGCAACTAAATATTTAAATACGCGTAGGGTAGATAAAGAATTTCCCCATAATTCGCGATTAGGTACAGCATATTCAGAGCGGCCACATTTTTGCCAATCACGTGCTGAACGTAATAACTCAAAGCTTGGCACAATGCCTGCAACATTATTTCGGGTTAAGAATTTTTCGTATTCCCGAACACGTTGGTAATTTTCACCAGAACTTAACCAACTTCGATAAGATGCAGGCTCAACTTTAGGGGGAATTGGGCGCTCGATAATAACGCGCTCTTGTGGAATAAAGATTCGTTTACCACTTGGAGAGGTTTTGCCTGTTGTTGTGTGTTGGGGAGAGCTGACACAACCTACCATAACCGCTGGGATTATGCATAAGGGCACCATACTCTGCAAAAACTTCCGCATAAGAAAAATTAAGCACTTATAAATATTGCGGGTATTTTAATGCAAAACAGTGCACAAATTACGAGGAATTTGCAATGAAATGTTTGAATAGGGTATAAAAAAAGATCAGCAGTTGCTGATCTTTTTTGAAATTACTTTTCAAGATATTGTAATTTATCAGGTTTGCCGTTCCATTCTTCACGGTCAGCTGGTTGATCGCCAATTTGAGTAATGTTAGGCCATTTTTGAGAAAGTTCAGCATTTAATTCAATAAATACTTCTTGGCCTTCAGGTAACTCATCTTCAGAGAAAATTGCATTTGCCGGGCACTCTGGTTCACATAATGCACAGTCAATACATTCATCCGGATTAATCACTAGGAAATTCGGACCTTCGTAAAAACAGTCTACAGGACAAACTTCTACGCAATCTTGGTATTTACATTTAATACAATTTTCAGTGACAACAAAGGTCATGGCGACAGCTACCTAAAAAATATGGTTTCATTTCGAATAGCTTATTTTAGGCAAAAAAGGGGTAAACAAACAATTGCTTTTATTGATATTCTTTATTCATGCATATGAAGATAAGTTAATACGTTGATAATCAAACATATCTTGTAAACTTAGTAGAGCGCAGTCTATAAAATTAAAATAATAATATATTTTATAAAACAATAACTTAAAAAATATTTTATTTAATTATTTAGATGTCATTTAAGTCAAGGCATCTATTTTAATAAATACCTTAACTTTTCATTTTTTGTTTTACAAATTTTGATTTACGGCTTTTTTGCTTAGAAAACCTTAAATTTTTAGAGCTAAAGCTTACATAGTAAATGAATATCTTCAGGTTCGAGCTGCCAAAGTTGTTGATCTGGAGCACTTAACGGTTGCGCGCCATGCTTCATATAGAAGTCTACAGTGCGTCGACTTGGGGTTGCTGAAATATACAGTTGATTTGCACCGAGTTGTTTAGCGGACTCTTTTGCGGCTTGCATTAGCTTGGAACCAATGCCTTGACCTTGTTGGTCAGCATCGACATAGAAATAATGGAGTAATTTCGCTTGGGGGTAATTCGCTATAAGTTGATTTGAGACTACACTCACACCAACGAGTTTTTCAGAAGCATCAAATGCACCTACAAATATTGAACCTTGTGCAAAGAGTTGTTTGAGTTTAGGTGGGTCATTTTCTAGATGGTATGAGTCCCAATTTTGTACATCAAAAAAACAATCAACCAGTTCTAACTGTTGCTGTTTTTGTATGTAGTTTTGAGTAATTAATTCACGGCGGCTAATCTGCTGCCAAATAAGATCAATTTCTGAACTTTGCAAAGATCTTAAGATCATATAAATATTATTCTCCAATATGAATAAGCAGACCTAAGCCTGCTTATTCGAACGTGCTTTATTAAGATTTGAGTGCAGCTTTCAGCTCGTAGAGTTGTTCAAGTGCCTGACGAGGCGATAAGTTATCGACTTCAATTTGCTTAAGTAAATCTAGAGCAGGGGACGAAACTTCGATCTCGACAACTTTCTCTATGATTTGTGAACCAGAGTTCGCATCTGGTGGAGCAAACAAATCATTTTGAAAGCTGGTTTGTAGATGTTGCTGCTGCTGTTTTTCTAAAATGCGCAAACGTTTCTGCGCTTCTTTAATAACATTGGCAGGAATACCTGCTAATTTTGCGACCTGTAAACCATGACTTTGACTCGCAGGGCCTTGCTGAACTTTATGCAATAAAATCAGATTGCCATTCAGTTCTTGCGCCGTGACATGATAGTTATCGATTCCTGCTTCACTACCAAGTTCGGTCAACTCAAAATAATGAGTCGCGAATAAACATAAACATTTTACGCGCTTGGTTAAATCGACCACACATGCCCATGCTAAAGATAAACCGTCATAGGTACTGGTTCCGCGGCCAACTTCATCCATTAACACCAACGACTGGTTGGTGGCATGATGCAGAATTTGCGAAGTTTCAGTCATCTCGACCATAAAGGTTGATTTGCCTGTAGATAAATCGTCGGCTGAACCAATACGTGTAAAAATTCGGTCAATTGGACCAAGTTTGACGGCTTTAGCCGGAACATAGCTACCGCAATAAGCAAGTAAACTGATTAATGCTGTTTGGCGCATGAAGGTTGATTTACCGCCCATGTTTGGACCGGTAATAATTGCCATGCGGTGCTGAGCATCAAGGAAAGTGTCATTTGGGGTAAATGGTGCTTTATTTAATGCTTCAACGACAGGATGACGACCTGCCTGAATTTTAATGCCCGTTTCCGGAGTAAATTCAGGGCGCGCCCAATTGTTTAAACGTGCTTGATGAGCAAAGTTTGCAATGACATCAATTTGAGCAATTGCTGAACTCATCATTTGTAGATGAGCGATATTTTCGCGAAGGTTTTCAAGCAAAGCTTCGAATAATGCTTTTTCACGTGACAGCGCACGTGACTCACTCGACAGGACCTTATCTTCAAAACTCTTTAGCTCAGGGGTAATGTAGCGTTCAGCATTCTTTAAAGTTTGACGACGGATATAGTCGGCTGGCGCTTGTTCTGCTTGAGCACGAGTGAGTTCGATGTAGTAACCGCTTACACGGTTATAGCCGATTTTAAGGGTATTAATGCCTGTACGTTCACGCTCTTTAATTTCTAAATCAATTAAGAATTGACCTGCATGATCACGAATTTGGCGTAATTCATCAAGTTCAGCATCATATCCTTCTGCAATTACATTACCATCACGAAGTAATACCGGTGGGTTTTCAACAATAGCTGCCATTAAATGTTGATGAAGTGCTTTGAAGTCTCCAAGTTCTTCATCTAGTTGAACTAATAATTTAGATTTCTTCGCTTGAATGACTGGAGTTAACGCCGTTCTTAAAGCTGGAATTTGTGCGCATGCATGACGAAGTTGCACCAAATCACGTGGTCGCGCACTGCCTAGTGCAACGCGGCTAAGCACACGTTCAATATCACCAATTTCTTTAAGCACTAACCGAACTGGGTTTTCGTGATATCCCTGAATGAGTTGCTCAATCGCATCTAAACGAGCATCAAGCAATGCAGTATCACGCACAGGTTGCATGAGTGTGCGGCTTAATAAACGACCACCCATTGCAGTTTGGCAATCATTTACCAGTTGAAATAATGATGTTCCGTGTTCAAATAATGGCTCGATAATTTCTAAGTTGCGACGTGTAATTGGGTCGAGCGCAATAAAGTCGGTACTTTGTTCAAGCAGGATTGAGCGAATATGTGGTAATGCAGTTTTTTGGGTTTCTTTTGCATAGTGAATAAGTGCAGCGGCAGCAGCTTTGGCTAAAGGTAATGGGTCTAGACCAAAACCTGAAAGGGTTGATACCGTAAACTGATCACATAAGGTTTTTTGTGCATTATTTAGGTTGAAGTCTACATTTGGACGTTTAGTAACAGGGCAATCTAAATGCTTTTTAATTTGTTCGATAATATTGGTGTCGACCAAGTCTTCATCAATCAAGATTTCACTTGGCATTAAACGTGCAAGTTCAATAGGCAATTGTTCCGGCTTGTAATCTTGTTGTTGAACTTTAAAAATGCCCGCACTCAAGTCGAGTAAAGCAAAACCGATCTGGTTTTGATGAATGCACAATGAAACGAGATTAGATGATTGATAACTGCTGAGTAATGCATCATCAGTTAATGTGCCCGGGGTCAGAATACGAACAACTTTACGTTCAACAGGGCCTTTGCCTGTTACTTCTCCAACTTGTTCGCAAATGGCTACCGTGCGCCCAGCTTTAACAAGACGCGCCAAATAACCTTCTGCCGAATGATAGGGAACACCTGCCATTGGAATAGGTCGGCCACTGGCTTTGCCACGATGGGTTAAGGTAATTCCTAAAAGTTTGGCTGCTAAATGAGCATCTTCAAAGAAGAGTTCATAAAAGTCACCCATACGGTAGAACAGCAACGCATGTTGATAGTCCGTTTTAACTTTGAGATATTGCTGCATCATAGGTGTGTGAGAAGATAAGTCAGCCATGATTTCAGCGCTATTCATGCGTATTAAACCCTTAAAAAATCAGTAATATTTTACGTTTGGTCATCTAACCAATTTCAAGTCTTTTAAAAATGAATGTCATTCAAGAAAAGAACACAACTGGATGAACTTTAAAAATTGGCATCCATAGTATAAAGCGAATTGGAGTCACTCCAGATGTGTAATGGTAACAAATTTGAGTTATTGAAAAAAAGAGTAGTGGAGCTCTGAAGTATAAGACCAATAAGTTGACTTCAAATTGTGGCTTAAGTGGTCTGAGGTCAAGTTTTTTTCAAGATACTTAAGCAATATGGTTTGCGTAACTTCAATCAAATACTGAAATATTTCGAATCAGAGTATGAATTGCCTACGTCAGTTATCGTCTTGTGCAAAAGTATGCTGAATATAAATAGAGGAGTCATTCATGGGTACGCGTTCAACCATTATGGATACCAATAGCTTTCGTCCAGAACATGCTGCTGAGCTGGACCATGCTACCCGCAAACTGACCGATAAAAGAAATAAAATTTTAGGTGAATCCTATCGCTTGTTTTATCGTAATCCCGTGCATCTGGTGAAAGGACAGGGGCAATATTTATGGGATGCAGCAGGTCATCAATATCTAGATGTTTACAACAATGTTGCCAGCATTGGTCATTGTCATCCTGCGGTGATTGAAGCGGTAAATGAGCAAATGAAAATGCTCAATACCCATACCCGCTATTTACATGAAAATATTTTGGATTATACCGAAGAACTCTTACAAACCACTCCCGATGAAATTGACCGTGCCATGTATATGTGTACAGGTTCGGAAGCGAATGATTTAGCGATTCGTATTGCCCGCGAATATAGCGGTGGTACAGGAATTATTGTGTCTCAAGAATCGTATCATGGAACCAGTAGTTTAACATCAGGATGTTCTCCAGCACTTGGAACTGAGCAGCCTTTAGATGCTACAACTCGCCTAGTTCCGGCACCTGATTATTATCGGATTCAAACTGATGATTTAGGTGAATGGTTCGCACAGCAGATTCAACAGCAAATTGACGATATGAACGCAAAAGGCATCAAGTTTGCAGGTTTTTTAGCGGACTCAATATTTTCTTCTGACGGTGTCATGCCTAATCCTGTTGGGTTCTTACAAAAAGCGGTTGATGTCGTGCATGCCAATGGGGGAATCTTTATTGCTGATGAAGTACAACCGGGGTTCGCGCGCACTGGCGATTCTTTCTGGGGCTTTGGCCGTCACAACGTTGTGCCTGATGTCATTACAACAGGTAAACCAATGGGTAACGGTGTCCCTGTGTCAGGGCTTTTAGCCAAGAGTGAAGTCCTCGCTGCTTTTAGCGATAAAATTCCATATTTTAATACCTTTGGCGGTAATCCTGTTTCTATGGCAGCGGCACAGGCTGTACTTAAAGTGATTCAGGAAGAAGAATTGCAAACCCATAGTAAATATGTGGGAGGGCTACTTCTAAAAGAACTCACTAAACTTATGGATAAACATGAGGTGGTTGGCGATGTCCGTGGCGCTGGTTTATTTATAGGGTTTGAACTGGTTAAAGATAGAGGCACTAAAGAGCCGAATAAAGCATTGGCTTTGAACCTTATTGAAGAGCTCAGAAATACTCATCGAGTTTTAACCTCAGTTGCAGGTCCTTATGGCAATGTATTGAAACTGCGCCCACCTTTGGCCTTCCAAACAAAAGATATCGATTGGTTAGTCGGTGCTTTAGATCAAGCCTTAACAAAATTAAAGTAAGTCACTCTAAATATAAAAAATACCCTTCAAGTTGGATGCTAAATCTAATTTGAAGGGTATTTTGTTGTTCAATTATTTTGTGGCTGTAAAAGTTATTTAGAATTGCTTAAATAATAAAAAGGCCTTTATTCAAGGCCTGTATTTGCGATGTTTTAGTGTCTTAATTGACGTGGGGTAACACCAAACCAACGTTTAAATGCACGAGATAAAGCACTTACTTCTGAGTAACCTAATAAGAATGCCATTTCTGAAATTGGAATATTTTTCTGCTTAATATAATGTTCGGCCAACTCACAACGAACCTGATCGACTAAATGGGTAAAGGTGAGTCCTTCATTTTTTAGACGACGGGTAAGGGCACAACTACTTAAACCAATATCATGAGCGATTTTTTCAAGGTTTGGTTCACCTTCACTGAGTTCAAGTTGGATGTGAGAGCGTACTTGATCAGCAAGACTTTGACTTTGAGACGAGCGATTGAGTAGGTGCAACGTATCTAGAATCACTGTTAATAAAATAGAATCACGCCCCGGCATACTATGCTGGACGTCTTTTTTTGAAATGATGATGGAGTTAAAAGGTTGATCAAAATAAACAGGCGCATTAAATAATTTGCTATGTTCTTGCCAGAATTCAGGTCGAGTATGCTCAAAGTGAATCGCGCGTGGAGAATAATGAGGGCCCATCACTTCACGGATCACATTCATAAACATGCCCATGGTCAGTTCAGCATCTTGGCGACGAGTTAAAATCGCGCCGTGTTGAACCTGATAATCTATGCGCCAGCTATCTCCTAAATCGACCATTCGATTGAGGGTATCTTTCTGATGCAAATAAAAATTATTGGTCATGTTCATGAGTGCAGACTCTAATGTGTTTGAGCACAGACCGATGTAACCAATAAGCCCTAATGATTTCGGTTGAAACTGTTGACCATAATGCAGACCAAAATTATCACAACCTGAAACCAATGCTGCCTGTTCTAGCACCTTGCAATAATTGGGTAGTTGTAAGCTCAACGTTGGGCTGATTAAAAGTTCAGGATTAATACCACTAATACCTAAAACGCGATCAACATCTGCACCTTTTTGACGAATAAACTCGCTTAATCCAGAGGCGGCTGCAGACAATACACCTTGATTACACATATTTGAATCGACAAGATGAGCTGGGTTGAGATGTAACATGTCAAGTCTCATGATATTTATTCCTAACTATTATTATATTAAGCAAAAGCCATACCAGTTTTTGCTTACGTCCATGATTTTGTGTGGTTAAAAGTACTTATAAAATAATGGTTTATATGTTGCTGTTTTAAGTTTCAGGTTTGATTCTTTAAGAAGATATCTTTAGGTTGGGTAGCGAACTAAAAGAAGGCAGAAAATGCATTAGAGATAGGCAAAAAGGGCAGAACTAAAACAAGAAATTAAGCGGCTTCTCATGCATACAACATGTATTGTAGGCATGAGAAAATAAGTGAAATACTAATTTTTTGTAGTTTTTGCCGTTTGAGCACCATAACTTAAACTGGCCATTGAAGGTCTAAATTGACCTGTATTGGCATCGCGGCCCTGTAGTAAAAACTTAGTATTGGCTTGACCATAGCCCTGCACAGCCTGCTGAGAAAACTTGCCGATATCAGAACTCGGACTGCGCAATCGGTTGATGATCAGAACCTTCTGAGTCGCCGCAAAATCTTGCATCATATTTTGATCGCCTTCACTGTCACCTGCGATAAAAATTGGTCCGTAACCATATTTAGAGACTAAAAAACGCTGGATGGTTGCGGTTTTGCCTTTACCTTGAGTTTGCGCATAGCCATGACGAAACTCGGGTAAAATTCGATTTTGTGCATCTCGTTCCAACTCCATGGCGTAGGCATTTTTTTCATTAATGTTATAGCCGATGTCTGGATTAGAAATAATTTCCTTAATCACATCAATAAAAGATGCCGAACAGACATAGACATCAATGCCATTATCCTGAAAGGCCTTAAATAGATTTTGCATTTCACGGTATGGTCTTAAACCATTTTCCCAAGTGGTTTTCACAACGCCTGCTTGACCCGAAAGTGCAGCGGGAGAGGTCCATGTCACAGGTCCAATCGGTTGCTGAATTTGCCAAGCCACCGTTGCTTTTACCAAATTACGGACTTGTTGTTCGGTAAGCCCAGTAAATAAATAAGTGACCCACGGATATGCGACTTCATGATCAAAGGTGTCTCCAATCGCCGCATATAGATATCTCATTTTAGTAATGAAATCGAGATAATGCGGATCTTGTTTAATTTGATCCAGACTTTGTTTGCCTTTTAGACCGCTATAGTGGTGATAAAGCCATGTGTAGCTGGCAATAATATCTGGGGCAATTTTATCAATATTGACGACTTGGCCTTGCTGGTTGTTGTAGGCTGCTTCAAAATTTTGCGGGCTAATTCCTTTGCGAATAATCTGATTAAGCTGCTCTGGCGTGACATTAAAGGCTAAATGTTCAAGTTGATAAATTAACGTTGCTTCTTCGATGTCTAAAAATACCGAAGTATTGTCAAAGTCAGTGACAATATATGGGCGTTTTTCAGGATTATAATTAGGGCTATCTTTTCCATAAGTAGCAATCAATTGGTTAAGTTGGTCAAAGTTAAAAGTGTCCCATTGACCTTTTTGTATATATTCCTTTTTGGGAATAGCGATTGCGGGAGATGTGCTTTGTAGAGGGGTGTAGTTACATGCGCTTAGAGCAAGCATACTTGCCAGACTACTGGTGAGTAATAGTGCTTTGGCAACTTTGCTCAGTTGATGGGTAGCTTGCATAAACCCTTCCTTTAAATTCTATAAAATTTAAAAACTAAAAATTGAAAATGAAGAAAAGCGATCTAAATCACTTTTCAAATTCCTACAGGCATTTGACCGTTTAGATATTTTTTACAAAGACGCACAGTTTCATTGGACCATTGATCACCAAGACTTTGAGCCATTTCTGTTTGTGCGTGAGAACCATTCCAAGCCATCATTTGAATGCGGCGTTGCATGATAAAAGTCGGGATCATTTCATATTCTTCAGACTGAATATGACCTACGCGCTCGTAGCCTTTTAACCAGTAATCAACCCAATGAGGTGCATTTGCATAATGTTCATTGAAGCTAATTGCAGCAGCGAGGTCATGCATAAACCAACTCATGCCGCAGTCATCAAAATCGATCACACCGATACGTTCTTGTTGTAGTAATAAATTGGTTAAACGCAAATCGGCATGAATCAGGCCATAACGTTCTTGGGTTTTGCCAAAGAAATTTAAATCTTTCGAAATTTGTGCAATGGCTTCTTCAATCACGCCGTGATCTTGAGGTCTTAAATGAGGTGCATTTTTCCAGTTTCCCCAGTGTCCATCCGCACCGATCATGGTTTCATGATTCCACACAATACGTTGAAAGTTTTCAGGCGCTTGCCATGTCTTACTATGTACATGTAGCTTTGCGGTAATTTGTCCTAGTTGCTCAAATGCAGTGGGGTCAACTTCAACAGTCGGCATATCGCCCTCAACCCAGTTGAAAAGGACTGCATAACGATAAATATCATTCGATAGTTTTAAAGTAATGACGCGCTCACCCCATTGATCTGCAATCGCAACAGGAACTTGAATACCACTCGCATTTAAGGCATCTAACCATTCAAGCTCACTTTGTATATCGAGTTTGCTGTGGTAGTTGGGGCGGTGAATTCGAAGTGCATATCGGGCAGATCCAGTTGAAATCTGAAAGGTTGCATTTTCAGACTGACACAGCAGTTTGACCTGTCCTTGATATTCCGAGGGATATTGCTTAATTGCTTGTTCTGCCAGTATTTGTAATTGAACTTGGCTTAAAAATTCATTTTGTTCTACAGACATAACCCATCTCCTCAATTTAATTTTTAAACACGTTCTGTGTTGAGATGCCGTCGATCTTATAAAAGAAAAAATGAATCAACTTGACTTCAAGTGGTCGGGGAGATGTTTTGCTGTCAAGTTTTATGAATATCTTTTGCGCAACTATTGGTGGTGTAAATTTAGTCGATAAGGCAATACGACAATGAAAGAGTCTGAATTAAGCGTAGATGTTGGTGCTCTACAACAGGACGCAGAGTATTTTGCAAAACGTCAGTTAAAAAAGGGGGCAGTAGGTTGGTTACTTTTAGTGGGGCTGGGTGTTTCTTACGTCATTTCGGGTGACTTTGCGGGTTGGAATTTTGGGCTGGCACAAGGCGGCTGGGGAGGACTCTTTATTGCAACAGTCATCGTCGCGTTTATGTATCTCTGCATGAGCTTTGTGATGTCTGAGATGTCAACGATGTTACCTACCGCTGGCGGTGGCTATAGTTTTGCCCGCGTTGCATTTGGTCCTTTTGGAGGATACCTCACAGGTACTGCGATTTTAATTGAATACGCAATTGCACCTGCTGCCATTGCCGTATTTATTGGTTCATATTGCGAATCACTCTTTGGAATTGGCGGTTGGGCTGTTTATTTAATTTGCTATTTAGTTTTTATGGGCATTCATCTTAAAGGTGCAGGTGAAGCGCTTAAAATTATGTTTGGAATTACCGCGGTTGCTTGTATTGCACTGGTCGTATTTATTGTCGCGATGCTTCCACATTTTGACAGCGCACGTTTATTTGATATTCCAGTCAGCACTCATGCAGGTGCAAGTAGCTTTTTACCGTTTGGCTATATGGGAATATGGGCCGCAGTACCGTATGCCATCTGGTTTTTTCTTGCAGTTGAAGGGGTACCACTAGCTGCCGAAGAAGCAAAAGATCCAGTACGTTCATTGCCACGAGGCTTGATTGGTTCAATGTTAATATTGGCATCGTTTGCACTTTTAATTTTATTTTTGGGTGCAGGCGCTGCGGGTTCAAATGCTTTAAAAAATTCAGGGGCACCTTTAGTTGACGCACTCATTGCGGTATATGGTCAGCACACATGGTTGGCAAGCTTTGTTAACTTTGTAGGTCTTGCTGGTCTGGTCGCAAGTTTCTTCTCAATTATTTATGCATATTCGCGTCAGATTTTTGCATTGTCACGTGCGGGATATTTGCCAAAAAACTTATCGCTTACCAATGAAAATAAGGCGCCATATTGGGCCATTATCATTCCGGGCATTATTGGCTTTTTACTTTCTTTAACAGGTGAGGGTGATTTACTCATTTTAATGGCAGTATTCGGCGCAACAATTTCTTATGTGTTGATGATGCTTTCACATATCAAGTTGCGTTTATCTCGCCCTGAATTACCACGCCCTTATAAAACGCCTGGTGGAATATGGACATCTTGTATTGCCTTGATTCTTGCTGCTGTTGCTGTAGTAGCAGGGTTAATGGTAAATCCAAAAGTTTGGTTATTGGCTGCGCTGATTTATGTCGGATTTATACTCTATTACTTGTTATATAGCCGTCACCATTTGGTGAAAGGTACGCCTGAACAAGAGTTCGCGATGATTGATGACTGAGTTTGATTGCGATAAAAATAAAGAGGCTTCGGCCTCTTTTTAAGCTTTATAAGAGTATTAAAACGTTTAAAGACAAAATAGAAAAGTTAAATATTTAACTCAAAGTTTACTTTTACACGGTCTAAAACAATTAAGGTTCGATATGTTTTAACATCTTCATTATCAGCAAAATGTTTTCTAACCAAACTTTCAAAATGAGATAAGTTATTGCTCAGCATAATAATGATAAAAGAGACGCCTCCATTTACAAAGTAACACTGTTGAATTTCTTCAACAGAAGCAAAGTATTGCTTCGCTCTATCCATCACTACAGAGCGGTCTTCGCTAAGGCGGACTTCAATAATAGACGTAATTTTTTCACCAAATTTAAGCGGATTTAAAATAGCGCAATTTTTTAAAATTATTTCCTTTTCTTCCATACGAGATATACGTCTTTGCACGGAAGCAGCTGATAAGCCAATTTTTTCAGAAATTTCTCTATGAGAAGTCTTATTGTCTTTTTGCAGTATTCTTAAGATTGCGTAGTCAAAATTATCTAAAGAAATATCTGACATGAGTAAATCTCTCATTAAGCTTTAAATATAGAGTTATTTAATCGTTTTATTGAGGGAAATAGAAGAAATATATTGATTATATAGAATTAAAATTTCAATCATTCCCAAAGCGGTAAATATGATGATTGAGACAAACTCCAAGCAAGGCATGGCATTTGCAGCCGCATTTCTATCTTTAGTTTCTGTGCAAATAGGAGCATCAATAGGAAAAGCCCTTTTTCCAATTCTGAGTGCAGAAGGAGTGACCTTAACTCGACTTGCTTTAGCAGCATGTTTCTTGTGGATTGTTTATAAACCTTGGAGAGGCTGGAACAGACAGACTAATTGGAAAAATCTAATTATTTATGGGGCCATCCTCACATTAATGAATACTTTAATTTATAAAGCATTTTCTTATATGTCTGTTGGAATCGCTATTTCCATCGAAGTGTTAGGGCCGCTTACGGTCGCTATTTTAATGTCCAAAAATAAATTAGATTATTTTTGGGGAGCATTATCTCTTATTGGTTTGCTTTTTTTACCTATGGGCAATTCAAATAATAACTTTAGCTTTATTGGTATGGCGTATGCGCTTGTGGCTGCCGTGGGTTGGGGACTGTATATTATTTATGGCTCTAAAGTTGCGCAAGGTGGTGGTAGCTCAGTTGCAACAGGAATGTTCTTAGCAGCTTTGTTTGCAACGCCTTTAGGGGCATCTCACATTGTCCATATTTTTGATAGTTATACGATTCTTTTGACATGTTTACTCATGGCGATGCTAGCAAGTGCGATTCCCTTCATATTAGATATGATTGCGATGAAAAAACTGCATCCACGTGTTTTTGGAATTTTATTGAGTGCATCACCTGCGGTGAGTGCTTTGGCTGGATGGCTGATTTTAGATGAACGATTAAACAGTTTTCAGATCATTGGAATAACAATTATTATGGCATCGTGTGCGGGTTGTTCTTATTTTTCTTATAAACGTAATGCTGCATAAACCTGTTCTTCTATGATGGCTTATATCTAAAGCTGGATGAGTCATTTAAGGGGGAGAGAAATAATAAATAGAGCCCCCTTAAAAAGGCCGCCTCTGTACAAAAATAATATAAAACAGTAAGTAACACTTACTCAAGTATCATTTTAATCTGATTGATATTTATACAATATAGTTACCAGATCACAAGGATATGAACTCATGAAATTTCTAAAATTTCTAACTTTTAGCACCATTCTTACTTTATCCGCACATAGTTATGCGACAGTGGGCGGTGGACAAAAAATTGAAGTATTGGGCTATCAGCAAAAAGAGAAGAAACTTTATGTATTACGACATTACGAAGATGGTCGAGGGCGTCTACCACAACTCTATTATTATCTATTAAATAGTAAATCGCCTGATAAACTGATTGAAGTTAAATCTCTCTATATCAATCCAAAAACACATAAGATTGATTATGACCAAGATAGTAGAGCATTTGATAAAGCTCTAAATAAAATTAAAAAGAATTTAACCCCATTAGCCGTAAGTAATAGTAAGACCGTAAAAATTCAAACATTAAAAACTCATCAGAATCAAGTATCGTCTTGGTTTGATCCTTCAGGAAAGATCACGCAATATAAAACAGAATATGTTGTAAAATCGCCGTCCTTACAAAGTAAGAACCATGTTGCGGTTCATTACACCAAAGCAATAAAAATTTCCCAAAATTATAGCGTGCCTAAACACAATAAGAGGTTGGTTGTCATTAAATATCTGGGGGTTCCAGAAGAAACTGGTTACGATATTGAAGACCCTGTTTTACTACTTCCTGTGAAAAAATAAGTTTAAGAGCAAATTATTTTCTTGGTTCAAAGCGTCAGCAGTAGGGCATCATTATCTAGATGTTCACAACAATATTGCTGGCATTAGTCATTGTCATTTTGCGGTCATTCAAGCGCTAAATAAGCACAAGGAAATATTCATTTGTTACTTAGATTGATT
This sequence comes from Acinetobacter sp. 22301, assembly GCF_052045285.1. NCBI lineage: Bacteria > Pseudomonadati > Pseudomonadota > Gammaproteobacteria > Moraxellales > Moraxellaceae > Acinetobacter > Acinetobacter sp. 22301. The sequence goes on along the minus strand of NZ_JBQEOR010000012.1, from coordinate 3,806 downwards.
CATTCAAGGTCGAGTTGGTCGTCATCTTTGGTGACTTTAATTTTTAACTTCTTATATTTCCGTTTGTTGGGGTCAATTGCAGAATTTATAACTTCATCTGAAAAAGCTGAACATAACATCAATTTTGCATATGCTCGGTAACCTATCAAAATTCTTCGTAGTGGATAGTCTGTTCTTGTAGAGTAATAGTCGATTCTGGAGTTCAATTCTTGTAGCAGAGTCTGCTGTGACATTGGAATAATTTCTGTAAGAGGTGTATGCAGCATATAGTGATTTATCTACTGTAAGAAGAATTATTTTGAAAATGTTATAAATTTTAGATAAATCAATATTCATATTACATATCAAAGCATTTTAGATATGCAAAATATATATTTATTCTCTTTAAATTTAAGGAGATATGCTGCAAACATAAATTTTTGATGATGCTGTAAAGATAATAGTAACAACTCTTTTTAAAGCCACAGTGCACTATGTGTTATAGTCAATTTCGATTAATTATTGGCATTAAAATGGATATCTGTATTGGCGGTATACTTGATGGGAAAAAAAGAAAAGACGATCAAAATCATTTCAGAGTAGATAGTCATTATTCTGATCATGGCTCCGAATATAATAAAGAGCATTTTCATCTACATGGGCAGCTTCATACATTTTGGATAAGTGAAGAGATTGATTTTTGTGATGCACAAAGAAGAGTTGAATTAATATTAAATAAAAGATTAGAACTTGTTTAAATTAAAAATAAATATATGTATTAGCGTTTTTTAGGTTCACTGTGGGAAATGAATAAAACGTTTTAATTAATATGATGTTAAACAAAAGCTCTATTTAATATAGAGCTTTTGAGCTATCAATTATTTTATTCCTTTTTTTCTTCATTATTATTTTCTTTAGGATTATTTTCTTCTTCAGGCGATTGTACAGGTTTTTCAGTTTTATCCTCATTAGGTTGCACATTGGAATCATTTTGGTTTTGTGTGGTTTTTTTTGAAAATTCTTTGAAATCAGACATTTTAAACTTCTTAATAATAGTAAGGAAGCTTTATGGTAGGCCTTTAATTCGCTTACATTGCGGTGATTATGAGAACTCTATGTAGAGATATGTGCCTGAAAGTGCTTAATTCTCGACATAATGTTTCTTTGAATCAAATAGACTGTTGATATATAAGTGGAAGAAAATTTTAATCAAATACAAGAGTTAACATATAGCTAGAGAGCTATTGTTTTCAATGGTTTTTTGATAATTATAATTTATTTAAATATATTATTTTAATTTCTTAATTGGAGGAAATATTTTTAATTAAAGTGGGGGATTCGATCTGTAAATATATTTATACAACATAAAGATACAGTTTTACATGCATACTCAATCAAATTAATTAAAAAATGAGGGAAATATGGATGATGAAATGAAAAAATATTTTGATGTGGCTGAAAGTGTTTACAATAATATTCACTTTAAAAATCAGTCCTCTAAGGATTTAATTGACTGCCTGAATAGACTGTTAATTGAAATTAAAAAAGAAGCAGCTATAAACAATTTACAATTAAAATATCCTGTTATTGATTTTGAAAGTTGTTTAAATAGGCCAATGAAAGAGCGTATTGTTAAAATTGATTTAAGCCTTCTCCCTAATTTTGATAATGAACATGAATTTATTCTTTGGTTGGCGGGTTTTGTAAAAAGTATTTCTGTATCTAGGAGTTATTGTTTTTAAATAACGGTCGAAAATAAATATTTTTTAAATGTGTTGTATAAATATTTATTTGGCGTATACTCAATTTAACTAGAAAAATAGACTTATTAGTAAATCCTCTTTTAGTATCGTAGTTTTATTCATAATCCTTCGTTTTTTAAGATCTTAAACTCAATTTGTTATTATTTTCAAAGTTCAATGAGTCATAAAATATGGCTTTATATTATTAAAAATCAAAGGATATATTATGTCTAATACAGCAATCGGTACAGTGAAATGGTTTAATGAAACTAAAGGTTTTGGTTTTATTCAACAAGATGCAGGTCCAGATGTTTTTGCACATTTTAAAGAAATTAGTAGTTCAGGTTTTAAAACCTTATATGAAGGTCAACGTGTTAGTTTTAATATAGCTCAAGGACAAAAAGGTCCTTCTGCTATTAATATTGTTGTTCAATAATATAATTAGAAAAAAAGCACCTCAGGTGCTTTTTTTTGTTTTTTAAGTATATTAATTTCTAGATAATTTATAAATTAATTAAAGTGTTAATAATTATGATGTTAAACAAGGGTATCACATTCAGATACACTTGCATTGTATCTATATAAAGGTAAAAGGACTATGTTAACTAAGTGCTAGATAATCATCTACACAACATTAAATAGGAGAGACTCTAATGTCTCAACAAAACCAAGTTAAAAACGATCAAGACAAATCAAAAGAGCAACAACAGCAACAGCAAGACGGTAAAGAGTTTGAGCCTAAAAGTCCTGATCAGAATGCTGTAGAAAAAGTTGATCAAAATGATAAAATTGAGAAAAAATAATAATATAATAAATTTGTTTTTTCTTAAATGATGGGTTGGTAGAAAGAATAATGATTCTTTTTGCCAATTTATAAAATTAAGAGGAATGTTTTTAATATGTCTTTTATTATAATAACTTTAATTTTGTTTGTTTTTGCTTATATTTTATTTAAGGTTTTTTCTACAGTTAAACTGGAGCTCCCCGAAAGTACTCTAAAAATAGCTGGAAAAATATTTACAGAGAATAAGAACTTTTTCGAACATGAAATAATTGTAACTTTATACCAAGAAGAATTGATAACTTTAGTCGGCAATCAAAATAGTGATAGAACTAAGGTTTTTAAAAATGCTGTAATATGCCTTGAAAAAGAAACAAATAAAATTGCAGTGTATATAGATACTTTAAGAGTTGGATATCTTAATAAAATAAATTCTTCCAGTTTTGTTAATTTTTTAAAAACAAAAGGTTTTAGTGAGCGAGATGCTTTTGAAGTTGATGCCGTTATAATGAGTGAAAAAATAAACCAATGGAGTGTGAAATTAGACATACCATACGATATGGAAAAGTTTAGGTTTGATAAATATTAAATTTACGATAACTATTTAATTGATATTTCTATAAGATATATTTTGGTACATTTTTTTTAGTATTGAAAATAAAAAGAGATCATAATAATTATATTGATAATAAAAAGGAGAAAAGATATGGAACTTAGAGCTGTAAAAATGCATAAAATGTTTAGAGATTTTCATGAAGAAAAGGAACTTGGCTATGTAGGGGAATATGATGAAAAACATAACCTTATAGCGATATATGATATTTTTAAAGAAAAGATGCAGAAAATAGAAGGAACTTATCAATGGGTTTTACCCTCATCGGGTGAGGTGTTTTTTGTTGAGGAAGATCCGCTATATAGTCGTTAGTGAATTTTGCCTCCTATTTTAAGCAGGGAAAGGCCTGTTTATAAACCCCAATTTAACAATAACTTATTCATTATTTAGCCTTACTTTTTCAGTGATCTATTTTAAAACAAATGGCATTTTGTGTGCTTGACTGCAAAAGGGTTGGACACTATCCTTTGCCTGCTGGCCTACATCGCCAGTCGGTTTTGACGGACCGTATCATAGAAGCATTAAAGGTTTTATATCTTTAGTGTCTAGCCCCTCGTGCCCCCTCTACGGTGGGATGATCTGACCCCATAAAGTTGGACAGTTAGTTAAGCAGTTTTTAAAAACTGGTTTCTATATTGTACAGGGGATAAACCTTGTAGCTTCACCTTGATTCTCTCATGATTATAATAAT